>CAZMNO010000056.1:0-21508 GCA_964567685.1 uncultured Rhodobacter sp. | reverse complement strand
AAAAATCAGAGCTTATAATGATACGTATTATAGTTCCAGGTGACTAGTTGACTGGTCTGCTGGTCTGCTGGTCTGCTGGTCTATCAATCGGTTGGCCTGCCTGTCAGAAGGTTTATGAGGGTAGGGAAATGGTGACGGTCTGGTGCGGGACGTAACATTGGTCCGATTTGAGGATTTCTCAGATCATAGTCATAGTGAAGGAATAACCCAGTTCAGAGGCCCGTTCTGCCCCCGGTGTTATTCTGCCAAATCCCCGCGTCCCGGCAAACCACGACTCTGCCTGAAATTCAGACAAAGCGGCGGTTCAGCAAGGCGATTCCAGTTAAAAACTTCACAACCGGTCGCGCAGGCTGAACCAGGTCATTGCGAGCACCAAAAGCGGCCAGCGCAGCAAAGCACCGCCGGGGAAAATGGGCGTTGGCACCTGTTCCATCACGTCAAAGCGCTCGGCCTGACCGCCAATCGCCTCGGCCATGATTTGCCCGGCCAGTGTCGCCATGGCAACCCCGTGGCCGGAGAATCCACCCGCACTCAGGATATTGCCGCTGATCCGTGTGAAATGGGGCATGCGTGACATGGTGATGCCGAGCGTGCCGCCCCAGGCGAAGTCTATCTTCTTGTCGGCAAGCTGTGGATAAACCTGCAGCATCGGTTTGCGCACCAGAGCGGCGATGTCCCCGGGGAAACGATAACCATAGCTTTCGCCACCGCCAAACAGCATCCGCCGATCCTCTGACAGGCGGAAATAGTTGATGACGAAACGGCTGTCGGCAACGGCATGATTATCCCGGATCAGGTTTTCAGCCTCATCCTCGCTTAGGGGTTCGGTGGCCGCGATATAATTGTTGATCGGCATGACACGGCGGCTGACACGCGGATTAAGGCCGCCCAGATAGCCGTTGCAGCCAAGGGCTACGAATTTCGCCTGGATGCTGGCATTGGCAACCGTGACCGTTGCCGGATCGCCTTCGACCACCGTCGCCACCCGGGCATTTTCGAAAATGCGCACACCCGCCTGTTGTGCTGCTCCTGCAAGGCCCAGTGCGAAATTGAGCGGATGCAAATGGCCCGAGCCCATGTCAAGCGTGCCTCCGAAATACCCCTTTGATCCGATGAACGACCGAATCTCTGCCTGATCAAGCAGGCGGAGTTTTTCATAGCCATAGGTTTTCCGCAAATGCTCGGCATAGGCATGGCTATGGGCGACATAGCGTTTGCGGTGGTCGGCATGGATGATCCCCGGTGCATAACCGCACGCAATCTGATGGGATTTGATCAGGTCCCTGACAATATCCAGCGACTGAACCGAGATATCCCAGAGCGCCCGTGCCGCTGTCATCCCGACAGATTTCTCCAGCTCGTCTTGATCGACTCGCTGGCCCGAACCGACCTGCCCGCCATTGCGCCCCGATGCCCCCCAGCCGACACGATGCGCTTCCAGCAGCACCACGTCATAACCGCGTTTGGCAAGGTGAAGTGCCGTTGAAAGCCCGGTATAGCCGCCACCAATGACGCAGACATCGCAGGCGATGTGCCCTGCTGGCGGATCAAATCGGGGCAGGGTGTTCGCCGTCGCGTGGTAATACGAGGTCGGGTATTCACCCTGCCGGTCATTGACGGTCAGCAAATCCATGGCGTGCCTAGGCGGCTTTCATCAGGCTGTCGGCCTTCAGCTTTTCATGAGTCAGATCAAGCGCTGTGACGCAGCGATCGATCAGAAGGTCAATCTCCGCCTTTGAAATGGTCAGCGGTGGCGAGATCACCATCGCATCGCGCACGCTGCGCATGATCAGATTGTTGTCAAAGCAGAAATCACGGCAAATTCCGCCAACCGTGCCCGGATCTGCTGCAAACTGAGCCCGTGCCGCCCTATCGGGGGTCAGCTCAAGCGCTGCCATCAACCCGCTGATGCGGGCCTCGCCGACCAGCGGATGATCCGTCAGGCCTTGCCATTTTTCTTTGAGATAGGGCGCGATTTCCTGGCCTGCACGCGCAACGATGCCTTCTTCTTCAAGAATACGCAGGTTCTCCAATGCCACGGCCGAGGCAACGGGATGGCCGGAATAGGTGTAACCATGGTTGAACTCGTCGCTGTTGAGCACGCTCGCCACCTCGTCGCTGACCACCGAGCCGCCGATTGGTGCATAGCCCGAACTCAGGCCTTTGGCGATGGTCATGATGTCGGGGCGGATATCGAAAGTTTGCGATCCGAACCAGTTGCCCGTGCGGCCAAAGCCGCAGATGACTTCATCGGCGATCAGCAATATCTCGTATTTGTCGCAAATGCGCTGGATCTCCGGCCAGTAGGTTTCCGGCGGCACGATCACAGCACCTGCACCCTGCACCGGTTCTGCGATGAACGCCGCGACATTGTCTTCGCCGAGGCGTTCGATTTCTGCTTCCAGGGCGCGGGCGGCCCTCAAACCGAATTCCTCAGGGCTCAGATCACCGCCTTCAGCCCACCAGAACGGCTGGTCGATATGAGTGATGTCAGGAATCGGCAGGCCGCCCTGTGCGTGCATCGGAGCCATGCCGCCAAGCGAGGCGCTGCCCATCGTGGTGCCGTGATAGGCGTTGTGCCGCGAAATGATGGTCTTTTTCGTGGGCTTACCTTTGATCGCCCAATAGTGCCGCACAAGGCGGATATTGGTGTCATTGGCCTCGGACCCACCTGAAGCAAAGAATGTGTGATTGAGGTCGCCGGGGGTCAGTTCCGCCAGTTTCTGTGCCAGCGCGATGACCGGCGGGTGCGATGTTTGAAAGAAGGTGTTGTAATAGGGAAGCTCTTTCATCTGATCAAAAGCCGCCTGCGCCAGTTCCTCGCGCCCATAGCCGAGATTGACACACCAGAGACCGGCCATGCCATCGAGAATCTCAACCCCTTCGGAATCCGTCAACATCGAGCCTTTGGCCGAGGTGATGATCTTGGCACCCTTTTCATTCAGCGCCGCGCCTTGCGTGAACGGATGCAGGTGATGGGCCGCATCAAGGGCCTGCAGCTCTGCGGTCGGCAGATGATTGAAATGACGGTTCATTGTCAGATACCTCCGAAAAATATGGGTCGGCCCACCGGTGAATCCGGCAATCAGCGGGTCAGCTCTGCTATAATATGATCAAATTATTTGTGGTCAACTGAATTTGATCAAATACTGCTCCAGCCGAAACCCGAGCGCACGATTTCAAATCCCTGTTCGATATCTCTTCGCACAGCCTGGCCTACGCCCTGGTGATCCTGTCGTGCCAGAAGATCCATGGCTTCCTTATGCCGGTCTTCGATATTGCCCGTGCCATATTTACCGCAAATGATGCGCGAAAGCGGGCCAAAGCGCAGCCACAGGGTCACGGCAATGGGCATCAGAACGCGCGAGTTTGCCTGTGCGTAAAGGGTGAAATGAAACCGGTGGTTTTGCCGCATATAGCCCTGTACGTCACCGCTATCGATCGCATTATCCAGTTTTAAATCAATGGCTTTTAGTTCCTCAACCCCAGTACCGGCCATAGCGATTGAGGCCAGTTCCGCCAGCTTTGGCTCAATAGACAAACGCGCAAAGACCAGTTCCGCAAACCGCTTTTCGCCCATTTCAGGCACTGAGACCCGGCGGTTGCCCTGAAATTCAAGCGCCCCTTCGGCTGACAATCGTCGGATCGCCTCGCGCACCGGGGTCATTGACACACCCAGTTCATCGACCAGACCCTGAATGGTTACAGCTTGCCCCGGTGCCAGATCGCCAAAAAGGATTTTGTCGCGAATGGCGCGGTAGACAATCTCGTGTGCGGGCAGATTTTCCATTTAACTCTGTGTTTATGGGCCATGTGCGTCTTATACGCCGTCGATTGAACTATTTTTGATCAAATTATGCAACGGGATTTCCTCCCCCACGCCGGACTGATGGCAGGATGGTTATCATTGTTTCACAAATGCTCGCGCCGCAGGCATTAAAACGAATATGCCTGCGGCGCGAGTATTTGAGTAACGATGATACGAGGGTATCAGCCCCGGTTCATCCGGTTTTCGATCAGATCGTCAACCACAGACGGATCAGCGAGCGTCGAGGTGTCACCCAGCGCGCCGTAGTCGTTTTCGGCGATTTTGCGTAAGATGCGGCGCATGATCTTGCCGGAGCGGGTTTTTGGCAACCCCGGTGCCCACTGGATGAGGTCGGGCTTGGCGATCGGGCCGATTTCCTTGCGCACCCAGTCCGAAAGCTCCTTGCGCAACTCGTCGGTATATTCTTCGCCGGCCATCAGAGTGACATAGGCATAAATGCCCTGTCCCTTGATATCGTGAGGGTAGCCGACCACGGCGGATTCCGAGACTTTCGGATGCGCCACAAGCGCGCTTTCCACCTCGGCCGTGCCCATGCGGTGGCCGGAGACATTGATCACGTCATCCACGCGCCCGGTGATCCAGTAATAGCCGTCGGCATCGCGGCGGCAGCCATCGCCGGTGAAGTAATAGCCTTTGTAATCAGCGAAATAGGTGGCGACAAAGCGGTCGTGATCGCCAAAGACCGTGCGCATCTGCCCGGGCCAGCTGGATTTGATGCAGAGAACCCCTTCGGCCTCGGTCGAGGTGATTTCTTCACCGGTAGTTGGTTCAAGGATCACCGGTTCGATGCCAAAGAAGGGTTTGGTTGCCGAGCCCGGTTTAGCAGCGATTGCGCCGGGCAGGGGGGTCAGCAAATGGCCGCCGGTTTCGGTTTGCCACCAGGTATCGACGATGGGGCAGTTTCCTTTGCCGACCACGTCATTATACCAGGCCCAGGCCTCGGGGTTGATCGGCTCGCCCACCGTTCCCAGCACTTTCAGCGAAGAGAGATCGCATTTGCTGACAAATTCATCGCCCTGCGCCATCAGGGCGCGAATGGCGGTGGGGGCGGTGTAGAACTGGTTGACCTTGTGTTCCTCGCAGACCTGCCAAAAACGGCTGGCATCGGGATAGGTCGGGATGCCTTCAAACATCAGCGTGGTGGCCCCATTGGCGAGCGGGCCATAAACGATATAGCTGTGCCCGGTCACCCAGCCGACATCGGCGGTGCACCAGAAGATATCGCCTTCGTGATAGTCAAAGACGTATTCATGGGTCATCGAGGCAAAGACCAGATAGCCGCCGGTCGTATGGACGACGCCCTTTGGTTTGCCGGTCGAGCCTGACGTGTAAAGGATGAACAAAGGATCTTCGGCGTTCATCGCTTCGGGCGGGCAATCAGCCGAAGCCTCGGCCATCAGGGCGGAATAGGAGTGATCGCGCCCGTCCTGCATGGGCACATCGCCTCCGGTGCGCTCGATCACAAGGGTTTTGACGTCACCTGAGATTGCCAGCGCTTTGTCGACATTGGTCTTGAGCGGTGTGTTGCGCCCGCCGCGCGGCGCTTCGTCGGCGGTGACAACCAGCTTGGCCTCGGAGCCTTCGATCCGAGCGGCCAGTGCTTCGGGTGAGAATCCGGCGAAAACGATGGAATGAACGGCGCCGATCCGGTTGCAGGCCAGCATCGCATATGCGGCTTCGGGGATCATCGGCATGTAAAGAACGATGCGGTCGCCTTTGCCCAGCCCCAGGCCTTTGTAGACATTGGCGAGTTTGGAAACCTCGGAATGGAGTTCGCGATAGGTGATGTGGCGCGACGGTGCGTCAAAATCATCGGGTTCCCAGATGATCGCGGTCTGATCGCCGCGCGTTTCAAGATGCCGGTCAACACAGTTGGCCGAGACATTGAGCTCGCCATCCTCGTACCATTTGATCGAAACGTCGGGGTGGGCAAAAGTGGCGTTGCGCACCTTGGTAAAGGGTTTGATCCAGTCAAGACGCTTGCCCGCCTCGCCCCAGAACGCGTCCGGGTCGGCGATCGAGGCGGCATACATCTCGTTATACTTTGCCTCGTCGATCAGGGCATTATTCACGAAGTCAGAGGAAGGGGCGTAAAGCTTATGGGCGGTCATGGGGCGCTTTTCCTGTATATCTGGGCTGCCCCGCACCCGATGCGGGGCCGCATTCTCTCATGTGGGTTGTTGCATTCACGCGGCCCCGGATCAAGCCCGGGGCGGCCTGTGGCCAGTCAGATTGCCAGATACTCGTGGCGCAGGTCTTCGTTATCAAGCACCTCTTTCGCGGTGCCGTCAAAGACCACCTTGCCGGTATCAAGAATGACCGCCCGGTCTGCGATGTTGAGCGCCGCAACGGCGTTCTGTTCAACGATCACCGTGGTGATGCCCTGTTCCTTGATGTGGCGCAGGGTTTTCTCGATCTCCTGAACGATCACAGGGGCCAGACCTTCGTAGGGCTCATCCAGCAGCAGGACCTTGATATCGCGCGCCAGCGCGCGACCGATGGCCAGCATTTGCTGCTCACCACCGGAAAGCGTCGTGCCTTCCTGCTTGCGCCGTTCGCCAAGGCGCGGGAACAGATCGTAGATCCGGTCAACCGACCAGCCAACAGGGGGTGCAATCTGGGCGAGCTGAATGTTCTCTTCGACCGTCAGGCCCTGAATGATTCGGCGGTCTTCCGGCACCAGGCCGACACCGCATTGCGCCGCTTCATGCGAGGACATCTCGTGGACCGCCTGGTGGTCAAGCCAGATCTCGCCATGTGTTACAAGCGGTGAACCGGTGCGAGCGATGGCTCTGAGGGTCGAGGTTTTACCGGCCCCGTTGCGGCCCAGGAGGGCCAGGATCTCGCCTTCATGAACATTGAAGGTCACGCCCTGAACAATGTAGCTTTCACCATAGTAGGCGTGAATGTCGTAGACCGAGAAATAGGCCGGCGCGTTGACCGCGTGATTGGCATTTTTTGAGAGTGCTGCGTTCATGTTCTCGCCCTTTGATTAATGCGCGGTACCGAGATAGGCTTCCTGAACTTTCGGATGGCCTTTGATTTTCTCCGGCACATCTTCAACGATCGGTGTACCCTGTGCCAGAACGGTAATGCGTTCGGCCAGCGAGAAGACGACGTGCATGTCGTGTTCGATAATCGCCATCGTGATGTTGCGTGAATTCTTGATCTCTTTCAGAAGATCAATGGTATTGTTGGTGTCAGCCCGCGCCATACCGGCGGTGGGTTCGTCCAGCAGCAGAAGCTTGGGGTCCTGTGACAGGCACATCGCCATTTCCAGTCGGCGCTTGTCCCCGCGCGAGAGCGAGGCTGCATGCATGTCTTTCTTGTCCTGCATGTTGACGTCGATCAGCATACTTTCGGCTTTTTCGAAAATATCTGTCTCGCTTTCGACCGTTTTGATCGCGTGCAGGCGGAAGGCCCCGTCGCGCTTGGCAAAGCACGAGATCATGACGTTTTCAAACACCGTCAGTTCGTCAAAAATCTCGGGCGTCTGGAACACGCGCGAAACACCAAGCTGGTTGATCTCGTGCGGCTTGATCCCCAGAAGTGAATGCCCGTCGAACATCACGGATCCGGTGTCGGGCATGAGCTTGCCGACAAAGCAGTTGAGCAAGGTCGACTTGCCGGCGCCATTCGGCCCGATGATTGCGTGAACGCTGTTTTCTTCAACGCTCAGGTTGACGTCGCCGAGGGCTTGCAGCCCGCCGAAGCGTTTGGAGACGTCTTTGACTTCAAGAATACCCATTTCAGTCTCCGTTATTCAGCCACATGCGGGGCAGGTTTGGGGTGATGCTCGGAATCGTCGCTTGATTTCCTGTCGCGGCGGTTGCGCCACAGCGAGGCCACGCGCTGCCCGCCTTCGACAAGGCCGCCCGGCAGGAAGATCACAACCAGCATGAACAATGCGCCCAGCGTCAGGTGCCAGCCTTTGCCGACAAACGGGTGGATCAGATAGACGATCGCGTCTTCCATTCCGTCAGGCAACCATGCGAACCAGCCGTGCAGAACGTTGTCGTTGATTTTGGAAAAGATGTTCTCGAAATATTTGATGAAGCCAGCGCCCAGCACAGGCCCCATCATGGTTCCGGCACCCCCCAGGATGGTCATCAGAACAACTTCGCCCGAGGCTGTCCACTGCATCCGCTCCGCCCCGGCAAGCGGGTCCATCGAAGCCAACAATCCGCCGGCCAGTCCGGCATACATGCCCGAGATAACAAAGGCCGCCAGCGTGTAAGGGCGCGAGTTGATGCCGGTGTAGTTCAGCCGCGTCTGGTTGGTTTTTACCGCTTTCAGCATCAGCCCGAAAGGCGAGCGGAAGATGCGCAGCGAAAGGTAGAAGGCCAGGATCGCGATGATGGCGCAGAAATAATAGCCATTGTTGAAGGTGAACTGCCAGCCACCGATTTCCGCGACATAGAAGTTTTCGCGCATGATGATGCCAAAGAGATGTGGCACGTTGGGCTCGTTTGCGCCCAGCAGGATCTGCGGATCACTGGTATAGACCTGCAGTCCGGTTTCGCCGTTGGTGACCGTGTTGATGCCGATAAAGCGGGCCGTCAAGTCGGAATACGAGATTACGAACATCATCTGCGCAAAAGCAAGCGTCAGGATCGAGAAGTAGATACCGGTTCGTCTGAGCGAGATATATCCGATGCCCAGGGCGAAGATGCCCGAGATGACCACAGCCAATGGCAAACCCCAAAGAACATTGTAGTCAAGCAGCTTGTACATCCAGACCACCGCATAGGATCCGATACCCAGGAATGCGGCGTGACCGAATGAGAGATAGCCGGTCAGACCAAAGAGGATGTTGAAACCGATGGCAAAGATGCCGAAGATTGCAAAGCGCTGCATCAGGTCCGGGTAGCCGGCATTGAATTGCGCCAGACCGGAGCTTTCCGGGAAAGGTTGCAGGAGGATCGGCGTTGTAAGCGTCAGTGCGACGACGATCAGAAGGAAGCGGGTGTCTTTTTCATTAAGTCCGAAAAGTTTCATGTTGTTATTCCTCCATCACGCCTTTGCGCCCCATCAGACCACGCGGACGGGTCAACAGGATGACGATTGCGATGAGATAGATTATGATCTGGTCGATGCCCGGAATGATGCCCTTGAAGAAGTTCATCGAGGCAAAGCTTTCCAGGATGCCAAGTAAAAAGCCGGCGAGCACGGCACCCGGGAGCGATCCCATGCCGCCGACCACAACAACCACGAACGAGAGCACCAGGAAGTCCATGCCCATATGGTAGTTGGGAGAGTTAATGGGCGCGTACATCACGCCTGCAAGGCCCGCGACCGCTGCCGCAACCCCGAACATGATGGTAAAGCGCCGGTCGATGTTGATACCCAAAAGACCGACTGTTTCGCGGTCGGCCATACCGGCGCGCACCACCATTCCGAAAGTGGTGAACTGAAGAAACGAGAAGACGGCGGCAATGACCAGCGCCGAGAAGAAGAAATAGACCAGTCTCCAGATCGGATAGACGATGTCCATACCGAGCATCGCACCGACATTTGCAACGCCTGTCAGCGCTTCGGGCGAGGGTGTCTGGATCGGATTGGCGCCAAAGAAAGCTTTGATGATTTCCTGCAGCACGATCGCCAGGCCAAATGTCACGAGAATCTGGTCCGCATGCGGGCGGCTGTAGAAGTGCTTGATCAGGCCGCGCTCCATGACGAAACCGACGACCAGCATGATGGGAATGGAAAACAGGATCGCCAGGGGAACCGCCCAGTCGATGATACCCATCCCCGCGGATTCACCGAACCAACTGACGACATAGGGCGTTTTGATTTCCAGCGGCTGCCCGAGAAAGTTTTTCTCGGTTTCGCTTAACGTCACAAAAGAGAGCGACAGTATTTTGTTCAGCGTAACCGCTGTAAAAGCGCCGATCATGAAAATTGCACCATGTGCAAAATTGACCACGCCGAGCGTGCCGAAAATAAGCGTAAGCCCAAGCGCGATCAGCGCATAGGCACTGCCCTTGTCGAGCCCGTTGAGAATCTGCAGAAGGATTGCGTCCATCATTCCACCCATTGAATTGAGAGTCTTCCGGCGAGATTTGCCCGGAAATCCCGACCGCGTTCAACCGGGGAGGTTTTGAACGCGGCCGGGGAGGGCCCCTATGTCAGGGGAACCGTATTAGCCAGCGTTACAGCTGCCCAGCGAACCACCGGCAAACATCGGGTGATCCGGTGCGTACTCAACCTGTGCACGCGGGGTCACTTCGACGACTTCCAGAAGGTCGAACTCGGATGTCGGGTTTTCTTTACCCTTCACGACCAGCACGTCTTTGAAGCACTGGTGGTCGTCGGCGCGATACTCGACATCGCCATTGCCCAGACCGGAGAACTTGTAACCTTCAAGAGCTTCAACAACACCACATGGGTTGAATGTGCCAGCACGCTCAACAGCGTCTGCATAGAGCAGGGTCTGACAGTAAACCGTGTGGGCTGCCTGGCTCGGCGGGAAGCCGTATTTGGTGCCGAAGGATTTTACGAACGCTTTGGAAGCGTCATCCTGCAGGGACCAGTGCCAGTTGGTGGAGCCGAAGATACCTTTAACGTTAGCACCAGCACCACGAGCCATCAGGCGCGAGTAAAGCGGAACAACGATTTCAAAGTTCTTGCCGTTAACCTCTTTGTCGCGCAGGCCGAACTGAACAGCTGCTGTCAGCGAGTTGACCATGTTGCCGCCGTAGTGGTTCAGAACCAGAACGTCAGCACCCGAGTTCAGAACCGGTGCAACATACGACGAGAAGTCGGTTGTCGCCAGCGGCGTCAGCACGTTGTTGACAGTTTCCCAGCCTTTACCTTCGGTCGCAGCAGCGATGGATTCCTGCTGAGTCCAGCCCCAGGTGTAGTCGGCTGTCAGGTGATAGGCTTTGCGATCGGAACCATAGAGCTTCTCAAGCACAGGCGCCAGAGCCGCACCAGACATGTAACCGTTGAAGAAGTGACGGAAGCCGTTGGCTTTCTTGTCTTTACCGGTTGTGTCGTTGGAGTGGGTCAGACCAGCCATGAAGATGACGCCTGCGTCCTGGCAAAGGCCCTGAACCGCAATCGCAACACCCGAAGAAGACCCACCGGTGATCATCACGGCGCCGTCTTTTTCGATCATGGATTTCGCCGAAGCGCGCGCTGCGTCAGATTTGGTCTGCGTGTCGCCCGTGACGAACTCGACTTTCTTGCCAAGGATACCGTTGCCTTTAAGCGCGTTGGACGAGAATGTGTTCATCATTCCGCCGTCGCCGCCACCATTGAGATGCTCTACAGCCAGCTCGTATGCACGAAGCTCGTCTGCACCCTCATCAGCGTAAGGACCGGTTTGCGGCACGTTGAAGCCCAGGGTCACCGAACCACCTGTGGGTTCGTTGGTGTAGGCACCAGCGGAACCGGTGAAGACCAGCGGCATCGCAAGACCAGCACCGGCAACCGCACCGGTTTTCAGAAGACCCCGACGTGTCGGATTAAATGTGGACATGAATTTCCTCCCATTCGTGTCAATATGCTGCCCCGGGAATGGCGCAGCGGGCCACTATTGGCTGCGGGCATTATCTTCGATGGGTTGTAAATATCGCAACAAACAATTGTAGAGAAACGATTTTTATGTAAAATAGTATACAGAGTTGGCCGTAAAGATGTAAAATAATTTACAACACCGGATATAGCCAACTGATTAACAAGGAGGAATCTAAATGGCGCGAACTTTGGTCGGGTCGCGAATTCGTGAGCGTCGCGAGGCAATCGGCCTCCGACAGTCCGATGTTGCGCGGCGCTCGGGAATCTCGCCATCTTATCTGAACCTGATCGAACATAATCGACGGGGAATCGCAGGAAAGGTTCTGATCGATATTGCGGCGGTTCTGGGAATGGATGTGACCGCTCTGCTTGAAGGGGCCGATGCCGAGCTGATCCGGTCGCTGCAAACTGCCGCCGCAGCAACCGGTGAACAGGTGGAAATTGAGCGGGTTGAAGAACTGGTCAGCCGCTTTCCCGGTTGGGCGCGCATGATCGCCGGGCTGCAGCGCCGCGCTGCCGGGCTTGAACGTACCGTCGATGCGCTGAGCGACCGGCTTACCCATGACCCGTTTCTGGCTGAAAGCCTGCATGAAATGCTGTCATCGGTCACCGCCATTCACGCCACCTCGGGGATTTTGGCGGATGCGAAAGGAATGGAGGTTTTGCAGCAGCGCCGCTTCCAGGCCAATATTCACGACGAAAGCGGGCGCCTGTCCGAGCTGTCGCAGGGGCTGGTCAGCTATTTTGACAAGCTGAGCGAGGGTGAGAAATCGCTTTCCACCCCATTTGATGAGGTCGAAGCCTTTCTTGACCAGCATCAGTTCCATTTTGCTGTGCTGGAAGGCGATGGCACAGACGCCATCGGTGAGCTGATCAGAAACGCAGAGGAACTGGAGTCGCAATCAAGCCGCGCCATGGCCCGGGTGATCCTGACGCGTTATTGCGATGATGCGGCAAGATTGCCGCTTGAGGCGCTTTTAGAAGAAGCGGACTCTCGGGGATTTCAGCCGACGGAGCTGGCGCGGGCATTTCAGGTGCCGCTGGCTGCGATGCATCGCAGGCTGGCGTTTTTGCCGCAAATAGAGGGCAATCCGGAGTTCGGCCTGATCGTCTGTGATGGTGCCGGGGCGGTTTTGCTGCGAAAATCCCTGCAAGGGTTTTCTCTGCCGCGCTATGCCTCGGCCTGTGCGCTGTGGCCGCTCTATCAGGCGCTGACGCGCCCGCATTCGCTTATCACCAGCAGTCTGGCAACGCCCGAGAACCGGGTTTTTCGTGCTGAAGCCCAGGCGGTCTATCAGGATTTGCCGGATGGCGGCGCGGCGCCGGTGATCCGATCATCCATGTTGTTCCAACTGGCGCGGCGACAAGATCAGGACACAGGTGCAGTCGAGGTCGGGCTAAGTTGCCGGATATGCCCGCGCACCGAATGCTCCGCACGGCGCGAGCCGTCAATTCACGCTCTTGCCAACCAGCAGTGAAAAAGAACATGATAGCGGGGTGAATTTCTAAGAGGGTGGCGCTGGATGGGTAAACATGTCCTTTTGATTGAGGATGAGCCGAACATTATCGAGGCAATCACCTATCTTCTGCGTCAGGATGGCTGGAGCGTCACCGCGCAATCTGATGGTGCGCGGGCGATCGAGATGGTGCGCACCACCGAGCCCGATCTTCTGATCCTTGATGTCATGCTGCCCGGCAAAAGCGGGTTTGAGATCCTGCAGGAGCTTCGTGCAACGGATGATACCAGCGATCTGCCGATCCTGATGCTGACGGCGAAAGGCCAGGCCAGAGACCGCGAAGAGGCGGCCGTGTTTGGCGCGAGTTCGTTCATGACCAAACCCTTTTCCAATGCCGATATGCTGAAAGCTGTACGCGAGCTTGCGGGATGAGCGAGTCCGGATCACCAAAGTTCCTTGATCTGAAAAGCTATCGGCGCAAGCGGATATTCGATGCTGCCCGCCTGCTGCCGGTTGTCGGTGTGACGATTATGACCTATCCGCTGCTGTTCTTTTTTGTCACGCCTGATGAAGATCACCACGCGGTGGCGCTTGGGCTTTATTTGTTCATTGTCTGGCTGGTACTGATCGCTGCGGCCTTTGTCCTGTCGCGCTGGTTGTCCGAACCGACGGACGAGGACTGATGCTTTCCTTCAATATTCTGGTTCTGGTGGCCACGCTCTACGTGAGCCTGTTATTCGTTGTCGCCTTTGTTGCCGACCGGCGCGCCAGCCGGGGCGAATTCAGCTGGCTGCGCTCGCCCATCGTCTACACGCTGTCGCTGTCGATCTATACGACCGCCTGGACGTTTTACGGGGCTGTTGGGTCTGCCGTCAGAAACGGTTTTGAGTTCATGGCGATCTACCTTGGGCCCACTCTGGTTTTTGTCGGCTGGTGGTGGTTCTTAAGGAAACTGGTGCGCATCGGGCGGTCACACCGCATCACGTCAATCGCTGATCTGCTATCATCGCGCTATGGAAAGAGCACCTTTCTTGCGGTGATCGTCACCTTGCTGGCGGTGGTCGGCTCGACCCCTTATATCGCGCTTCAGTTACAGTCGGTGGCCCTCAGCTTTTCGGTGATCGCGTCCGGGGCGACAATGGGTCAGGCGGCCCCTGACATTTCGGTCACCGCGTTTTGGCTGGCGGTCGGACTGGCGCTGTTTTCCATTCTGTTTGGCACCCGAACGCTGGATGTGAACGAGCGCCATCACGGTGTTGTCACCGCGATTGCAGTAGAGGCGATTGTCAAGCTGATCGCGCTGCTGGCGGTCGGAATATTCGTTGTCTGGGGGGTCGCTGGCGGGGCTCAGGACATGCTGAGCCGCATCGAGGCCGCCAATATCAACAGTGCAACGGCAACCGGCAGCCGCTGGTTTACGCTGTTGTTCCTGTCAGCAGCAGCCATCATCTGCCTGCCAAGAATGTTCCAGGTCACGGTCGTTGAAAACTCGGACGAGGGCCATCTGGCCGTCGCAAGCTGGGCCTTTCCGCTCTATCTCTTTCTGATGAGCCTTTTTGTGCTGCCGATCGCGGTCATGGGGCTGGCGGAAATGCCAGCGGGTTCCAACCCCGATCTTTTCGTGCTGACCCTGCCGATTGCGCATAATCAGGAAGGTTTGGCGATGCTGGTTTTCCTTGGCGGGTTTTCATCGG
Source organism: uncultured Rhodobacter sp. (assembly GCA_964567685.1). Classification (GTDB taxonomy): domain Bacteria; phylum Pseudomonadota; class Alphaproteobacteria; order Rhodobacterales; family Rhodobacteraceae; genus UBA5972. Next base: position 7,007 of record CAZMNO010000056.1, on the reverse strand, counting down.
CAACTTCGATGGTCATCGTGGCGGCAATTGCGCTGGCGACGATGGTGTCCAACCATGTCGTGATGCCGCTCTGGCTGAGATTGCGGCGACCGAGTGCCGAGGTCAGCGGCGATGTGCGCCAGGTGCTGATCCTGTCGCGCCGCCTGTCCATCGCGGCCATTCTGGCCCTAGGCTACGGGTATTTCCAGTTTACCGGTGGCACGGCGGCGCTCGCGTCAATCGGTCTGATTGCCTTTACCGGCGTGGCGCAAGTGCTGCCAGCCCTTGTGGGTGGATTGTTCTGGCGCGGCGCGACCCGCAAGGGTGCGATTGCCGGACTGATCGCCGGATTTTTCCTTTGGCTCTATACTTTGTTCCTGCCGAGTTTTGAGGGCAGTTGGCTGATGTCGGCGGAAACGCTGGTGAATGGCCCCTTCGGCATTGAATTGCTGCGCCCGCAAGCGCTTTTCGGCATGTTGGAAATGGATCCGCTGGTGCATGCCTTGATCTGGAGTATGACGGTCAATTCTCTGGCCTTCGTCACGGTGTCCTTGCTGACCTTTCCCAACCCGCTGGAGCGGTTGCAAGGGGCGCAGTTTGTCAATGTATTCCAGCATTCAACCGGTCAGGGCCCGTGGTCACCCGTGGCGGTGGATTCAGATGATCTTTTGATTATGGCGCAGCGTGCCATGGGGACGAAAACCGCGCTTGCCTTGTTTCGTGAAGCCGCTGCCGAACAGGGTAAAAGCGAAGGCATGCCCGATGCGACGCGCGAGTTCATTGACCGGCTTGAACGTGAGCTGGCTGGCAATGTCGGGGCAGCCACGGCCCATGCGATGGTCGGGCAAATCACCGGCGAGGCCAATCTGTCGGTTGAAGATCTGATTGCCGTTGCCGATGAGACCGCGCAAATCATGGAACATTCAGCGCAGCTTGAGGCCAAATCGCGCGAACTGGCGCAGACGGCACAGCAATTGAGGCTGGCCAATGAGAAGCTGACCGAACTCAGCATTCAGAAAGACGGGTTTCTGAGCCAGATCAGCCATGAGCTCAGAACGCCCATGACCTCGATCCGCTCGTTTTCGGAGGTACTGCGCGAAAGCGAGGGGATGTCAGAGGAGCAGCTGAAGCGCTATTCATCGATCATTCTGGATGAAAGCATCCGCCTGACACGGTTGCTTGACGAGATACTCGATCTTTCGGTGCTGGAGAATCGTCAGGTCATCGTGCAGAAACAGACCGGCAAACTGGCTGAGCTGATTGACCGGGCGATCTCGTCGACCACGCATCAGGGCGTAGGGCGCTATTTGCGTATAATTCGGGATGCGAAACGTGAGGACATCACGCTCAATACCGATCTTGATCGCTTGTCACAGGTGTTTATCAACCTGATCTCAAACGCCCGCAAATATTGCGATGCCGGGATACCGGAACTCAGGATCGATGTGTCCGGTGATGCTGAAACCACCATTCTGGATTTCACCGATAATGGATCGGGGATTGATGAAAAACACCGCGAAATCGTGTTTGAAAAATTTGCCCGCCTGTCGGATGCCTCCTCGGCAGGCAGCGCTGGGCTGGGGCTGGCGATCAGTCGCGAGATCATGCGCAATCTTGGTGGCACAATCACCTATCGCCCGCAGGATCAGGGCGCCGGATTTCGGGTTGTGCTGCCGATGCAGTAACGCGTTGCCCTGTGAGGCGGGGTAACCACTTCTAAAGCCTTGCGGGGCTAGCTTGGGTCACTCTTGAAGGTATAAAGGGGATCCGCCCCGGATGGATAGCGACAGCCAGACATTGAAAAGAATGATCGCCTCGGGTCGCGCTGGCGGGGCTGAAGCAACGGCCCATGCAATACCGGCTCTGGTCATTGCGATTGGCAAAGTGGCGCGCAAACTCTTTGATGCTGAAGCGTCGTTTGAGGATGCAAAGCAAAGCGAAATGCCCCTCAAATCCTTGCTGGCTGGCGCGCCTGATCCGGGGCTTTTGATGGTCGTTGAGGCTGGCGACGGGCAAAAGGGGCTGATCTCGCTTGATGCGATGCTGGTCAACGGTCTGGTTGAGATCGTGACGGGTGCCGCTGACAATGCGGTCTTTCGACAGGCCCGGACACCAACCATGATCGATGCCGCCCTGTGTCAGGAGTTTTGCACACATCTTCTGAGCGCCTTTCCGCAGGAGCTGGAGCGCAGCGCCGGGCAACCGATCCTGCCGGGCCTGACGGTTGCACATTCCGAAATCCAGGCGGCAAAACTGGCCTTCAGTCTGAGTGACACCGGCTATTGCTGCCTGAGTGGTAAAGTGGCGTTTCAGACGGGGCAGCGGGGTGGTACGCTGTCGTTGGCGCTGCCACGCGCGGTATGGCCGGGGCCTTCCGGTGAGCCAAACCAGTCGCCCGATCCTGAATGGTCCCGTGCATTGACTGCCAATGTGATGGCCGCACCTCTGGTTTTACGCGCTGATCTGGAGACGGTTCCGACGGGGCTTGAGACGGCGCTTGGCTTGAATGTCGGCGATCTGATCCCGATCTCGCAGAACGCGTTGTCGGATCTCACGCTGATCAGTGATCGAGGGGTGGAGCTGATGGTCGGGCGGCTTGGTCAGTTGAACGGCAAAAAGGCGATATTGCTGAGTGTCGTGAACCCGGAGAAATCGGGTGTGGTGCCGCCTTTCAAGGCTGCCGAACCGGTGCCAGCACTGGCGGATGCGGAAACGAAGGATGTCACTTTCGCCTACAACATGCCTGAGACGGGGGAATTGCCATTGGACGAGGCTGAGGGGCACAATCCCGCAGCGGCGTAAGCTTGAGGCATGAATAAAAGAGAAATGCGCTCCGCGCGCGGAGTATTTGTGAAATCAATGATGAGGAGGTGTTTGGGCACCGGGACTTTGGCCGGGGGGCGGAACGTCTATGACTAGTCTTCGGGCTGGATCAGGATAATCTCGCCTGCAGCTTCAAGATCGCGAATGGCCTGAATGACCGTGTTCATCGCGGTATCGGCGTCTTTGGGTTTCACGTCGCCTGCATCGCGGATGTCTTCGGAAAGTTGTTCTGAAAGGCGTTTTGAGAGATTGGCGAGGATGAATTCAACCACCTCCGGATCAGATTTTTGCCCACCGGCAAGTGCCGTGACCAATGTACCATTTTCCACCGCACGCACCAGTTTTGAGATATCGGTCACTTCGATACGGTCGGGAATGTCGGCAAAGGTGAACATGATCTTGCGCACTTTTTCAAACAGGGCGCTGTCGGCTTTTTCCAGCGTTTCCAGAAGATCATTGCGCGCTGCGGCCCCGGTGAAGTTGAGCATTGCACCGACCCGTTCAACTGGATCTCCGGCAAGCCCGCCCTGATCCCCCCGCTTTGCGGACATGCTGGCAATCGAGAGGCCGATATCAAAGACAGTGCGCTCTTCGATCCTTTCGGCTTGCGAAGCGGCCAGTGTGGCACTGCGCGCCAGGTCGGGATCAAGTTCACCCAGCACATCCGCCGCTTTACCTGAGGTCAGTTTGGACAGAACAATGGCGCAGACTTGTGGGGTTTCACTGGCCAAAAGTGAGGCGAGATCGGCAGTGGGCAGTACGGCAACCTCGATCCAGGGATCTTCAGGTGCATCGGGCGGAAGGTTGGAGGTCAGAACCGTGGTCACATCATCGGTGAGATGCGGTGACAATGATGTCATCGCCCCTTCCAGCCCGGGACGGAAGTAAATGGCGAGGCTGTCCATCTCATCAAGAAACTCACGGATGACGTCAAGGGTGGTTGCCTCATCGACAAAGCGCAGACCGGCGGTTGCGCGCACCAGCCGCACCATATGTTGCGTATCCAGATTTGAGAGGGGGATTTCACTGGCTTCGGGCGATAGCAGCCGGACAATTATGGCCGCTTTCTGTTCACGCGAGAGGGTGCGCGCGGGAGGTGCCTGCGTGGCGGCAATGGCTGCTTCAAGCGCATCCGGTGCGCTTGCTTGTGGCAGTGCCGGGAACATCTCTGCCGGAATTGAACCATCCTGTTTTGCCAAAGCATTGCTCATCGCCATCCCTTTCACCATGTCACCCGACCCAAGCTTAGCTGGCAGGGGGTTAAAATCGTCTTAGCGACAAGGGGCGCGCGCGCGGGCAATCGGCATTGCAGCGATGCGGGCTGGGTGGCAAAGTGGCGGCCATGTGTTGCACGCCAATGAATAAATCGGTCTGTCCCTGCCTTGAAAAACCCAGCCTCAGAAAGGTTTTGGGTTCCGAAGGTTCGGCTTTGCGATGACAAAAGATGTGGGCAACACTGGTTTTGGCCCGGCAGAACTGCGCGTGGCCGGGGATATGGGGATACTGGTTGAGTTTGGCGAGATCTACCACCCGGTGATCAACAATGCGGTCATCGCGTTCGATGCGGAGCTTCAGAAGAACCTGCCGACAGGCGTGATCGAGACCGTTCCCAGTTTCCGCTCAATTCTAGTGCGGTTTGATCCGTTTAAACTGCCGTTTGATGCGCTTTGGCAGCAGTTGCGCAGTCGCCTTGACGCTCAGAACTGGTACGCCGCCCCACCTCCGCGCTCGCGCAATCGCTGGGTGCTTCCTGTGGTCTATGGAGGTGCCCGCGGGCCGCATCTGGGCGAGGTGGCCGATTTTATCGGCTTGCGCGAGGATCAGGTCGCCGATCACCACGCGGCAGAGGCGCTGACGGTCGCCATGCTCGGGTTTTCGCCGGGGCTGGCCTATCTCGGGCAATTGCCGGAACGATGGCAGATCGCGCGCCGTAGCGAGCTGACCCCGCGCGTGCCCGCAGGCGCTGTGCTGGTTGCGGTGCGCCAAACCGTGCTGCCGTCAACCGAGATCCCGACGGGGTGGCATCAGATCGGTCAGACTCCGTTTCGCGGTTTTGACGCCAGTGCGTCGCCGCCCTTTCTGATTGCCCCCGGAGACGAAGTGCGGTTCGAACCGGTTAGTGAAAGGGACTATGCCGGATTTGACATGGACCATCAGCGCAGAAAGGGTGCGCGATGAGTGGGCTTGAGATTCTGTCACTGGCACCGGGCGCGACCATCCAGGATCAGGGCAGGCTCGGGTTCCTGCGATTTGGGGTCACCGGTAGCGGGGCCCTGGACGGGTTCGCCCTGGCGGAAGGGCAGGCGCTTTTGCGAAACGAACCCGGGGATGCGGCGCTTGAATTTGCCCAGTCAGGCGGGCGGTTTCGCGCCGTATCACGGATCTGGGTTGCAACATCCGGGGCGGAAATGGCGCTTAGGCTCAACGGGGAAGCGGTTTCGTGGCGGCAAAGCCTGCTGCTGCTTGCCGGTGATGTTCTTGAGATCGCGGCGGCGCGTGAAGGCGTTTATGGGTATCTGCACGTGCCCGGCGGGTTTCAGACCGATATCGTTCTGGGGTCGCGCTCAACCCATTTGCGGGCAGGTTTTGGCCATGTTCCGGCCCCCGGCCAGACCCTGATTGCCGGGGATCCGGCGCGTGAATTGGCCCCCCAGGGCCTGCAGCGCCCGGAGTATTTTGACCAGCGGGTTTTGCGCCTGATGTGGGGCCCGCAATCGCATTATTTCAGTAAGGCGGAGCGAGAGAGGTTTCTGGCCGCGGAATTTGAGGTCGGCCGGATGCGCGATCGAATGGGAATGCAGATCATTCCGGACAGCGGGCCATTGCACGCGCTTGAGGGTCTGACAATAGCTTCCGACGCCATCAATCCCGGGGATATTCAGGTAACTGGCGATGGCACACCGACCGTGCTATTGGCCGATCGCGGCTCGTCAGGCGGGTATCCCAGAATTGGTGTTCTTGCCACTGCCGATATTCCGGCAATGGTGCAGTTGAGAACCGGTACAAGATTTCGGTTTGAGGTGGTGGAGCGCGCAGAGGCAGTAGAGGCTCTGGCGGAATTACAGCGTAAAATGAACGGATTAACCAGGAAAATGGTGGCGACGATCCGTGACCCGCGCGACATCGGTGATTTGCTGGCCTATAACCTGATAGACGGCGTTTTGCGGGGGGATGAAGATGACAACGATTGATCTGAATGCCGATCTTGGCGAGAGTTTCGGCGCCTGGCGTATGGGACAGGATGCCGAAATGCTGGATATCGTCACGAGCGCCAATATCGCCTGCGGTTTTCATGCAGGCGATCCGGCGGAAATGGCGAGAACGGTACGGCTATGCCGGGACAAGGGTGTGGGGATCGGGGCGCATCCCGGGTTTGACGATTTGCGCGGTTTTGGCCGGCGACAAATTCGCGGCACGTCGGATGACGAGCTGGCGGCGATGATCCTCTATCAAATCGGCGCTCTGGCGGCGATTGCCAAGGCGGAAGGGGCTGAATTGCGACATGTGAAAATGCACGGTGCACTTTCCAACATGTGCATGACCGACCGGGCGATGGCCGATATATTTGCCCGCACTTTGCGCAGGTTTTCAGGAGAGCTGGTGATTATGGCCGTGGCGGCCACCGAAATTCAGGCCGCTGCCGAGGCGGTGGGTGGGCCGCTTGTGGCTGAGGTTTTTGCCGATCGGACCTATAACGATGATGGCACGCTGGTGTCGCGCACTGAGCCAGGAGCGGTTATTCACGATGCGGAATTGGCGGCGGATCATGTTTTGAGAATGGTTGAGGATCAGGCGATCACCTCGATCAACGGGGTCAAAGTGCCAGTGAGGCCGGATACGATCTGTGTGCATGGCGATAATCTGTCGGCGGTTAAGCTTGCGATGCGGGTACGCGAGCGGTTGGAACAGGCTGGCGTGACGGTGACGCGTTTTTGAATAGGCTGGAAGTATTGCGGTGAGTTGGCTGGTTGCCGGCTTGAATTTTTAACGCGCACGGTTCTGATTTGGGCAGGCAGATGGCTGTGCTCCAATTGTAATCCGCCAAGATGCTCGCCTGTTTTCAGGACATTTCCGAACAAGACTTTCAAAAAGTTATCAATCCCTTAAGTATATCAAAAACTCACTGCGTAACTCCCTAAAAAACCACAATGAACTAGGGCCTGTTGACGTTCATTTCAGTTCGATCATGGTTGCTGCGAGAGAGA
>CAZMNO010000055.1:0-21736 GCA_964567685.1 uncultured Rhodobacter sp. | reverse complement strand
CCCTCCAAAAATCAGAGCTTATAATGATACGTATTATAGTTCCAGGTGACTAGTTTAGTAGTTCATTACACGTTTTCAGATGCTTACAAGGCAGTTTGCGTACCGCTTAGGTGCGCGCGGTCTTGGAGTTGATCTGCCGGGTCAGGTGTTAATACCGTTTGATTTGCGGGCGAAATCTTTCGCTCCAATCCCGTCAAACTGGTTTTGCGCAAAGCCCTGATGAATAATGTCGGAGTTTCACCACAGAATGCGCCGCGAATTGAGCAATCCGGCAGACCTCAATCAACCGGATTGGCGCAAACCCGCACGCACTCAATCGGGTTGAAAGCCTGAGACCAGACGCCTCAGCCCGATCATCGCGCCGATGATGATTGCGGCAAGCGTCACCGGGGCGGAATAGGACAGGGTCGAAAACGCCGTCAACCCCTGCCCGATTGAGCAACCAAGCGCAATTACGCCGCCAATGCCCATCAGCGCCGCGCCGAACATCTGGCGCCCCAGTTCCTGCGGGTCTTCGCAGGCCTCCCAGCGGAAATGCCCTTTGATCAGCGAGCCAAGGAACCCGCCCAGCGCAACCCCCGCCACCGAGCCAACCGAGAAATTCACGCCACCCGCAGTTGAGGTCATCAGGTATACAAGCGAACGGCCCAGAGGCGCGGTGTAGGAATGGCTTTGAACGTCAATCGCATCAAGGCTGGATTCGGCAAGCAGTGACGTGCCCCACCAGCCCGAGGCAATGGCAAGACCGACAAGCGCGCCCCAGATGATTGATGCGGGTTGTTCACGCAGGCCGCGATGCGCCAGTGCCCAGATCAGAAATCCGGCTGCAATGAGAGCAGCAAAGATAATCACCGGCAAAGATGTCAGATCGGCAAAGAGATGGGCAAAACCCTGCGTGCCAATCGAATCGGATTCCGGAAAGACGATTGCCCGCAGTTCCGCCAACGGTCCGCCAAGCGTCATGAAACTGAAAATCGCCATCACGATGACCGCGACCAGCGCGCGCAAATCGCCGCCGCCGATCCGTGCCAGTGCACTGAACCCGCAATTGCCGGTATAGGCCATACCATAGCCAAACAGGAGGCCGCCAAAGATGCTGGCAAACGGGTTCCACCTGATGCTGTGATAGAATGTCCTGTCAAAGGACAGAATACCAGCCTCCGCCAATCCGAATGTCGCCAGAATACCGACGCCAAGGGCAATACCCCACATCCTGAGGCGCGTCTGATTGTTGCCATAAAAGGCGGATTCAATCGCCCCCAACGTGCAAAAATCACCGAGCCGCGCAGCCAGCCCCAGAACAATCCCGCCAGTCAGGCCGACGATTGCCGCCAGCATTTCCGTTGACATGAAATCCATCCGGTCCTCCCAAAACGACGGCGTGGCGTCAGCCCCTGCCCTCCTGATTGCAGAAAAGATCATAGACCAGTTCAATGACCCGGCGCGATTTTGAATCGTTCAGCGAATAAAAAATGGTCTTGCCGTCGCGACGATAGCTGACCAGCCCCTCAAGCCTGAGGCGGGCCAGTTGCTGAGAAACCGCCGCCTGACGCGAATGCAGCAGCTCTTCGAGATCCGAAACCGATTTCTCGCCCGATGCCAGATGGCAAAGGATCATCAGCCGCCCCTCATGCGCCAGCGCCTTCAGGAAATCGGCCGCCGACAGGGCGTTCTCGATCATCTCGTCCATCTGGGTGTCGTCAAAACCCTGATCAAAATCGGGCATTGCCATTTCCGGGCCTCTTTTTTCCTGCTCTGAAGCCGATGGTTTCTTCATGGCTTCGCTATCCGCCCGGAGGATATCGATACATCAATTAGGGCCGGGCAGCCCTCTGATACCCATATCTGCCATAATTGGTAGCACTTTATCAACAAAAACACGGTTTTTGACCTCTCTCAGAGGCCTCGCAACCGGATGTCGCCTCCCGGTTGCACGAGCGAACCTTCAGCGCAGAGATATCGATCAGCTTTGCTTCCAGCAATCCCCAGAAGAAATCTTCGCCGGGATAGCCCTCGATCCGGTAAATCTCCACATCATTCTGCATCAATATGAATGTCGGCGTGTATCGCGGCGGGAAATTGAGTTTCAACTTTTCCGGTACCGGGTCGTGAACATCCAGAACCGTCAGCGGCGCGACTTTGCCTTCTGCTGTCTTGGCGTAAATAACACCAACTTCGGCCTTCCATTGCTCGCACCATGAACACCCTTCCTCGTCAAACATGATCAGGCGGGTTTCTGCCTCGGTCCGGGCAGGCTGGAACAGCACCAAAGCCAGTCCCAGCAGCGCAGCAAAAATCGGCTTCATTGGTGAAACTCCGACATTTTGTTGTTTATATAATCAAATTCTAATATGTTTTGATGATCAAAGCAAGGAATCACAATGCTGTTTGACGTTTCCTATTACGGGGCCTTCCTGGCGGGGCTCATTTCCTTCCTGTCGCCCTGCATTCTGCCGATCGTGCCGTTTTATCTGTGTTATCTGGCAGGAATTACCATGAACCAGTTCACCGATGACGGCTCGATCAACGATGGATCACGTCGCCGCGTCGTGTTTGCCTCGATCCTGTTTGCGCTGGGAATCATGACCGTGTTCGTCGGCCTCGGTGCCACGGCCTCGGCTTTTGGGCAGGTGTTGCGATCCTATTTCGACATTCTGCGCTATGTCGCTGGCGGGCTGATCATGATCATGGGGCTGCACTTCCTCGGTGTCTTCAAGATCGGGCTTCTTTACCGCGAAGCGCGGATTGAGACCCGGAACAAACCGGTTTCCCTACTCGGAGCCTATGTTATCGGGCTGGCCTTTGCTTTTGGCTGGACCCCCTGCGTTGGCCCGATCCTGGCTGCCATACTGTTTGCCGCCGGGGCGCAGGATACCGTGTGGCAGGGCACCACACTTCTGTTTGCTTACGGGCTGGGCATGACCCTGCCCTTCGTCATAGCAGCGATTTTTGCCAGCCAGTTCATGGCGTTCTTTGCCCGCTTCCGCCACCATCTTGGCAAGGTGGAAAAGGTGATGGGCGGCTTGCTCTTAATCTTTGGCGCGCTGGTCTTTTTCGGTCAGGTCAACCGGATCGCACAATGGATGATCGATACTTTCCCTCAATTTCAGACCCTCGGATAAGGAGTATATGATGAGTTTTCACCGGGTATTTGCCACGCTGTTGGCGCTTTTGTTGCTGAGTGTTCCGGCCTCGGCCGTTGAACTGGGTGAAGACGGCTTGCACAAACCCACATGGCTGAGGGTAACATTCAAGGATCTGGCCGAAGATCTGGCCGACGCCAACGCGGAAGGTAAACGCCTGGCGATTATCTTTGAACAGCGCGGCTGCATTTATTGCACCAGGATGCACAATGAGGTGTTTTCCGATTCAAAGATCGATGCACTTATCCGCGAAAAGTATTTCTTCGTTCAGATGAACCTCTTTGGCGATGAAGAGGTGACCGATTTTGACGGAACCACACTCAGCGAAAAGGAAATCGCCCGGCGCTGGGGTGTGGTGTTCACACCGACGATCCTGTTCATGCCAGAATCAGTGCCCGAAACCGCCAATGCAGCACGCGCAGCCGTGGCTACAATACCGGGGGCTTTTGGCAAGGGCACCACCTATGACATGCTGAAATGGGTCGAAATCAAAGGTTATGAGACCGATGAGCATTTCCAGAAATATCACGCACGAATGATCAATGAACGCAGGGCTGCGGACGAGTAGCCTGCCTGTATTTGAGTCTTTGGTCTGCTTCGTCGTATGCACACTTTCGAATTTATTGTTGTGTTTTTGTCGCAACTCGCCTAGGCTCAAGCAATCTTATTCAGGGAGGAATAAATGAAGCCGATGAAACTGGCCGTCATTCCTGCATCTCTTCTGGCAATGGCCTCAATAGCCTTTGCCGGTGATACGGGAGCGGATGATGTTGTGTTTGCTGACGGAGCGGTTGCTGCGTCTCTGACCAGCGCAGCAGGTGACGCAGTAAATGGTCGCAAAGTGTTTGCCAATCGCAAACAAGGCAACTGCCTGGCCTGTCACGTGAACTCTGAAATGCCCGAACATTCATTCCATGGTGAAGTGGGCCCGTCGCTTGACGGCGTTGCCGATCGCTGGACTGATGCAGAACTGCGGGGCATTCTTGTCAATTCGAAAAACACCTTCGAAGACTCCATTATGCCGTCGTTCTATCGCCTGGAAAACGGCGTTCGGACGTTGAAAAAATTCCAGGGCAAAACAATCCTTTCGGCTCAGCAGGTCGAGGATGTTCTGGCATATCTACAAACCCTCAAAGAGTAACAGGAGACATTCATGAACCTGTCCAGAAGACAAGCACTGGCGTTGGGCGGTGCAGCTGTCACCGTAACCCTGGTCCCGGTGAGTTTCGCACAAGCGGCCACTGACAAGGCAATGGAAGCCATTGCAGCTTTTACCGGCGGCGCAGATGTCGGCGAAGGCAACATTGAACTGACGACACCGGGAATTGCTGAAAACGGCAACACTGTTCCGATTGCAGTGAACGCTGCGGGCGCGTCTGAAGTTCTCATTCTTGCAGACGGCAATCCACAGCCTCACGTTGTGAAATTCGTGTTTGGCGCCGCTGCCGCAGGCAGGGCCGCTACCCGTATCCGCCTGGCTGGTACGCAAAACGTGATCGCGGTTGCCAAGATGGCAGACGGTTCGTTCATCCAAACTGCACGTGCGGTCAAGGTCACAATCGGCGGCTGCGGCGGCTAATCAGAGTAAACGGAGAATATCCAATGGCTAAAATAAAACCACGCGTTAAAGCGCCAAAATCCGTTGCTGCGGGTGAAACCTTTGTCGTCAAGACTCTGATCAACCACACAATGGAATCGGGTCAGCGTAAAGACAAAAAGACCGGCGAGAAAATCCCACGCCAGGTGATCCATACCTTCACTGCCACCTTCAACGGCGAGCTTGTGATGGCGGCCCATCAGGGCGGAGCGATCTCAACCAACCCGTTTGTCGAATTTGATTTGGCGATTACTGAACCCGGCGAACTCAGCTTCAAGTGGGAAGATGAAGCCGGCGATGTTTGGGAGACATCCAAATCGATCGCGATCGGCTAAAAAACAACAAAAATATCAGGGAGTTTAACGCCATGAGAACACTAGCAAAATCCGTTGTTGCTGGCGGAATTCTCGCGGTGTCGCTTAGTTTTGCGGCACAGGCGGGAGAAGACAGCGAACTAACCATTAACGGTGAAACACCCATAATGGTACGCGCTGCGGCGCCCGAGGGTTCCCCCCTGCCTGAACTGTTCTCAGGCTGGGTATTCCGTTCGGACGAAACCCAGGCCATGCAGGCCGATGACTTTGACAACCCCGGTATGATCTTCGTCGATCAAGCCTGGGAAGCCTGGTCAACGGTTGAAGGTACCGCCGGAAAATCCTGCGCGGATTGTCACGGTGAACCCGAAAGCATGGCTGGTCTCCGGGCTGTTACGCCGAAGTGGAATGCCGAGGCCGGCAAGCTTTACACGCTGGAAGACTACATCAACGAAAGCCGTGTGAAGCACATGGGTGCCGAGCCTTGGAAATACACCGGTGGTCAGATGACATCGATGGTTGCGCTGATCAGCCTTCAGTCACGTGGCATGACGGTGAATGTCAAAACCGATGGTCCGGTGGCGGAAATGTATGAGTTGGGTAAAGAGATCTACTATACCCGCGTCGGTCAGCTCGACATGGCCTGTTCCAATTGTCACGAAGACAATTACGGCGTGATGATCCGTGCCGACCACCTGAGCCAGGGTCAGACCAACGGCTTCCCGGCCTATCGTCTGAAAAATGCCAAGCTGAACTCGATCCACGGTCGCTTCAAGGGCTGCATGAAAAACATTCGTGCAACGCCTTACAAACCCGGCAAGGACGAGTTCCGCGCGCTTGAGCTTTATGTCGCCTCGCGCGGCAACGGCCTGGTTATCGAGGGCCCGTCGGTTCGCAACTGATCTGACGAATTCAGGCTGAATTCAGGCCCTCCCCTGAACTCTTGGGGGAGGGCCTTTTTATTCGACATCCGCACATCAGGATTCGAACGACAGGAGAATGTTCATGATTTCCCGCCGCGATTTTCTGCAAGCCTCGATGGCAACTACCGCGCTTTATGGCGCAGCCGGTTTCGGCAACTGGGCGCGGCTGGCTGCCCAGCAGAGCCTCACGCAGGACAAGCTTCTGGAGTTTGATACCTTCGGCAATGTCTCGCTGATCCACATCACCGACATTCACGCTCAGCTGAAACCGATCTATTTCCGCGAGCCCGAGATCAACCTTGGTGTCGGAGCGGCCAAGGGGCATGTGCCGCATCTGACGGGGGCCGATTATCGCAAGCTTTATGGCATTGAAGACGGTTCTGCCTCAGCCTACGCGCTGACCTATGATGATTTTGCGTCACTGGCGAAAACCTATGGCCGCATGGGTGGGCTTGACCGGATTTCAACCGTGATCAACTCCATTCGTGCTGCACGCCCTGACGCCCTGCTCTTGGATGGCGGCGATACCTGGCACGGGTCTTACACCTGCTATCACACTGACGGGCAGGACATGATCAACGCCATGAACGCACTGAAACCCGACGCCATGACCTTTCACTGGGAGTTCACATTGGGGTCCGAACGGGTTCAGGAAGCCATCGAAAGCCTGCCTTTCGCTGCTCTTGGTGCCAATATCTTTGATGCGGAATGGGATGAACCGGCAGAACTGGTCGAACCATACAAATTCTTTGAGCGCGGTGGCGTCAAGGTAGCTGTCATCGGACAGGCCTTCCCTTATATGCCGATTGCCAACCCGCGATGGATGTTCCCTGAATACTCCTTTGGCATCCGCGAGGAACACATGGCCGAAATGGTCGAAGAAGTGCGCGCCGAAGGGGCCGAACTGGTGGTGCTTCTTTCGCATAACGGTTTTGACGTAGACAAACAGATGGCGGGCCGGGTTCAGGGTATCGATGTGATCTTGTCCGGGCACACCCATGATGCTCTGCCCGAACCGGTTGTGGTGGGGGATACGATCATCATCGCGTCAGGCTCCAACGGCAAATTCGTCAGCCGCGTTGATCTTGATGTACGGAGCGGCAAGATGATGGGTTTCCGTCACAAACTGATCCCGATTTTTTCGGACGTGATAGCCCCCGACCCCGCCGTTACCGCCGTAGTTGATGCCGAACGCGCCCCTTATCTTGAGCAAATGACTGAAGTCATCGGCCAAAGCGACAGCCTGCTATACCGGCGTGGGAATTTTGCCGGAACATGGGATGACCTGATCACCGAGGCCCTGATTGAAGAGCGGGATGCAGATATTGCCATGTCTCCCGGCGTGCGCTGGGGGCCATCGATCCTGCCGGGGCAGGACATCACGCGCGAGGATATTTTCGGCGTCACATCGATGACCTATGGCAAAGCTTATCGGACCGAGATGACGGGCGAATTCATCAACATCGTTCTGGAAGATGTTGGCGACAACCTGTTCAACCCTGACCCCTATTACCAACAGGGTGGCGATATGGTGCGGATCGGTGGCATGGGCTTTACCTTTGATATCTCCAAACAGCAGGGTTCGCGGGTTTCTGATATGACCCTGACAAAAACCGGCGAGGCAATTGACCCCGCCAAAACCTATGTCGTCGCCGGCTGGGCCAGCGTCAATGAAGGCACTGAAGGCCCGCAGATCTGGGATGTGGTGGAAAACTATATCCGCCGCAAAGGCACCGTAGAGGTGGAGCCGAGCAATTCGGTCAAGGTGGTGGGCACCTGAGTTTTCGGATTCGCAGAAACTGCGCGTTGGTGAATTGCCATTGCGCCTGAGCACCGCTAGGTTTTGTTCGATTAAGGCAAAACGAGCGCGCCATGACGGACACACCCAATCCCGCCTTTACCGGGCCTGACATTTGCAAGCTGGAAGCCCATGAAGTGGTTGGGCTGCTGAAAAAAGGCAATGTTTCACCCAAAGAGCTTATAGCCGCCGCATTTGAGCGGATCGAAGCGGTTGAACCGGCCATCAACGCCATGCCGACCACCTGTCGCGCCCGCGCCGAGGCGTTTGCCGAGACACTGGATGACAGCCACAGGGATCACCCCGGCTGGCTGGCCGGATTGCCGCTGGGGATCAAGGATCTGGATCGCGTCAAAGGCGTCAGAACCACCTTTGGCACCAAAGGGCTGGCCGACTACGTGCCGGATTTTAGCGAGCATTTCGTCGACCGGCTGGAAGAACGCGGCGGCATCGTCGTTGGCAAGACCAACACGCCGGAAATGGGGGCCGGGGGCAATACGTTCAACGATGTTCTGGGGGTTACACGCAATCCCTGGGACACGCGGATGAATGCAGCCGGATCCAGTGGCGGGGCCGCGGCATCGCTGGCAGCAGGCGAAACCTGGCTCAGCCAGGGTTCTGATCACGGCGGGTCGCTCAGAACACCCGCCGCCTTTTGTGGCATCGTCGGCATGCGCCCTTCGCCGGGGCGGGTTGCGGCGACGCTGGTGGCCGGGTCAAGTGCCGGTTACCTTCTGGAAGGGGTGCAGGGGCCAATGGCACGCTCGGTGCGCGATTGCGCCCTGTTCATGGATGCGCTTTCAGGGTTTGAGCCCAGCGTTCCCATCTCCTACCCCGCACCGGAAACACCGTTTCAGGAGGCGGTGATCAGGGCAGACAGCAAGGTGCGTATCGCCTATTCTGCAGATCTGAACGGTCTTTCTGAGGTTGAACCGGTGATCAGCACGCATCTGGTCGCCGCCCTTGAAAAAGTCGAGAGCGCCGGTGCGGTCGTGGTTGAAGACAGCCCGGACCTGACCGGTCTTGAACGCACCTATCACGTGCTGCGCGGTTTTGGATACATCGCAGCCCTGCCAAGCATTCCGGACAGCATATCACGCCATTTCAAACAAACCCTGAAAGACAACTGGGTATTTGGCCAAACGCTGACGCCCGAGGATATCGCCAAGGCCAATGTCAGCCGGACCCGACTGTTCCTGAACATGAAGTCCTTCCTGCAGAATTTCGATGTCCTCGCCTGCCCGACCGTCGGGGCGATGCCACGCAAAGTTGAGCTGGAATGGGTTGACGAGATTAACGGCGTAAAACTCGGTAATTATATGGACTGGTTGCGCTTTGCATTTCTGGCAACGACAACCACCTTGCCCGCAATCTCGGTCCCTGTGGGACTGTCAGAGGGTGGCATGCCGGTCGGCCTCCAACTGATAGGCCCGCCGCGTGGTGAGGCCAAACTGCTGGCCGTGGCCCGTGCTGTCGAAATGGCGGTGGGCGGACCACTGGACCCAATTGATCCGAACGTAACGCATAGGTAAGGCAAGAGCACACCCAATGCCCGAGCGATCATTTCTGAGCGATATCCTTGGCCGCATGGCGCGTGCCGGGCGGCGGATGAGCGGCAAGGAGGGTGCCTCGAACATCGATCTTTGCACCGAGCTTTTGGGCGATAAAGGCGAAGTTTCGGGGCTGGTCACCGCGATGACCCTCTTGGACCGTTTCGACAGTTTCTCCCCCGGTGAAAAGGCCGCATTTTTCGTTGAGATCGCGACGGAATTCAGCGTTGACGACGACCGGCTGGCGGACGCCATCGCCAAATGGACCCCCGGCGACAACGCCGCCGCGCGGCACGTCCATGACAACGCCGAACCCGTCAGCCAGGAGCTGATCCGCCGCCTCAACCGCGTTCCCGGTGCCACGGCGCGGCTGGTCAGGATGCGCGCCGATCTATTGGGGATGTTGAAAGAAAACCCGGTTCTGGCCGGGTTGAACGACGATTTCAGCCATTTGTTCGGCTCTTGGTTCAACCGGGGTTTCCTTGAAATCAGGCGCATCGACTGGTCGACCTCGGCTGAAATTCTGGAAAAGATCATCGCCTATGAGGCGGTGCATGAAATCACTGGCTGGAACGATCTGCGTCAGCGGGTTGCCGCGCCTGACCGGCGATTGTTCGCGTTCTTTCACCCGGCCATGCCAAGCGAACCCCTGATCTTTGTCGAAGTGGCCCTGATGGACGACATTCCGGGCGCCATCGGACCGATCCTTGATGAGGCACGCGAAGTGAGCGACCCGACGGAGATGACAACCGCCGTCTTCTATTCGATTTCAAACTGCCAGCTTGGCCTGCGCGGCATTTCCTTTGGCAATTTCCTGATCAAACAGGTGGTGGCCGAACTGGAACGCGACCTGCCCTCGCTCAAGCAATTCGTCACCCTTTCCCCGGTACCGGGCCTCAGACGCTGGGCGCTTGGGGTACGAACGCGCGCTGATCCGCTGTTGCCGGTGGCCTTTGCCGAACTGACCGAGGCTGAACTGGCCGCCCCCCTGCCCCCGGAACTGGCCGAGGAACTGGCGGCGCGCTACCTGCTGCGCGCCAAACGCGGCGGCACCACAGCCTTTGATCCGGTTGCGCATTTTCATCTTGGCAACGGGGCGATGCTCCACCGCGTCAACACCGAGGCGGACCATGGCAAACTGGGGCAGGACAGCGCCTTTGGGGTGATGGTGAATTACCTTTATGACCAGACCCAGATCGAGGCCAATCATCAGGCATATGCGACACAACATACCGTCGTCGCCACCCCGGCGATCCGGGTGCTGGCCGGTCTGCCAAAGAAATAGAACACGAGGAAGCGGCACATGTACGAGCAGAATTACCTGGCAAACCGGATCAGAAAATCCAGTGTCGGCAAGGAGGCATCAACTTTCCTGAATTGCGCCCCAGGCGGCAGGATCGTGTCTTACGGCGAATTCTTCTCCAACGCCGAAAAGGTTGCGGCGGCGCTGGTAACGGCAAACGTCAAACCCGGTGACCGGGTCGCGGTGCAGGCGCAAAAAACCGTGACCATGCTGGAACTTTACGTCGGCGCGGTTCTGGCGGGTGCTGTCTTCCTGCCTTTGAACCCGGCCTATACCGCCTCGGAAGTCAGCTATTTTCTAGGAGATGCCCAGCCTGCCCTCTTCGTCTGCGACCCCGAAAAACTGGGCGCGCTGAAACCGATTGCCAAGGAACATGGGGTTGCCAATGTATGGACCCTGGCACCGGACGAAAGCGGCACCCTGGCTGCTGCGCGTGATGCTGAAAGCGACGGGTTCACGCCGGTTCCGCGCGCAGCCGATGATCTGGCGGCTATCCTTTATACCTCCGGCACAACGGGTCGTTCCAAGGGTGCCATGCTGACGCATCTGGCGCTGGCGTCAAATTCGGAAACGCTGGTTGAAATCTGGCATTTCACCGACAAGGACGTACTGATCCACGCCTTGCCGATTTTCCACACACACGGTCTTTTCGTCGCCACCAACGTCACGTTGATGGCCGGTGGCTCGGCCATTTTCATGGCCGGGTTCAAGGCCGAAGCCATACTTGAAGCCATGCCGCAGGCCACCTCGATGATGGGCGTGCCGACTTTTTACACGCGACTTCTGGATATGCCCGGGCTGGCCGAGGCTTCGGCCAATATGCGCCTGTTCGTCTCAGGCTCGGCCCCCTTGCTGGCAGAGACGCATGACCAGTGGCGCGAGGTGACGGGGCACGCGATTCTGGAGCGCTATGGCATGACCGAAACCAACATGAACACCTCAAACCCCTATGACGGCGAGCGGCGTGCAGGCACCGTCGGCTTCCCCCTGCCGGGGGTTGAAGTGGTGATCGCCGACCCTGAAACAGGTGAAGTGCTGACACAGGGCGAGATCGGGGCACTTGAGGTGCGCGGCCCCAACGTCTTTGCCGGTTACTGGCAGATGCCGGAAAAAACCGCTGAAGAGCTGCGTGAAAACGGGTTTTTCATTTCCGGCGACATCGCCCAGATCGACGAGCGCGGCTATGTCAGCATCATCGGCCGCTCCAAGGATCTGATCATCTCAGGCGGGTTCAATGTTTATCCCAAAGAGATTGAATTGCTGATCGACGATCTGAACGGGGTTCTGGAAAGCGCCGTCATCGGCGTGCCACACCCGGATTTCGGCGAGGCGGTGGTGGCGGTGGTGGTTGCGCAGGGCAAGGGTTTGACCAGCGAAGGGGTGGCAACAGGAATCGCCGGTGATCTGGCCCGTTTCAAGCAACCCAAACAGGTGATTCTGGTCGATGAATTGCCGCGCAACTCGATGGGCAAGGTGCAGAAAAACCTGCTGCGCGAGGAATATGCAAACCTGTTCTCCTGATCAGTTTTTCACAATTCCATCAGCTACACCTGCAAATTCCTGAATGTTGAGAAATTAGCAGGAAAACAAGGCGAGGCAGTGACAATGACAAGACGAATCATTCTCGTACTGGTAGCAAACTTTAGTTATGACCCTCACCGTAAATGCGCAGGACTACGACAAGGTGGGAGATGATGGCCCGCACAAACAGGCCTGGTTCTTCGGCAGTTTTCTGGAATTTGCCGAAAACCTGAGCGATGCCGCCGCCGAGGGCAAAGATCTTTTGATGCTGACTGAACAGGCCGGTTGCCCCTGTTGCCGGGCACTCCACGCGGTTAATTTCGAGCGCAGCAAAATCACCGAACTGCCGGAACAGGGCATCACACGCGACGGTTGGTAATAGTCTTCAATTGCGGGCTTCACTCACATGCTCGCGATACCAGGCTATCGCCCGGGTCAGCCCCTCTTCCAATCCAACCTGATGCTGCCAGCCAAGCTTGCGCAACTTGGATGAATCCATCAGCTTTCGTGGCGTACCGTCAGGTTTGCTGGTGTCAAATTCAAGCTTTCCCTCAAAGCCGGATAACCGAGCAATCATTTCCGCCAGATCGCGGATCGACTGATCCTCACCGACCCCGACATTGATATGCGCCAGCATCGGTTCGGTATGCTGGTCAAACACCGCCCGAGACAGGTTCATCACGAACACACTGGCCGAGGCCATATCGTCAACATACATGAACTCGCGCAGTGGCGTGCCGCTGCCCCAGATGGTAACGGTCTCAGCCCTGCTTTCAACAGCCTCGTGAAACCGCCGGATCAGCGCCGGAATGACATGGGAGTTTTCGGCGTGGTAGCCATCAAAGGGCCCATAAAGATTGGTCGGCATGACACTGCGGTAATCCCGGCCATATTGCCGGACGTAACTTTCACAAAGCTTGATCCCGGCGATCTTGGCGATGGCATAGGGTTCATTCGTTGGTTCCAGCACCCCTGTCAGCAGTGAACTTTCCCTGATCGGCTGCTCTGCCAGTTTCGGGTAGATGCAGCTTGAGCCTAAAAACAGCAGTTCCTGCACGTCATTCACATGTGCCGCATGGATGATATTGGCCGTCAGCATCATGTTTTCGTAAATGAATTCAGCGGGGTAGGTGTTATTGGCGTGAATACCGCCAACCTTCGCCGCCGCCAGATAGACCTGATCGATCTTTTCCGCCGCAAAGAACGCGTTCACGGCCTCCTGCGAAACCAGATCAAGCTCCGAGCGGCTCCTGCAGACCAGCTCGACCTCGCTGTCGCTTTCAAGCTGGCGCAGAATGGCCCGCCCGACCATGCCGTTATGGCCTGCCACGAATATGCGCTTTGTCATCTTAAACCTGCCTGCAATCGCACGGCCCCCGGCCTGCTATTCCTCGCCACCAAAATCGTCATTCTTGAGATCATACTGCACCATGCCCGACACCAGATCGTGAAACGATACTTCGCGCCGCCAGCCCAGTTCGCGTTCGGCCTTGGAAGGGTCGCCTAGCAGCAGCTCAACCTCGGCAGGGCGGAAATAGCGCGGGTCGATCTCAACCAGCGTCTTGCCGGTTTTGCTGTCGATGCCCTTTTCATCGACCCCTTCGCCCTGCCATTCGATTGTGATGCCGACCTCGGCAAAAGCCAGGTCGACAAATTCGCGCACCGTGTGAGTTTCACCTGTGGCGATTACGTAATCGCGGGCTTCATCCTGTTGCAGCATCAGCCACATCGCATTGACGTAGTCGCGCGCATGACCCCAGTCGCGCTTGGCGTCGATATTGCCAAGCTTCAAAACATCCTGCCGCCCCTGATAAATCCGCGCCACCGCCTGGGTAATTTTCTTGGTGACAAAGGTCTCCCCGCGCCTTGGGCTTTCGTGATTGAAAAGGATGCCGTTGCAGGCAAACATGTCATAGCTTTCACGGTAATTCACCGTCACCCAATAGGCGTAAATCTTGGCCGCCCCATAGGGGGATTTCGGGTAAAACGGCGTTTTCTCGCTCTGCGGCTCGGTACCGGGAATGCCGCCAAACAATTCAGACGTGGACGCCTGATAGAACCGGCAATTGACCTTGCTGTCGCGGATCGCATCCAGCAGGCGCACGGTGCCGATACCGGTGACCTCAGCTGTATATTCCGGCACCTCAAAGGAAACACCGACATGGCTCTGCGCCCCGAGATTGTAGATCTCCTGCGGGTTAATGTCGGAAATCAGCCGGTGCATGTTGCTCGAATCCGCCAGATCGCCGTGATAGGTGTGCAAACGAGGATGGTCGAAAATATGGTCGATCCGGGGCGTGGTAAATACCGATGAGCGGCGCAGGATGGCGTGAACTTCGTAGTCCTTTTCCAGCAGCAATTCCGCCAGATACGATCCGTCCTGGCCTGTAATTCCGGTGAGAAAAGCTGTTTTACGGGTCATGATATCTTCCGTTTGTTACGAAGATAGCAAAACCACAAAATGCAGCGGTTTTCTACAAAATTCTGCGGGTTCCAGTGCGTTCACATGCAAGATCAAGCGTTAATCCAGTGGCTTAGCCCCACCTTCTGCCCGACGCGCCTCGATATAGGGCGCGATGCGTTCAACTGCATCGCCGGAATGGGCCGGGCGCTGGTAGTCATGCAGAGCGGCCTTCCAGATTCCCATTGCCCGCTCTGTCGAGGTTTTGGCCCCGCTATCGCGCCACTGGCCGAAATTCGACAAATCGCTGACAAGGGGTCGATAAAACGCGGTGTCATAGCGCTCCATCGTGTGCTGAGCGGCAAAGAAATGCCCGCCGGGCTCCACCTCTGCCAGCGCCTCCCAACCTATGTCGCTCTGCTCTGCTGAAGTCTCGGTGCAAAGCTCGGCAATGGTTTGCAGCGCCTCCAGATCATTGATGAATTTCTCATAGCCAAAGGTCAGCCCGCCCTCCAACCAGCCCGCTGAATGCACGACCATCGTGGCGTTTGACAACATGGCGCCCATCAGCCCCATGTTGTTCTCGGACGCGCCCTGCATATCGGCGATGTTGCTGGCCGATCCTGCCGCCGTGCGCCAGGGCAGGCCGATCAGGCGGGCAAGCTGGCCGGTGCCCAGCTGCATTTTCACGTGTTCCGGCGTACCAAAGGCAGGCGCACCGGATTTCATGTCGACATTGGAGGAAAAGCCGCCATAGGAAACCGGCGCGCCGGGTTTTGCGATCTGTGCCAGCGCGATACAGGCCAGCGCCTCGCCATGTTGCAGGGTCAGCGCACCGGCCACGGTAACCGGGGCCATCGCGCCAGCCAGACAAAAGGGCGTGATGATCGACATCTGCCCGGCGCGGGCGAAATCAATCAATCCCTGCGCCATCGGCTGATCGACCTGGCGTGGCGAATTGGTGTTGACGACAGTGGTCGCCCAAACCCCGCCAGTGAATTCATCATCGCTGAGATTGAGGCCGAGACGGATCATCTCAAACGCTTCGGTAACCTGCTGACGCCCACGCGAATAGATGAACATCGGCTTGTCGCCAAATTCCAGCTGCGCGCGGATCTGCTCGTAATGGCGGAACTGGATCGGGATATCCTGCGGTTCCGCTGATGGGCCGTGTTTGTGTATGACGTCAAAACTCTGCTGGAGCTTCAGCGTTTCCTCATAATCTCTGAGGTTTCCGGGTCGCCGCCCGCGCTCAAGATCGGCGGCGTTGGGGCATCCTGATCCCGCCGTGAACATCAGCCTTCCCTGCTCATACAGGATTTCGCGCTTCGGGTTGGCCGCACAGAGGCGAAACGAGCGGGGGGCTGTCTTTAGCGCCTCGGCGATGATCTCGCGCCCGATCCGAACCATCTGGCTTTCGTCATCCACCACCGCCCCGGCTTTGGCAAAGAGGTCACGCGCTTCGGGCAGCAGGAACCGGATGCCAAGCTCTTCCAGCATCCTGAGCGCAGTCTCATGGATCGCCTGTACCTGATCCTCCGAAAACAGGGGTTGCGGCGCAAACGGATGGCTAAGCTGACCATAGCTGGTCACCCGCGCCGATGTCTGCGCTTGCGCCCGCTTTTGCGCCCGCCCTCCCCTGCGCCCTGTCTCCATCAGAGCCTCATCGCTTCCCCTTTGGGATCATAAGGTGATGGGTCAATCACCCGCGCGGGTCTCAGTTTGCCGACCACATGTACGGCAAGTTCGGTGCCCGACGCAGCAGCACCCGGATCAACCAACGCCATTGCCAGCGATTTGTTCACGTGGTGCCCATAGCCGCCCGAGGTTACAAAACCGATGCGCTTGTCACCCAGCCAGACCGGCTCATAGCCACTGGCATCCGCGTCTTCGGCATCCACTTCCAGCGTCACCAGCCTCTTTGCGGCACTCTCCTCATCACGTTCTTTCAACGCGGCTTCGCGGCCAACAAACTCTTCCTTCTGCCAGTCGATCCAGCGATCCATGCCGGTTTCCTGGGGGGTGTATTCCTGCCGGAATTCCGCCGACCAGATACCGAAGGATTTTTCCAGACGCAGCGAATTCATCGCATAAAAGCCAAACTCGCGAATGCCGTATTCCGCACCCGCTTCCATCAGCATTTCGCGCAGCGAGATATGCTCAAGCGCATGGCAGTTGATCTCGTATCCCAATTCACCACACACCGACATGCGCGCCACCTTGGCGCGGATCAGGCCGACATCCATGACCTGACAGCCCATGAAGGGCAACGCCGTGTTTGAAACATCCTGATGCGTCAGCCTGGCCAGAACCTCGCGTGATTTCGGGCCCACCAGCGCAAAACCGACCTCGGAATCCGAGATATCGCGAACCGAAACACCCTCGCTCAGATGGTCATGGAACCAGCGCATATGCCATTCGCGCAAGTAATAACTGCCCATGATCCAGTAACTGCCGTCACCCCAGTTCAGCAGTGTCAGATCCCCTTTGAGCCGGCCCGAAGGCGCCAGCGCAACGGCAAGCCTTGCGCGACCCGGTTTGGGCAGTTTCGTGGCAAACATGTTGTCAAGCCAGGCCTCGGCATTAGGACCCGAAACCCGGTAGCGCGAGAAGCCGGAGATATCGAGAAGGCCAACGCCTGTACGTACGGCGTTCACCTCCTTTGCCACCTCCTCAAAAGCGTTGGACCGTTTCAGCGTCGGCGTTTCCTCAAACCCCTCGGGGCCGAACATCAGGGGCACTTCCAGCCCCCAGCTTTCGCCCCATTTGCAACCGGCAGCATCCATTGCCGTATAGGCTGGCGCGCGTTTGAGCTTGCGGCCAGCCGGCAATTGCTCGTTCGGGTAGGTCATGACGAAGCGACGGGAGTAGAACTGCCCCGTCGTCTGGCGGATATATTCGCGGTTCGACGTGTGTTTGCCATAACGCGCGATGTCCATCGACCAGGCGTCGGCTTCTGTCTCGCCATGGATCATCCATTCGGCAAGCGTCTTGCCAACCCCGCCCCCTTGCAGGAAACCGGCCATCACCCCGCAGGCCAGCCAGTAATTGCGCAAGCCCCGGACCGGCCCAACCAGCGGGTTGCCGTCAGGCGAGAAGGTGAAAGCGCCGTTGACCCAGTTCTTGATCCCGACATTCTCCAGGACCGGATAGCGTTGGTAAATCAGCGTCAGCTCGTCCTCGATCCGGTCGATATCCTCCTGCAACAGCTCAAAGCCGTAATTCCACGGCGCGCCTTCCATCTGCCAGTGATAGTGGTTGAGCTCGTAAATCCCGATCAGAACCCCCTTCTGATCCTGCCGCATATAGCTGAACCCTTCCAGATCGACCGTCATCGGCACTTCAAAATCCAGCGCGGCAACCTCGGGAATGGTTTCGGTCACCAGATAATGGTGGGCCAGCGGCGAAACCGGCAGATCAAGCCCCGCCATATGCCCGACCTGCTTGGCCCAGAGGCCGCCTGCATTGACCACATGTTCGGCATGGATATTGCCCTTTTCGGTGATCACATCCCACGAACCATCACTGCGCTGCCTCAGATCGGTGACGCGGTTATGCTCGATCACCTCAGCCCCCAGTTTTTTGGCCGCACCCGCATAGGCGTGCACCGTGCCGGTGGTGTCGACATAGCCCTCGCGATCCGCCCATAGGCCGCCGATCACCCCGTTTACATCCATGATCGGGCATTTCTCTTTGATCTCGGCGGGTGTCATCAGATAGCAGTCTTCAATGCCGATGGTCTGAAAGACGCGGTAAGCGGCCTGTAGCCACTCCCAGCGGTTGGGATCGGCAGCGACCGTAATGCCACCGGTCATATGAAGGCCGATGTTCTGCCCGCTCTCCTTTTCCACCTCGGACAGCAGATCAATCGTATAGGCCTGCAGGGCGGCCATGGTCGGATCGGCATTGAGCGCGTGGATACCGCCTGCCGCGTGCCAGCTTGATCCCGCCGTCAGCACCGACCGCTCCACCAGAGCAACGTCTTTCCAGCCGTATTTGGCCAGATGATAAAGCACCGAGGCGCCGACGACACCGCCGCCGATCACCACTACCCTGTAACTGTCTTTCATCTCATTCCCCTGCACATGAAAGCTGATTCGATTGCCCTCACTTTAGGTCGCGCGCGCAATTAAGCCACTGCTTCTGCGGGGGTGGTCCGGATTTTCCACACGGTCAAACCGGGGGCTGTCTGCCCCCGAACCCCCGAGGATATTTCCGGCCTTATGTATCAAACGCACCAGCCGGAGGGCTGAGGCGTGATTAACAGGGATGGACTCGAAGTCATAATATCTGGCATCCATAAGGAATGCCATTTCTTAACCGCATATTTCAAAAGGCTGTTCAGCCAACGTTTAGGGTTTTTGATATTGTTGGCTTTGTTTCTATTCCTGTTATTCAATTTTATAGAGGCAGGGAAATGACTGATTTAGAGGCTTCTCAGATTATTGTTTATTTGGTCAGCGGCATCATCTTAGCCCGGTTTTTTGCTGCACCTTATTTGGTTTGGAAAGATGACCAAGCAATTATCCTGGGCCTGGAGGAGGAGCTTCAGAAACCAGATAATGCACAAAGGCAAAAACTAGCGGAACATTTTGCCCAAAAGAGAGCAACATTGGCAGACTTAATGGGCGAGATAACTTCTCTTTCCCAAAGACACATTCCGAGCAGTTCAAACAGGCCATCAGGCGTTATTCACGCTCAAACATCCGAAGCTGAGTCAATTTTGACTCTGTTTTCTGACGAAACCCACATGGTTCAGTTGTGCCGTGACCAAATTCAACTGGCAGCAATCGTTATTGAGTGCAAAGATAACCATGAGCCATACAGAAAAGATCTAGAAACAATGTTGGAAAACAACAGAGAATTGGCACCCTTGCTGCGTGGGATCAAGAAATCCTAATATCTGTTACGCTGATTGCATTCAAACATTCCAACAGAAACGCCGCAGAGAACCCGCCACGACTGATCTTGTTGTTCAGATTGCGCTCGTTCTCCTGAATCCCAATCTCGCCCAGTTTTTCGGCTAGTTGCGCGTAGGTCACGCCCTTGCGCTTCAATTCCCCCTTCAACAGGTTCTTTGCCTTCGTCTCATATTCGACATTTACGGGGTCTGTTTTTCTCGTTGTCATGGCCGCTCTCTAATAGTCATCATATTTAATGATATATACCCTTGAAAGTCGGTATACAAGTATCCATATAAGATGTACAACATCATCGGATATAATGACAATGGCACAGCACTTTTTACTCTCGGCAGCTTCCCGCACACTCAGTTTGCGCAAAATCTACAAGGCTGGCGAAGATGCGGCTTACCAGACATTTTGCGAAATGCGCTGGCCTGAAACCAATGGCGAAGCGGTATGCCCTAAGTGTGGCCATGATGAAGCTTACAAAATCACCACCCGCCGAAAGTTCAAATGCAAAGCGTGTGGCCACCAGTTTTCGGTAACATCCGGCACTATCTTTGCCAGCCGCAAAATGGATTTTGTGGACCTGTTGGCAGCGATCTGCATAGTCGTGAACGCTTCCAAAGGCGTCTCAATGGTGCAACTTTCCCGCAATCTGGATTGCCAGTACAAGACCGCGTTTGTTTTGTCCCATAAGCTGCGTGAGGCAATGGCAATGGAAGTACACACTGGCGAAGTCCTGCGCGACCATGTTGAGATTGATGGCGCATATTTTGGTGGTCACATTCGCCCCGCCAACCAGAAATCTAACCGGATCGACCGCCGCCTGAAACGGCACCAGACAGGCACACGCCGCGTTGTAGTAGCCCTGCGTGAGCGTCATGGCCGTACCCTGCCTTTCGTTACTATGAACGAAGCTGAGGGCGTAGAGCTGGCGAAAGAAAATGTTGACCGCGTAGCGACTATCTCAGCCGATGAAGCATCCCATTGGGATTTACTGCACGCTGGCTGGCATGTTGACCGCGTAAACCACAGTGAGATTTACAGCGACCACGGCAAGCACACAAATATGGCTGAAAGCTATTTCTCGCGTTTGCGCCGCATGGTTTCTGGCCAGCACCATCATGTAAGCCCAAAGTACTTGCACCAGTATGCAAACCACGCTGCATGGCTGGAAGACAACCGCCGCTTTGACAACAAGTGTCTGGCTTATGGGTTGGTGCAGAATGCGATGGACGCGCCTGTTAGTCGGGATTGGAAAGGGTATTGGCAGCGGGCGGCATAATTCACCCTTTGTTCACAATTTTGTAAGTAATGTAAAAAATGTACATTGACGACATTATGTACAAAATGTACGCTATTAGTAGCTGCTTGGGGGCTGCTGCCGCCTAACCCGACCCAAGAAAACAACCAGCTAACAGGAAAAGATATGCAAGGAGCTACCATCAAGGCTAAAACCTATGCCGCAACGGAGGCGAGAACACGGTTTTCGGATTTATTCGACGCCGCCTATTTCGGCGAAAGAGTTGTGGTTACAAAGCGCAATAGACAGGTCGCTATGGTATCAATGGAATTTATTGAACGTGTAGACGCCCTACTTGCCCGCGAAGCTGCTGTTGAAGCGGAAGCCGCCAAAACAGCACTTGAAGAATTTCATCAAAAGGGAGGAAAGACCATGAAAGAACTAAAGCAAGAGCTAGATATGGACTAGCTCTCCAAGCAATGGGAGGGTGATTTGGCACCTAAAGAGATAATCTTTTCGCCAAACGCAGAGCGAGAACTTAAGAAACTATCGAGTATCGAGATAAAAATAGTACTGAATGCATTGGATAAGTGGATTCAGGGTTCAAAGGTGAGTATTGAGAAGATTAAAGCACAGCCCAACTTTTTTCGCCTACGAGCGGGAAACAACCGCGTGATTTACTACCCGCTTTCCCGAGAGCGGGTAGTATTGTTGCTGATTAGAGATCGTAAAAATGCCTATAATGCTTTAGGTAATCTTGGCGATAAACTAGATACAGCCTTTCGAAAACTTAAAGTCGCCAGATAGTAACCACAACCTACCGTCACGCCCAACAATTCCCTTGACCTTTAGCTTAGCCAAAGCCTGCCCTGTACGCTTGTAAGCGGCCTCTGGACTAATCTCCGGTCTTTTGGCGGCAACATATACTGAAAGCTCTTTCTGGGTCATAGGCCCGTCACGCAACGCCTCTGTTACCATAAGGTGAATTAGTCTCGATGTGATCTGACACCGCCCCCAATTTTTCAAATTGGATTGG
>CAZMNO010000054.1:0-22340 GCA_964567685.1 uncultured Rhodobacter sp. | reverse complement strand
AATCCAATTTGAAAAATTGGGGGCGGTGTCAGATCACATCGAGACTAATTCAACTAAACACTATTGAAAATGTATATGGCGCAAAGACGAAAAACAAGAAGATGAACACCTCGGCCGAGGCGGAGAAAATGCTCGCAATCAGCATTCCGATTTTTCTGATTGTTCCAACGATAAAGTCCATAACAAAATGCCCCCCGACACATCTTCCCAAAAGTTACCATTGTTTCGCGATTCACTTCAACCAATAGGTGTTTTTGAGCGAGTTCCGCCTCAAAACTCTCAGGAGAAGGTTTCAAGCATGCATGCGCCCCGGGTGGTGGGGGTTGTGGGTGTAGCAACTGTCTTTTGCCCGGCGGTTGGTTTGGGAGGTGGGTAAGATTGCCGCACTACGCTTGCTAGACATCCAGACAGGTCCGAATATGTCGAGAAGAAACGAAATACGATAATCCCGCGTGGATCCCATCTGACCGATCACCACCGCTCCTATAGTGTCCACAAATGAGACCGATAACAGCCATCGGTCGGAAATCTGCGAATTTTATTGCCCCAGGTGGCAGAGCCTTTTGGAGAGCAATGAGTGGTGCTCCCGAAAAGCCACTTTGCGCAAACGCGTCAACAAGGCAATACCCTGAACCCAAAGCCCCATCAACACTGTGCTCGAGAACAGCATGGCGTGCCAACACGCCTTGCCGATACAAGGGATCTCTAAAGTGTATCAACTGACCTGTTCCAACTTGCTCTTCAGAAACAGGTGAGTTTGAAGGGTATCCTGAAAACGCAACTTGCTCGCCCGGATAAAGTTTCTGGAGATATTCCAAATCCGCCAACAAATCCACGTCAACATCTCTTGGGAGCGTTGAAGTCTTGCCCTCTACAATTGGAAAGCGATCTTTTGGGACTAAAATAGCAGCAAGATCGTTATCGTCGCTACCGAAGTTTAGTTCCCCAACATCGAAGTTTGCGACGTATCTCGTGTGGTAACGCTGTTCATCCTGCTTTTTGAGCCCAAATCCGGTAAGTACAACCCGGAGTAAGTTGGCATTGCGTCTACCTTGATTCATAGGTCGATAGGTCGGATCGACAACGTGCCTACAAGTGACAAGCCAATAATCGTCACCGACTCGCGTCAAAAATCCTGTGCCACCACCTTCGGCGATCCCATCACTATAGATCGGCGTTATGTGAGTCTGAGAAAAACTATACTCAGACGGTGGCGCGACGTAGAAGGACATTTCATCTTACTTTCAGATCCAGGCCACGGCTCGCGCCGCGCCCGTTTTGCGTTCAAGACACTCCACTGGAACCTTTTGCCCCCAGCTTAGCTGGGGTCGCGCAAAACCCCCTCAAACTCCCGCCATTCCCCCGCGGACATCCCCGAACTCTCCCGCGTCACCTCTTCACCTTTAAGCATACGCCTCACGCAGTCAATCGCCTTACCCGATAGCTGCACACCACCCAGCCGGTAATCCTCGAACGCACCGAACGCCAGTGGCACCCAGTCGGCGACGATCCGGCACATCTCTTCGGCATAGACCCTGATCTCGTATTGCGCGTGAACGTCGGCGCGCAGGCGCAGGAAATGAAAGAGATTATGCAGATCGACCTTCCAGTACCACTGCGTGTAAACATTGGCCGGCAGGTTCATCCGCGCCAGTTCGCGCGCCAGACCCTTCTGGCCGTCCTGGCTCAGCATATCCTCATAGTGATCATAGGCGCGGCCCGAGTCCGATTTCAGCAGTTCCAGTACGCGCGCTGCCTCCTCTCCTTCCAGCAGCTCCCCCCTGCCCTGATTGTTGACGGTCGACTGTGCGGCCAGCGCGTCCGGTGCGGGGATGTAGAACTCCCGATCAAGGATCGAATAGCGGGCCGAGTATTCGTTGACGTTGGCGGTGCGGTGGCGGATCCACTGTCGCGCCACGAAAACCGGCAGTTTGACGTGAAACTTGACCTCGCACATCTCGAACGGTGTCGAGTGCCAGTGGCGCATCAGATAGCGGATCAGGCCTTCGTCATTGGTCACCGCCTTGGTGCCCTTGCCATAGCTGACCCTAGCGGCCTGACAGATGGCTGAATCGTCACCCATATAGTCGATCACCCGCACAAACCCGTGGTCGAGCACCGGATGCGCCTTGTAAAGATGATCCTCCATCCCCGGAACGGTGGCCCTGATCGTCTCGCGCGTTTGTGAGCGGGCCTCGGTGATTTCTTCCTGTTGTTCCGGCGTCAGCGGCATATCATCTTCCTAATGGTGCAGATTCGAGAGAACTACATATTGCAGCAATGTATCAGCAAACCGCAAGATAAAGGGGGTCGCAGGCGGCGATTTCTTTTCCTGGCGCTGCTTCTTTTATGGCCGCAGAGGCTTTGGGCCTGCGATATCGCGCTGGCGCTGGCGGTCGATATCTCAGGCTCCGTCGATCAGGAGGAGTTTCGCCTGCAGATGGATGGGCTGGCGGACGCCCTGCGCGACGGCACCGTGGCGGATGCGCTGGTCAGGGCCCAGGCGCAGGTGATGCTGGTGCAGTGGACAGGCGATCACCGGCAAATGGTCGCCGTCGGCTGGAGCAAGATCCGCCGTTTTGAAGATGCCGTTGCCTTTGCCCGCAAGGTGGAGGCCGCACCGCGCAACCGGCGCAACTATTCCACCGCCATCGGGGCGGCACTGGAGTTTACCGTCAGCCAGTTTCACGGGGTCGATGAGTGCAAACGGCGAGTGATCGATGTGTCGGGCGATGGTTCCTCCAACGAAGGCGTGGAGCCCGCAAGCTTGCGCAGCCAGCTCTGGCGCGACGGTTTCACCGTCAATGCGCTGGTAATCGAAGGGTCCGAGGCCGATCTGACGGCCTATTTCTGGGAAAACGTCATCGCCGGGGAAAATGCGTTCGTGATGACCGCCAACGGGTTTGAGGATTACGCCGAGCGCATCAAGCTAAAGCTGTTGCGCGAGGTGACCGATCAGGTGTCAGGGCATCTGCCCCCTTTCCCACTGGTCCCAGTGCGGGCTAGACTCGGCGCACAGGATTGAGCCTGTCCGCATTCTAAGATAAGCGATTTCACCTCTGGAAAACCACCTCAAAAATACCCGCCTTGAACGCCGTCTTGGCGACTGGGCCCGGTCGCGGCTGCCGGGCTGGCTGGTTGAGTTTGTCATGTTCGTGCTGAAACAGGGCTGGGCCGCGCTCTTTGGCGGCCTGTTGCTGATCGCGATCATTCTGACCAAAGCGATCTGGCAGGAAGACTGGCTCATACGCCGCTATGACGCGCTGTTCTTGTTTGCGCTCAGCATTCAGGCGCTCTTTTTATAGCTGAGGATGGAAACCTGGGACGAGGCCAAGGTTATCCTGATTTATCACGTCGTAGGTACGGTGATGGAAGTGTTCAAACTGCAAATGGGCAGTTGGGATTACCCCGATCAGGGCATTGCCGAGATCATGGGTGTGCCGCTGTTTTCAGGTTTCATGTATGCCTCCATCGGGTCTTACATGGCGCGGGTGATCCGCATTTTTCACATGCGTTTCGCCCCCTACCCACCCTTTTGGCTGACCTTGTTCCTGGGTGCCGCGATCTACGCTAACTTCTTTACCCATCACTATATTCTTGACATTCGCATCGCCTTATTTGCCGCTACAATCCTGCTTTACTGGCGCACAAGGATCTGGTTTTTCATTGACGGCACGCCGCGCTGGATGCCTCTGCCGCTGGCGGCATTCCTGTCTGCCTTTTTTGTCTGGATTGCAGAAAATATCGGCACATTCACCGCCACCTGGGCCTATCCCGGACAGGCGCAGGGTGCCTTTGTGTCCTTTGGCAAATTCGGTTCGTGGTATCTGTTGCTTTATGTCAGCTTCGTTCTGGTGACGCTGGTTTTTCGCGATGTGCTGTCGTCAGACCGCGAACGGCCCGCCAAACGCGATTGACAGTTGGCAGGGCTTGCGCTCTGCTCTTTGAAAGAGCCGGAACAGATCAGATGATAGGAACAGATCCATGACCATTCGGTACCTGCACACGATGGTGCGCGTGAAAGAGCTTGCACCTTCACTTCATTTCTATTGCGACCTTCTGGGGCTGGAAGAACAGCGCCGTTTTGAAAGCGAGGCCGGGCGGTTCACCCTGATTTACCTCGCCGCCCCCGGTCAGCCCGAAGCGATTCTGGAGTTGACCTATAACTGGGATGGCGATGACGGCCTGCCCTCTGACAGCCGCCATTTCGGCCATCTGGCCTATGAGGTCGATGACATCTATGCGACCTGCCAGTTCCTGTCGGACGCGGGGGTGATCATCAACCGCCCGCCGCGCGACGGGCGCATGGCTTTCATCCGCTCGCCTGACAATATCTCGATCGAGCTTTTGCAGAAAGGCGGGGCGCTGCCGCTGGCCGAGCCTTGGGCCAGTATGGAAAGTGTCGGGCATTGGTGAATCCTGAAGGGACGATCTGAAAGGCGGGATCACACTTTCGATCCCGGCTTCTGTCGGATCAGTGAATTGACAGCACCAATGCAACGCTTTCATAGTTGCGCCATAAACCGTGAACCTACGGGAGGGACCGCTTGCGCCTCTTTACCGCCCTCTGCACAGCCCTGCTGACGCTGGCCAGCCTGCCTGCTCAGTCGCAGGAGAATTGTGGGGTGGAACTGGTTCTAGCGATGGATGTGTCGCGCTCGGTCAATCCTGAAGAGTTCGACCTGATCCGACATGGCACCGCCGAGGCTTTTCGCAATGAAGAGATCATCGAACTGGTGGGCTGGCTGAAAGGTGGCGTTCTGGCAACCGTCACGCAGTGGAGTGGGCCTGAGCAACAGAGGCAGATGACCCCATGGCGACATCTGAAAGACGCAGGAAGCCTTGCCGCTTTCGCAAACGAGATTGATGCCATGAAACGGGTTTACCGGTTCGATCTGACCGCACCCGGAAACGCGCTGGCGCATGCGGCATCGCTTGGCCAGACGGCACCGGTGGAGTGTCGTCGCCGGGTGATCGACATTTCCGGTGATGGGGTCCGCAATACCGGGCTTGATACCGGGCCGGTGGCAGATGAGATTGCAGCCAGCGGTGTGACCATCAACGGGCTGGTGGTGCGCGGTGCGACCCCTGATCCGCTGGTCTACTATCTGGCCGAGGTCAAACGCGGCCCCTTGTCATTTGTCGAGCTTTCCAACGGATATGATGATTTCCCCCGCGCCATGTTTCGCAAATTGCTGCGCGAGTTGACCCCCAGCGTTGCGGATATTGAAGCCACAGACCCACCGGGATGAAAGCCAATCTGCGATGTGCGGCGATCATGCTGGTCCTGAACCTGTGGGCAGCCCCCCTACTTGCCAATTGCCGTCAGGCTCTGGTGATAGCGCTTGATGTCTCTTCATCAGTTGACGCAAAGGAATATTCGCTGCAAATGCAGGGGCTTGCCGGTGCCCTGTTGGATGCCGAGGTTCAGGCCCTATTGCTTTCTCAACCGCAAACCCCGGTGAATCTCGCGGTCTTCGAATGGAGCGGACGCCATGATCAACGCGTGATCATTCAATGGACGGCTCTTAAAACATCAGCTGATCTCATTGCAATCGCAGGCATATTGGCACGCCAGCCCCGCCCTGTCGGCACCCGCCCCACTGCGAATGGTCATGCGCTCAGTTTCGCTGTTCAGCTTCTGGATCAGGCACCTGAGTGCTGGGAGCAAACGGTTGATATATCGGGTGATGGCAAGAACAATGACGGATACCGGCCGCAAGTGGCCAAACGCGGGGCCGGGTTTGCGCAAACGACGGTCAATGGGCTGGTCATCGGCACCGACAGCCCGCCCTATCAGGTGTCAGAAGACGAAATCGCCGAGCTTTCATCCTATTACCGCCACGAAGTCATCCACGGCGCGGACGCTTTCATTGAAATCGCCCTCGGTTTTGAGGATTTTGAGGCAGCGATGAAGCGCAAATTACTGCGCGAACTGAGTTTGGCGGTTGCCTGGAAGGACTGAGGACAAAGAAAGGGAAACGACATGATCTGTGGGGCCCACCCGACGCGTATGAAGCGGCTGATCCGGGCGCTGGTCGTTGCGCTGGGCCTTGGCGCGCCCGGGGTTCTTGGGGCCTGCGAGGTGGCGCTGGTTGTGGCGCTTGATGTGTCGCGCTCGGTCGACAAGTTCGAATACCGGCTGATGCGCGACGGTATCGCCTCGGCTTTTCTGGAAGAGGACGTGATCGAAATGATCTCTTTCCTGCCGGGCGGCATTCTGGTCAGCGTCACGCAATGGGGGGGCGACGCGCAGCAGCGTGTGGCCGTACGCTGGCATCGCCTCGACGGGCGGGCAACGATCATCCCATTCGTTGAGCGGTTTGTCGCTCAAACCCGGGGCTACTGGATGGCGGACACGAGCATTTCCAGCGCGCTGATCCACGCCGATCAGACGTTGGCGAACGCGCCGGATAAATGCCGACGCCGGGTGATCGACATATCCGGCGACGGCATTTCTAATGCCGGGCCAGACGTTGCGCCAATTTCGCGGGCCATCGGCACCAAAGGAATCACGGTAAACGGCCTGGTTGTTACCGGCGCGCGCCCCGATCCGGTGCGCTATTTTCTGACCCATGTGATCGAAGGACCGCAGGCCTTTGTGGAAGTTGCCGCAACCTATTCGGATTATTCCCGCGCGATGAAACGCAAGCTGTTGCGCGAACTCAGTCTTGCGGTCGCCTCTGCGCGATGATCTCAGGAATCGCCATTGGGGAAAAATAGCTGCTTTCCCTTTACCTGATAGGCCGCGATCAGCTCCTGCCCGCGTTCTGACAGCATCCAGTCAACAAAAGCACGGGCGCCCTTGATGTTGACATGAGTGTATTTCGCCGGGTTGACGACGATGATGCCATATTGGTTGAAAAGCTTCGCATCGCCTTCAAACAAAACCCTGTGAGTACCCTTGTCGCCAAAGGCGATCCAGGTTGCGCGGTCTGTCAGGGTATAGCCGCCCATTTCAACTGCCATGCGGATCGTCGCCCCCATGCCCGAACCGGTTTCCCTGTACCAACTGCCCTTTGGATCAAGCCCGGCCGAAGCCCACAACATCTTTTCCTTTTTATGCGTGCCACTGTCATCACCCCGCGAAACAAACGGTTTATTGCTCTGCGCCATGGCGCGCATGGCCGCCTTTAGTGAGGATTGCCCACCAATACCTGCCGGATCTTCCACAGGACCAATCAGCACATAGTCGTTATACATCAGATTGGCCCGTGCCATGCCGTAATTTTCGGCAACGAAGGCCTCTTCGGCGGCGCGTGCATGAACCAAAAGAACATCCGCATCTCCATTCATCGCATTGCGGATAGCCTGACCGGTTCCGACAGCCACCACATCCACAACATACCCGGCTTCTCTTTCAAAAATCGGCAGGATGTAGTCGTAAAACCCGGAGTTTTGCGTCGACGTCGTGGACTGCACCAGAATACGTTGACGTTCGGCCCCTGCCTGAACGACACTGACTGCAAAGAACAGGAACACGGATAGAAGAAACCTGATCAAGGTGGACTCCCTAATATGTCAATTTTGACATATCGGATTTCCCGAGACTTGCAAAGAAAAAACTCAACCCCGCATAAAGACCTCCGATATGACACATGCAAAGAGTAAAACCAAAGAAGTTCAAGCACTTGCAAAGCCAGAACTGCGGATAAAGGTGCGCATTCACACCGATACACTTGGAGCTGGCAAGATGCGTCTACTGGCACTGCTTGCCGAGACCGGGTCAATCACCGCAGCTGCCAAAGAGATGGGAATCGGCTATCGGCGGGCTTGGTTCCTGCTGGAAACCCTGCAAGCATGTTTCGCTGAACCTCTGTTTGAAACCGCCCGCGGCGGGGCTGGAAAGGGGGGCACAAGGCTGACAGAGGCCGGCACCGATCTCTTGCACCGGTACAGTGATTTTACCGGGGCATTGGACGCGGCAGCGGCACCATTTCTGAACTGGCTTGGCGAAGAACAGGTCGGCCAAACCCCTTGATCGCCTGCCTGCCACCCCATATATTGAGGGCGTCCTTTCGGGGACTATGGTGATAAACGCGCATGTAATAAACGGATCGGACCCGGGGGCGGTACCCGGCGACTCCACCAAAATCCCTCATTTGGGGACCATGGGGTCGAAACAGGATCGACGGACGTCTAAAGATGTTAGCTTTTGCCCGGTGCGGTGTCGCTGTTATCGACCCAACTAAGCTAGTTGCAAATGACAACAAAGCTCCGATGGCTCTGGCTGCTTAAGCAGTCCGAAAAGTCGAAAAACTAAGCCTTAGGTCTTTGCAGACCTAAGCGGGGTTCGCAGGCACCTGGCAACAGAAGCCTGCACTTTCAACAAGCCGGAATTCATATCCCCAGCAGCGCAGGACTATAAGACTGCCCGCCAATATCAAGTTTCGCAGGCGCACCGTTTCTGCCTGAAACAAATGATGTTGAAACGCCCCATTTTTTGAGTTGGGACGTACCTGGCGCTTTGTGCAACACGTTAAATCGCGCGTCCGGTGTAAATTTCACAAAGCTGTATCCGTTAGAGGGTGAATAACCACCTTCGACTTTCAGTGAGGCGTCCAAAGGGCCAAACGACTTTTTCAGCTGCGTCTGGACTTTAAAACCGCCTTTCCCGTCAGGCGTGATTGTAATGCAGATATTTGGTGCACAAAACTTGAAATCCGGATCCGGGCTGGTGTCCCCGGACAGAAGCTTACCCGCCTTGCAGTCATAAGCCCGGGCATAGGGTTTGGCCGCCATGCAGAGCGCGATCTGATTTGCCTGTTCGATCTCGCAGCTTACAATCAAAGCCCCCGTAGACAGGCCGGAAACACATTGCGTCTGACATTTGAAATTGATGCTGCATTGCTCTGCGGTCGGGGCAACAGTTTCACTGGACGTTGCACTGGGCGCTGGTGTTCTGCCAAATTCGGTTGCCGCAACCCAGTATCCGGGATCATTGGGGCCAGCCTCGCGGGCTTGATCAAGCGCTGCCTCAGCCTCAGTGGTATTGCCAAGCAACTTGTGAATACGCGCCAGATTTGACCATAAAAGAGGCTCGGCCGGATCAAGTTTCACTGCCAGTTCAGCGGCTCTGAGTGCTTCGTCGCGCAATTCATCCGCACCATCCGCCAGATGCCGCGCCAGGGCGGCGCGCGCCAGGGTATTTTGCACAAGGGCATCTTGCGGCATGCGTGATGCGGCATGGCGCGCGCTCGTCAATGCCCAATCCAGTGAAGATTGAGGAAAAGCAACCGGATCACTCGCGTTAAGCTCGACAAGAAGTGCGGCCAGATTGCTGTAACTTTCAATATGATCGGGCGTCAGCTGGATGTCGGTATCGTAAAGAAATGCCGCTTTGGCGAAATGACGGCGCATGAACAGCATATGGGCAAGTGTTGATTGCGGGATATCATCGGCTTTGGTTTCGCCAACGGTCGCGTTCAACAACTCAAACGCCACATCTGACCCAACGGACTTGAGAAGCGAACCATATGCCACCTTCCTTGCCGCGACATAATCAGGATTCGACGGATCAGACAAAGCCGAGGTCACTGATGAGAAACTGAAAACAACGAGTGCAATGAATGCAATTGAACGAAATAACATACCGGCCTCCAGAATAGGCCTCATAACCAATATCATGAGTTCGGCCATTTTCAATATTTGCCATTCGCCAATCGGTTCTATTTTCCTTAACCAAAAAATCCCATATGATTACAGGAAACGACAGAATGAGCAGACGATGAGCGATTCCATTAATTACGGCAGTTTGATGCATCAGGCGATGCGCGGGCTTTTGGCAAACGTGCTGCGCGGTGTGGCCGAGACCGGCCTGCCGGGCCAGCATCACTTTTTCATCACCTTTGACACCCAGGCCGAGGGTGTTGTCATCCCGCGCTGGCTGTCAGAACGCTATCCTGAGGAAATGACCGTCGTCATGCAGGAGTGGTTTGCCAATCTTGAAGTCACGGACGAGGCTTTCTCGGTCACCCTGAATTTCGGCAATGACGAGGTTTCGCTGACCATCCCGTTTGACTCCATTCGCACTTTCGTTGACCCGAGCGTTGAGTTTGGCCTTAGATTTGAGGCCAGCGAAGAAGGCGAGGCCGTGGTCGATGACGAAGAAAGCCCAATGATCGTGATAGAGGAAGAGGCTGAGGGTGAGGATAGTCACGAAGACGCGGAAATCGTCAGTCTCGACAGTTTCCGCAAGTAGCGGCGCGAACGCCGCGCCTCCCCTTGCGCGCATATGTCCGGCCATATTGGCCCTGGCAATGGGGTGCGGCTGATTGAGTTCCCCATGGTCCTTTTGTATAGGGTTAGCGACGTTTAAACCCAAAGGACTGACCCCATGACCGAGACCCGTACTGAATCCGACAGTTTTGGCCCGCTGCAGGTACCCGTCGACAAGCTCTGGGGGGCACAGACACAGCGCAGCCTGATGAATTTTCCCATTGGTTGGGAAAAGCAACCCGTCGCCATCGTGCGGGCGCTTGGCGTGATCAAGAAGGCTTGTGCGCAAGCAAATATGAAACTTGGTAATCTTGATGCAATCCTTGGCGAAGCGATTGTCACCGCTGCCGGTGAAGTGGTTGAAGGCAAGCTTGACGATCACTTTCCGCTGGTTGTCTGGCAAACCGGATCGGGCACGCAGAGCAACATGAACGCTAACGAGGTGATTTCAAACCGCGCCATTGTACTTCTGGGCGGCGTGATCGGCTCCAAGGATCCGGTGCATCCGAATGATCACTGCAATATGGGGCAAAGCTCGAATGATACATTCCCGACTGCGATGCACATTGCATCCGCCACCACCGCGCATGACGTGCTGTTGCCGGGGCTTGAGCATCTGCACAGGGCACTCGCCACGAAATCAGAGTCTTTCAAAGAAATCATCAAGATCGGGCGCACCCATACGCAGGATGCGACACCCCTGACCCTTGGCCAGGAATTTGGCGGCTACGCCTTTCAGGTGGAACAGGGGATTGCGCGGGTTCGTCAGGCCCTGATCAACATTTACAAACTGGCGCAGGGCGGCACAGCTGTCGGCACCGGGCTTAACACGGTCAAAGGTTGGGATAGCATGGTGGCCGCAAATATGGCTGAAATCACCGGCCTGCCCTTTGAAACCGCACCGAATAAATTTGAAGCTCTGGCAGCACATGACGCCATGGTGGAGATGTCTGGTGCGCTGAAAACCGTTGCCGCCAGCCTTTACAAGATCGCCAATGACATCCGTTTGCTGGGGTCAGGCCCGCGCTGTGGACTGGGAGAACTTGTTTTGCCGGAAAACGAACCGGGTTCCTCGATCATGCCCGGCAAAGTCAACCCGACGCAGGTAGAGGCACTGACGCAGGTCTGTGCCCATGTCATGGGCAATGATGCAGCCATCGGCTTTGCCGGCTCACAAGGGCATTTTGAGCTGAACGTGATGAAGCCCATGATGGCCTATAACCTCTTGCAATCCATGCAGCTTCTTGGCGACGCCGCAACCGCGTTCACCGATAATTGCGTGGCCGGAATCAAGGCCGATGAAGAACGCATCAGCAAATTGATGTGGGAAAGCCTGATGCTGGTGACCGCTCTGGCACCTGAGATCGGCTACGACAACGCCACTACCGTCGCTAAAACCGCGCATAAAAATCGCACGACGCTCAAGGAAGAGGCCATTCGCCTTGGCTTTGTCGACGCGGAGACCTTTGATCGGGTGGTTCGCCCGGAAGCGATGATCGGCCCAAAATAAGGCCCTGATGATGACCGGCCAGAATCGCCCAAAGAAACATTCCCTGCTGCTCAGTGGCCATCGCACCAGCGTTTCTTTGGAAGACGAATTCTGGCAGGCTTTTCGCGATATTGCCAAAGCGGAAGGCAAAACAATCAATGCTTTAGCCAGCGAGATTGATGCAGCGCGTGGGTTTGAGGGGGGGCTTGCCGGAGCGATCCGCCTTTACGTGCTGAAATACTATCAGGCAGCGGCTTTGTCAGATTAGGCCCAAAATTCGGTCACGACGTTTCCTGTGACTGATACCCCGAAAATGCCGCGGTGATGCGCGAGGGCGATGGGGCGCGGCCTGCAAATCTTTTTGCAAGCGAGACCGGTCCGGCGGTGATCTTGAAATAGTCGTAGTCTCCGGGTTGGTCGAAAGCGCAAAGATACTGAAAATGCAGGCGAAAAAACCGCCATTTCAGGCTGTTATAGCGATCTGGCGATAGGGATTGCGTGAAGGCTGCAGAAATAACTAGCGGCCAGAGCCGTTTGCCTTCGGGGTCTGCACCACTGACGGCCACCGGATCGCACAGCGCAAAGGTGCAGCCATCGCCGGGGGCGGTGACATCGACCCAGGTCAGGCCTTGTTGCTGACTGAGATAGCTGAGATCCCTGCGCAATTGCCCGGCTTTTGGCAGGAAACTGACCATCGGTACGACCTGGCCAAGGCTGAGAAACCCAAGCCTGGGCCCGCCTGGCCTTGGTGTAAATCGGCGCAGAACATCCGCCAGCACCGTCACCCCGAGATGCGCACCCGAGGAATGGCCGATCACCAGAACCTCGTCAGTCTCGCTGTTCAGCGCATCGATTATGCGTTGGCTGAATTCCTGCATCCGCGCTTCAAGCTGCGGCGGATTGGCACCGAAATACTGGGCGGAAAAGGCGTAATCGTGCAAAAGGTAATAGGCAAACAGGCGGTTATCTATCCTGCGGAACCAGATCATCAGCCAGCCAAGGGCAACAATCCCCGGCGGTACCGCCAGCCACAGCGGCAAAAACTGCGCCAGACTGTAGCCAATCACCCAACCCAGAATGATCGCCAGCAGAAGTTGCAGGCTCAGCATGAAAACCGGGTAGAGGGCGGCAATCACCGGCCCTTTGCGCAGACGCATCAGGCGAAACAGCGAACCGGTTGAAAGGTAGATAAAGACAACGCGCGCCAGTAATAGAAAGGTGCCGGGAATGGAGCGATCCATCGATGTGCGCACGATATCGGACCAAAGCAGAAACTCGACATCAGTGTGGGTTTCAGCCCCGTCAATGTGGCTGTTAACCGACCAGGAATAGTTATCCGCTCCGGTTTTTCCTTTGAGGTCAAATGTGTAGCCGGAGATGTCGGCCTGAAGTGCCCCTTCCGACCGATAAAGCTCGCGATAGCGCCGGGGCAGCATCGGGTCATATCCGGGGATGTAAAACACCCGCCGCCTGCGCACATCCTGCATCTGAGGGTCTGTTGGCTCGCTTGTCACTGCCCGACTTTCGCGTCTGCTTTTCAGCGCAGTCTAGCCGAGTTTCATATCAAGATTAAGCCGGATTTTCAGCCGACCTCCGCCAGGAAGGGTATGGTTTCCAGAAGCCAGTAAGACAGGCGTGAAAACGCCCCTGTGGCCATCATGATGCCGACCGCGATCAACAGCGCCCCCATGGCTTTTTCAATCAGCCCCATATGGCGTTTCAATCGGTTCATCACGCCCATCGCACGGTTGATGAACACCGCCGACAGGATGAACGGTGCGCCAAGGCCAATGGCATAGACCGCCATCAGGAACGTGCCGCGCCCGATACTGTCTTCCTGTGCGGAAAGGCTGAGAATGGCCCCTAGGATCGGGCCGATGCAGGGGGTCCAGCCAAAGGCAAAGGCCAGCCCCAGAATATAGGCGCCGAAAGCCGAGCCGCCCCGGTCACCCGCGTCAAGCCGCGCTTCACGCATCAAGAGCGGAATGCGGAAGAGGCCGACGAAATGCAACCCGAAGACAATGATCACCACCCCGGCGATTTGGCCGAAAAGCACCTGATTT
The DNA here is from genome assembly GCA_964567685.1 of uncultured Rhodobacter sp. Classification (GTDB taxonomy): domain Bacteria; phylum Pseudomonadota; class Alphaproteobacteria; order Rhodobacterales; family Rhodobacteraceae; genus UBA5972. The sequence continues at coordinate 8,570 of CAZMNO010000054.1, read as the reverse complement.
TGCAAAAAGAACCGCCCGAAAGCCGAAGCAGTGAAGCCAAGGAGCAGAAAAACCGTGGAAAGCCCGAGAACGAAGAACACCGAGGCGATAACAGCGGGTCGCCGCGTGATCTGATCCCCGGTCAACTGGTTCATGCTGATGCCGCCCATATAGGCGAGGTAGGGTGGAATGATCGGCAGAACACATGGGGACAGAAAGCTTAAGATTCCGGCAGAAAGCGCGATCAGCATCGACACCATCAGGCCTGCATCAATCAGGTCAATTCCGAACATCACGTTCCCTTTCCTCGCCCTTAAGCCTACTTAGTCGATTGCCGCTCACAGATCACTGGGCAAACGGTCACATTGGCGTGGACTATTGTTACATTGGGTTTTAAGGGCTTTGCATGACCTGGGATGACGATCTTGATGCAACCGGCCTTTTGTGCCCCCTGCCCGTTCTGAAGGCGCGCAAGCGTCTGACGAGGCTGGCGAAGGGTCAGGTCTTGCGGATGTTGGCCGATGATCCGGCAGCGGTGGTCGATGTGCCGCATTTCTGCAACGAGCAGGGGCATGTGCTGCTGCAAGCGGATGAAAACACCCCACAGGTCTATCTGATCCAGAAGGGCTGATCCCTATTCGGCGGCGGCTTTTTGCGGTGATCCACCGGCTTTGAACGCGGTCATCAGCTCGGCCCGGCGCTCTTCATAGGCCTTGATGCTGGCCTCCTTGACCGGGCCAAATCCTTTGATCGACAGCGGCAATTCGGCGATCTGGCTGGCAAGATCGGCTGTTTCGGGGTCGTATCCCGCCAGAATTTCCGCGATATCCGCTTCATACTGACGTATCAGCGCCCGCGCGGCGCGACGCTCGGCATTTTTGCCGAAAAGATCAAACGCGCTACCGCGCAGGAATTTCAACCGGGCGAGCAGACCAAATAGGGTTAGTACCCACGGTCCGAATTCCCGTTTTTTCGGCCGCCCATCGCTGCCCTTGCGCGCAAATAATGGCGGGGCGAGATGGAAGCTCGGGCGGATATCGCCCTCAAATTCCGCCGAAAGAAGGTCTTTGATCGAGTTCACATGCAGACGCGCGACCTCGTATTCGTCCTTATAGGCCAAGAGCTTATGATAGCCCAAAGCCACGGCACGTTTCATTGACTCGGGTGCCGCTTCAACCAATGCGCGATATTTTCCGGCATAGGCGGCATTCTGGTAAGCGCTCAGATGGTCTGCCCTCAAGGTTACCTCGGCCTCCAACGTTTTTGGCAGATCAACGACATCAGGCTCCAGCACCGCGGCTGCCTCATCCGGATGGACCATCGCCCAACGCCCAAGTTCAAAGGCGCGCTTGTTGCCCTCAACCCCGGCACCGTTGAGTTCGATGGCACTGAGAATTGCCTCGCGGCTGAGCGGCACCAGCCCCTTTTGCCAGGCCGCGCCAAAGACCATCATGTTGGAATAGATCGAATCCCCCAGCAAATGCTGCGAAAGTGCTGTCACATCCAGAAAATTGACGTTGTTTTCACCGAGCCGCGCCTCAAGCGCCAGTTTCAACTGGTCGGTCGGCAGGTTGAAATCGGTGTTGCGGGTGAAATCGCCGGTGATGATCTCGTGGCTGTTGACCACGGCGCGGGTGCGACCGTTCCGCATCAGCCCCAGTGTCGCTGCACTGGCAGAAACCACCAGATCACCGCCGATGATGGAATCCGCCTCACCTATGGCCACTCGTATCGCATTGATATCGCCGGGATCTTTCGCAAGGCGACAGTGAATGTTCACTGCCCCGCCTTTCTGTGCAAGACCGGCCATTTCCATCATACCAGCACCAAGCCCATCAACATGCGCAGCCATGGCCAGAATTGCACCAATGGTAACAACGCCGGTGCCGCCAACACCTGTGATCACAAAATTGTAAGTGCCTCTGATTTCGGGCAAATCTGGGTCAGGCAGGGGCGGCAATTCACGGGTCGTCATCTCGGATTTCCGCAGTTTTGCACCGCTCACCGTCACAAAGGACGGGCAGAAACCGTTAAGACAGCTGAAATCCTTGTTGCAGCTTGACTGATCAATCGCCCGTTTGCGGCCCAATTCGGTTTCCAGCGGCACAATGGACACACAGTTTGACTGCACGCCGCAATCGCCACAGCCTTCGCAGATATCAGGGTGGATGAACACTCGCCGGTCCGGATCGGGAAACAACCCGCGCTTGCGCCGACGGCGCTTTTCTGCAGCGCAGGTCTGCACATAAATAACGGCTGATACACCTTTGATCTTGCTGTATTTTTCCTGAACTTCCATCACGCTGTCACGGGTGTGTTTCTCAGCTGTTGAAGGAAACCGCGAAAGATCAATCTCCTCTTTCGGGTCATAAACCACGGCAATATTCTTGACACCCATCGCCACCAGTTCATGCGCGATCTGGTCCGCCTCAAGCCCGCCCTCTGTCGCCTGCCCCCCGGTCATCGCAACCGCGTCATTGAACAGGATTTTATAAGTAATGTTGGTGCCCGCCGCGAGGGCGGCGCGAATGGCCAGAATGCCGGAGTGATTATAGGTGCCATCGCCGAGGTTCTGAAACACATGATCGCGGGTGGAAAAATGCGATTCACCGATCCAGTTCGCCCCCTCACCGCCCATATGGGTGAATCCCAGCGTTTTGCGATTCATCCACTGCACCATGAAATGGCAGCCAATCCCGGCATAGGCACGGCTGCCATCGGGGACTTTGGTTGATGAGTTATGCGGACATCCCGAGCAGAAATAGGCCAGTCTTGAGGCGATTTCCGGCGCGTTGTCGTTGCGGCAAGCCTCATCAAGCAAAGCTACGGCCGCGTTCATCTGATCGGTGGCGCGCCCCTCTTCGGTGAAAATTCCGGCAAGTGTTCGGGCAATCATCACCGGTTCCAGCGCATAGCGGGTGGGGAACATCTCGTCCCCGCGATCATTCTTCCAGCCATAGACACGACGGCCCTGTCGGTTGTCGAATATCGCCTCTTTTACCTGCACTTCCAAAAGCTTACGCTTTTCCTCAACCACAATTATCAGATCAAGCCCATCCGCCCATTCTGAAAAACTGGTCATGTCCAGGGGCCAGGTCATCGCCACTTTATAGGTGGTGATTCCCAGCTTTTCCGCCTCGGCCTCGTCTATGCCCAACAGAGCCAGCGCATGGGCCAGATCAAGCCAGTTCTTGCCTGCCGCGACGATGCCGATCTTCGCGCCGGGTCGGCCAAACACCCGCTTATCCAGCCGGTTGGCGCGCCCGAACGCCTCGGCGGCGAAGCGCTTGTAATCATGGAGACGCGCCTCTTGAATGATCCGGTCGTCAAGCAGGCGCGAGTTGAGCCCCCCTTGGGGCATTTCAAAATCGCTTGGATGCACCAGCTTGATGCGCTCAGGATTGGTATCAACGACCGAGGTTACCTCGATCGTGTCTTTCATCGATTTAAGCCCGACCCAACAGCCTGAATAGCGGCTGAGCTCGTAACCGATCAGCCCGTAATCGATGATCTCCTGAACACCCGCAGGCGACATGATCGGCATCATATTGTCGACCATCGCCCATTCTGACTGGTGCAATGTGGTTGAACTTTCGCCGGTGTGATCGTCGCCCAGAACCATCAACACCCCGCCCTTGGCGCTGGACCCGGCCATATTGGCGTGGCGGAACACGTCTCCTGTGCGGTCAACCCCCGGCCCTTTGCCGTACCAAAGGCCGAAAACCCCGTCATATTTGCCTTCGCCGCGCAATTCGGCCTGCTGTGTACCCCACAGCGCGGTGGCCGCCAAATCCTCGTTGAGACCCGGCTCAAACACCACATCAGCCGCCTTAAGCTTGACCTCTGCTCGCTGCATCTGAAAATCAACCGCGCCAAGTGGTGAGCCGCGATAGCCAGTTACATATCCCGCGGTATTGAGACCAGCCAGCCGGTCACGCTCTTTCTTCATCAGCATCAGGCGCACCAGGGCCTGCGTTCCGTTCAGCAAAACGGAATGTTTGCCCAGATCGTAGCGGTCATTCAGACTGATCTCGTGCTTGCTCATGCTGTTCTCCGAAGCGGTGTCTGTTCACATATTATAGGTCACATATTCTGACCTACAAAGTCAATTCTTCGTTTTCTTTGTTTGCATTCCTGCACTGGCCTTCGTTATTCTTGCGCCCAGACGGGCAGATTATCAACATAGAGGCGCGGCTGAGCTGGCTCAGCAGGCATATTACGGGTCAAATCATGGATTGGGACAAGCTGAGGATTTTTCATGCCGTCGCGGACGCGGGCAGCCTTACCCATGCCGGCGATACCCTTCATCTCAGCCAGTCCGCGGTGAGCCGACAGGTGCGCGGGCTGGAAGAAAGCCTGAATGTCACACTGTTTCACCGCCATGCACGCGGGCTGATCCTGACCGAACAGGGGGAATTGCTGTTTGACGCTACGCGCTCGATGGCCAAACGGCTGGAGGCGGCTGAGGCGCGCATTCGTGACAGCGAAGACGAGGTGTTTGGCGAATTGCGCGTCACCACAACAATTGGCTTTGGCACCTTGTGGCTGGCCCCGCGACTGGCGGCACTTTACGAAAAATACCCCGATCTCAATATCGACCTTATGCTGGAAGAGCGGGTGCTCGATCTGCCGATGCGCGAGGCCGATGTCGCCATCCGCATGAAAGAGCCGAGCCAGGCCGATCTGGTGCGCAGGCGATTGATGTCGGTCAATATGAAGCTTTACGCCTCGCAGGAATACATCGAAGTCCACGGCAAGCCCGAAACCCTTGATGACCTCTCTACCCACCGGGTGATCTCGCAAAATACCAACGCGCCGCAGGTCGCTGCCAGCGCCATCATGATCCGCAAGCTGTTCTCAACCGAGATCTCTTCGCATCTCAGGGTGAATAATTATTTTGGCATTCTGCAAGCGGTTGTACATGGGCTGGGGCTTGGCGTTCTGCCCGACTATCTGACCGAGGATTTTCCCCATCTGGTGCAGGTATTGCCCGAAGAAACCAGCAATGACGTGCCGGTTTACCTGGCCTATCCCGAGGAATTGCGCCATTCCAAGCGGGTCGAGGCCTTTCGTGACTTTGTTGTCGACGAGGTGATCGCCTATCGAAGGCGAAATAAAGATCTGTTAAATCAATAACTTGAATGAGCTATGCATATATTCAATAGCGGGTATGCATGTTTTTGCAACTATTTTTCTTGAACAAACGGTAAAACGCGCCTATCTCAAATCTCGAAGGCGGTAGTCGAGAAATTCTCCTGCTTCCTTCACCTCCCTGTTGGACTTAAGGCCGAGCTTGTCTCGGCCTTTTTTTTCGCAATCGGCCACCCTTGCCGGTACCCTAAGACCGTATAAATTCAGGCACGCCCAGCCCGAGCAGCTTCATCTGTTGGGCTATGCGGCGATGGTTTTCAGCCACAAGGTCGAACTTGGCGGCCGCTTTTTCACTGGTGTTTGCCCGCGGAAATTCCTTGTCCGGCAGTGGTTCGTTCAGAAACGCACAAAGCTCAGGCCAGGCATCCCCCTCTTCCCAGCAAAACTCACCCAGTAAATGCGCCTGCCCCTGTGCTTCAAAATGGTTCCTGACCTTGTAATAATGGGTTTCGTAAAGCCCGATATGTTCGGCCTCCAACCCATGTGGATACCCATATCCCAGCATCAGACGACGCTGGTTCTTGTCAGGATGGGTGCGTTCGGAATGCCGCTTCAGGCTCTCCACCCACTTTTCCGGGCTGGAACGCCGGGTCAGCACGAACCGCGCCTTGTCACCGAAATGATCCAGAAGTTCGGCATAGAGCATCGGCCAGGGCCAATCCTGGTAGCCGTCCCACTCATCAAGATTTTTGAAAATCTTTTCGAATTTTCCCCTTTTAAAGAGCGATACAAAGGGCTGATTCTTACCAAGGGTTTTATACCCCAACCGGCGCAAAGCCAGCTTTAGCGACGATGTTCCGGTTCGGTTGAACCCGATTCCGAAAACCTTGAACGGTTTTTCCAAAATGACTGCTCCAAGACCTGTGCGACTATTATGCAAAGGTGTAGATGGCAATCAAGCCTTTCGCTTTTTCTTAGGCTTCACTAGACAGGCGCCAAGTTTCAAACGAAGGAGTCGCGGCGGTGACAACCGAGCCTGAAATTAATGCAGACCTGATTGCCGGTCACGGGCTGAAACCCGATGAATACGAACGGATTCTTGAATTGCTGGGTCGTACGCCAAGCTTTACCGAGCTTGGTATCTTTTCCGCTATGTGGAACGAGCATTGCTCTTACAAATCATCCAAGATATGGCTGCGCACCCTGCCGACCGAAGGGCCGCAAGTCATCTGTGGCCCGGGTGAAAATGCCGGTATTGTCGATATCGGCGACGGGCAGGCAGTGGTATTCAAAATGGAAAGCCACAACCACCCCAGCTATATCGAGCCCTATCAGGGTGCAGCAACTGGCGTGGGCGGCATTTTGCGTGACGTCTTTACCATGGGCGCGCGGCCCATCGCGGCGATGAATTCACTGTCTTTCGGCGAGATCAGCCACCCCAAAACCAAATCGCTGGTCAATGGTGTCGTTGAAGGGATTGGCGGCTATGGCAATTGCTTTGGCGTGCCAACCGTGGGCGGTGAACTGCGCTTTGATCCAGCCTATAACGGCAATTGCCTGGTCAACGCCTTTGCCGCAGGACTGGCCGATACCGACAAGATATTCTACTCCGCCGCCAGCGGCGTTGGCATGCCCGTGGTTTATCTCGGTGCCAAAACCGGGCGCGACGGAGTTGGCGGGGCAACAATGGCCTCGGCTGAATTTGATGAGTCAATCGAGGAAAAGCGTCCGACCGTTCAGGTGGGCGATCCGTTCACCGAAAAGCGCCTGATGGAGGCCACGCTTGAACTGATGCAGACCGGCGCGGTCATCTCGATTCAAGACATGGGGGCGGCCGGCCTCACCTGCTCGGCGGTTGAAATGGGTGACAAGGGCAATCTTGGTGTTCGGCTCGATCTGGAAAAGGTGCCGGTACGTGAAGAGAACATGACGGCTTATGAGATGATGCTGTCGGAAAGTCAGGAACGGATGCTGATGGTCCTCAACCCGGAAAAACGGGCCGAGGCCGAGGCGGTTTTCGTCAAGTGGGATTTGGATTTTGCCATTGTCGGCGAGACCATTGCCGAGGACCGGTTCGTTGTGATGCTGAATAACGAACTCAAGGCCGACCTGCCGCTGAAAGCCCTATCGGGAACAGCACCCGAATATGACCGCCCCTGGGTTGAAACTGCTCCTGCCAAGCCGCTGGGCGCTGTTGAGGACGTCGATCCGGCAGAGGCACTGTTGACGCTGCTTGGCAGCCCGAACTATGCCTCACGCGCCTGGGTCTATCAGCAATATGACACGATGGTCATGGCCGACACGGTGGTGCGCCCCGGCTCGGATGCAGGTGTTATACGCGTGCATGGCAGCGAAAAGGCCTTGGCCTTTACCTCAGACGTCACCCCGCGCTATTGTCACGCCAACCCCTTTGAAGGCGGCAAGCAGGCCGTGGCCGAGGCCTATCGAAACCTTTCGGCAACCGGTGCCAAGCCTTTGGCAACAACGGATAACCTCAATTTCGGCAATCCTGAGAAGCCCGAGATCATGGGCCAGTTCGTCGGCTGTATCAAAGGCATCGGCGCGGCTGTGGCAGCACTTGATATGCCTATCGTTTCCGGCAATGTGTCGCTTTATAATGAAACTGACGGTACCGCCATCCTGCCGACTCCAACCATCGGAGCCGTTGGGTTGATGTCGTCACTTGATCAGCTGATCACCATGGCACCCAACTCTGGTGATACGCTGGTCTTGATCGGTAAAACCAAAGGCCATCTCGGCCAGTCCGCCTTGCTGGCTGAACTTCATGGATGCAGCGATGGCGACGCGCCCCCCGTCGATCTGGAGGCAGAAAGAGCCGCGGGCGAGTTTGTGCGCGCCGCAAAGGCTGCAAACCTGATCCGTGCGGCCCACGACCTTTCTGATGGCGGGCTGGCTGTTGCAGCGGCAGAAATGGCACTTGCAGGTAAAACCGGGGTGGCGCTGGAAGGCACGGGCACCGGCTGGTTTTTTGGCGAGGATCAGGGCCGTTACCTGCTGGCCACTACCACGCCAGAAGCTCTGCTTGCAGCGGCTGATGAGGCGGGGATTGTCGCCAGCACGGTTGGCAAAGCGGGCGGTGACGCATTCTCGCTGGCGGGTGAGACCGTTCCGCTGAAAGAGCTCCGCAGCGAATATGATAACGGCCTGCCTCGCGTAGTTTCGTAAAGTTTCGTTAAAATTTTCCAGTCACGCTCGCTTCCACCACGAACCTTCGTGGTGAATGGAGGTGACATATGTGAAGAGAAAACACTACTACCTTGCGGTGGTCTGCCTGATGGTCATGAGCTTGACGGTGGGCATTGCAAGGCTCTTTATCGGGCTCTGAACCCTGAATAGAGAGAGGCCCGGGAGCATCCCCTCCCGGGCCTCGATTTTGGTGTACATGTGAAACGATCACTACTACAGCCGAATTATACAAACTTCTCCTAGGGGCTGTTGACGTTCAGGATTCCCAAATCACCTAAATTCTGATTCAAGGT
>CAZMNO010000053.1:0-23812 GCA_964567685.1 uncultured Rhodobacter sp. | reverse complement strand
CAATGGTTTGGGATACACCTTAGCTCACTGTCCGGCTTTCTGGGACCACTTCAATGTTCCTGTTCACTCGCTGGTTTTCCATATTGCCAAAGGAAAGCAAGATTGAGTACCGGAAGAAAAATGTACCTCCTCTTGAATGGGAAGATTTTCTCGAGGCTTTGGACGACTAGAAGCAGCAGCAGAGCGCATATTTTTCCCTAGCACCAGTTGTTAAGGGTGTATCCGCACAGAAGGACTTGTGTTTCATATCTGGTCCACGAGTAATCAGATGCGCCGCTTCTGATGAATGGATATAGTTAGCTTTGAGGATTTTGAGATGTATTTTCGGGTGGGAATAGGATAGCCCTCAACGCGCGGCTTGAGCTGCGCAATCACAAAACCCGACACAAAAAGAATACACCGGCCCCGGGGACCCCTCTGACCAGGCCACCCCCCACCCACCGGTGCGGCTTACTGGGGCGTTTCCATCTCGGGGCTGGGGCGGTATTATCCCCCCGAGAGGCGCCATGGCCAACCACAGCAAACCACCAAAAGAAAACGGCCCCGATCTTCTGGGCCGCTGGTTCGCATCCCTGATGATTCTGGGCGTTTTCTGGCTTGCGCTGTCGTGGTACGATTTCACCGACCCGGGCAATGTTCAGACCATTCCCTATAGCGAGTTCAAACAACGCATTCGCAATGGCGAGCTTGATAAGGTCTCGCTCGCCGAACACGGCATCGAAGCGCTGATCCCCTCTGAAACCAACGACGGTGAAACCCGGTTGCGGGCTGTCGTGCCAACGCAGGGCGATCCCGATCTGCTGCCCTTGCTGGAAGCGCATGATGTGGCCGTCACTGCGGTGAAACCTTCGGAAGGCTCGATCCTCACCTACATCCTCCCTTTGGTTCTGATCCTTGGCTTCTATTACTGGCTCACCCGCCGCATGACCGGTGGCCTTGGCGGCTTGCCCGGCGGCATGAAGGATCTGTTTGGCGGGCGGTTCTCAAAACCGGCGGAAACCTCCACCCAGGTCACCTTTGACGATGTTGCCGGACAGGATGCGGCCAAGCGCGAAGTCTCTGAGCTGGTCGAGTTTCTGCGCGATCCCGACCGTTTTCTGAGCCTTGGCGCCGAAGTGCCGCATGGAGTCTTGCTGATGGGCCCGCCGGGAACCGGCAAAACCCTGCTGGCGCGGGCATTGGCGGGTGAGGCTGACGTGCTGTTCTTTTCGACCTCGGGATCCGAATTCATCGAGGTATTTGTCGGCGTCGGTGCCGGGCGCGTGCGCAAGATGTTCGAAGCTGCACGCAAAGCGGCCCCGGCGATCATCTTCATCGACGAGCTTGACTCGATCGGGCGCACCCGAGGCACCGGGCTTGGGGGTGGCCATGACGAGCGTGAACAGACCCTCAATCAGATCCTGGCCGAGCTTGACGGCTTTTCCGCTCGCGAAGCGGTGGTTGTTCTCGCTGCGACCAATCGGCCTGACGTGCTCGACCCCGCACTTTTACGCCCGGGCCGGTTTGACCGGCACGTCACCCTGTCCCTCCCCGATATAATCGCCCGCCGCGCCATTCTCGATGTCCACGCCAAACGCCTGAAAATCGGCACTGGCGTCGACCTTGATCTTGTGGCTGCGGGAACCCCCGGATTTTCCGGGGCCGATCTGAAAAACCTCTTGAACGAGGCCGCCATCAATGCCGCCCGCAGGCGGGCGCGCGAAATCATCATGGCGGATGTCGATCAGGCCCGCGACAAGATCATGATGGGTACGGTGCGCACTCTGGCGATCCAACCGGAGGAAAAGCATCGGCTGGCGGTGCATGAATCCGGCCACACGGCCGCCGCCTTTTACAGCGAAGGGGCCGATCCCGTTTACAAGGTCACGATCATTCCCCGTGGCCGAGCGCTGGGTGGTACCCATATGCTGCCGGAACAAGAGCGCCACACCCTGCCCGAAGACTACCTCAGGGCGCAGCTGGTGATCCTGCTGGCGGGCCGGGTGGCGGAAAAGCTGATGCTGGGCTCTGTCAGTTCAGGGGCGGATGACGACATCAGGCGCGCGACCGAACTGGCGCGCTCGATGGTTGCGCGGTGGGGAATGGATGATGAAATCGGGCCAATCAATCTGCGCGAAAGCGAGGATCATCCGTTCCTCGGGCAGAAAATATCGCAACCCCGCAGCTTTGCCGACGAAACCGCGGCCCGCGTTGACAATGCAGTGATCGCCCTGCTGAAAGACGCCGAAGAAACTGCGACCCACTTGATTACAACAAACCGCAAAAAGATCGACCGGCTGATCGAGCTGCTCGAGAGCGAAGAAACCCTTGATCCGGAAACGATCAGGGCATGTCTTGGGCAGGAAGGCGCGGTCACCGCGATCAACAAGAAATAGCCGTTGTCAGTGCATCGCGGCAGGATATTGAATACGAGGATCAGATGGCACGCAAACCGCAAAAACCTGCACCGCTGAAAGCCACTGACCTGTGCGTTACCTGCGATCCGGCCAGCCTAAGGTTTTCAACAACCGATGAACTGAAACCACTGGACGGGCTGATCGGGCAGGAGAGGGCGCTTGAGGCCATCAGCATGTCGGCCAGGATACCGCATCATGATTTCAATATGTATGTCATGGGGATCGAAGGCAGCGGGCGACGCACCGCCGTGCGCGCCATGCTTGACCCCGAAGCGGCAGGCAAACCCATCCCGTCAGACTGGGTTTACGTCAACAACTTTCAGAACGCGCACAAGCCAAAGGCCTTGAAACTACCGCCCGGTCGGGCTGCCGTACTCAAGACCGCGATGGAAACGCTGGTCGATGACCTTGCCAACGAGATCCCGGCAATTTTTGAAAGCGAAGATTACCAGACCCAGCGCGCCGCAATCGAGCAGACCTATTCCGAAGAACACGAACGCGCCCTGAATGACCTCGTGGAAAAAGCGCGCGAAAAGGGCCTGGCGATCTTGCGAACGCCTATGGGCCTCGCTGTTGCCGCCATGAAAGACGAAGAGGTTCTGACGCCGGAAAAATACGAAACCCTGCCCGAGGATGAACAGGAGCGCATCAACGCCTCAGTCGCCGAAACCGAGGCCGAGCTGAAAGATGTGATGATGGCGGTCCCCAAGCGCCAGAAGGCCCATCGCAAGGAGATCGAAGAGCTGAACGCCTCAATGGCGCGTCAGGGCGTTGACGCCTCTATCGACGAGGTTCTCTCCACCCTTGACGATCTGAAAGAAGTCACGGCCTATCTTGAGGAAACCCGCTCCGATCTGATCGAAAATATCGACCTCTTTTTGATGGTCGATCCTGAACAGCGTTCCGGTGCCATGCCCGTGGCCACGTCCAAGCATTATGCCAAACCGCAGTTTCGCCGCTACGCGGTCAATATCATGGTGTCAAACGATCCCGGCCAAAGGACCGGCGCACCGGTGGTTGAAGAGGATCTGCCGACCCTGACAAACCTCATCGGTCGGATCGAGCACAGCTCGCAGATGGGCGCACTGGTGACCGATTTCACCATGATCAAACCCGGTGCCTTGCATCGCGCCAATGGTGGTAATCTGATCATCGGGGTACGCCAAATCCTAAGTGAGCCCCTGGCCTGGGAGGCGTTGAAGCGCAGCCTCAAGACCGGAGTGATCTCGATCATATCAGCCGGTGAGCGCCTTGGCCTGATCTCGACCACATCGCTTGACCCTGATCCCATCCCCTTGAGCGTCAGGGTCACCCTGATCGGCGATCGTCAGCTCTACTTCCTTCTGGCCGCCCTTGATCCGGATTTTGAGAACCTCTTTCGGGTGCAGGCGGATTTCAACGACGAGGTTCAACTGACCGGAAAGACCACGCAGCTATATGCCCGCTTGCTGGGCAGTATCGCCAAACGCAAGGATCTGAAGGCGCTGTCATCCGGTGCGGTGGCGCGCATGTTGCAGGAAAGCACCCGTCTGGCCCGTGATGCCGAGCGGCTGAGCCTCAATCTGGGGCGGCTTTCTGACATAATGCGCGAAGCAGATTTCTGGGCAACTGATGCCGGGCGGGATGTTGTCGGCGAAACAGATATCGACAAGGCGATTGACGAGGCTGACCGGCGCGCCAGCCGCATTCGCGACCTCTCACAAGAAGCGATTGCGCGTGAAACCCTGCTGATCGATACCTGCGGCACCAAGCTTGGCCAGATCAACGCCCTATCCGTGATGGGTATCGGTTCTTACCAGTTCGGCCGCCCGTCCCGCGTCACCGCCCGCGTGCGCATGGGGGTTGGCAAGCTGGTCGATATTGAACGTGAGGTCGATCTTGGCGGTCCCCTGCATTCCAAAGGCGTGATGATCCTGTCGAGTTACCTAGCCACCCACTACGCGTTGGATGTTCCGATGTCTCTCTGGGCCAGTATCGTCTTTGAGCAAAGCTATGGCGGCGTTGACGGTGACAGCGCTTCGGCTGCGGAACTGTTCGCCCTTTTGTCGGCACTTTCGGACCTTCCCATCGACCAGTCCTTTGCCGTCACCGGCTCGGTCAACCAGCTTGGCGAGGTCCAGGCCATAGGTGGCGTGAATGAGAAAATCGAAGGGTTTTTTGATATTTGCGCTACCCGCAAGCTCAGCGGCAAGCAGGGTGTTCTGATCCCGGCGGCCAATGTCAAACACCTGTCGCTCAGAAAACGCGTGATCGATGCGGTCGAGCGGGGCGAGTTTCGCATCATCCCCCTGACAACCATAAATCAGGGCATCGAAATCCTCACCGGGCACAACGCAGGCGACCGCCAGAAAGACGGGGTCTTTCCCGAAAACACCGTCAACCGTCTGGTCGAAGACAAATTGCGCAGCTTCGCCGTCTCGCGCCGGGATTTCATGAAACCGCGAAAACCAGCAGAATCAGATAAGAAGGAGGCCGGGTCATGACATCCCCCCCGGTCAGGCGCATAGTCATCAGCGCCACCTGTTATCCCGACGCACAGGCGGCCATCCCGCTTGGCGTCAATCTGGCCCGCCAACTCAACGCCGAGGTCGAGGGTCTTTTGGTGGAAGAAGAGGCATTCATCCACTACGCCGCCCTCCCATCCGCCAAAGCGCTGAGCGGGCAGGGCAGACAGGCCAACAAGGTGACGCCAAAGGCCATGCTTGACGCTTTTCAACGCGACGCGCAGGCCTTTCGCAACCGACTGTCCCGATCCGCCCGCGAAGCGTCGGTGACATGGACCTTCCAGCAAAGGCGCGGCGCTTTGATGTCGCTTGTCGATCAGATGGGCAAAGCTGCCGATGTGATCCTTTTCGGCCATCACCGGTCCTTTACTGCTCCGGGCGAAATCGTGCTTGTCTGCGGCAAACAATCCCCACCTGCTGATCTGATGGACCTGGCCAACCGGATTGCCACCGACCTGCACCTGCCGCTGGTCGTGCTGGCCCAACCCGATGCCAGAGAGATCATCAATGATTGGATGAAACAGACCCCGCAGGACCGAATAACAATCGTCTACCAGCCCGACCCTGACAATACTCTGACCTATCTCAGCCTCAGATGCCCCGCCGCGGTTCTGGTGGCCAAAAGCAGCCTGTCAGACGTAAACCTGAAATCCCTCGTCAATACTGCCCGCAGCCCGGTCATGGTCGCCATGACGGCGTAAACGGCATCAGATCACACCGTCATCGGCAAGCCCGGCAATCTCATCCTCGTCCAGACCAAGCTCGGCCAAAATCGCGCGGCTATGTGCTCCCAATGCTGGCACCGGCCCCATCCGAGGTTCGGTATCGCCCAATCCGCCGGGTGGCAGCAACGCCGGCACCGGCCCGACCGGAGTTTCAATCTCCTGCCAGCGTTGGCGGGCAGCAAGCTGCGGATGCGCCCACACATCCGCCATTTCGTTCATGCGTGCATTGGCAATCCCGGCCCTGTCAAGCCGTTCAACCACTTGCGCAGCGGTCAGCACTGCAAATACCTCTCCGATAATACGGGTCAACTCGATCTTGTTGGCAGCGCGCGCAGGGTTGCTGGCAAACCTGTCATCGGCCACAAGCCCGGGCATTTCCAGAACGCTGGCACAAAACCCCGACCATTCCCGCTCATTCTGCAAACCCAGCATCACCTCGCGCCCGTCCCCGGTGGGAAACGGCCCATAGGGAAAGATCGTCGCGTGCGCCGCCCCGGCGCGCAGCGGTGGTTCGGCCCCGTCAAAGGCATAGTAAAGCGGGTACCCCATCCATTCGCTCATCGCCTCCAACATCGACACGTCAATGTTGATGCCTTTGCCGGTATTGCCCCGCTGCAAAAGTGCCGCGAGGATGTTGGAATAGGCATACATGCCCGCCGCAATATCAGCGATCGAGATCCCTGCCTTGGACGGGTTGTCAGGCGTCCCGGTTACCGACAGAAAGCCCGCCTCGGCCTGAATGAGCAGATCATATGCCTTTCGGTCGCGATCCGGACCATCCGGGCCAAAGCCCGAGATATTGCAGATGATCAGTTTTGGATTACCCGCATGCAAGTCCTCAAAAGCCAGCCCCAGCCGCTCAGCCGCGCCGGGGGCCAGGTTCTGCACCAGAACATCCGCATCCCACACCAGCTTGTGCAAAATCTCCCGCCCCTGTGGGTTCTTGACATCCAGCGTCAGGCTTTCCTTGGATCGGTTCGTCCAGACGAAATGCGACGCCATTCCGCTGACGCGTGCATCATAGCCGCGTGCAAAATCACCGGTGCCGGGGCGCTCGATCTTGATGACCCGTGCCCCCAGATCAGCAAGCTGTCGCGTCGCAAAGGGTGCGGCAATCGCCTGTTCCAGCGTAACGACGGTCAACCCCTCAAGCGGCAGCATCTTAAAAAGACCGCGGCAGGCCGAGGATATGTTCGGCGACATAAGACAGGATCAGATTGGTCGATATCGGCGCGACCTGGTAAAGCCGTGTCTCACGAAACTTGCGCTCGACATCATATTCCGCCGCGAAACCAAACCCGCCATGAAACTGAAGGCAGGCATTCCCGGCCTCCCAGCTCGCCTTGGCGGCTAGGTATTTGGCCATATTGGCCTCAGCCCCACAAGGCGCACCCGCATCAAACAGTGCCGAGGCCCGCTTTCGCATCAGATCGGCGGCTTCAATCTCGATATGGCTTTCAGCAATAGGGAACTGCACGCCCTGATTTTGCCCAATAGGCCGCCCGAACACCTCCCGTTCCTTGGCATAGCCTGTCACCTTGTCGACAAACCAGCGCCCGTCACCGACACATTCAGCAGCAATCAGCGTGCGCTCGGCATTCAGCCCGTCAAGAATATACTTGAACCCCATCCCTTCCTGACCGATCAGGTTTTCCTCGGGGATTTCCATGTTGTCAAAGAACAGCTCATTGGTTTCATGGTTCACCATGTTGCGGATGGGTTTGACCTCCATCCCCTTGCCGATCACTTTGCGCAGATCGACAAGAAAGATCGACATGCCCAGCGATTTCTTTTTCACATCAGCCAATGGGGTCGTACGGGCCAGCAGGATCATCAGATCCGAATGCTGCACCCGGCTGATCCAGACCTTTTGGCCGTTCACCACGTAACGATCACCTTTTCTGACCGCTGTGGTTTTGATCTTGGTCGTATCAGTACCCGAGGTGGGTTCAGTCACCCCCATGGATTGCAGGCGCAATTCACCACTGGCGATCTTTGGAAGGTATCGCGCCTTCTGCGCCGCCGAGCCGTGCCGCAACAACGTGCCCATATTATACATCTGCCCGTGGCAGAAGCCGGCATTGCCGCCAGCGCGGTTGATCTCTTCCATGATCACACAGGCCTCAGTCAGACCCAGCCCGGCCCCGCCAAAATCCTCCGGGATCATCGCCGCCAGCCAGCCAGCCTCGGTCAGTGATTTGACGAATTCTTCGGGATAGCCGCCCGCCTCATCCACATGGCGGTGATATTCCGCCGGGAAGCTCTTGCAAAGCGCACGCACCGCGTCGCGAATATCGGTGTGGTTTTCAGTCATGTCAGGTCTCAGGCCACTATAATCTATTCGGCAAGACCGTGACAGGCCTCTCTATTTCAGCGGTATACGCGTTATCTTAAAACCCTGGCGCTGGAGCATCGGCAGGATGCCATATCGCCCGCCCAGGTGCGCAGCCCCCACTGCAACGAAAGTTCCTCCCGCGTTCAGGGCCTTTGTCAATGTCGGCATCCAGGCCTTGTTGCGCGCGTAAAGGATCTTCTGATCACGGAATTCGGCCAAAAGTCGCACACCGCGCGGATTCGGCAGTTGCTGGTCCACATAATCGGAAAAAACCTGCGCCAGAACAATGTTTTCCGATGCAAGCAGGGAAAGCGCCGCCTTGCCCGCAGGGCCGTATGGATAATCCCTTTTCTGAATGGGCAGGGCTTTCAGCATATCAACCAGATCGCGGGTCGATAATGCCTGATAGTAACGATCAACCTTTTCCGGGGTTTCCAGACCGATTGTCGGTATCTTGCGGTTTTCAGCAGTTCGCATGATGCGCACATCAAGGCTGCGCTTGAACCCTTCCCAATCTGATCCGCACCCAATGCCCTCGATCTCATCCAATATCACCCAGGGGTTCAGGGTTTCGGCAGCACCCTTTCTCCAACCGGCGATCACCAGCGCGGATCTGATCGCTGACCATTGCTGGTTGTTAAAATACTTGGAAAAACCATTCAGCCCGCCAGCCCGGATATAGCCCGGATTCTTTTTGACCATCTTCTCGAAAGCGTCGAATTCCTTGCGGGATTTTTCAAGATAAACACGTTTAGAGGCCCGAACCTTGGCCATCACATGTTCCGGCAGCGCCAGTTGCTTGATTGGTGGAACATGGATCGTGCCCAGAACATACGAAACCTTGCCGTTACGCTCGATCTTGAAAAAGCGACCGGTTGCGAAAGGTTGTTTGTTTGCGGCTGCAATCAGTTTCTGCTTGGTGCTCTGCGGCAGTGTGGTCCACATATTGGCGCCGTTGCAGGAAATGGCCTGAGCCTGAGTCGTCAGAGCAAACAGCAGAATAAGAGTTTTCGTAATCAAGGGGAGTCTGAAACTCATTTCATCATTTCTCCATGCAAGCGGTGGAAATCTATTTGCCGACGGTCAGTTTTTGCAGCCGATACCATGAGCTGCCGGAAGAGTATTCACTGATAATATTGAACTTGCCAAATTTGTAGAAAATCGTCGCGCTCTTGTCCCGATTCTTGTTAACCGTCTCAAAATAGAACTGATATCCGTCTTTGTATTTCTTCAGCTGCGAGTCCCAGCTTCCTGAAAACTTACTGAATTCCGAGTCGTACTTGAACCTGCATTTCCCAAGTTTGCGCGAACAGAAATAGGGGCGGTAGGAGCGGTCAAAATAGCCTCCCTGTTTAATCAGAGTTAAGAAGCCATCCGAATTATAAAATTCTGTTCCACCTCGCGAGCCCCCGAGTTGGGCGTAATACCGGTTTCCAGATTTGCCACGGAAGGTCCAGGTGAATTTCCGTCCGTCTGAATCAATATAATGGGCTGTCGTCCCTGTTGGTATCTTCCTGACCTCCAGCCCCAGGTCCTTTGCTAAGGACGCAATTGCACCAGTGAAAGAAATGAGGGCAGTGAATAATATGACAACCAAAAATTTCATATTAGGGCTCCATTCAATAATGACAAAATGTCGATCCCCGATAGTGCGGCAGCAAACCGGACCTGAAGCTTGACCAATGCCACAGGTGGTGTCGACCTGTGGTTTACATGACTCTCTTTGCTAACCGCGCTTTTCAGTGCTGAAGAGATAAATCAGACACCCCAGGAGCAGGCTGATCGCAAATAGCAGGAACAAACCGCTGTAAAACTCAGGGATCGAACTCTGCTCTGTCGGAACCGATCTTGCAATCGCGCTCGTCACAAACTGCATCAGCCCGACACCGCCGATACCAAACAGGTTCAACAGCGTAATCCCCCTCCCTGTCAGGTGCCGCGGCAGGAAAAGTTGCCCATGCGCCATGATGACCGGAAAGGAGGTGCCAAAAAACCCGATGGCAGTAAACAAAATCGCCGCTGTAAGCCAGCTCGTATCAGGATATGCCCAGAGAACCAGACAGCAAGCCGCCCCGATCAGGTTGCCCCCCAGAACCACCTTTTTCTTCGATCCGACAAAGCGCTCCATCGGGCCGTAGGCAAAACTGCCCAGTGCCATTGCGATTGCCATCATCAGGGTGGCACGACCAATGCCGATCTGATCAAGCCCGTAAACATCTTCCAGATATGGCCCTGCCCACAGGCCCCTGATCCCGGCGGCAGGGGCATAATTGACCAGCATCAGGGGAAAGATCAGCAATAGGCTGGGGTTCATCACGAGACTCAGCAAATTGCCACCTTGCTCTGCTTCATCCTCGTCCCTTGGCGGATCGCGCAGAACCAGCAGCAAAGCCAGCGCAACCACCAGCGCCGCCGCCGCCAGCCCCCACATGGTTTCCCGCCAGCCATAGGTTTCAACCGCCATTGCCAGCGGGGCCGAGCCCGCAAGGTTCCCGGTCGACCCAAACCCGATCATCGCGCCCGCCAGCGTGGCAAACAGCGCCTGCGGATACATGCGGGCAAAGATATAGTAGGCCGCCATCAGCACGGGCGATCCACCCACGCCAAACAGGGCCATCGCAATGGCGATATGTATGGGTTGGCTGGCCAGCGCAAACACAACCGCCCCGCCACCGCCACCGACCAGTAGCAAAATCGATGCGGTGATCCGTGGCCCCACTCGGTCAAGTGCTGCCCCAACGGGTATCTGCATCAGCGCAAAAACGAAAAACCACAAGCCTGACGCAAATGACAAATCCGCCGGCGTCGCCCCGATATCGCTGCCCAGAACCGGCGTCAGCACCGCCAGAAAGCTGCGATAGAACTGGCTGAGGAAATAGCCGAGAACGAGAAAGAAAATGCCGAGTTTCATGAGGACTGCCCGCAATCAGATTTGAAAACGCACATTGAAGGGCCGGGACAACCGCCGCAACCCTTTTTGCAATATCCCTTTACGAGGCACAGGTGGCTCCGATGCTCGCGAAAAAGGCGAAACGGCGGCGAAAGTCTTAATGCCGAATTGTATGTACGCATGTCATACAGGTTCTGTACGGGTTCTGTACTACTCGCCACACACCTACCAAGGCATTCGTTAACCAATTTCATCCCCCTTGAATTCCCCCCGCGAAGCCCGTAAATGATCCACCGTCGGGCAGGGGCCTGACCGAAACCAGGAGCTTCATCGATGGCCAGGACCAATCCTTTACAGTTCATGCAGCAGGTGCGGGGTGAAGTGTCAAAAGTCGTCTGGCCGACGCGCCGGGAAACCACCGTGACCACGATCATGGTGTTCATCATGGCCTCGATTGCGGCGCTGTTTTTCTTTCTGGTGGATCAGATTATCCGCCTCGGCCTGACCAGCGTTCTGGGGATTTTCGGCTGAAAACGCCCAAGGAAAAATCACGCCAGCCCCTTGAATTCAAACGGATAGCGCTGTAGAGGCATCCTCACCCAAGGCGAAAGCGTGCATCGATTCGGAATGCGCGCTGTTTTGTTTTGGGGATTGAAGACAATAAGTGTCTGATAAGACAGTAATTTCTGGCAGACTACCTGCCTAAGACTAGGTGACGGGCAACATGGCGAAACGGTGGTACTCGGTTAGCGTTCTCTCAAATTACGAGAAAAAGATCGCCGAGCAGATCAAAGAAGCTGTTGCGCAAGAGGGACTCGACGAAGAAATCGTCGAGGTTCTGGTGCCGACCGAAGAAGTGATCGAAGTGCGCAAAGGCAAGAAGGTCCAGACCGAGCGTCGCTTCATGCCGGGCTATGTTCTGGTCAGGATGGAGATGTCCGACAAGGGTTACCATTTGATCAACTCGATCAACCGCGTCACCGGGTTTCTTGGCCAGCAAGGCCGTCCGACACCGATGCGCGACAGCGAAGTTGCGGTGATCCTCAACCAGGTTGAAGAGGGCGCTGAAAGCCCCAGGTCTTTGATTTCATACGATATTGGCGAAACCGTCAATGTCACCGACGGACCGTTCGAAGGTTTCTCCGGACAGGTCGAGGATGTGGATGAAGACAACGCCCGCCTCAAAGTGTCGGTATCAATTTTTGGCCGGGCGACCCCGGTCGAACTGGAATACACGCAGGTTCATAAACAGACCTGACGTGTGTGTTTGTGGGAGGCGCGCATCACGCGTGATGCAGACCAGACCACACCAATAGAGCCCGAGGGGACGCGCCCCGAAGGCCGGAGCAAAAGGAGGCCATAATGGCCAAAAAAGTCGCTGGCACGATGAAGCTGCAGGTTCCTGCAGGTCAAGCCAACCCTTCCCCGCCCGTCGGACCCGCCTTGGGTCAGCGCGGCATCAATATCATGGAATTCTGCAAGGCGTTCAACGCCAAGACACAAGAGATGGACCCGGGCGCACCTTGCCCGACGATCATCACCTATTACGCAGACAAATCCTTTTCGATGGATATCAAGACACCACCGGCGTCTTACCTTCTGAAAAAAGCTGCCAAGCTGAAATCGGGTGCTAACCTGCCGGCGCGTGAAGTCGTGGGCTCGGTTAGCTCGAAACAGGTCCGTGAAATCGCCGAGGCGAAAATGAAAGACCTCAGCGCAAATGACATCGACGCTGCGATGCAGATCATCCTGGGCTCGGCCCGGTCGATGGGTATCGAGGTGAAGGGGTAATCGTCATGGCAAAATACGGAAAAAGAACAACCACCGCACGCGAAGCCTTCAAGGGCCAGTCCGAGGTTACCGTTGAAGAAGCGGTCTCGCTGGTGAAAGCCAACGCCACAGCCAAGTTTGATGAAACCGTCGAAATTGCCATGGTTCTGGGTGTTGACCCGCGCCATGCTGATCAGATGGTTCGCGGCGTTGTCGGCCTGCCAAACGGCACCGGCAAAACAGTTCGCGTTGCGGTATTTGCCCGCAACGAAAAGGCTGACGAAGCCAAGGCAGCAGGTGCTGATATCGTCGGTGCCGAGGACCTGATGGAAACCATTCAGGGCGGCAAGATCGAGTTTGACCGTTGCGTAGCGACGCCTGACATGATGCCGATCGTCGGTCGGCTTGGCAAAATCCTCGGCCCGCGCAACCTGATGCCCAACCCGCGCGTTGGCACGGTGACTATGGACATCAAGGCAGCTGTCGAAGCGGCCAAAGGCGGCGAAGTCCAGTTCAAGGCGGAAAAAGCCGGTGTTGTACACGCCGGCGTCGGCAAAGCCTCGTTTGACGAAGGCAGGCTGGTTGAGAACGTGAAGGCCTTTGTTGCTGCCGTTCAGAAAGCCAAGCCGTCAGGTGCCAAGGGTGCTTACATGAAAAAGATCGCGCTGAGCTCGACCATGGGCCCCGGTGTGACGGTGGATGTGGCCGCTGCGGTAAGCGAATAAGAATTCCCCGCGCCCTTCGGGGTCGGGAAATGGGGCAGGCGGAAGCGCCTGCCTGTCGTCCGAGACGGTGGGTGACCATAGGTCATAAATCCTGCCTGAGACGGGAAGCGAACAAATTGATCCTGTTGGCCAATGCCTCGGGTGATTTTGGGAGGGACCCGTGAACAAGGACCCTAACTGTCGGTGCCTATTGCCGGCTGACTTGAGCCGGAAGGGGAAACTCTTCCATTAACTGGAGCAATACTGTGGATAGAGCCCAAAAAGAAGCAGTGGTCAGTGAACTTGGCCAAATCTTCGCGGACTCTGGCGTGATTGTCGTTGCACATTACGCAGGTCTTACAGTTGCAGAGATGCAGGATTTCCGGGGTCGCATGCGCGAAGCCGGCGGGTCCGTACGTGTCGCCAAGAACAGGCTCGCCAAAATCGCTCTTGAGGGCACCAAATGCGCAAGCATTTCGGACCTGCTCACAGGAATGACCGTTCTCGCCTACTCAGAGGACCCGGTTGCCGCGGCGAAAGTCGTGGAAGCCTATGCCAAGGACAACAAGAAGTTGGTCATCCTTGGGGGTGCTATGGGCGAAGACGCTCTGGATGCTGCCGGTGTCAAAGCCGTGGCCGCCATGCCGTCGCGTGAGGAGCTTATTGCTCAGATCGCTTCCTGCATTGGCGCCCCCGCTTCGAACATCGCCGGTGCGATTGGCGCGCCCGCCTCGAATATCGCTGGTGTACTTTCCACCATCGAGGAACGGGCCGAGGCTGCATAAGCGAACTGCAATTGTGAGGCGTGTGAATGTCAAAAACACCGCGCTGGAACAGAAACAAAACTGAAACGGAAAAAGCAAATGGCTGATCTGAAAAAACTTGCTGAAGAGATCGTAGGTCTGACCCTTCTCGAAGCACAAGAACTGAAAACCATCCTGAAAGACGAGTACGGCATCGAGCCTGCCGCTGGCGGCGCTGTCATGATGGCTGGCCCTGCTGGAGGCGACGCTGGCGCAGCTGAAGAGGAAAAAGACGAGTTTGACGTCATCCTCAAATCTGCCGGCGACAAGAAAATCGGCGTTATCAAAGAAGTCCGTGCCATCACCGGCCTGGGCCTCAAAGAAGCCAAGGATCTGGTCGACGCAGGCGGCAAAGCCGTCAAAGAAGGCGTTACCAAAGCCGAAGCAGAAGAGATCAAAGGCAAGCTGGAAGCAGCAGGCGCCGAGGTTGAACTCAAGTAATCCAGATGGATTGCTGCCCCTTCCTGGGGCGTAATTGATTGGGCTGAATCCGCGAAAAAGCGGGTTCAGCCAAACCTGTCTTTCAAGGGGCCCTTCTTGCCCGGGACCTCTTGAAAGGACGGTTGAAGGTTCGGGTGCGCGGTTTGGGAAGTTGCGCAAGAATAGAACCACAACCCCCTGAGTGAGCAATTCACGACCGGTACCCGACGGTCGCGCGTTGCGAACATATGAAAGGTGACGACGAGCATGGCTCAGACGCATTCAGGCCACAAACGTATCCGCAAACATTTTGGTAAAATCCGTGAAGTACTGGATATGCCGAACCTCATTCAGGTTCAGAAAAGCAGCTATGAGCTGTTCCTGAAATCCGGCGATCAGCCGGTGCCGCTGGACGGCGAAGGTATCAAAGGTGTTTTCCAATCGGTTTTCCCGATCAAGGATTTCAACGAAACCGCTGTTCTGGAATTCGTGAAATACGAGTTGGAAAAACCCAAATACGATGTCGAGGAATGTCAGCAGCGCGACATGACCTATTCAGCCCCGCTGAAGGTCACCCTGCGCCTGATCGTCTTTGATGTTGACGAAGATACCGGTGCCCGGTCTGTGAAAGACATCAAGGAGCAGGACGTGTTCATGGGCGATATGCCCCTGATGACCCCGAACGGAACCTTTGCCGTCAACGGCACCGAGCGTGTGATCGTTTCCCAGATGCACCGCTCGCCGGGCGTGTTCTTTGATCACGACAAAGGCAAAACCCATTCCTCCGGTAAGCTTTTGTTCACCAGCCGCATCATTCCCTATCGCGGCTCGTGGCTGGATTTCGAGTTCGACGCCAAGGATATCGTCTTTGCCCGCATCGACCGCCGCCGCAAACTGCCGGTGACGACCCTGCTTTACGCCCTGGGCATGGATCAGGAAAGCATCTGCGATGCCTATTACGACACCGTCAACTACAAGCTGATCAAAAAGAAGAACGCCTGGACCACGCCGTTCTTTGCCGACCGGATTCGTGGCACCAAGCCGCTTTTTGATATCGTTGACGCCAAATCGGGCGAAGTGATCGCCGAGGCTGGCAAAAAGGTCACCCCGCGCACCGTCAAAAAGCTGATTGACGAAGGCAAGGTCAAGAATATCTCTGTGCCTTATGAGCAGATTTTGGGGCGTTTCGCTGCCAAAGACATCATCAATGAAGAAACCGGTGAAATCTGGGTTGAAGCCGGTGATGAGCTGACGCTGGAATATGACAAGGAAGATAACGTCACCGGTGGTTCGCTGAAAACCCTGCTGGATAATGGCGTCACGGATATTCCGACGCTGGATATCGATAACATCAACGTCGGCCCCTATATCCGCAACACGATGGCGGTTGATAAGAACCTCAATCGTGACACGGCGCTGATGGATATCTACCGCGTCATGCGCCCGGGTGAACCACCCACCGTTGAGGCCGCATCTGCCCTGTTTGACACGCTGTTCTTTGATGGCGAGCGCTATGACCTTTCCGCCGTTGGCCGGGTCAAGATGAACATGCGCCTTGACCTGGATGCGCCGGACACGCTGCGCACCCTGCGCAACGAGGATATCGTTGCCGTGGTCAAGGCACTGGTGGATTTGCGCGATGGCAAGGGCGATGTCGATGACATCGACCACCTTGGCAACCGTCGTGTGCGCTCGGTCGGCGAACTGATGGAAAATCAGTACCGTGTTGGCCTGTTGCGCATGGAGCGCGCCATTCGCGAGCGTATGTCTTCGGTCGAGATCGATACGATCATGCCGCAGGACCTGATCAATGCGAAACCGGCCGCCGCGGCTGTGCGAGAGTTCTTTGGTTCAAGCCAGCTCAGCCAGTTCATGGACCAGACCAACCCGCTGTCAGAAGTCACTCACAAACGCCGCCTTTCGGCGCTCGGGCCGGGCGGTCTGACCCGTGAGCGTGCAGGTTTTGAGGTTCGCGACGTGCACCCGACCCATTATGGCCGGATGTGCCCGATTGAAACGCCCGAGGGGCCGAATATCGGCCTGATCAACTCGCTGGCCTCGTTTGCCCGCGTGAACCGCTATGGCTTCATCGAAACGCCTTATCGCAAGGTGGTGGACAGCCAGGTCACCGACGAAGTTCAGTACATGTCGGCGACCGAGGAAATGCGCCACACAGTGGCGCAGGCCAACGCGCAGCTTGATGAAAACGGTAAGTTCGTCAACGATCTGGCTTCCAGCCGTCGTTCTGGCGAATACATGCTGACCCCACCGGAAAACATCGATTATATCGACGTTTCGCCCAAACAGCTTGTGTCGGTTGCCGCCTCGCTCATTCCGTTTCTGGAAAACGACGATGCCAACCGCGCTCTGATGGGCTCGAACATGCAACGTCAGGCGGTTCCGCTGCTTAAGGCCGAGGCACCGTTCGTCGGCACCGGGATTGAATCGGTTGTGGCGCGTGACTCCGGTGCGGCGATCGTTGCCCATCGCGGCGGCATCATCGACCAGGTGGATGCGATGCGGATCGTTATCCGTGTGACCGATGATCTGGAACCCGGTGACCCCGGCGTTGACATTTATCGTCTGCGTAAATTCCAGCGTTCCAACCAGAACACCTGCATCAACCAGCGCCCGCTGGTGAAAGTGGGCGATAAGGTCAGCAAAGGCGAAGTTGTTGCAGATGGTCCGTCAACCGATCTGGGTGAACTGGCGCTGGGCAAGAACACGCTGGTCGCATTCATGCCGTGGAATGGCTACAACTACGAAGACTCGATCCTGATTTCCGAGCGCATCGTGAAAGACGACGTGTTTACGTCGGTCCATATCGAGGAATTCGAAGTTGCGGCCCGTGACACGAAACTGGGGCCAGAGGAAATCACCCGCGATATCCCCAATGTCGGCGAGGAAGCCTTGCGCAACCTCGACGAGGCGGGCATCGTCTATATCGGCGCTGAGGTTGGGCCTGCGGACATTCTGGTCGGCAAGATCACACCAAAAGGCGAAAGCCCGATGACGCCGGAGGAAAAACTCCTGCGTGCCATTTTTGGCGAGAAAGCATCGGACGTCCGCGATACCTCCCTGCGCCTGCCGCCGGGGGATTACGGAACTGTCGTTGAGGTACGCGTCTTCAACCGCCACGGCGTTGAAAAAGATGAGCGTGCGTTGCAGATCGAACGCGAAGAGGTGGAAACCCTGGCGCGTGACCGTGACGACGAGATGGCGATCCTTGATCGCAACATCTATGCGCGTCTCAAAGGCATGATCCTTGGTAAAATCGCCGTCAAAGGCCCGAAAGGCGTCAAATCCAAGTCGGAAATCACCGAAGAGCTGCTCGACACCCTGTCGCGCGGCCAGTGGTGGCAACTGGCGCTGGGCGATGACAAGGAAGCGGCTGGTGTCGAAGCTCTGAATGCCCAGTATGAGGCGCAGAAGAAAGCACTGGATGCGCGTTTTGAAGACAAGGTCGAAAAAGTCCGCCGTGGCGATGACCTGATGCCGGGCGTGATGAAGATGGTCAAGGTCTTCATCGCGGTGAAACGCAAGCTGCAACCGGGCGACAAGATGGCCGGACGGCACGGCAACAAGGGTGTAATCTCGCGCGTTGTGCCGCAAGAAGACATGCCGTTCCTTGCTGACGGCACGCCGGTTGATTTCTGTCTCAACCCGCTGGGTGTTCCATCCCGGATGAACGTCGGGCAGATCCTTGAGACCCACATGGGCTGGGCCGCACGCGGTTTGGGCAACTCGATTGACGAGAGCCTGCAAGAATACCGCCGCTCCGGTGACATGACCCCGGTTCAGGATGCGATGAAAATCGCCTATGGCGATGAGCTCTATAACGAGGTCTTCACCGAGATGTCGCAGGACGAGTTTCTTGAGGCCGCCGACAATGTGACTGCAGGTGTGCCCATTGCCACCCCGGTTTTTGACGGTGCGAAAGAGGCTGATGTCGATGATGCGCTGATCCGTGCAGGTTTTGAAACCTCAGGCCAGTCGATCCTGTTTGACGGACGTACCGGCGAGCAGTTCCAGCGGCCGGTAACTGTCGGGATGAAGTACATCCTGAAACTGCATCACCTTGTCGACGACAAGATCCACGCCCGTTCGACCGGCCCCTACTCGCTTGTCACCCAGCAGCCGCTGGGAGGTAAGGCGCAGTTCGGTGGTCAGCGCTTTGGTGAGATGGAAGTCTGGGCGCTTGAAGCCTACGGCGCGGCTTACACCCTGCAGGAAATGCTGACGGTGAAATCCGATGACGTGGCGGGCCGGACCAAGGTCTATGAAAGCATCGTCAAGGGTGAGGACAATTTCGAGGCCGGTGTACCGGAATCGTTCAATGTTCTTGTCAAGGAAATCCGTTCGCTCGGCCTCAATGTCGAGCTTCTGGACGCGGAGACGGAGTAGCGCCTCAAAAGGCGCCGTAGGGTGCGCATTTATTGCGCACCACTCCTCACGTTAAATTTTGGAGTTCAAAAATGAACCAGGAAATCACGAACAACCCTTTCGCTCCGGTCCAGGCCCCGAAGACCTTTGACGAGATCAAAATCTCGCTGGCCTCGCCCGAGCGAATTCTCAGCTGGTCTTTCGGCGAAATCAAAAAGCCGGAAACCATCAACTACCGGACGTTCAAACCCGAACGCGACGGCCTTTTCTGTGCCCGTATCTTTGGCCCGATCAAAGATTACGAATGTCTGTGCGGCAAATATAAGCGGATGAAATATCGCGGGGTTACCTGCGAGAAATGCGGCGTTGAAGTTACGCTGCAAAAAGTTCGCCGCGAACGTATGGGCCATATCGAACTGGCCGCACCCGTCGCCCATATTTGGTTTCTGAAGTCGCTGCCGTCGCGCATCGGCCTGATGCTGGACATGACCCTGCGCGATCTGGAACGCATTCTCTACTTTGAGCAATACGTGGTCATCGAACCCGGTCTCACCGATCTCATCCACGGCCAGCTTCTGACCGAGGAAGAGTTTCTGGATGCCGAAGACGCCTATGGTGCCGACGCTTTCAATGCCGGTATCGGTGCTGAAGCTATCCGTGAAATGCTGGCGCAGATCGATCTTGAGACCGAAGCCGAGCAGTTGCGCGCTGATTTGGCCGAAGCCACCGGTGAACTGAAGCCGAAAAAGATCATCAAGCGTTTGAAAGTCGTGGAGAATTTCATCGAATCCGGCAACCGCCCGGAATGGATGGTTCTGACCGTGATCCCGGTGATCCCGCCTGAGCTGCGCCCGCTGGTGCCGCTGGATGGGGGTCGCTTTGCGACCTCGGATCTCAACGATCTCTATCGTCGTGTGATCAACCGGAACAACCGCCTGAAGCGCCTGATTGAGTTGCGTGCGCCCGATATCATCGTGCGCAACGAAAAGCGGATGTTGCAGGAGTCTGTGGACGCCCTCTTTGACAATGGCCGCCGTGGCCGCGTCATCACCGGGTCGAACAAGCGCCCGCTGAAATCGCTCAGCGACATGCTGAAAGGTAAGCAGGGTCGCTTCCGCCAGAACCTTCTGGGGAAACGGGTCGACTTCTCCGGCCGTTCGGTCATCGTGACCGGCCCTGAGCTCCACCTTCACCAATGCGGTCTGCCGAAAAAGATGGCGCTCGAGCTTTTCAAGCCGTTCATCTATTCGCGGCTTGAGGCCAAAGGTCTGTCTTCCACTGTCAAGCAAGCCAAGAAACTGGTGGAAAAGGAACGCCCCGAGATTTGGGACATCCTTGACGAGGTAATCCGCGAACATCCGGTCATGCTGAACCGTGCACCAACCCTGCACCGCCTCGGCATTCAGGCGTTTGAGCCGGTTCTGATCGAAGGCAAGGCGATCCAGCTTCACCCGCTGGTCTGTTCGGCTTTCAATGCTGACTTTGACGGCGACCAGATGGCGGTTCACGTACCGCTTTCACTGGAAGCGCAGCTTGAAGCCCGTGTTCTGATGATGTCGACAAACAACGTTCTGTCGCCCGCCAATGGTAAGCCGATCATCGTGCCCTCGCAGGACATGATCCTTGGCCTTTACTACATCACGCTTGAGCGCGAGGGGCAAAAGGGCGAAGGCATGGCATTTGCCAGTGTTGAGGAAGTGAACCACGCGCTTGATGCAGGTCTGGTGCATCTTCACTCCAAGATCACCTGCCGCATCACCATGGTGGATGACGAAGGCAATATCGTTTCCGAACGCTATGAAACCACGCCGGGCCGGGTACGCCTTGGCGCACTTCTGCCGCTTAACCACAAAGCCCCGTTTGATATCGTCAACCGCCTTCTGCGCAAGAAAGAAGTTGGTGAGGTGATCGACACGGTCTATCGCTATTGCGGTCAGAAAGAGAGCGTCATCTTCTGTGACCAGATCATGCGCATGGGTTTCCAGGAGGCGTTCAAAGCCGGGATTTCGTTCGGCAAGGATGACATGCTCATCCCTGACAGCAAGTGGACCATCGTCAATGGCACCCGCGAGCAGGTGAAGGAGTTTGAACAGCAATATATGGACGGCCTGATCACGCAAGGCGAGAAATATAACAAGGTTGTCGATGCCTGGTCGAAATGTTCCGACACGGTGGCCGACGCGATGATGGGCGAAATTTCCGCCATGAAACGCGACGATGCCGGGGCTGAACAGGAACCGAACTCCGTCTATATGATGGCCCATTCCGGTGCGCGTGGCTCGCCTGCCCAGATGAAACAGCTTGGTGGTATGCGGGGCCTGATGGCCAAACCGTCGGGTGAGATCATCGAAACGCCGATCATCTCGAACTTCAAGGAAGGTCTGACCGTTCTTGAATACTTCAACTCGACCCACGGCGCCCGGAAAGGCCTCGCCGATACCGCGCTTAAGACCGCGAACTCGGGTTACCTGACACGTCGTCTGGTTGACGTTGCACAGGATTGTATCGTCCGTATGGATGATTGTGGTACCGAGCGTCGCATCACCGCCCGTGCAGCTGTGAATGACGGCGAGGTTGTTGCCTCGATGTCAGAGCGTATTCTTGGCCGGGTTGCCGGCGAAGATGTGCTGCGCCCGGGCACGGAAGAGGTTCTGTGCCGTGAGGGCGAACTGATCGACGAACGTGTGGCCGACATGATCGAAGCCGCGGGCGTTCAGTCCTTCCAGATGCGCTCACCCTTGACCTGCGAAGCCGAAGAAGGTGTCTGCGCCCAGTGCTACGGCCGCGATCTGGCGCGTGGTACGCGCGTCAATCTTGGCGAAGCTGTGGGTATCATCGCCGCCCAGTCCATTGGCGAACCCGGCACCCAGCTGACCATGCGGACCTTCCACATCGGCGGGATTGCGCAAGGCGGCCAGCAGTCGTTCCAGGAAGCGTCACATGCCGGTAAGATCGTCTTCCGCGGTGAAAACATCATCGTCAACGCCGAAGGTGATCAGATCGTCATGGCCCGCAACATGGAACTGGCGGTTGAAGACGAGAACGGTATCGAACTGGCGTCACACAAAATGGGTTACGGTTCGCGCCTTCTGGTCAAGGAAGGTGCCAAGGTCAAACGTGGTGACAAGCTCTTTGAATGGGATCCCTACACATTGCCGATCATCGCCGGTGTGGGGGGTGTTGCTAAATTCGTCGATCTTACCGCTGGTATCTCGATCCGCGATGAAACCGACGATGCAACCGGTATCAGCCAGAAGATCGTGACCGACTGGCGCGCAGCGCCCAAAGGTAATGATCTCAAGCCTGAGATTATCGTGATGGACCCTGAAACCGGAGAACCGGTGCGCCAGAAAAGCGGCAACCCGGAAACCCACGCCATGTCGGTTGACGCCATTCTGTCGGTCGAAGACGGGCAGGAGATCAAGGCCGGTGACGTTCTGGCGCGTATTCCGCGTGAAGGTGCCAAAACGAAAGATATCACCGGTGGTCTGCCGCGTGTGGCCGAACTCTTTGAAGCGCGCCGTCCGAAAGACCACGCAATCATCGCCGAAATCGATGGTTACGTGCGCTATGGACGCGACTACAAGAACAAGCGCCGCATTTCCATCGAACCGGCTGACGACACGATGGAGCCCGTCGAATACATGGTCCCCAAGGGCAAGCACATTCCGGTTCAGGAAGGTGACTTTGTCCAGAAGGGTGAATACATCATGGACGGCAACCCGGCACCGCATGACATTCTGTCGATCATGGGGATCGAGGCTTTGGCCGACTATCTCATCGACGAAGTGCAGGATGTCTATCGTTTGCAGGGCGTGAAGATCAACGACAAGCATATCGAAGTGATCGTGCGCCAGATGCTGCAGAAGTGGGAAATCGCCGACAGTGGCGGCACCACGCTGCTGAAGGGCGAGCATGTCGACAAGGCGGAGTTTGACGCGGTCAACGAAAAGGCGATCGCCAATGGTCAGGAACCGGCCAAAGGCGGCCCGATCCTCTTGGGCATCACCAAAGCGTCGTTGCAGACACGTTCATTCATCTCGGCGGCTTCCTTCCAGGAAACCACACGGGTTCTGACCGAGGCGGCAACGCAAGGCAAGCGCGACAAGCTGATCGGTCTGAAAGAGAACGTGATCGTCGGCCGTCTGATCCCGGCCGGTACCGGCGGGGCGACGCAGAAGGTCCGTCGTATCGCAGCTGGTCGCGATGCCGAGATCATCGAACAGCGGCGTGAAGAAGCCGAAGCCGCGGCTGCCCTGATGGCCCCGGAAGAGGCGGATATCGATGCGGCCACAACCTTCGGTGTGGATGAGGCCCCCGAGGCCGAGGACGATCTTGGACTGGTTGATACACCTGAAGTTGGCGGCGAGGAGCAGCCGGAGGTCTGATTTCAGGCCGAAAGTGATAAGCAGTGAAAGCCCCTGCCGGAGACGGTGGGGGCTTTTGTTTGCAACATCTGTATTTCCTCGCCCTTTGACGAAAGGTGCAGGGCTTGCAAGGCACGGATCCGCTGCTCGAGCAATGCACCAAGCGCGGAACAAAGGGCAAAGCCCGCCGCGCATCGCCGACGCGCGCCCTCGCGGCGGCGATTGGCTGCGGCCAGCACCACGCTGAGAAGTCGTTTATGTTTGATCGGCATAAAATGCCGGCAAATTGGCGTTTGATCGCTCCCGCGCGCGTCGGCCATGCGCGGCTCTGGGGCAAACGGCCATTACTCACATCGGGTCTGACTACGGTCGTAGGATATACCGATCAATAGAGTGCCTGCCGAATGGGTTGCTGATAACATGACACCAAATGGCCAAAGACCGTATTACGTTGAGTTCTCTTATTTGAATTAGTCTCGATGTGATCTGACACCGCCCCCAATTTTTCAAATTGG
>CAZMNO010000052.1:0-24696 GCA_964567685.1 uncultured Rhodobacter sp. | reverse complement strand
CAAATGGCCCAGTTTTACACCGGCGCGTGGTCCCTTTTTGCTCCGGGATTGACAACAATCTCGTTTCACAACCGATAACATTGACTGGAACAACTTTTCAAAGAACGACGCATAGTCCGTCCGACTGAAGAACTTCAAGTCTAAATAAACTGAATCAGAAGATGCTGAACCCGCACCAGTATCTTCAATACCTGGTATTACCTAAGAGAAAGAGAGAAAAATGAGATTAGAAAAAGAACCAAGAACAGATGAACTTGTTTTGATGAACTTCAACATCCCAAGAAAGATGAAGATCCGATTTCAAGACTTCCTAAAAGAGAAGAACATTTCCCAGACAAGTTTCCTGAACAGCAAGATTGACGAGTTTATTAAAGAGAGCCAAGCGGAGGAAACGTCCTGATGTTGCTTCATCCATTTCCTCCGAAGACGAAGCTCAGCTTATTACGCAAATTAAGATTCAACAAGTTTGATTTTGACTTGTTTCCAGTGAAAACGCCATTGGATCGACAAAGGATAAAAAGAGTCATTTCCGAAGAAACAACACCATTTGAAATTATAATTATTAAAGAGAAAACCAAATGACCAAGAAAGACAGTCTCGTCAGCAAAGCATCCAGATTTTCTGTCTAAGAAAAAGAACTAATAGCGAACATACCGTCACGTTTGTGACATATTTTGTATGAACATTAAGCGAACATTTCATTTGTCGTCACATTTGTGACTTATTGTGTTCATGTTAGGTTTCCCATCAGCGTCATAAGTAGGTGTCTTGGATCTTTCTTCACTTCGATGTCGGAATAACGAATGCCAAATAGTTCTGTTTCCGTTGGGCGAAGAAATGAGTGAACGGCGAATACGATGATATTATAATGTTCGCGCGTGACTTCGACGCCGCGAACCTTGTCTTCGCGCTCAGCACACAGCCTAGCGACCTCGAGCAGTTTCTTGTATTCACTGTCCGTGAATGAAATCCGTGGCGTGTCTTTTGTTCGCTGTTTTGGTGCCGGTGGCACAATATCGATCACACCGTCTTCCAACGCCAGCATAAGGATCTTTCTGATCATCATGGTCTGCTTGGTCTTGGTCGATGGCGCGAGCGGTTGATCCCGTCGTTTGTCAAGAAAAAGTAGATAATCACGCACCATGCCTGAAGTGATCTTTCCGACATCGTATTTGCCAAAATAGGATACGACCCCATCACCTTCACGATAGAGAATCTTTCGCTCATCAGTGTAAGAACGCCGATTGCGAGAAGTCCTCGCCTGAACTTCTTTCATTTGTGAATAGATATGTGCGTAATGCTCAAAAGAGCGATCTTTTGTCTCCGCATGATCATCGTTTTGTATTGACTTGAAGTCAGAAAGTAATTCTTCCGCAACCTCCGAAGCATTCAGTCGATTGGTTTCTTTGGTGCTTCGCACGACATATTTCTTCTTCACAGCATCATAAATCCGAACATGCCAGAACGGTGATCTTCCCGTCTTATAAATGCTCAGACCACGCCGCAGATGTTTGATTGATTTCTTGCTGTTCAGAGATATTTCAGACAAACCAATACCTTAGATTAAGTGTCTAACTGTGTCTAAGTATATCAGAGAAATAGATTTCGAACAAATTATTACGTATCATGCTGAAATCATTGAGAAATTTGGTAGCGGGAGAGGGACTTGAACCCCCGACACGCGGATTATGATTCCGCTGCTCTAACCACCTGAGCTACCCCGCCAAACCGAGGCTGGATTTAGGCGAGCAAAGCTGGCGCGTCAAGAGGGGAAGTTGGTTTGAGTGCTAGAGTTCAGCCCGTGTTGCGCCGACCAGCCGGGCAGGGGACAGCGATTGCGGATCGAGCCCCTCTGACAGGATGAAATCAGGCACCGAACGCCGCCTGATCTCGGCAGCGGCATATTGGCTGAGGGCAGGGGCGCTTTGGATGCCGTATCCGCCCTGACCGGCCAGCCAATAAAACCCGTCAACTTCGCCCGAAAAACCAGCGACTGGTGATTTGTCTTTGACGAAGCTTCTGAGGCCCGCCCATTTATTTTCAATGCGGCGCACCGGCAGATCGAAAGCAGTCATGATGCGGTCGACGCAAATGGCGATATCGAGCTCCTCGGGCTGGGCATCGCAGGGGGCAGACGGTGTTTCATCCGCCGGTGACAGCAGCAGCCGCCCGGCATCAGGTTTGAGGTAGAACGCTTCTTCGATGTCTGCAGTGAGCGGCATCGCCTCGACGTCTACGCCATCAGGTGCCGCGGCGATCAAGGCCGTGCGGCGCTTGGGCACCAGCCCGATTGGCTCTGCCCCGGCAAGGGTGCCGACCTCATCAGCCCAGGCGCCAGCAGCATTGACGATGATCGGTGCAGAAAACTCACCGACCGCCGTTTGAACAAACCAGCCTTGACCTGAGTGTTCCAGTGCGCTGACTTCCGCTTTGTTGACCAATACACCACCAGCCTCCCGCATCATTCGGAGGTAGCCGTGGTGCAAAGCGTTCACATCGATGTCGGATCCTCCAGCGTCAAGATAGCCGATGCTGGCATAGTCCGGGCGCAGGAGTGGCTGGCTATTCAGAAGGTCAGCCCCACGCAACACGTCGACATGGGCGTCCGCCAAAACCTCGTCCAAAGCTGACTGAAAGACCTCCATCTGGTCATCACGGGCAATCATCAGAACATTTCGCGGGCTCAACAGCGACTGATCGGTAAATCCTTTGGGCGGGGCGTGAAAGAAGGCTTCCGAGGCCCGTGTCAGATCGCGGATAGGCTTTGGGCCATAGGTCGGAGCAAAGAGTGCGGCCGAGCGCCCTGTGGTGTGATAACCCGGCTGCGGTTCCATTTCGAGAAGCAGAACCTGGCAGTCGCGGGACAATTCGGCCGCAACCGAGGCCCCGGCGATACCGGCCCCAATGACAATTACATCAGCGGTTTTGGGAAGATGAGTCTCAGCCATCGGGTTTGTGTCCGTTTCAGGTGTTGCGGTGGATCGCAGGTAAGGGTTTTCCAAGTTGTCGGATGTTGGGCTGCGCGATGCAACTCAAATCTCCTGCATGGGCGATTGCAAGGCACGCCGCACCCCGCGGTCGGGATGGGCTTTCAAATGCGGGGGAAGGGGTGACGGCTGCCCGGAGTAATCTGTCTCTTCG
This sequence comes from uncultured Rhodobacter sp., assembly GCA_964567685.1. GTDB lineage: Bacteria > Pseudomonadota > Alphaproteobacteria > Rhodobacterales > Rhodobacteraceae > UBA5972. The sequence continues at coordinate 21,555 of CAZMNO010000052.1, read as the reverse complement.
CGATCAGGGCATCAGCATGCCGCGCAAGGCAAAATAGAACATTGCGGCAAGCAGCCCGGATATCGGCACAGTAATGATCCAGGCCGAGACGATCTTTAGGAGAGACGTGCGATTAACCAATTGCCGCTTAAGGGCTTTTTTCAGTTCCTTGCGCTGGGCTGCTGAAATGACAGCATCCGAGCCCATAGCCTTCAGCTCGTCCAGAATGCGCCGCTTCTCTTCCGGTGGTGCATTCTGAAATCCGCGCAAGACCTGTTCCGCTTCGTCGAAATCGGCCTTTCCTTCGTGGCATGAGAGGGTTTTTTCGACGATTATTCCCATCCGGTTTTCCAGAAACTCGCGCAGGAATCCCACGCCAAACACAGCGCCGAGTGCCACATGGGTCGAGCTGATTGGCATTCCTAACTGGCTGGCAATGATCACCGTTATTGCAGCGGCAAGGGCGATGCAAAACGCCCGCGAACGGTCAAGTTCAGTGATTTCCGATCCGACCGTACGGATCAGTTTTGGGCCAAACAAGGCAAGACCCACGGAAATCCCTACCGCCCCGATTACCATCACCCAAATCGGGATAGCCACCTTGGTGCCTCCGTCGCCTTCGGTCAGGACATCGACGATTCCCGCCAGTGGCCCCACCGCATTGGCAACGTCGTTGGCCCCATGCGCAAAGCTCAGGAGTGCGGCCGCAAAGATAAGCGGAACCGTGAAAAGACCGTTAACACCATCCCGGTCGGATGACAGTTTGGGCACCCGCCGACGGATCATCGGAACAACCAGCAAATAGGTCAGCACAGCAACTGCAAAGCCTGCAAGCAGCGCTGATGGAAACGAAACCGCAACGATCTTTTTCAACCCTTTGAGGGCCAGATAGGTTGTGAATGCCCAGGCCATGATCGCAATCATCATCGGCACGATCCGGGTGGCCGCAGAAATCGGGTCTTCTTTGAACAGGACAAGTTTCTTCAGAGTGTATAAGAACCCAGCGGCAATGATGCCGCCCATGACCGGCGATACAACCCAGCTCATTGCGATCTTTATCATCGAGTCCCAGTTCACGATTCCCCAGCCAGCGGCTGCGATCCCAGCGCCCATGACGCCACCAACAATGGAATGCGTGGTCGATACCGGTGCACCGAGCCACGTTGCCGCATTCAGCCAGATCGCGGCACCCAGAAGGGCCCCCATCATCACCCAGACAAAGGTGTTGGCATCGCCGATCGTCGCCGGATCAATGATTCCCTTCTTGACCGTCTTAACGACATCACCACCGGCAATGATTGCGCCACCAGCTTCAAATATTGCGGCGATCATAATCGCGGCCGTCATCGTCAGTGCAAAGGAACCGACCGCCGGGCCAACATTGTTGGCAACGTCATTGGCCCCGATATTGATCGCCATATAGGCCCCGATCACCGCAGCCCCGACAAGCAGAAACGATTGATCTATATGGGCAAATTTCTGACCTGTATAAATCATCACGACGACAAGAAAGATGACGCTGGTACCCAGGCGACCAACCTCGCTGCGGCTGATACCTGTCGCACTTTCGATTTTCATGTAGTCTTTAACTTTCATGCGAGGCCCCCAGTGCCGCTCGACGCAATTCAGACCGATGAAGACCGGGTGTGCCATTCCACCGGGCCGATATCGAGTTTTCCTTGCGGCAAGGTGTTACAGCTTGATCGATGCCCGATCAATATTTTGATGGCCAGTTGGGCTGCGACAATCTTTCATCACGACAGTGGTGCCGGTACCTATGGCCAATACCCAGCGTTCAGCTCAAGCAAAGCGGGGTTTGTGGTGGCCTGCGGGCAAGCACGTCTTTCAGAACACGGCTGCCATTGTGAAGACCGGATCACCTATTTTCCAGATCCTTCAACCGTCGATCAGCGGGGCAGGGCGCGCAAAGGCGATCAGGGCGTTTATGTCTGTCAGGTGCACTTTCTGGCCGTCAACGACCACACCATATTGTTTCAGCGCATTAAACGAGCGCGACAGGTTCTCTGGCGTCATACCCAATAAAGAGGCCAGCAGTCGCTTTTCGAATTTCAACTCAAACTCCGGATTGTCGTCGTTTTCACGGTAGCGTGTTACCAGATGATTGGCCAATCGCTCGAGCGAGGTCCGAAGCTTGAGGTTCTTGGCACTTTTGGAGGTCGCACGATAGACGATTGCCAGCTCGGTCACGATTGCGCGGGCGAATGCCGGGTCGGTTTCAAATACGGTGCGCACATCTTCGGAGGGAATCAGAATGATCCGGCATTTGTTCAGAGTGCGGCCCGACATTAGAAATGGCCGTTCATTGATTGTCGCGGCCAGAATGAAAGTAGAGACAGGCTGCGCGATTGCCATCGAGCTTTCACGCCCCTCCCAGGAGGCGAATAGATCAACGGCACCTGATGTAATGATATAGAGGAAATCCGCCGGATCGCCCTCGGTGATCAACTCGGTATGCGGTGGAAAATTCTGGACATAGGCGCCCCGCGTCAGTGTCTCAAAAGAGTCATCTGAAATATCGCGAAAAAGCTGAAGCTCGCGAATCTCTGCGAATCTGTCGGAGGACATCAGTTCCCTCTATTGCCAGTGATTGACATTTATCAAGCATCATTCTGCCTAATGTCAACGGTCGGATTGAACACCACGGGCACGTTACTTGATCCCTCTCACAACCGCATCCGAAAAATCTCGTCTGGGTAAAATTGTTGGTCGGATTCCGGTGTTTCTTTGACATGAATCAAGTTTTTGCACCCGCGCATATCTATCAATGCTCGGAATTCGATCGCCCGTATTGGATAGCCCAAAAAAAGAATCTGGAGGGGACAATGGTAGAACTCGAAAACAAGGCCACCAGCCTTTGGCGGAACTTCTTCAACGTCAGAATGGTACAAATCCGAACATTCCACATGACGTGGTTTGCATTCTTCTCTTGTTTCTTTGCCTGGTTCGGCATCGCACCCTTGATGATCATCGTGCGTGAGGAAATGGGTTTCACCAAGGCGCAGGTTGGCTGGACGATCATTGCCTCGGTCGCCGTCACAATTCTGGCGCGATTTTTTATCGGCTGGCTCTGTGACCGCATCGGACCGCGGCTGTCTTACACCTACTTGCTTATGCTTGGGGCTTTGCCAGTTGCGCTGATCGGTCTTTCCGACAGCTTTGTCACCTTCCTGATCTTCCGCCTGATGATCGGTGTGATCGGCGCGTCTTTTGTTATTACACAGTATCACACCTCTGTCATGTTCGCGCCAAACGTGGTTGGGACCGCAAACGCAACCAGCGCTGGCTGGGGTAACCTAGGTGGCGGTGTCACGCAGTTTGTCATGCCGCTGGTGTTTTCGGCGCTTGTCATTCTCTTTGCTTCGGTCAGTGGTGTCGAGGTTTCAGATATTGATAACGCACCCGCAGAAATCAAAGCAATCGCCTGGCGTGCGTCGATGGTCGTTGTCGGGGTCGTGATCTTTCTTACCGGTATTGCCTATTACTTCCTGACGCAGGATGCGCCCGAAGGAAACTACAAGGATCTTCGCGCACAGGGCAAACTGCAGCCGAAAGGGAATGTAACCAGCGCTTACTTCAAGGCGATGGCCGATTACCGGGTCTGGATCCTGTTTGTAATCTATGCCGCATGTTTTGGCATCGAACTGACTGTCAACAACGTGGCAGCGCTTTACTTCTTTGACTATTTCGAAGGCATCACGCTGGTCACCGCTGGCCTGATCGCCGCATCGTTCGGGTTGATGAATATCTTCGCCAGAACGCTGGGCGGCATCTTCGGTGACAACTTTGCAGCACTCTGGGGACTTAAAGGCCGGACCTTCTGGCTCTGGATCGTGCTTTTGGGTGAAGGTATCGCACTGATGATCTTCAGCCAGATGAACGTTTTGTTCCTGGCCATCCCGATGCTGATCGTCTTCTCGCTGTTCACGCAGATGTCCGAAGGCGCCACATATTCGGTCGTGCCGTTCATCAACAAGAAAGCACTTGGCGCGGTTGCCGGTGTTGTTGGTGCCGGTGGTAACGCCGGCGCGGTGGCCGCAGGCTTCCTTTTCAAGGGCGCGATGGAATGGGACGACGTGTTCTTCACCATCGGTGTCGTGGTTGCCTGTGCCTCATTTCTGACTTTCCTTTTGCGTTTTTCACCTGAGAAGGAAGAAGAAGAGAAGGCCGCATTTGAGGTTGCAAATATGGAAGCCCTGCAACTCCGCGCAGATCGTGCCAACACAGCTCTGGCGCAATCGGTTGCAGTGATCGAAGAGTACAACCGCAAACATCCGTCAAACAAATAAGAAACTCTTGGCGGGCCGGTCACTGGCCCGCCTTCCCCAAAATAAGGAGAATTCCATTGGGACAAGATCTAAGAAACTGGAATGTCGAGGACGAGAGCTACTGGGCCTCGACCGGCAAAGCCATCGCCACCCGGAACCTGTGGATTTCGATCCCCAGCCTTCTGTGTGGTTTTGCAGTCTGGCTCTACTGGGGCATCATCACCGTTCAGATGATCAACCTCGGTTTTGATTTTGAAAAGTCTGAACTGTTTACACTTGCAGCGATCGCCGGTCTGACCGGGGCAACGCTGCGTATCCCGTCAACCTTCTTTATCCGCATCGCCGGTGGCCGGAACACCATCTTCTTTACCACCGCATTGCTGATGATCCCCGCAGTCGGAGCAGGCATGGCCCTGCAAAACCCGGACACGCCGCTCTGGCAGTTCCAGATCCTGGCATTCCTTTCCGGTATCGGCGGCGGCAACTTTGCCAGTTCGATGTCCAATATCAGCTTTTTCTACCCCAAAAAGGTACAAGGGTATGCGCTGGGAATGAACGCCGGTCTTGGCAACTTTGGCGTGACGACGATGCAGATCGTCATCCCGCTGGTCATGACCTTTGGTCTGTTTGGTGGCGACAGCATGACGCTGGTCAACACTTCAGGCACGCTGGTAGGAAAGATTGAGGCAGGAACCGAGACCTACATTCACAATGCCGGCTTTGTCTGGCTGCTGGCACTGGTTCCGCTGGCTTTCCTTGGCTGGTTCGGAATGAACAACATTCGTGACGAACATGTTTCGCCGGACATTCCGAACCCGATAGGTGCTTTCGCTATCATCACCGGCATGTTGCTGATTGGTCTGATCACTGCAGCTTTTGGTCTGTGGCTGTTGCTGCCTGCCAAGGTTGGTGGTTCGGGTTTCATGGTCTCCAAATGGATCGTCTTGCCGATCGTTATCGCATTGACAGTGTTCCTGCTGAAAATGATCCCCGGTGCGGTCGGGCAAAACCTGACAAGACAGTACAAAATCTTCAACAACAAGCACACCTGGGCAATGACTGTGATCTACATCATGACCTTTGGCTCGTTCATCGGTTATTCTGCAGCGCTGCCGCTGACCATCAAGGTTGTGTTTGGCTTTCAGCACGTCATGGTTGACGGAGTGATGACCCACGACACCATCAACGCGGCGGGTCCGTCAGCGCTGATGTTTGCCTGGATGGGGCCGTTCATCGGCGCTCTGATCCGCCCAATCGGTGGCATGATGGCCGACAGATGGGGCGGTGCGAAAGTGACGCAAATCATCTCGATCGTTATGGTTGGTTCAGCAATTGGTCTGGCGGTGATCCTGAAGCAGGCCTATGCGTCGGAAACACCTGAAACTCTGTTCCTGCCGTTCATGGTGCTGTTCCTGTTGCTGTTTGCCGCAACGGGTATCGGCAACGGTTCGACTTTCCGCACCATCGCGATTGTGTTCGACAGAGAGCAGGCCGGCCCGGTTCTTGGCTGGACATCCGCCGTGGCCGCCTACGGTGCTTTCATCATTCCGAAAGTGTTCGGCGAGCAGATGAAAGCAGGGTCCCCTGAGTTGGCGCTCTATGGTTTTGCGATCTTCTACACGGTCTGCATCGTCATCAACTACTGGTTCTACATGCGGCCCAACGCCTACGTGAAGAACCCATAAAGCCCTGACAGTACGAAACCGCGCCAGCGCTTCAATGCGCTGGCGCATCACCTAATCGGAGAAGAGAAATGAGCCATCTGCTTGATCGACTGAATTTCCTCAAGAGCAATCGCCTGGGAACATTCGCCGACGGCCACGGCCAGGTCACGAATGAAAATCGTGACTGGGAAGAAACTTACAGAAACCGCTGGCGTCACGACAAAGTTGTCCGTTCGACCCACGGTGTGAACTGCACCGGCTCCTGTAGCTGGAAGATTTACGTGAAATCCGGCATCGTGACCTGGGAAACCCAGCAAACCGACTATCCGCGCACCCGCGCCGGATTGCCGAACCACGAACCGCGGGGCTGCCAGCGTGGCGCCTCTTACAGCTGGTACCTGTATTCTGCCAACCGGGTGAAAACCCCGCTGATCCGTTCGCGCTTGCTGAAAAGCTATCGCCGGATGCGGGCCGAGCTTTCCCCGATTGAGGCCTGGACCAAGCTGCAGAACGACCCGATCCTGCGCGCAGATTATGTCAAGAAGCGCGGCAGCGGCGGATTTGTTCGTGCCGACTGGGAAGAAGCAACCGAAATCATTGCCGCTGCCAACGCCTATACTGCTAAAACCTACGGTCCTGACCGTGTCTTCGGGTTTTCTCCGATCCCGGCGATGTCGATGGTCAGCTACGCTGCCGGTTCTCGTTACCTGAGCCTTCTTGGCGGCACATGTATGAGTTTTTACGACTGGTACTGCGATCTGCCACCAGCCTCGCCGATGACATGGGGCGAGCAGACCGACGTGCCGGAATCGGCAGACTGGTATAATGCCGGCTTCCTGATGCTCTGGGGCTCGAACGTGCCGCAGACGCGGACACCGGACGCGCATTTCTATACCGAAGCGCGCTATCGCGGCACCAAATCCGCCGTGGTCAGCCCGGATTATTCCGAGGCTGCCAAGTTCGGCGATGTCTGGCTGAACGCGAAACAGGGCACGGACGCGGCGTTGGCAATGGCCATGGGGCACGTGATCCTGCGCGAATACCACCTGGATCGTCAGGCAGCGTATTTCGAGGATTACGCCCGTCAGTACACCGACATGCCGATGCTCGTGCGTCTGGTTGAACAGAACGGTAAACTTGTTCCGGGTCGGATGCTGCGTGCAGATGACTTTGACGACAAGCTGGGCCAGAAGAACAACCCGGAATGGAAGACAATCGGTTTTGACCGCAAGTCCGGCAATCCGGTCGTTCCCAACGGCTCCATCGGTTTCCGCTGGGGTGAAGATGGTGAATGGAACCTTGAGGAAAAAGCCAGTGGCAAAGACAGCGAACTGCGCCTGTCACTGATCCTTGAGGAAAACCATGACGATGTGGTCGGTGTTGACTTCCCATACTTTGGCGGCGAAGCCACGGAGCACTTCACCAAATGTGACCATCCAGACGTTCTGACCCGGAATATTCCGGTGCGCAAAGTCAAGCTGGCCGATGGCGAAGCATATGTCGCGACGGTCTTTGACCTGTTCTGTGCCAACTACGGTCTTGATCGTGGTCTGGGCGGTGACTGGGTCTCCAAGGATTATGACGAGGATCTTCCCTTTACCCCGGCTTGGGGCGAAAAGATCACCGGTGTTCCGCGTGATAAGATCATCACCGTTGCCCGCGAATTCGCCACCAACGCCGAAAAGACAAACGGCAAGTCGATGATCATCATCGGGGCGGCGATGAACCATTGGTACCACATGGATATGAACTATCGTGGTGTCATCAACATGCTGGTCATGTGCGGCTGTGTCGGACAGTCAGGCGGTGGCTGGAGCCACTATGTCGGGCAGGAAAAACTACGTCCGCAGACCGGATGGGCACCATTGGCCTTTGCTCTGGACTGGGCACGTCCTCCACGGCACATGAACTCGACCTCAGCCTGGTACGCCCACACCGACCAGTGGCGCTATGAGACGCTGAAATCCGAGGAAATCGTCTCGCCGACAGCGCCTGAAGGCGATTGGAAAGATGCAAGCCTGATCGACTACAACATCCGTGCCGAACGGATGGGGTGGCTGCCATCGGCACCGTCGCTGAAAACCAATCCGCTTGAGCTGGCAAAAGCTGCCAAGAAGGCTAAAAAGGACATTCCGGCCTATGTGGCCCAGCAACTGACCTCCGGCAAACTGGAAATGTCGTGCGAAGATCCGGATGCTCCGGAAAACTGGCCACGCAACCTGTTTGTCTGGCGTTCAAACCTGCTAGGTTCAAGCGGCAAGGGGCATGAGTACTTCCTCAAGCATCTCTTGGGCACCGACAACGGTGTACTGGGCAAAGACCTCGGTGTTGAAGGCGGCCAGAAGCCGATTGAAGCCAAATGGCATGATGAAGCACCCGAGGGCAAACTTGACCTTCTGGTGACCATCGACTTCCGCATGTCCACAACAGCGGTCTATTCCGACATCGTTCTTCCGACGGCCTCCTGGTACGAGAAAGACGACATGAACACGTCGGACATGCATCCGTTCATTCATCCGCTGCAGGCGGCTGTTGATCCGGCTTATGAAAGCCGCTCGGACTGGGAAATCTTCAAATCAATTGCGAAGAAATTTTCACAAGTTGTCCCGGGTTACCTGGGTGAAGAAACGGACATCGTCTCGCTTCCGACCTTGCATGACACCCCTGCCGAACTGGCACAGGATCAGGTCAAGGACTGGAAGAAGGGCGAATGCGAGCTGATCCCGGGCAAAACGGCACCGAATTTCGTGCCGGTACAGCGGGATTACCCGAACCTCTACAAGCGCTTCACCGCAATCGGCCCCCTGATGGACAAAGCCGGCAACGGTGGCAAGGGGATCACCTGGAACACCGAGGTTGAGATTCAGCATCTGAAGGATCTCAACGGTGTTGTCACCGATGAGGGTGCAACCGAAGGCATGGCGAAACTCGATACCGCGATTGATGCGGCCGAGATGATCCTGATGCTGGCACCGGAAACCAACGGTGAGGTAGCGGTCAAGGCCTGGGATGCACTGAGCCAGAATACCGGGATTGATCACAAGCATCTGGCATTGCCGAAGGAAGACGAGAAGATCCGCTTCCATGACATTGCCGCCCAGCCGCGCAAGATCATCTCTTCGCCGACATGGTCGGGTATTGAAAGCGAGCACGTTTGCTATAACGCCGGTTATACCAACGTGCACGAGCTGATCCCGTGGCGCACGCTATCGGGTCGTCAGCAGCTTTATCAGGACCATCTGTGGATGCGCGCCTTTGGCGAACAGTTCTGCACGTGGCGGCCGCCGGTCGATCTGAAGACCATTACCGCTGCTGTGAATTCGTCAGCCAGTTCGAACGAGCCGCATGTCGTTTTGAACTTCATCACGCCGCACCAGAAATGGGGCATCCATTCGACCTATTCCGACAATCTGTTGATGCTGACGCTGAACAGGGGCGGGCCGGTTATCTGGATCAGTGAGAATGATGCAAAAACAGCCGGTATCGTCGATAACGACTGGGTCGAGCTTTACAACACCAACGGGGCGCTGACTGCACGCGCAGTTGTTTCCCAGCGGGTGAAGGACGGCATGACCCTGATGTATCACGCACAGGAGAAAATCGTGAACACGCCGGGCTCCGAACAAACCGGGCAACGCGGTGGCATCCACAACTCGGTCACGCGGGCAACGGTGAAACCGACCCACATGATCGGGGCGTATGCGCAGCAGAGTTACGGGTTCAACTACTACGGAACCGTCGGCTCGAACCGGGATGAGTTTGTCATCGTTCGTAAAATGAAAAACGTCGACTGGCTTGACCGACCGGCAAAAGTGGAGGCAGCAGAATGAAAGTCCGCGCTCAAATAGGCATGGTGCTGAACCTCGATAAATGCATCGGGTGCCACACCTGCTCCGTAACCTGTAAAAACGTCTGGACCAGCCGCGACGGTGTCGAATACGCCTGGTTCAACAATGTCGAAACCAAACCCGGTGTTGGCTACCCCAAGGATTGGGAAAACCAGAAACGCTGGAACGGCGGCTGGGAAAGAACGAAATCCGGCAAACTGCAGCCCAAGCAAGGGGCAAAGTGGCGGATCCTGTCGAATATTTTCGGCAATCCCGACCTGCCCGAAATCGACGACTTCTACGAGCCGTTTGATTTCGATTACGACCATCTGAAATCGGCCCCGGAAATGGAGGCGTTCCCAACGGCCCGCCCCCGTTCCAAAATCTCGGGCCAGCGGATGGAAAAAATCGAAAACGGGCCGAACTGGGAGGAAATCCTGGGCGGCGAGTTCTCCAAACGTGGCAAGGACTACAACTTCGAAGGTGTGCAGAAAGAGATCTATGGAGAGTATGAAAATACCTTCATGATGTATCTGCCGCGCCTTTGCGAGCATTGTCTGAACCCGGCTTGTGCCGCCTCCTGCCCGTCAGGTGCGATTTACAAACGCGAGGAAGACGGCATTGTCCTGATCGATCAGGAAAAATGCCGTGGCTGGCGGATGTGTGTCTCGGGCTGTCCTTACAAGAAGATCTACTACAACTGGGAAAGCGGGAAGTCTGAAAAATGTACTTTCTGTTACCCACGGATCGAAAGCGGGCTGCCGACCGTTTGTTCGGAAACCTGCGTTGGGCGTATCCGCTATCTGGGTGTCATGCTTTATGATGCGGACAAGATTCACCAGGCCGCCGCGGTTGAAGGGGAACAGGAGCTTTATGACGCCCAGCTTGGCGCCTTCCTTGACCCCAATGATCCCGAGGTTGAAGCCGCAGCCCGTGAGGCGGGCATCAACGAAGACTGGATCAAATCGGCCAAGAACAGCCCGGTGTGGAAAATGGCGATGGACTGGAAGATCGCTTTCCCGCTGCATCCCGAATACCGCACCTTGCCGATGGTCTGGTACATCCCGCCACTTTCGCCAATCCAGAACGCCGCTGAGGCCGGAAAGATCGGAATCGACAGCGAAATGCCCGATGTGAAATCCCTGCGGATTCCAGTCAGGTATCTGGCCAATATGCTGACCGCTGGGGATGAAGCCCCGGTTGTGGAAGCGCTTGAAAAGATGCTGGCGATGCGCGGTTACATGCGCTCCAAAACCGTTGACGGTGTGATCAATCTTGAGATCGCCAAAAAGGTCGGGCTGACAGCGCTGCAGATCGAGGACATGTACAAGATCATGTCGCTGGCCGACTACGAGGATCGTTTTGTTGTGCCGACCACGCATCGCGAAGAGGTTCAGGATGGCCTTGATCTGAGGGGTGGCTGCGGCTTCACCGATACTAACGGCTGCTCCACCGGTTCGGGTGGCGGCAAGCTTTTTGGGTCGCGTCGCTTTGTCGTCCCGACGGAGGCAAGCTGATGAGCAAGACATTCAAAGCACTCTCGGCACTCCTGTGCTATCCGCGTGCTGAGCTGAAAGAGGCGGCAGGGGAAATCTCTGCCGTTCTCGAAGCCGAAGCGGTCTTGTCGGACTCTGCCAAACTGGCGCTTAAACCGCTGCTGAACGACCTTGTCGAGATGGACCTTTACGACCTGCAGGAGCGTTATGTGCTCCTGTTTGATCGCTCGCGCACACTCAGCCTCAACCTGTTTGAGCATGTGCATGGCGAGGGCCGCGATCGCGGTTCAGCGATGGTCGATCTCTTGGAAACCTACCGCGCTGGCGGATTTGATCTGGTCAGCACTGAGCTGCCCGATCATTTGCCGATACTTCTGGAGTTCCTGTCGGAACTCCCCGAGGATGAGGCCCGCGATATCCTGGCCGATGCCGGTCACATTATCGCCGCGCTGGCTGAGCGCCTGCAACGGCGTGACAGTTGCTATGCAGCGATCCTGGCAGGGTTGGCGGAATTCGCCGGTGTCGAGAAATCCAGTGAAATGGTTCAGGAGCTCTTAAGCGTTGCCGACGATGATCCCGAGGATCTCGAAGCGCTTGACGCGATCTGGGATGAAGCTGAAGTCACTTTCGGTCCTGACCCCAATGCGGGCTGTCCGGTAACACGCGACATGCTGGCCAAAATGGACCCAATCCCGCCAAAGACGCAGCCGGGCGCGCCCGCTGCCGCCAATGAATAGGAGGCGAACATGAACCAGTTTCTTTTCGGAACATTCCCCTATATAGCCCTGACGATACTTCTGATAGGCTCGATCGTGCGCTACGAGCGCGACCCCTACACCTGGAAATCCAGTTCAAGCCAGTTCCTCAGACGCAAACAGCTGATCTGGGGGTCGGTGATGTTTCACCTCGGCATTCTGGTGATCTTCTTTGGTCATCTCTTCGGTCTGCTCTTGCCGATCGAGTTTTATGACGCGCTTGGTGTTGGGCACGGGTTCAAGCAGATGCTGGCCGCTGTTGGTGGCGGTATCGCCGGTGTTCTGGCGCTGATTGGCGGGTTGATGCTGGCGCATCGCCGTTTTGCCGATCCGCGGGTGCGGGCGACCTCAAGCTTTGCTGACAACGCGATCATCCTGATCCTTATCGTTCAGCTGCTTCTTGGTCTGGCGACTGTGCCGATCAGCATGCAACATCTGGACGGGCACGAGATGGCCAAGCTGATGGCCTGGGCCAACGGCATCTTCACCTTTGACGGCGAAGCGGCAGGTTACATTGCCCATGTGCACCCTGTTTTCAAGGCACATCTGACGCTTGGTCTGCTGATCTTCGTGATCTTCCCGTTCACCCGTCTCGTGCACATGCTGTCGGCACCCGTGCGCTACATGTGGCGGCCCGGTTACCAGATCGTGCGTTCGCGCAAGAAAGTCTGATCCCAGCGGAGCAACTCGATGAAACCTTTGTTTCCCGATATCTTCGTGAACGGAGAGCAAATCCCCTCGGCGGTTATCGCCGCCGAGGTCCAGAACCACAGCGCGCCCGAGGGCAAGCCAGGTCTGGCCTGGCGAAAAGCGGCGCATGCGCTGATCGTGCGCCATCTGCTTTTGAAAGCGGCTGCGGCAAGCGGGCTGACAACTGATCCTCTTGATCTGGGGGAGGAACGTCTTGAAGATGAAGATGAATCCCTGATCCGCACCTATCTCGATGCAAAGATTGATCCTGATCCGGTTTCCGTTCAGGATGTAGAAAACCTCTTCCGCCAACGTGCCGGTTCAATGCCCGATACGATCTCGCCTGACGATAAAAGAACACAACTTCGCTATATGCTGGAAAAGGCGGCCTGGGCAAAGGCGGCGAATGATCTGGTTGGCAAGCTGGTGGCGGAGGCGGACATAACCGGTTTTGATATGCAAAAGGCCACGTAATGCTGAACGACCTTTTTGATCGCAATATGCAATGGGCAGAAGGGCGAAAAAAAGAGGACGAGACATTCTTTACCAGGCTCGCAGCCCAGCAATCCCCCGCGTTTTTGTGGATCGGTTGCTCAGACAGCCGCGTGCCCGCCAATGTCGTCTGCGGGCTTGATCCGGGCGAAGTATTCGTGCATCGCAATGTTGCGAACATCATCCATTCCTCTGATCTCAACATGCTCTCAGCACTGGAATACGCCGTTGACGCGCTTGCGGTGAAACATATCATCATCTGCGGGCATTATGGCTGCGGCGGCATTTACGCGAGCACCGAGGATTGCCCGCACGGGCTGGTCGACCACTGGCTTGAACCGGTGCGGCGGCTGGCGGACCAGAATATTCACGAGCTGGTGGTTCTGAAGGGCCAGGAAGCGCGGCTGAACCGGTTGGCGGAGCTCAACGTGATCGACGGGGTCAGAAGGGTTTGCCAGACACCAATCCTGCGCCGTGCCTGGGATCGGGGCTCAGACGTTGCCGTGCATGGTATGATCTACGGGTTGAAAGACGGACATCTGCGTGACCTTGGATGCAGCGTTGCGGCAGGGCTGTCAGTGGAGCCGGGTGATATCGAGTAGTTCACCGTGATGTCAGGTGTTGGCGCCTGACGGTCACCACAACGATTGCGCTGTGGGAATTTCGTAGCGCAGGGTCTTTGTTGCTCTTTATATTCCTCCGAAAGAAAGTATCCTTGCCGGCGCTGAGTCGCAGGTGTTCAGGTCATTGGACCTCTTGCCGCTGATACGGAGACGAAATTGACGCGCAAAACCAAAAATATTCTGTTCATCATGTTCGATCAGCTCAGGTTTGATTACCTCAGTTGCGCTGGCCACAAGACACTTCAAACCCCACATCTGGACAAGCTGGCCGGTGACGGGGTGCGCTTCAGCCGGGCCTATGTCCAGTCTCCGATCTGCGGGGCTTCAAGGATGTGTTTTTACACCGGGCGCTATGTGCACAGTCATGGTGCCGCCTGGAACAACTTTCCGCTGAAGGTCGGTGAACAGACCCTCGGTGATCACTTGCGCAATATCGGAATGGATGCCTGGCTGGTCGGCAAGACCCATATGAAAGCCGATGCCGCCGGTATGGATCGATTGGGCATCACAAGCGACAGCATGATCGGCGCGAGGATAGAGGAATGCGGGTTTGATGTGTTCCTGCGCGATGACGGGTTATGGGCCGAAGGGCCGGGCGGCTTTTATGATGAGCGCCGCTCACATTACAATGAGTACCTGAAGGCCAAAGGCTATGAGGCGGAAAACCCCTGGCATGATTATGCCAATGCGGGGGTAACGGATGAAGGCGAGATGGCCTCCGGCTGGTTGATGAAACACGCCGAAAAACCTGCCAATATCCGCGAGGAAGACAGCGAGACACCCTGGCTGACCTCGCGCACGATTGATTTCATCGAAAGCCGGGAAAGCGATGCGCCATGGATGGCGCATGTCAGCTATATCAAACCGCACTGGCCCTATATCGTGCCGGCACCCTATCACAACATGTACGGGCACAATCAGATCCAGCCACTGGTTCGGGCTGACAGCGAGCGGGAGGATCCGCATCCGGTTTTCAAGCAGTATCAGAACAATGTCATCGGCAAGGCCTTTCATCGAGACGAGGTGCGCAACGCGGTCATTCCCGCCTATATGGGGCTGATCAAACAGGCCGATGACCAGATGGGGAGGCTCTTTGCCTATCTCAAAGAAACCGGCCGGATGGAGGACACGATGATCGTCGTCACCTCGGATCACGGCGATTATCTGGGTGATCACTGGATGGGGGAAAAGGAACTCTTTCATGAATGCTCGGTCAAGGTTCCCCTGATCATCTATGATCCGTCCCCCGAAGCAGATGCAAGCCGAGGAACGGTTTGCGATGAGCTGGTGGAAAGCATTGATCTTGCTGCAACATTCATCGAGGCCGCAGGTGGCGAGGTGCCGGATCATATCGTTGAAGGCAAGTCGCTGATGCCATTTCTTCGGGGCGAAACCCCAAAAGACTGGCGCCAGTTCGCTATCAGCGAGTTCGATTTCTCCGTTACACCGATGGCGGTCAATCTGGGGCTCACGCCACGCCAGTCGCGCCTGTTCATGGTGGCCGACAAGCAATGGAAATTCATGCATTCCGAGGGGCCGTTCCGGCCGATGTTGTTCGACCTTGAGAACGATCCGGACGAATTGACCGATCTTGGTGGTGATCCGGCGTATCAGAACGTCATCGACATGATGTATGAAAGGCTTGCCCGCTGGGCCCGGAGGATGAGCCAGCGCACGACGAAATCAGACGATGACATTCTGAACATGCGCGGCAAATCACGCGACAAAGGGATACTTCTTGGCCTTTATGACGGCTCGGAAGTGGATGATGCGCTGACCGTCAAGATAAGCGGCAGACCTGCTCAGAACTACATTTCATCTGATAGCGGCAGCTGACCAGCGGGGGTTGTAGACCCCAAATGGATTATTGCGCCGCTATGCCGGGCTGTTGACCGTCACCACCCGGTGTCAGCTCGGCAATCTGGCGATCTATCTCTGCCACTACGTATTCCGAAAATGGTCCGAAATGAGCATATAGCGCCATGTTGGTTAATACCGGCTTGATGCTTTTAGGCCTGCGCAACACACAGTAAAACAATGTGCGCCAGAAGTACCCACGCCAACTGCTTTTCGTGGTAAGAATGGAGTAAAATAGCCGGGCCATCTGCTTGAGGTCGACGGTCAGAAATCCGTTGAACATGTCCCCTTGCGGACCCGACATATCCAGTTGCATAGCCAGTCTTTTGATCCGGCCAAAGAACGCCTCCGGGGCGTAGATGGCGTGAACGATATCACGGTATTCCCGCAAGATATCAGCGCGAGGTCTGAGGGTGATGAAGTTCAAACCTGCTGTACATTGATCGCCCATGCCACTCTTGATAGCCTCGGCTGACGTTTCATTCAAAAGCCGCCCCTCCTTTTCAAGGCGCTTTGTCAACTGGGTCGACGGCAGCGCATAAAGCAGGCCTACCATCGCAACGGGAATGGCGGCCTCCTCTATCAGCTTAATAATCCCTTCGGAGACGTTTTTCTTCTCATTGTCAAAACCGACAATAAACCCACAAACCGTAAAGATCCCGGATCGATAGAGTGTCGTGATACTCTCGGCGATATCTCTTCGCGTATTCTGTTTCTTGCGCGTTGCATTCAGCACTTCCTCGTCCGGGCTTTCGACGCCGACAAAAATGGCAAAGAAAGAAGCCTGTTTAAGCATCTCCAAAAGATCCTTGTCTTCTGCCAAGTTAAGTGATGCTTCGGTTGTGAATTCGAACGGATATTTCCGCTCTTTCTGCCACTTGATCAGATGCGGCAGGAAGAGTTTTACCGCCTTTTTGTTGCCTATCAGATTGTCGTCGACAAAGTCGATATGGCCGCGATACCCCAGATCATAGAGCGTTTGCAGTTCGGCCAGCATCTGATCGATGCCTTTTGCCCGAGGAAGGCGACCGTAAATCTCGATGATGTCGCAAAACTCGCAGGTAAACGGGCAGCCCCGTGAGAACTGAACACCGATTTCCTTGTAATATTTGAAATTCAGCAAATCATATCGTGGAATTGGTGTCCTCTTCACATCTGCAGTGAATTTCGGTGCCTCCAATAGCCCCCCCGATTCCCCGTTTTCGATTGCCTCAATCAGTTCACCGATAATTTCTTCGGCCTCTCCGAGAACCCGAAAAGACGCGCTTATGTAAAGATCGGGGCTGGTGGTGACATCAGGTCCGCCGACGACCGTCGGGATGCCACGCGCCTCGCAGTTCTCAATTGTCTCCAGCGTCGCCAGTTGCTGTGGCAGCATTCCGCCGGTCATCACAACGTCCGCCCAGTCAAGCGCTTCTTCTTCAAGCGCCTCGACATTCATGTCCACAAGTCGGACTGGCCAGGATTTTGGCAGCAGGGCGGCGACGGTAATGAGACTTAGGGGTGGGGCTGTGTATTTTGTGCCGATCATTTCGCAAACCACGCGGTAATTCCAGAATGAGGAATTTCTGAACTCAGGAAATATAAACAACACATTCGGCGTGACTTTTGCCATGATACTCTCCCTTTGCCTGACTCAAACCAAAATCAAGTCAGCAATTTGTGGCTCGCTGACAAAGTAGGTCTTCTTCAGGGCTGCCCGGCCCCACCCTAGAGCGATTTCGCTGCGAATACAAACGCTTCACCACGAAGATGAGTGGCGAATTATTGCCAACGAGATTCATGTTACAACGTTAAAAGGTTATAAGAAAGTAAGGGAAAACACAGTGAGAATTTTGCGAATGCTTGTATTGGTGAAGGCTCCCTGGCCGAGCATGTGCTTGGTGAATTGCCCGCAACTATGCCTCACCCAGCTCAATCGTCACCCTTTGCAGCGCTTGCTCCAGAATGTCGAACATTTCGTCAATCTGCGCTTTCGTAATGATCAGAGGCGGAGAAAACACCGCCATGTTGATCAGCGGGCGCACCAGCAGGCCAAGCTCTTCGCAAGCTGCATCAAGCAGTGCGCCTAGCTTGCGTTCTGCTGTCAGCGACGTACCGCTTTTGTCAGGCTTGCCCTCGATACACGCTATAAGCCCGATACCGCGCGCATCACCGACGATTGAAAATCGGGTCAGGTTTGCAAGGCGCTGCTGAAAATAGGGCGCCACTTCGCGCACATGTTCCAAAATGCCCTCACGCTCGATGATTTCGATGTTTTTAAGCGCTGCTGCACAACAAACAGGATGCGCAGAATAGGTGTAGCCATTTGAAAAAAGCACATCGTCGGGGCTGGTCATCCTCTCCATCACTCTGTCGGAAATGATACAAGCCCCAAGCGGTTGGTAGCCCGAGGTCAGGCCCTTGGCACAAGTGATGATATCAGGCTCGATGCCGAAAACGTCTTTAGAGGCGAACCAATGCCCGAGACGACCGAACCCAGTCACCACTTCATCGGAAATGTAAAGAATATCGTGTGCGCGGCAAATCTCAAATGTGCGCTTGTGATAGCCTTCAGGCGGAACCACCACGCCCCCGGAGCAAAGGACAGGCTCGGCTATGAAAGCACCAACGCGATCTGCGCCTAGCTCGGCGATGGCGTTTTCTAGATCGGCGACTTTTGCATCGCACCAGGCCTCTGCACTCATCCCCTCGGGGCGGGTATAGGGGTTCACATCGGGAATGAAATGGACCAGCCGGCTTTCAACATCAAACCGTGTTTTGTCACGCTCTTTCCCGCTCATGGTCGAGGCCAGATAGGTCGAGCCGTGATACCCCTTTTCCCGTGCAATAACGATTTTCTTTTCCGGGCGACCCAGCCGGTTATTCAGGAAATGAACGCTGCGCAATGCCGTATCAACCGCTGTTGAGCCGCCCGTGGTAAAGAACACATTGTTCAGATCACCCGGTGCAAGATCAGCGAGTTTCTTTGCCAGCAACGCTGCTGGTTCCGTCGTTGATGTCCAGGGCGAGGTATAGGGGAGTTTCATCACCTGCTCAGAAATAGCATCCGCCATTTCCTGTCGCCCATAACCGATCTGCACGCACCACATGCCACCCGGACCGTCGATAAACCGCTTGCCGCTTGAATCCCACAGGTAAATCCCATCGGCTGAATTCACCAGCATGTTGTCATAACCGCGCCAGGCATTCATTGCCGCCCAGGGATGCAGGAAATGCGTCCGATCCATGGACTGGAGCGCATCAGGCGCGGGCTCGTTCGCCTGCACGGGGGTGATCTGGTCTGAATGTGCCATCGGCCATTCCTTTCATCGTACTTGTCGTCAGGACAGAGGGTTGGGCGACCTCATTGAATCTCGTTGCTCAGAGATGATTGCGCTGAACCGATTGACAGATGCTGACAGTAGCGCAGAAAGATTGAGCAGTAAAGTTTATTTGAGCGCTCAAATTAATTTCTTGTACTCCGCGCAGCTTTCAGCTTATGAAAAGTCAATGTTTCAAACTCGAGGGCTGTGAATGCAGACCACCAGAGCCAAGGCCCCAAGGCCGCGCAAAGAGCGAAAGGAAAATGCGGATAGACGGCGCAGGCAGTTGCTCGAAGCGACAGTGCGGTCGGTGGTCGTACATGGCCTTGCCAAAACGACGCTGGCGACGGTGGCTGAAGAAAGCGGCTTGTCACAAGGCGTTATTGCCTTTTATTTCAAGAACAAAGGCGGATTGCTGACCGAAGCGCTGCGTTATATCTATACCCAATATGAAGAGAACTGGACGTCGATGCTTGAAGCGGCCGAGGCGGATGATGTGCAAAAACTGGTTGCCTTGATCAGGGCAGATTTCTCACCAGCGATTTGCAACCACGAAATGCTTTCGGTCTGGTATTCGTTTTGGGGCGAGCAGAAATATACACCGCAATATGCTGAAATTGCACAGGAATATGATCAGCGCCGGAGGGAGGAGTTGCAAAGGATTTGCCGAAGAATTCTTCCTCCGGAGGAGGTGCTAAATGCGGATCAGGTTGCCGAATGGATTGATACGCTGACCGATGGATACTGGCAGAAATTGCATTTATTACATGAGGTTAGCAGTAGGGATCATGCAATCATGGCAGCCCTGGAATGTGTCTGTTACCTGGCGCCGGATGCCGCAGACCGGATCAGGGCAGAAGCCGCACGGCTGGGACTGTCCGCTTCCCAATCGTAGTGATTGACCTGCCCCCGGCCTCTTTGCCAGAGTAGAGTATGATCAAAGCGGCTTTGATTGATTTATCCGGGGTTCTTTATGTCGGCAGTTCTGCTCTGCCCGGTGCGCATGAGGCGCTCGAACTCCTTTATCAAGCGGACATTCCAACAAGATTCGTTACAAATTCGACCCGCAATCCGAAGCGGCGGCTGCTGGAGCAATTGGAGAGGCTTGGATTTGCGATCACCGCGGATCAACTTCTGACTCCAGCGCAGGCGGCGTGTGACTGGCTGGCGGCTGAAGGGATGTCACCGCACTTGCTTGTGCATCCTGATCTGAAGGAGGATTTCGACTCGTGCCACAGCGGCATGCCCAAGGCAGTTGTGGTTGGGGATGCCGGAACTTTCTTTACATTTGAAGCGCTTAACGAGGCTTTTCGGGTGCTGATCACCGGCGCTCCGTTTCTGGCGCTGGCTGCGAACAGGGTGTTCATGGACAGCGATAATGCGCTGAGTATGGATGTCGGGGCTTTCGTCAAGGCGCTTGAATATGCCAGTGGTTCGGAGGCTGTCGTGCTGGGTAAACCGGCGCCTGCCTTCTTTGCCGCGGCGGCCGCGAGCCTTGGCTGTGAGCTGTCTGAAATCGTGATGATTGGCGATGATGCCGAGGCCGATGTCGCGGGTGCTCTTGCCGCCGGGATCGGGGCTGGTGTGCTGGTCAGGACCGGCAAGTATTGCGTGGGGGATGAGAACAAGGTGGAGCCGAGGCCGAGTGCAGTGGTTGACGGGGTGAGGGAAGCGGTGGACTGGGTTTTGGCAGATTGAGGCCGCATGGCCGGAGCCTGAGCTGCGGCTCTGGAAGTGCCGACTCTGGCTTTTGCACGGGTCGAAATCCATCGTATAAGAGCGCACTCGCGCAACCGAAAATCCCCGTGTTTTTGCCGTACAGAACCCGTACAGAATGCGTATGACTCCTGTACATACGTTTTGTGCCGGGGTGCCGTCGGCTTGGCTGATCACGATACTTTTGATTATCTGGATCCGATGTCAGGCTTGAGGCTGAATTGCCTGATGGGCGGTCACAGGACGTCAAATCCTTTTGACTGGCTGACGAAGTTGTGGAGCGTCTCGAGTGTCTCTTTTGAAACGTGGCTGACGAGGTGGTAAGGCGTATCCAGGCTGAAGCCTTTTCCAGTTGTCGTTACCTCGCCAACCTGCCCTCCCAGGAAAAGCACCTCGGAATCCGCCAGCCTTGGGATGAATATTTCTCTCAGGGCCTTAGCTAGCTTAAGCGCATCAACGGCATCGAGTGTGCCAACGGAGTTTATTCTAAGAAACTCTGTTGTCTCCGGTTTGAGAACATTTTCCAATTCCAGATTGGAAACGATGCAATCCCAAATTCGATTGGCTAGCTGAAGGTCTCGGTCTGGATTCGCTTTGTCGACCAGAATGACTGTCATTTTTTCGCTTCCTTCGTTACGAAAAAAAAGCATACGTCAATCGGAAAATGATGTCATCGTCACTCTGCCTCCAACCAATTCAGTCCAATCACTGATCCGGTGACCTTGTCGCGTGGGCCGAAAAAGGCAAGTTTTTGGTCAATGTGGTGGCCGCAGCGTGGAAAGAAACTATTAGAAATATGTCAAAGCGTTGTTATTAGGGGCTGTTGACGTTCAGGATTCCCAAATCACCTAAATTCTGATTCAAG
>CAZMNO010000051.1:0-25546 GCA_964567685.1 uncultured Rhodobacter sp. | reverse complement strand
ATCTCTCTCGCAGCAACCATGATCGAACTGAAATGAACGTCAACAGGCCCTAGTTATTCGGCGTGTCCAAACGCAATAGAACTGGACTTGCACAAAACCTACAGTTTGTGGGCTTCGCGGAGGCAACCGTTTTCAACGCGTGTCTGACGTCAGCGCCAGTTGGAGAGAATTGAGGGTTTGGACAACGGAGGATTTCTGGTTCATCGAAACTGATATGGAGCGAAGTTGAACAAGAAATCCGGACAATCGAAGGCTGCCGCTGACAAGGTGGTGAAAGGCATCCGCCGTAAAACGCGAACAACCGAAAAAGCATTCTTATCCTACGTTTCACTTCCACCAAGACGTTTTGCATCTCTCCGCAAAGCGCCAATTGTGTAACTCGTTTTCCTGGTATGAAGCATCACTTTGCAGGTCACGGCAACTCCCGCGAATTGCACATCACGTCAACCATCTCTTTTCGGAAGAAAACTTCCCGAACCTCTCATAACCGGCGGGGTAGGGAACCGGCCAGACCGCCTCCCGTCTCCCCCGCCGAATATCGTGTTTTCTTGCAGCCTACTGACGGCCAACCTCTTTCCAGACGCCGCCTTCAACCACCGAGATTACAACCAGGTTGGAGCCCTGGTGATCGGCATAATCCAGATCCATGTCGGTCAGGTCATCATGATAGCTCAGCCCTTCCATGGCGGCGATAAAGCTTTCATGGGTCAAATCAGGCCCTGCAGCTTCAAGCGCGCGGATCAGCCCGTCTGCTGCGGAATAACCAAGCATGGCGAACATCGAGGCGGGCTTGCCGTACTTTTCCTTGTACGCAGCGATAAACTTGCCAACTGCCGGCTGCGCTGCCCGCGAGTAGAGATCCGGAAATCCAGCAGCAGCATAAAGTCCGTCTGTCACGCCGCCGGGAACCATGGCGACCGGCTCAAGGAAACCTGCCGAGGTATTCATGAAGGTCATACCGGAAAGGCCCAGTTTCTTGGCCGTACCGACGATGGTGATACCTTGGCGAACACCCACCGCGAGCGTGACCAGCTCGCAGCCTGCAGCGTTCAGCTTTTGCAGCGAACCAACGAAATCCAGCTCATCACCCTTGTGGGTCGTTTCCGCGGCAAAGTTCAGGCCCATCGCACCTGCGACGGCCTTGGTTCCGCCCGAAACGGCTTTCCCGAAATCGTTCCCGACCGACATCGAGCAGATGTTCTTTGCGCTTTTTTCTTTCGCGAGGAAGGTAATCCCGGCCACCACTTGATCAGTATAGGTCGAGAACCCGGCGAATTTGTTGTCGATGGGTTCCATCAGCATCTGTTTCGCAGCAGAAAGTGGCGAGACATTGGGAATGCCTTTGGGGTCCAGCAGCTTGAAGCCCGCGATGTTCATCGGCGTGCCAAGCGACAGGAGCATTGCGAACACTTTGTCTTTGTTCAGCAGCTTGTTATAGCCCTGCATCGCGCGTGGAATCTGATAGCCGTTATCTTCAACGATATAGCTGATCATACGGCCATGAACGCCGCCCGCGGCATTGGCTTCGTCGATACGCATGTTGGCGCCGTTCAGCGCCGGCACACCCACGGCAGCGAAGATGCCGGATAGGTCGGTGACCGAGCCGATCCGCACTTCGCTATCCGTGACCCCTTGCGAGTCGGCCTGTGCCGCGATGCCCAAGCCAAAGGCTAGCGTCGCTGCCATGATTGATGTTGTTAATTTCTTCATCAGTCTTCTCCCGTTGGTAATCATTCAGGGTTTTCTACCCCTATTCAGTACATTTGCTCGATCAATGCGCTATGTTTTTTCTCCACAAAGCCGCGCTTGAGCTTCATGGTTGCCGTCAGTTCTTCATCCTCTGCGGTCAGCAATACGTTGATCAGGCGGAAATCCTTGATCTGTTCGACCCGGGCGAAATCCCGGTTGACCACTTCGACCTCATCCCGGATCAGGCGCATTATTTCCTTGGCAGCGCAAAGGGATGCAAAATCACTAAACGGGATTTTTTCATCTTGCGCAAACTTTTCCACGTTTTCCTGATCGATCATGATCAGGCATGTCAGATATTTCCGCTTATCGCCGATCACCACTGCATCAGAAATAAAGTGGCTGAATTTCAACCTGCTTTCGATTTCAACCGGGGTGATGTTCTTGCCGCCAGCAGTGATGATGATGTCCTTGATCCGGCCGGTGATCGTCAGAAACCCATCTTCGTCCAGATGCCCGACATCGCCGGTTTTCAACCAGCCATCGGTGGTGAAAGTTTCGGCGGTTTTTTCGTTGTTGCGCCAGTAGCCCTGAAAATTGTTAAGCCCGAAGGTCTGAATTTCGCCTTCCTCAGTAATTCTGACA
Organism: uncultured Rhodobacter sp.; assembly: GCA_964567685.1. Lineage (GTDB taxonomy): Bacteria > Pseudomonadota > Alphaproteobacteria > Rhodobacterales > Rhodobacteraceae > UBA5972. The sequence continues at coordinate 23,212 of CAZMNO010000051.1, read as the reverse complement.
TCAATACCGGGTACTGCTTTGCCGACGGTTCCGGGTTTGTTGTCCTTTGGCGTGTTGATCGTCGTGATCCCGGCATTTTCGGTCATCCCGTAGCCTTCGATCAGGGGTATGCCGATTGACCAGTACCATTTCAGCAGTTCAGGCGAGATCGGGGCCGCGCCGGAAATTCCGCGTCGCAGTTTGTCCATTCCCAGCATCCGGCGCAGGTTTTTCAGAACAAGAACATCCCAGATCGCATAGAGGATGGCCACACTTGCAGGAACAGGCTTGCCCTGGATCAGATAATCTGCCCGGTTTCCCCCGGCCCTGACGGCCATGTTGAATGCCCAGCGCCCGATCGGCGTGGCCTCCTGTGCCAGAACCAGCACCCGGGAATAGACCTTTTCCCAGACTCTGGGCACAGCGGTGAACGTCGAGGGGGACACTTCCTGCAGATTATCAAAAACCGTTTCCGGGCTTTCGGCGAAATTGACCGTCGCCTTGGCACCAAGCGGGAAATAGATAGAAACGTCTCGTTCCAGAATATGGCAAAGTGGCAGAAAGCAAAGCTGTTCATCGCTTGCCAACACAGGCAGCGCATAAGCACCTGAAACGATTGCCGAGATGATGTTTTCCTGGCTCAGCATCGCACCTTTTGGGGCTCCTGTTGTGCCTGATGTATAGATCAGAAGACCGGTATCATCCGCTTGGGCCCTTTTGATTTCAGCTTCGAAGAAGCCACTGTTTTCAGCCTCAAATGCCCGCCCAGTGGCATAAAGGTCATCAAGGAAGACGCATTTATCATGACGCAGGTCGTGCAGGCCTTCGCGTTCCAGAATGATGACCTTCAGAACCTGTTCAGCCTGATCCGCAATCTCAAGGTATTTATCCAGCTGCTCGTCATCCTCGACAAACAGAAACCGGCTGTCGCTGTCGCGCAGAAGGTATTCAAGCTGGCTGGCGCTGTCGGTGGTGTAAACGCCCGAGGCGATACCGCCGACGCATTGGATACCCATATCGGCAAAAGCCCATTCGCGCCGGTCTTCGGACAGGATCGAAACCACCTCGCCGCGCTTCAGTCCAAGGGCGACAAGACCAAGGCCAAGCCATTTGGCGTGATCCCAGTAATCTTTCCAGCTATAGGCTTTCCAGATGCCCATTTCCTTTTCGCGCAGCGCGGTTTTCGTTCCCAGTTCCGCACAGCGGGCTGCGAACAGTTTTGGTACGGTGTCACAGCCGTCAACCAGTGCCGGACGTTGCCCGGGATCAGCGCTGACTTTGATGCCGTTCATCTCGATCTGGCTGGGTGTCTGAATGTTCACAGCGCTCACCTCCAGGTCTTCTTGCGTTTCCAGCGGCGTTCGCCGCGCTGGCCGTCTTCCTGATGGCCAAGGTAAAAAGCCCGGATATCCTCGCTTTCCATCAATCTGTCAGCGGTGCCGTCCATAACGATCCGGCCAATTTCCATCACATAGCCCATATCGGCAAGTTCAAGCGCCACCTTAGCGTTCTGTTCGACCAGCATCATGGTGACGCCCTCGTCCTTGTTCAGGCGGCGAAGGATGGCAAAGATATCCTGTACCAGCAGCGGTGACAGCCCAAGCGAAGGCTCATCGAGCAGCATGATCTTTGGCCGCAGCATCAGGCCGCGCCCTATTGCCAGCATCTGCTGTTGGCCACCCGAAAGGGTACCCGCCTCCTGATCACGACGCTCAGCAAGGATCGGGAAATACTCAAACACCAGTTGCCGGTCTTTTTCGATCTCGGGTTTGTCGCTGCGGGAATAGGCGCCAAGGGTCAGGTTCTCCTCGACCGTCAGCAGGGGAAACACCTCGCGGCCCTCAGGGACATGGACGATGCCTTTTCTGACAATCACATGCGGCTCCAGCCCCTGAATTTCCTCACCCTCGAATACGATCTGCCCCTTTTCAGGGTCCATTATGCCCGAAATGGTTTTCAACAGCGTAGATTTCCCCGCGCCGTTGGCCCCAAGAACGGTGACGATCTGGCCCTTTTTCAGGCTCAGGCTGGCGCCCCGGATCGCCATGATCGGGCCATAGAAACTTTCAAGGTTGCGGATATCAAGCAATACGCCTTCCATCACGCCGCCCCCGCGCCGAGATAGGCTTCGATCACAGCCGGGTTGGCCTGAACTTCAGCCGGCGCACCCTCGGCCAGCATGGCCCCGTCGGCCAAGGCAAGCACACGATCAGACACGCTGGAGACCAATCCCATGTCATGTTCGACCATCAGAACCGTGATCCCCATTTGCTTGCGGATATCGTCAATCCACCAGCGCATATCCTGAGTTTCCTCAACACTCAGCCCCGAGGCGGGTTCGTCAAGCAGCAAAAGACGCGGGCCAGAGGCAAGGGCGCGGCCCAGTTCAACCACTTTGCGCACGCCGTAAGGTAGCCCCGCGATCATCTTGTTGCGATAAGGCTGCAGATCAAGGAAATCGATCACCTCTTCAACGGCTGTGCGATTTTCGTATTCCTGTCGCCGCACCTCAGGTGTGAATAACAGCTCCTGAACCATATTGGTCTTGCGGTGCCGGTGCCGCCCTACCAGAAGGTTTTGAAGCACCGTAGCATGGTCAAACAGTTCGATATTCTGAAACGTGCGGGCAATTCCCAGATCGGCTATCGCGTCCGCATCGCGGTCCAGAAGGTTATTGCCGTCAAAAACCAGACTTCCGGCAAACGGGTCGTAAAACCGTGATATCAGATTGAATACAGTTGATTTTCCGGCCCCGTTTGGCCCGACGATGGCATAAACCTCACCCTCTTCCACGCTGAACGACAGATCGTTCACGGCGACGACACCGCCAAATTTCAGGGTCGCGTTCCTGATTTCAAGAAGGCTCATCTGAGACGCTCCGTCTTGAGATAGGATTTCTGCCGGCGGAACATGTCCTTGCGGGCAAAGGGGAACAGTTCGAACCAGATGCGGATCTTCATCCAGCGCCCGTAAATGCCCATGGGTTCAAGCAGGATGAACAGGATCAATATCACCCCGAAAACCCCGGTTTCCAGTCCCGGGATCGCAACATTACCATTGCCGATACTATCTTTGAGGATCGACAGGGCCTGTGGCAGAAAGGCGATCACGATGGCCCCGAAAAACGCACCGTGGATGGAGCCAAGCCCACCGATAACGATCATCATCAGCAGCTGAATGGATATGACCAGCGAAAAAGTTTCGTTGTTGAACATGCCCGCGTAGTAACCCATCAACGCTCCGGCCAATCCGGTCATGGCGCAGGAAATGCCGAAGGATGTCGCTTTGGTTCGGGCGATATGCACCCCCATAGCCGCCGCCGACACTTCTGAATCGCGCACCGCCGCGAAGGCCCGCCCAAGGGGAGAGCGCAGCAGGTTGCGGTAAAAAAGGGTGCAGATCGCGACGATGATAAGAACCAGATAGTAGAACCTGACGGGCATGGTCCAGCGTTCAATTTCAAACCCGAACAGATCGATTGCCGCCGGGAACTTGCCGCTGACACCGCCGGTCCAGGGTTCCAGCAGAACGATGATGTCATCGGCGAGAATCGACAAAGCGATCGTGGCAATCGCCAGATATATTCCGTGCAGCCTGAGGGCCGGGATGGCGATGATGGTTCCCACCACACCTGTGATGATCCCGGCCAGCGGAAAGGCGATGATGAAAGGCAGCCCGGCTTCGATCAACAGCGTGTTGGCATAACTCCCAACCGCCAGAAAGGCAGCATGGCCCAGGCTGACCTGCCCGGTTTGCCCTGTCAGCAACATCAGGCCAAGCCCGGCCAGAGCCCAGATCAAAACATTGGTGACCTCTCCCAGATAAAACTCATCAAGCAGAATGGGCAGGCACAGAAGCAGCACGCCAAGTGTGCTGTAAACGATCAGAGTCCACCGGTCCTTGAAAAGGCGGATATCGTCGCCATAAGAGGTTTTGAAGAGAATTCGCATCGTTCAGACCTTTTTCGTTCTGACTTGCGAAAACAACCCGTGTGGGCGGAAAACCAGCACGAACAGCAACAGCGCATAGGGGGCGATTTGCGAATACCCCGCTGCCAGATAGCGCGAGGCGAAGGGTTCAATTACCCCCACAATCAACCCACCTGCCAGTGCGCCCGGCAAAGAGCCGAACCCGCCGATGACTGCTGCAGCAAATGCCTTGATCCCCAACAAACCGGCATTGGGATCAATTGCCCCTTTTGAAGCAAACAAAATACCCGCAATCGCCGCAACTGCCCCGGCCAGCCCCCAGATCAACCCCTGTATCCGCCTGACCGGAATGCCCATGTAATAGGCGGCCATCTGGTTTTGACTGGCTGCCTGCATGGCCAGACCCAGCTTGGTGCGCTGAAAGAACTGATAAAGCCCGAGCGTCAGGAAAACGGTGACGAAGATAATCGCCACATCCACCAGCCCCAGAACAACCGATCCCACCCGCACATCTCCCAGCGCAAGCGGGCTTTCAAGGGATTGGGGTTCATGTCCCCAGATCATGCCGGCAACAAACCGGATGACGAACCCCAAGGCAATGGTCAGGATCACGACCGCAGTCTGGCTTTGGCCGAAAAGGTGACGCAAGACCAGGTAATCAAGCAGATACCCCAGAAGCGCCATAATACCGATGGCAATCGGCGCTGCCAGCCAGAACGGTAAATCCATATATTCCGCGTTGGTCAGGCCAAGCGTGACAAAAGCACCAAACATCATGAAGTCGCCCTGGGCGAAATTGACCGCCTCGGTAGCCTTGTATATCAACACAAAACCAAGCGCGATCAGCCCATAAACGCACCCGTTCGCAAGCCCGCTGACAAGCAATTGCAGAACTTCCAAGTCAATTCCCCCTAGCTATTGCCATTAAGCGTACCACCGATTTCTCTTTTGTTCGGTTGCAACTTGAAGCGTACGTTAATGATCACCCTACGCATACGATCACATTTCCGCAAACGCGACGGAAAACGATGTTGCGTAACTTTACCTTTTGCCGAAACCCTCAACTTGTTCATCGGGTCTGGTCAGGATGATGTTTCGCGATCAGCTTAAGGGCAATGTCGGCGATATCATTCTTCATGAGTGGCTGCAGACTTCTGAATGGCTTCCCTGACCTCAAACGTCCACCTGCCGTTTCGCTTTGCCATCGGCGCCATGGTTAGCCGGTTATATCGCGGCTTGGGGGATGATAAAACCATCCGCGCCACGAAATGTGGGCCCGTGGCAAGGTCATGCGCGCTCGTTCTGCGGCGAATACGGGATGCGAAATCAGCACGCGCACAGCAAAGGCCGTGATCCATTGTGCAAACCTGTCTGTCATCCGGCAGCCAGCTACTGTGCAGCCGCTGGCAACCGACCTTCGCTTCGCGTACCCAGCCAGTCCGGCGGATCAAGGTATTGGCGCTTTTGTGCGATAATACCTGCACTCCGCAGTGCCAGATAGTGGGTGATCGTTTCGACCCTGATCTTGATCGATCCCGCTGCTTTTGTGGAATCAAGCTCCTGAAAAGCAAAAAACAGGGTTCCGGTGTCTTCAATGATTGACTGAACGGGGGTGTAGGTTGGTTGATCCATGCCACACTCGTAGCTTGAAAAGCGAATGGCGCAGGCGATCCACGGCATTCTCGCGCCAAAGCGGGCGGCCCATATCAGCTCGTTGGTGTTGGCGCTGTAGGAGGATTGCCAGATATCTGAAATATCAAAGGGCGACTTGATAAACCCCTGATTAATATCGTCCTTGAACATCCAGTTCATGATATCAGAGTCAATCGGCAGGTAGTTGCTCCAAAGAATCGGATAGCCCTGAACCTGCAGCTGGCTTTCAATGTCATGCCCAATACCGGGATCCATGTGATAGGGGCGGGCCAGCGCCAGAATGCAGGGCCGGTTGTCCCGAGCACAACCTTCCAGTATTTCCCGACTATTGGCGCGGAGCTGGGTTTCATAATCAAGAAGGGCGGCGAATGATTTTCTGACAGCAGCATCGGATTCCCTGCGCGTCAGATCCGGGAAAATCTCGACGAGTGATTGAAAGAGCTGCCTTTCCGCCAGCTTCGGCTCATCAAACGACACATAGGGCGAAACATATTGCACTTCCAGCTCTGCAAAAATGTCGCCTTCGCGCAAGAACCCAGACTTGGCGTTTTCCGGTCCGGCCATGACCCTTGGGCAGGCCTGGTTCTTTTCGACATGACCGATCATGAAAGAGGGCAATGAGCCGATCATTGGTGAAAACAGGACGTCGATCTTGCGCTTATCACCACTGAGTAGCTCGCCATAATGCCCGGCAAGGCACTTGACCGGATAACAGCAATCAACCACGCCTCTGCCCTGCCCGTATTTGCGCTGCTGATCTTCGGATGTGTCCGATGAAAAGACGATATCGCGCGGACGTACGCCCAGCTCTTTGAACAGCGTCGTCCAGAAACGATGCGTCGTCCACTGGCCCAGCACGCGCGGAATACCAATGCGCTTGCGACGAAATTGGTCTGCGCTACCGGAAAGCGGTTTCGCGAACCCTTTCTGCAACATTTGGGTAAGCATCCTTGGTCCTCTCCAGTTTCTTTCTGACAACCCGCATTTCGGAAGAGTCTTCAACCAGACCCTTGGCGCAGGTGTTGCCGGTAATCACACGCTCTGACCCCTCCGCCAGAGGAACCTTGCTCCACGGGCGGCCTTTACCACCAGGAAGTTCAACGTCAATGAACGCACGGCGGCAGTTGACCGTGCACCATGTGCAGGTGGTCAGATCGTTGGTTGTGCTTTTGTATTTGAGGCCTTCGATGATCGAAAACCCCCTGAAACCGCTCGGTTTGCCCTCATCCATATATTCAACCGCCAGGAGGCAGGCACCGATGGCACCGGCTTCACCGCTGTAAGGGTGCACGACAATCTCGGCCTCGGGAACCTTTTCGCGGATGAAATCAAACTGGGCCTTGATCACCGCCAGATTGCGATGGGTTCCGCCCTGCAAAATGAATTTCCTTCCAGCGGCGCGAAGGTTCTGCAACTGGCCGGCATAGACCCAGACATTGAGCGGTAGAACAGAAGCAAGCCCTGCCAGAATTTCATCAGCCGACCAGCCCTTTCTTTGCTGATTGACGATGTCGGATTGTAAAAACACACCGCAGCCCATCAAAATCGACGGCATTGCCTCGGCCTGAAAGGCGTGATCTGCGTAGTCTTCCAAAGGTATATTATAGCGTTCGGCGACGCCCTGCAAAAACGCGCCGTTTCCGGACGAGCATTGCGAGTTCAATCTGAAATCAGTGACGGTTTGCTGGCTAAGGAGCATGATCTTCACATCACACCCACCAACATCGCAAATCGCATCTGCATCCGGGAAGAAATGCAAGGTTCCGGTGGCGTGGGCTACGGTCTCGACAACCGGTGTATCTGCGCCCAAAAGATCCTGCAGCAGGTCTTTACCGTAACCCGTGATCCCCAAACCACCAATCGTCTCAAAACCGGCTTCTCTGATTTGCCGGAAAAGGCCTTTGGCGTCTTCAATCGGGTTCCCCTGAGACGGGGCATAGCAGGAAAAGAGCAGCTCTTTTGAGGCGGACATGACGACAGCCTTGGTTGTCGCGCTGCCAAAATCACAACCAATGGCAATGGGCTGGTCCGTTGGCTTAGGCGTAATCGGTGGCGCCGGTTCGCCAAGCTGTTTCAGAAATGTCGCGAGTTCTCCGTCTTCCCCGGAAAGCGCTTTTTTACCCAGCGATTTCTTTTCTTCATATTGCCCGACATCGATCCAGTCGCGCAGCTTATCAACGCCCTTGAAAACACCGATATCATCGCCTTCACGATTGGCGATCTCAACACATCCCAGACAGGCATAGTAGAGGGCATCATCGGGTGCCCAGATCAGATCTTCAACGGTTGCGTTTTCGGGCAGCTCCACTCCCCGGTCGGTCCATAGAGCGGGCAGGTGTTTTTGCCAGGCCTCGCGCAAACCGCGGAAGAACATATTCGGACCGCCCAGAAGCAAAACTTTGGGCATCGGCGTGTTGCCCTTGGCAAGCGTGGCAAGGTTCTGAAGAACGACCGCATCAAACAGGCTTGGGATGATTTCGTCCACCGGAACGCCCGCCTTGACCAAGCTGTTTGAATCCGCCTCGGCAAAAATCCCGCACTTGCCGCTGATCCGGTGAAGGGTTTTGCCAGTATAGCGCATTTCGGCCAGGGTTTCGGGTGCGACTTCAAGTTTGCGGGCCGATTTTTCAATGAATGCGCCGGTGCCACCGCTGCAAGCGGATTGCATATAGACCTGTTTGGACTTACCCGCTTTGGTCGGTGCGAAGAAAACCGTTTTCATGTCTTCGCCACCGATTTCCGAGACAAACCTGACGTCAGGATGCAGCTTCTCCACTGCTGCTGCCACTGCGACGACTTCCTGTACCATGCGACCATCGGCAAGGGGTGCAATCAGGTTTGCACCAGACCCGGTAAAATAGACCCGATCCCGGCCAGCTTTCAGCCCCGCCTCAGCTTCCATATCGCTGAGCATTTCCAAAGTCTTTTCAGCCTGTCGGGTATTGTGCCGCCCATAGCGCCGCCAGATGGTTTTGCCATCTTCAACCAACGCGCCCTTGACGGTAGTCGATCCGATATCGATGCCGGCGATCTTCATGTCAGTGCCCACCCAGCTCCAGAACCATATTGGCGGCGGTTCCCGTCACCCCATGGTTCTTCGGCAGATTGAACGCCTTTTTCAATTCGGGGTGGCAATCCAGTTGTTTGCGCGCTTCATCAAGCGTCATCCCGGCCTTTTTGAGGGCTGCGTCAAACTCCTCCTGCGCCCGGGATTTCGCTTCGGTCAGAATCATCTGGCATCGGGACAGCGCGTGCACTTCGCTGTCACCCTTGATCTCAAGCGGTGCGTAGAGCAGGTCGGGATACTGACCCAGAGCCATCGCCATGGACCCGGTGCTCATGGTGTTGGGCATGCAGGCATAGGGAGAAAGCTCGCACACCATATGCGCCTTCTTGTTCACATGCGCCCACAGCGTCTTGCCGATCAGCAAATCACCCTCACCCCCGGACATGCGCTGGTCAAAATAGGGGGCGGATAACGCGCGCAACTCCTTTGGCCTTGGCGGGGCGTACGGAATGTCCAAAAACGCCTTGCGGAGCTTGTTGTAAGCCCGCCTGTAGAGCCACGACAACGCCCTGAGCGAGGTATCGCCAAATCGGGCCCAGGGGGTAATTCCCAGCCGCTCTCTCAAGCTCTGGGCGGCGAAGGTCATCAGATAATCAAGCCACACGACGATCATAGCCGGCTGCACTTCGGCGCCTTCGTTTTCAAGCCAGGAGTGGATATTGTAATTCGCCTCGCCCTCAATGGTTTGCAGATAGAATTCGCCGGTGATCTTGACCTTTGCCTTGACGCGCAGACGGTCAACCTCGACTTCCTCAAAATGGCGGCGCGCCCGACGCAGGGCGTTGGCATAGTAATTGGTTGTCAGATACCATGCGACCGCACCCCATTTCTTGCCTTTGACCGGGCAATTGAGGGAAGCCTGATATATCTCTTCAACCGCAGCTTTTGCCGCCTTGTTAGTTGAACCGGGAACAACCTCGTATGGTCGGATCTGGTATTCAAAATCCTGGATGATGTCCGCACACATGACCCCCCATGCGGCCCCGAGAAGAAGCGGCATCGTAAACTCCAGGCCACCACCGGCCTGTTCATCGTGCTCAATACGGCTTTGCTTCATGAAAAACATCCGAAACGTCTCCATTCCGAGGTTTTTCAGGGCCAGTTCATAGCTTTGGTGGTACTGGCCGAACCGGCAGGCACCACAGGCTCCGGCGGTCAGATAGATATAGTCGCGGGCAACCGCATCAGCGCCGATACGCTCGGCTTCGGAGGTCAGGAAATTCGTCAGATTACCGGTGGTAAAAGCCGTGGGGCAGCATTGGCCGATATCGGCAAGCTCACGCCCCTTTTCCAGATCGTTGCGCGTCGCCGGAGGCAAGGGTTGGGATTTGTATCCGGCACGTTCGAAATTACCCTGCATCACACGCTCGGCACGCCAGTGCAGACCGCCGAATAGGATCGTGACGTGATCTCTTTCCTCTTTGGTGAACGGGAGGGTCTGATAGCATCGGTAAGGTTCGTAAGTCTTTTTCAACATCTGTTGCCCTTTCAAAAGAAAAGACGCTTCTGCTGAGGACATCCTCGGGGGTACATCAAACTCAGAACTCGCCGGATTGTCCGGCCTCAGCACTTGCTTGTGTCTCCCTCAAAAGGTTTGTGCAGAGCCCAAAGCTTTCAAGTAGGGAAATCCTTACCATCATCTTTGCAGGAATATTCCTTGGATCATTGAGATATATCAAGCAAGATCGCCCTGAGATAGAATTCATAGATTTGTGCCTTACCCATGCTGGCTAAAATAGCCCTCAGGGCAGTTTTGAGGCCGGAAATAGTGCTATTTGAGAGAGATAGTGCTGACAGCCGATCAGGCAGGGTCGCCACGCAACCCCACCATATTTTAAGCGGTTACCACCAGAATCTGCGCTTCCTGCGAACCGGCGACGACATAGGCGTGGGCCATCTGGCTGTCGAGATACATGGAGTCACCCGCTTCCAGACGACTGGGTTTGTAAAACTCAGTGTGAATTTCAACGGTGCCTGACAGAATATATATAAACTCTTCACCGGCGTGGCTTTTTAATCCACCCGCCGCTTCCAGGGTGCGGGCGGTGATGCGGTCAATACTGGGGATCATCGCCTTTTGCGACAGCTCGGCACAAAGAACTTCATAAGCATAGCGCGCTGACGATCCGAACTCGCCCTCACCCTTGCGTGTAATGGTACGCCGGCCGGTTGTCAGGTCGACCGGGTTGGCATGAAAGAAATCTGAAATATCGACATCAAGAATTTTGCCAAGCTTGATCAGATTGTAGGCGTTCAGCGAAACCTGCCGATTTTCCACGCGCGACAGGGTCGCCTCGGAAATTCCGGATTTTTCGCTGAGTGCCTTAAGGGTAATCCCGCGCTGACGACGAAATTCAGCAATGCGCGGGCCAAGGCATTGTTCAACCTCTTTGGCCTGTTTCGCAAGATCGTCCGGGATCACATCAGGCTTGGTCATTCGGAGCCTCCGGTTCTATCGACAGGGTTTCGATCAGGTTTTGGCGCGTTTGCAGGGCTTCTTTTGCCCGTTTTGCTTTGATCGGCCCAAATCCAAGTATCGTCTCAGGCCAGCGCGCCAGTGCCAGTGCATTCGCCGAATCTCCAACCGCCAGCAGAGTGCAAATCTGCGCAATATCTCTGGTGAACAAAGACACCAATTTCTGCTCGAGTTTGCGTTCTGACTGGAAACGGAAAGGATCGACAATGCTGTTGCGGATTCCCTTGAGAGTGGCCAGCAATGACAAAACCTTCCCCAGCCATGGACCAAAGGATTTCTTAAATCCCCGGTCAGTGTTTTTGGCACGAACGCCAAGAAACGCGGGGGCAAAATGATAGGTGATCGCCCTTTCACCTTCAAATTCACGCTCAACAGCACGCATGAACTCATCATCATGCATCAACCGGGCGACCTCAAACTCATCTTTGCTGGCTAGCAGGCGGTGCAGATTTTGCGCCACCGCCCAACTGACCGAACCGGCAACAAGCGCCTTTGCATCTTCGGCTTTGCCTATTTCACCGACCAACATCTGAAAGTCAGAGGCGACCCGATTGCCACGTGACCGGTTCAGGTCTTCAGTAAGTATTTGAAAGACCTCTTCAAACTCGCAGACTTTATCACTTGCGCCAGCATCGTTTGTCACACTCTGAGGCGCAACCACAAACCGGCGGCCCAGTTCAAAAGCCTGCAGATTGGGCTGAACTGCAATGCCATTCAGCGTAATGGCCTGTGTTAGCGAAGCCAGCTGCAAAGGTATCTGACCATCCTGAAAAGCCGCGCCCAGCAAGATCATATTGGCGAATATGTCATCCCCAAGCAGATTTCGCGCCATGTTCGATGCGTCAAATGACACGCAATTCTGCCCGCCGGTCGCCTCGCGCACCCGGTCCAGCAGCAATTCTGCATCAACTGCCAAATTCGGATCCTGTGCCTGTTTTGCCGTCGGGATCGCATGGCGGTTGAGGATTGCCTGGCTGTGACCCGGTGAAAGACGTTGCAGAACCTCGGCACTGGCGGCGACAATGGGGTCACCGGCAAGCAGCAAATCACACCCTCGAGCATCAATCCTTGCGGCGTAGTGGTGTTTTTCATCGCTAATTCTCAGATGAGTCGTGACACCCCCGCCTTTGCGGGCAAGGCCGGTATTGTCCAGAATTGTGCAGTGCTTACCTTCTAGATGCGCCGCCATCCCCAATATGGCGCCGATGGTGATAAGCCCGGTGCCGCCGACACCGGCAATCAGAACGCTCTTTGTATCGCCGTTTTCACGCAAAACCGGGTCTGGCAACGAAGTATCCCATTTCCGCGCCTGAGGCTTTGGTTTTCGCGGGCGACCTTTGATTGTCACGATGGCCGGGCAGAACCCGTCAAGGCAGGACATATCAAGATTGCAGACCGACTGATTGATCCTGCGTTTCACCCCAAACGGCGTGTCAACGCTTTCAATCGCAACACAGCCTGATTTGACCGAGCAATCCCCGCACCCATCGCAAACGCGCTGATTGATGAAAACGCGCGTTTCCAGCTCGGGTAATATGCCTGCCCGAATGCGCCGCCTCTTTTCTGTGGCGCAAACCTGATCACATATGATCACCGAAACACCTTTGGTGGCGCCGCACTCCTCCATCTTTTCAACAAGCCGGTCGCGATGAACCGGCTGCACCCCGGTCGGAAGATCCGCGCCTTTCAATTGTTCGGGCTGGTCAGATACCACAACCAGTTTGTTCACCTGTTCGGCAAGCAATTGCCGGGCAATATCGCCAACGCCGGGGGTTCCTTCCGTTGGCTGGCCTCCGGTCATCGCCACCGCATCATTGAACAGGATTTTATAAGTAATGGTAGTATTCGCCGCCACCGCCGCACGGATCGCCAGAAGACCGGAATGGATATAGGTGCCATCCCCCATATTTTGAAAGACATGCGGCATATCAACAAAAGCCGCAGCCCCGATCCAATTGGCCCCTTCGCCCCCCATATGGGTCAGCAGCCTCGTGTTGCGCCCTTCCATCCACATCGCCAGCGAATGACAGCCTATGCCGGCCATTGCGGTGCTGTTTTCCGGCAGGTCGGTTGACCGGCTGTGCGGGCAGCCGGCGCAAAAATGCGGAATGCGCAGCGGTGGCGGCGCAGTTGCTCCACCTTCTGAAGAAGCATTTCTCAGCGCCTGAACGCGTTTGAGACCGGATCTGATCACCGGATGATCGCTGATGCGCCTCAAATGGGTTCCAAGAAATCCAGCAACCTCCAACGGACTGGTTTCGCCTAAACTGGAAAACAGAGGTGCGCCCGATGGTTCGGTCTTGCCATAGATATCGGGGCGTCTGTCTGCCGCCCAGTGAAAGGCGATTTCCTTAATCTGTGTTTCAAGAAAAGCGCGCCGCTCCTCGATGACGAACAGGGTTTCCAGACCGTCTGCAAATGCCGCCAATCCCTGCGGCTCCAGCGGCCAGATCATCCCGAGTTTGTAAACCGAGAGTCCAATCTCATTTGCCACCGCCTCATCGATACCAAGGCGCGAAAGTGCTTCAAGAACATCAAGGCTGGCTTTGCCCGCAGTGACAATACCAATGCGGCGCTTCCGGTTGATACGCCCCAGAACCACCCGGTCAATCCGGTTGATGGCTGCAAAGTCTAGGGCTGCCGGCAGTTTAACCTCCTGCAGGCGCTTGTCCTGACTCCAGCGATCATCGGGCCAACGCGCTATAACCTGATCTCGTGGCACGGGATTGTCGGGTATTGTGAACCGTTTGGTCAGCAGGCCAAGATCAACCGTCGACGTGCTTTCAACCGTGTCAGCGACGGTTTTCATCGCAACCCACAAACCACTGTAGCGCGACATCTCAAATCCGAAGCGGCCGAAATTCAGAATATCCGCAATATCGGCGGGATAGAGAACCGGCATCATCAGCGCTGCAAAACTCTGTTCGCACTGGTTCGGAATAGTCGAAGACGATGCACCGGGGTCATCTCCGCTGACAGCCAGCATCCCGCCATTGGGCGATGTGCCGTTGATATTGCCGTGCCTGAACACGTCACCACTGCGGTCAACACCGGGGTTCTTGCCATACCACAGGCCAAACACCCCGTCATATGGCCCACCACCCAGCAATTCAGTCTGCTGGCTTCCCCAGACGGAAGTAGCCGCAAGATCCTCGTTCAGTCCCGGCTCAAAAAGGATGTTTAGTGGTTTCAGATGATGTGCGGCAGACCAAAAAGCCTGATCGACACCACCAAGCGGTGAGCCGCGATAGCCCGAGACAAATCCAGCTGTGTTCAGGCCGATCCGCTGGTCTGCACCTGATTGCTCCATCATCAGGCGCACCAGCGCTTGCGAACCATTCAGCAGGATGGTGCCATCAGATGCCGTGTATTTATCCTCAAGGGATACCGGTTTTTGCGCCGGTGCAAATTTCTTTGAGGTCTGTTTCGCCATTTTGCCCGGTTTTCCGCAAATTCACGACTGTCAGCATAGGGTAGGGCAATCTCGTTTGCAGCAATAAATTTCATATTTGACAATAATTCCATAATTGGAAGATATTGCTCGCACCGCAGGAAAAATTGGCCGATAGTGAGGCCGTGCCATTTCATGGCAACTTGAAGAAACGGCGGCGGAGTTGGCAAATGCAGATGAAAACCCCAACAGCCTATGTTCCTGCAATCGGAAAAACCGTCGTTAAAAAGGTCGGCGCCCGGCCCGCGCAGATAATTGATCTGTCGCTGAATGAGTCCAGCTTTGGCGCCAGCCCTTTGGCGGTTGAGGCCACCAAAGCGCGGTGTGATCAGCTGTTTCGCTATCCCGACCCGGCCAGCACGGAGTTGCGAAAAGCAATCGGACAAGCCCTTGATCTTGATCCTGCACGCATTGTCTGCGGCAACGGATCCGAGGAATTGCTGGATGTGATCGGGCGGCTCTACGCCCGGCCCGGTGACGAAATCCTGTTTTCGGAATATAGTTTCATGCAGTTCCACATCGTCGCCATGCGCGTCGGGGCGACGGCCGTGACATCGGCGGAAAAAGACCTTACGACCGTTGTCGATGCCCTGCTCGATAAACTCAGCGCCAAAACCAAGATTGTGTTTCTGGCGAACCCGAACAATCCGTCAGGTACGTATATCCCGAAAACCGAGGTTCAGAGGTTGCGTGACAACCTGCCAACCGACGTGGTTCTGGTGATTGATTCCGCCTACGCGGAATATGCTGACGCGCCGGATTACTCAGATGGGATAGAGCTGGTTGATGGCTTTGATAACGTTGTTGTAACGCGCACATTCTCAAAGGCATACGGGTTGGCAGCGCTTCGGGTTGGGTGGGCTTATGCGTCCCCGGCAATGACCTCTGTCATGAACCGTATACGCGGGATTGGAAATGTGAACGCTATCGCGCAGGAGGGTGCCATTGCGGCTTTGCAGGACATGGCGTTCGTCAGGGATGTCTGCAGGCAGACCAATTCCGAACGCGACTGGTTGAACGATCAACTGCCGTCGCTTGGCCTGCAATCTGTACCCAGCGCAACCAACTTTCTGCTGGTCAGGTTTCCGGGCGGATCAAATCACAGTGCAGGTGCCGCGATCAGGTTTTTGGAAGAGCGTGGGGTGATTGTGCGGGATGTCGATGATTATGGGCTGGAAGAGTACCTAAGGATCACGATCGGACTGCGCGATGAAAATCAGGCGATGATGGACGGGCTTGAACGGTTTATGGGATTGCCGTGAGGGCTCTGGCTGCGCAACCACAATCCGCCACCCCACCCGGACCGGCCACATCCCGCGTTCTCCCCCGACGAGATCAAGCTAGGTCCTCGGGAATATCCCCTTGCTGAGAAATTCCATGACCGCCTGCCCGTTCTGGTTAAGCACCAGAACCGTGCTGTAAACAATCCCGATGCCCGGGCGCTTTTGGGATGGCCGGGTTTCAGTAACCTCCATCCGCACCGACAAAACGTCACCGGGATAAACCGGCCTCCGCCACCTGAGATTATCAACTCCCGGAGAACCCAGTGATGTCCCATGTTCCGACATGTTTTCGACCATCATTGCCATTGTCATGGCGCAGGTGTGCCAGCCACTTGCACAAAGCCCTCCAAACAGCGACCCTTTGGCCGCTTCGCGATCCAGATGAAAGAACTGCGGATCGTATTTCTCCGCAAATTCAATGATTTCCGCCTCTGTGACCTCATAGGCGCCAAAACTCACGGTCTGGCCAACCTCAAAAGATTCAAACGGGATCAGGTTGGTTTTCGCCTGTGTCGTGTTCATTGTAAAAGGATTCCGTCCGTACTGAGGTTAGCGGCTGCTGCACAGCCCGGGTTTTTATGACGTGAGATTAAGCGCAAGGACAAGCCCAATGCGCATCAAAGAAGATCACCCCACCAACCCAAGACACCTATGCCTGGCCGGATACAGCGTGACGGCCAGCCTCAAAAGCCTGCTCGTTCAACGTCACAAATTCCGGTTTTCGTGCTTTGAACCGGGCAGTAATCTGATCGCGCAGATGCTTTGCCTCAAAAGGAAGGTAATCAGCAACTGCACCAAGCATCACCGTATTGCCAAGGCGTATCTCGCCCAGATCTTCGGCAATTTTTCCTGCATCCAGATCATGCACTTCGCAGTCATTCGTGCGAATTTCGTCAAGCGGGTGGTCGGGATAGTCATAAATGCCAACCGACACGATCGGCGGCACAATACGCATGGAATTGACCAGCGCCACACCACCGGGGCGCAGTTGCCCGATAGCTCGCAACGCTTCTGCCGCTTCAAATCCCAGCAGAATGTCAGCTTCCCCGGCAGGAACCGAGGGCGACATGACCTTTTCGCCAAAACGCACATGCGAGATCACAACCCCGCCTCGCTGCGACATGCCCGACACCTCGGTTTTCTTAACGTCAAATCCAAGCGAAATCGCAGTTTGAGCCAGGATCTCGGCAGCGGTCATGACCCCCTGACCTCCCACACCGGAAATCAATACATTAACCACAGCGTTTCGTTTGCCGGTCATCAGTTTGCCCCTCCCTGAGCAGGAACAATCGCGTCATAAGCGCAGGTCTGTTCACAAAGATTGCAACCGGTGCAGGCCGCGGTGTCGATTGTCACCCAGGCCCTTTCAAAAGTTGAACCGGATTTTCGCGTTTCCGTTTCACGGCGGGTGACGTTGATGGCCGGGCAGCCAACACTCAGGCATTTGGCGCAGCCGCTGCAATTGTCATCAATCACTTTAAGCGCGGGTTTGCTTTCAAAACGATCAATCAGAACGCAGGGCTGGTTTGTGATGATCACCGAGGGTTCCGGTTGCGCAATCTCCTGCTTCAAGAGGTTATAAAGTTCCGGCAACTGGTAAGGATCAACCGTGTGAATGCGTTCCGGCCTGACACCCAGAGCCTCGCAAATCTTGCGAAAATCAACTTTCGGCGCGGGTGCTCCGTGAATATCAAGCCCTGTCCCCGCATGCTCCTGCCCACCGGTCATGCCGGTGGTTGAATTATCAAGCAGCATCACGGTTACATTGCCCTGGGTATAATTCATCTCCAAAAGGCCCTGCATTCCCATGTGCAGAAAGGTTGAATCCCCAATGACCGCAACGATGCCTTTCTTCCTGTCGGAATCGACCCGGCCCAGATCCATGCCCAAGGCCATCCCCATTGAAGCCCCCATCGAAACCGCCGTATCAAGCGCGCGCCACGGATGACCGGCGCCCAGCGTGTAACAACCGATATCGCCCAGAATTGTTGTTTTTCGGCTTAGTTTTGACAGGCAGTAATAGGGGGGCAAATGCGGGCAACCCACACACATCGAGGGTGGGCGCGGAAAAACATCTGGCATACTTACTGTTTCACCGGGCGCCTCGCCACCCTGCAACGCCACCACACCCTTCGCGACAATATTGGGCAACAGCTCACCACTGCGGGGCAGAACATCCTTGCCGTGACAGCCGATTGACGCAGCTTTAAGCGCGTTTTCAACCAGTGGCTCGGTCTCTTCCACGACCAGCAGGTGATCGACAGTCCCGGCAAACGCACGGATTTTCTCAATCGGCACGGGATGCGAAAATCCGAGTTTCAGGATCGGTGCATCGGGAAAAGCATCGCTGACATGCATGAAAGCGGGCCCCGAGGTGACAAACCCGACACGCCGGTCACTGCCCTCAACAATCAGGTTCCAGTCCGTTTCTTCGCTGAGCTGTGCCAGCCTGCCGTCACGTTCAAACTGAATCCCCTGCCGTTTTTTGGCGTTCTGCGGAACCATGACCCAATGCTCCGGATCGCTTTTGAAAGCGGTTCCCGGCGGTACCGTTCGCTCGCTGGGTCTGACCAGGCATTTGACGTGGCAAATGCGGGTGGTCATGCGGACGATCACCGGGGTTTCGTATCTTTCCGATATGTCAAACGCATCGATAACCATATCCCGCGCTTCCTGGCTGTCGGACGGTTCAAAGATCGGCAGATGCGCAAAGCGACCCCAAAATCGGGTATCCTGTTCGTTTTGCGATGAAGAAAAACCAACATCATCGGCAACCGCTATAACCAGCCCGCCGGTGACCCCCGACAACGTCAGCGTCATAAGCGGATCAGCTGCAACATTCACACCAACATGCTTCATTGCGCAAAATGCGCGGGAACCGGCGATAGAGGCACCTATCGCCACCTCAAGCGAGGTTTTTTCGTTCACCGACCAGTGGGTGTGAACCTCGTCATAGCCCGCCAGATATTCCAGAATTTCCGTCGAGGGCGTGCCGGGATAAGCGCAGGCGACGCGGGCGCCCGCCTCCCACACAGCACGTGCGACAGCTTCATTGCCGGACATAAGCACCTTATCCTTGGTGCGTATTTGGCTCGCAATGTTCATTGTGCTTCTCCCGTCTGAACCAGCCAGCTGGCTGGAAAATCTGCTACTTCAGAAACCTGTCATCGGAATTTGAAAACCCGGTAAACGCAGCAATTCGAAAGACAGAGCGTTAGGTTTCAATTCTCGTCGGCCAATGAGCCTCCCCAGGTTTTTTGTTTTTTCAACCGAGCGTCATACTGCCTGATCGATCAACCCCCCTGCCAGATTTCTGCGTGAATCTATGGATGCCTCTGCAATCCGCATGGTCATTTCCAGAAACTGCTTGGTTTCAGTTGGTGACAGGCACTGATCTATCGCTTCGCAAAACTCGGTGATCGTCGGCGAATTCTGATCATAGATTTCCTGACCACGCGGGGTCAGCGAAAACAATCTTGCCCGCTTGTCCTGCATGCTGCGCTCGGATCGGATCAGCCCCTGATCCTCCAGCATAGCCAGGGACCGGCTGACCTGCGCCTGATGCATCAATACAAACTCCACCAGTTCCTTCTGAGTGGCCGAGGGCCGCATGAAAAGCCCAAGGATAATGCGCCAGTCAACCAGACTGAGCTCCCCTGAAAAGGAAAGCGCCTGTTCCGTCTGCGCGCGCAACAGTCGCGACAGCCGGTAGACAACAACCGTCAGCAGACTCGCGCCCGGAGGGATATCGCCAATATCAAGTTGTTTAATGGTCACGCACCACGCTTTCCTCTGGAGGGTAGGATACGCTCGAATTTTCCATGATTAGTAATATAAATGCAAGTAATGTTTTTTGGAGCGACGTTCTGACCCGATTTTTTCGTTGGTTCAAAGGAATGCTGAGGTGAAACCAAGTGACCTTTACGATTGGTGCGATGGCGCGTTTAGACTTGTTGGCTGATCGGTGTGACTTACACCGTTGGTCGCCACATGACGTGTTGCGGCTGAACCTTGAATTCTGAACAGCTAAACTTCACTATTCTGGCATCCGCTGCGCTCGACCTTCTTTTTATTGAGAGTGTATGGCTTCAAATTGATAACGACACAATCGAGCAACGATGCCGGGGTGCGGCTGGAGAAATCCCGTTCATTGTCACACCCTTTCGAACTGGATGGTTTCCACTTGCTTTTACTGCACCCCGGACGTTGGTGATCTGCAAAACACTCCATCGCCTATTGAGTGGGCGTGTTCCCGTTATTCGTGCTCCGCCGCAATCAGTTCATATGCTTCTGTCGCTCCTTCCGGGAGTTGATGCGCGATGCCGCGGTGGCAATCGATGCAGGTTTTGCCGTCGTCAAAGCCATCCTCGTGGCGATCTGCACTTCGCGATTGCTGCTCACCGAAATCCATCGATATTTCATCGTGGCAGTTCCGGCACTCGCGCGAGTCGTTGCGTTTCATCGTTCGCCAGACATTGCCGGCAAGCTGCAAACGCTTCGCTTCAAACTTTTCGGGTGTGTCGATCGTCCCCAACAGCTTGTGATAAAGTTCATTTGTTGCCCGCACTTTGCGGATCATTTTGGCGGTCCAGTCTTTGGGGACATGGCAATCGGTGCACACCGCGCGAACCCCGGAACGGTTATAGTAGTGGATGGTTTCGGTATATTCCTCATAAACGTTATCGCGCATTTCGTGGCACGAGATGCAAAACGTTTCGGTGTTGGTCATTTCGACGGTCCAGTTGAATCCGCCCCAGAACAAGACACCAAACACCGCTCCTGCAATGAACAGATATGATATTCCGAAAATAGCCCGGCGGCGGGGCCTGCCTGTTTGCTCGCTCATTTTTTCCCCTCTGATTTAATTGCTTCGAGTAAGCATGAAC
This sequence comes from uncultured Rhodobacter sp., assembly GCA_964567685.1. Classification (GTDB taxonomy): domain Bacteria; phylum Pseudomonadota; class Alphaproteobacteria; order Rhodobacterales; family Rhodobacteraceae; genus UBA5972. Next base: position 2,488 of record CAZMNO010000051.1, on the reverse strand, counting down.
GGGCGTTTCTCCCGTGCTGCCGTTTACTGTGTTGCTCGGCGAGGCGGGCGGAATTGCCCGCCTCTTTGGTTATCGACCTGCCGGTCACCCGATGGTTTCTGGTCGTCCTATTCGTCGCCGACGAACAGGTTTTCGACCAGTGGATTGGCATCCATCTGGGTTACGTGGCACTGACTGCAGAAGTACCGGCGCATACCCGATCAATAGTATTGGCACACGCGGGTGTTGGTCGTGCTGCAAAGAAAGCTCATGCGCTCAATATCATAATGGGGGTGCTAATGGGGGGTATCGATAAAAATGTTATCGGTAACTAATTGTTAATATGAAATTATATTAGAATAAGTGGCGGAGACGAAGGCTCAATCCCTTATTTGTGGAATGGTTGATGCAATGGCCCAGCGGTCACGCGCTCTCAAATTGCTCGGTAACGGAGTTTGCCCTTTGGCGGCAGCAAACGCGTGGCGCACTCTCATTGCTGCCCACAGTGTCGGGCCCGTGGATATGGGAACCGCCAGCAGAAATTCAGGAACCAGAGCAAATGAGCATGTTTGAGAACGTGGGAAACCGCGCGGGGGTGGCGTGATGCCCGCACATCGATCAGAGGCCGAAGAGGAAATCCGCGCACCCGTCATCCAGACACTTCGAAGAATGAGGCCCGATGCCCGTATCATGCAGGAGGTCAATATCGACAACGGGCGAAACCGGGTCGATGTCATGGCGGTCAGCCGTGCTGAAATCATCATGGTTGAAATCAAGTCTGAGCGTGACAAGCTGGATCGTTTACCTGTGCAAATCGACGCGATGCGGCGCAGCTCCCATCATTCCATTGCAGCCCTGCATCGCAAGTTCATGCCTGAGCCACAAAGCCTCTCACTTGCGCGTGTCGACGGTATGCCGTGGGACGTTCTGCACTGGTGGCACCCCAAGACACGGGATATAGCCGAGGCACACCATCCGGCTTTCGAATGGCGTGAACCGCCTTTGGAAAACAGCTTGCAGGTGGCCCTTCCAAGTGACGCCCTGTCGCTCCTGTGGCGCGATGAACTGGCGCGACTCTGTGCCGATGTCGGCATTGCGGTACCGCGCCGGGCGAACATGAAGTTGATGGAGAGGGCGCTTCGCTGGGGCGCATCTGGCCGCGACATCACTCTTGGCATTTGCCGTGAATTGCGCCGCCGCAGAGAGTGCGCCGAAGCCGATCCACTATTGGACTCAGACTCAAATTGATGCCCGCTTGTTGCTGTTTCGCAACGTTGCAGCCAATTTCACCCGTGAGAAATAGAATTCAACTGAGGTTTCTTAGAAACGGGCGGTTTTTATTTGTTTGTCGACTAGTTTCGAGAGTATATTATCATACAGAATCGCTCAGAATTGCGACCGTGATAAGTACTTGCACTGATCTTATGGATAAGGATGGAGACCCAAATGCCCTTTTTACGCTACATTGTTCCCCTCGTATTCGTAGCCAGCCTAATGCCATCAGCGACTGCGGCCCAAAGTTTTGGCTCGCTTGATGGTTATGCCCAGATATACGCAGGGGGAAGTTCCATCACCACAAATGGCGACAGTGATTTTGACACCGCTACACCCACGCATATTGCCGGCGCTGTCCGGCATCGCATACCGGGATTCAGCCTGATTGACTTGCAGCTTGACCTCGATTTTCGGTTCAGTTCCGGCTTTAGCGGAACGTCGACCACGACAACCGCAGCAAATCCGGCAATGCTGGCGCTAAATGTCCATGGCATCCGGCAACTGAGCCAAATGGCGCATGCTGGTCTGGTTTTCGGGTTTCAGTATAACGAGATTTCCGATCAATCTACGGGTTCGGGCGGCACCAACCACTTCTATAACGTCGGTGCCGAGGTTCAGTTGCAACCGGGCGAGCGCACGCTCGTTCACGTGACTGGCGGATTGTTTGACGACGTTATTCCGGGTGACGGTGCAACAACTTACAGACATAACTGGTTCAGCGCGGTTTACGGGAACGTGGCCGTTGAACATATGGTCAGTGACAACTTAATTTTCCGCGGCGGTTTCTTCCGCGGTCTGGGATTCATCGAGGGCGATGATCCATCGCCATTGACGGTTGTATCCGTTGGCGGTGAATTTGTTCTGAACGGTGGCAGATCATCCATTATTGCCGAGTACCGGTATGGTATTGGAGGAAATGCTGATGAAGGTGATCGTTATGACCAACAGTCACTATATGTTGGACTGCGTATTTATCCCAATGGAACGTCGGCAGGGGATCGCTTTGCGTCTTATCGGCCAATGATGCCAAACGTTGCAAGCATCGTAACGTCGCATGTAACAATGTCGAGTGATTTCGATTAATTACCAGCCGGTTAACCGAGACACCGCAGAAACCAAACTGGCAGTTTATCGAAAGGCTGGGGGTGAGCAGTGGAAGGTCTGGCCTACCCCGCAGTAATGTGAATCCCGGAGACAAAATGGGCCACAGAAACGGCCAGATAATTTGGCTGTA
>CAZMNO010000050.1:0-26802 GCA_964567685.1 uncultured Rhodobacter sp. | reverse complement strand
ATCTCTCTCGCAGCAACCATGATCGAACTGAAATGAACGTCAACAGGCCCTAATCAAAGACAAATTTGCACCAGATTTTGCCCAAATCCAACCGAAGGGATGGGTCAAATTGCATCCAAATAAGAAACAATGAGGCGGGTGATAGGCAGGTTTACTGCAGGATCAATGAAGATAACGCTTGATAAACCAGTTACTTATCCAATCGCTGGGGAAATCTTGCTGGAGCCTTGCCCGAGAACTCATTGATATTGTTTCAATATCAGAAACAGTTCCTTGCTATTAATCAATCCAAAGGAAGCAAGGCAAATTCGTCTAAATGTGCCGAAATTCAGCTTATTCCCGTCACATTCCCGCCAGATTTCGCTTTGTGAAAGCGGAGACCTCGGCTAGTTTCCCCCCATCAAAACCCGACTGGGACGGGACAAATAAAAGGTCAGGGGGCGGCCGCGAGCATGAGGCCGCACTTTTTTGTGCGTTTTAGGTGAGAACTTGACGACCCTGGCTAACTGGAACCCAACACTCCGCACCCTTTACATTACCGCACTTGTCATCCTTTGGGTTGGCGCAACGATAGCAAACGTCGCCACGGTTTTCGGCCTGTCCGTTGATTTTGTCGGTCTTGTCGGCATTTCCGTTTTCATCGGTGCCGAGCTTGTACGGTCTTACAAAGGCACCATCCGCTAAGACGCGCTAAGCGCGACAGTTAGCGTGATTGCCCGAAATTCGGATATCGCATGCCCTGTTTTGCCATAGGAACAATGATCGCCACCAAAGATGGTGACATCCGCGCAGAGGACCTGCGTCCAGGTCAGTTCGTGATCACCCGCGATCACGGATTGCAGGAGGTGCCATGGGTCGGTACGCGCGCCATGACCGGGCGCTATCTGCTGGATAACCCGCATCTTCGGCCGATCTTTATCAAGGCAAACGCCTTTGGCGAGGGTTTGCCTTATGCCGATATGATGATTTCACCCAACCTCAGATTGCCGCTGGCAGATGACAAACAACGGTTCCTTTTCGGCTCGGCCGAGGAAATGGTTGCAATCAAGAAACTGGCTGATCACAAAGGTATCCAGCAGATCGATATGATCGGCGTCACCTATGTGCATATCATGTTTGAATCACACGAGGTTATTGCCGCCAACGGCATCTGGGTTGAGAGTTTCATGGCTGGGGATTATTCGCTCAACACAATAGGCAACGCGCAGCGCAACGAGATTTTTGAAGTGTTTCCCGAATTGCGCGCAACGCAAGCCCGGCGCGTCGAAAAGATCGCCGAGCGCCGCCGGATCAAGCGTGATTGGCTGGATCAGCTCTAAAGCGCATCTCACACAATCGCGTCCACTCAGCCGCACAGGATTTATTCTGAGCCAATTGGCGGCGCGCTGTTCGCAGCGGGCTACTTGCAAGCGTCGGCCCGCCGCGCGCAGGGAATATTCTGTGCGGCCCTGATGGCTTGTGCTCTAGCTCACCGCAGCCAATCCCTGATCAAGCGCCTCAAGAAGTTGCGCAATTTCGTCTGAAGTTATGACCAATGGCGGTGAGAGCAGGATGTTATGCCCTGAAACCCGCACCATGGCGCCCCGTTCATATGCGATCCGCTGAATCTTCTTGCCAGCGATCATGTCGGGCGTTTTTTCAGCTCGGTCCGATACCAGTTCAAGTGCAGCCATCAGCCCGTGCCCGCCTCTGACATCTCCGACAAGGCTGTATTTTTCCTTAAGCGTCAGCAAACCTTCAAAAAGCTGTGTCCCGCGCGCTGCCGCGTTTTTGTGAACCTCCAGCTTTTTCGTCTCCGCAAGGCAGGCAAGAGCTGCCGCAGCTCCGACGGGGTGGGCGGAATAGGTGTAACCATGCCCGATACTGGCGGCACCGCTTTCATCGCCCTCAAAAACATCCGCTACCTTTTGCGAGATCATCGCCGCACCAAACGGAAAATACCCGTTGGTAATTGCCTTGGCGATTGACATCATATCGGGCTTGACCCCCCAGTGCCGCGTCCCCGACCACGACCCGGTGCGCCCGAACGCGGTGATAACTTCGTCTGAAATCAACAAGATACCGTGACGGTCGCACACTTCGCGGATCATCGGCATGAAAGTTTCATGGGGTACGATCAAACCTCCAGCGCCGAGGATCGGTTCCATGATGAATGCAGCAACCGTGTTTGGATCCTGAAACATCAACTCATCCTCAAAGGCGGCAACACATTTTTCCGCCAGGTTTTTTGGATCAGATTCGTTGAAAGGATTGCGATAAGTGTAAGGGGCCGGAACATGGTAGCACCCCGGCAGCAGCGGTTCATATGCGGTGCGAAAACGTGGATTGCCATTGACCGAAGCACCGCCGAAATGGGTGCCGTGATACCCCTTTTTAAGCGAAAAGAACTTGGTGCGCGTAGGCTCGCCATTTATCTTGTGATATTGCCGCGCCAGCCTGAGACAGCTTTCAACCGAATCCGACCCGCCCGAGGTGAAAAAGGCCCGCACCAGACCATCTTCGGCAAACCAGCTGCGCAATTCATAGGAAAGCTCAATTGCTGGTGGGTTCGAAGTCCCTGCAAAGGCAGAATAATAGGGAAGCTCATTCAGTTGCTCGGCAATCGCCGCTTTCACCTTGTCACAGGAATAGCCAAGATTGACATTCCACAACCCGCCGACCCCGTCGATGCTTTCATGCCCGTCGATATCCGTCAGCCGCACACCGGCCGCACTTTGGATGATGGCCGGTGCATCTTTCATCTGCTCGCCGGGATGAGCCATAGGATGCCACATATGTCGCGCGTTGTTTTCCTTCAGGAAATTAGAGTCTTTCATGGCTTTCTCCCTTAAGTGACACCGAGCAAGCTCAATGCCTGCCGGTAGGATTTGTGGGGGGTTTGGACGTTGAAGTGAACGCTTTGCATCCCGGCATCGCGCGCACCTTTGACGTTTTTCGCCTGATCGTCGACGAACACACAGTCACCGGGTTTTACCCCAAGTTCATCAACACAGGCCTGATAGGCGCGCCGGTCAGGTTTCAGAATTCCGGTATGGGTTGCATCAACAATGGCGTCTACCTGACTGAGAAACGGCAGTTTTTTCCTGAAACTGCTACCGTAAAACAAATCAAGCTCGTTTGACAGAATGGCCAACGCACAATCCGCTGCCTTCGCAGCTTCCATCGCTTCAATTGCCTCGGCGCGGATGATCGCACCGGGATCGGCCCCGCGCGCCGCAATCACAAACTCCGACATTTCCGTCCAGTTCCTACCAATCAACCTCCCGGTTTCGCATGCCCGCCTGTGCCAATATTCACGCTCGCTTATTTCCCCGGATTGCATCATGCACCAAAGTGGGTCGGTGACCGGATCAAACGGGCCCCGCCAGGTCAGCGTGCCTGCCGGCAAGCCAAGGGCTGCTTCGGTCAGCCCGTGGGTCTCAAACATCGTGCGTGAAACCACCCCGCCGAAATCAAGGATCAGTGCTTTCACTGTCATTCTGCCACTTCCTCTGCCGGTAGGCGGTTAGCGCCGTAGTGGCGGGAGATTTGCTGGGCTGCCGCTATGACCTGATCAGCGATTTTGTCGCGAATGGGGTCGGTCATACGGGAGGTTGGGGTGACAACAGCAACCGCGCCGCAAACCTCACCCGAAGGGCCAAAAACGGCGGCCGCGATGCCACAGACATCAGTCTCAAAAGTCCCGGTCGATAAAGCATAGCCATCGCTGCGTGCTTTTCTGATCTCAGCCCGTATTTGATCGCGACTGGTGGGCGTTTCTGCCGTATGGCTGACCAAGGGCTTGCTCAGAAACGTCTCGATCCGCTTTTCGCTGCAATACGACAAAAATGCGATACCCGAGGCTGTGGCGTGCAAAGTCAGGGGTTCAGCGGGGTCGACATAGACCCGCGTGCCACGAAAAGAGGTTTCTTCCAGAGCGATATTGGAGAGTGATTCGCTGTCAAAATGGCTGAGATGCGCCGTTTCACCAGTGTCGGCGACCAGTTTTTTCAGGATATTGCGGGCGGCCTGATTGACCGGGTAAGTGATCTCGCGGATGAGCGCGAGGCGGGCGAGTGACGGTCCGAGGTGATAGGACCGGGTGTATGGATCCTGCTCAACAAAGCCTTTTAATTCCAGTGCATTGAAGTAACGAAGAGTCGAGGCCTTGTCGCGTTTCAGCAGGCGGGCAGCCTCTGATAATCCAATCGCCGGACGCGTTTTGGAAAACAGATCCAGAATATCAAGTGCTTTGTCGACTGTGCTCAATCGAGTGCCCTCGGCTGGTTGGGGTGCGAATTTATTTTTGTTTGACAGGGTGCGGCAAACTGTGCAAGCATTTTTGCAACCGACGGTTCAAATATTGATCCGATTTGGTTGAGAGAATAAAAAACAGACAACGCACATCGCAAAGGGAGAGACTGATGCGTAAATTTCTTTTGACTGCCGCAATGGCTGCACTTGCGGCAACCGGAGTGACCTCTTCGGCGCAAGCCGAATATCCGGAAAAGCCCGTCAACTTTATCGTGCCCTGGCCTCCGGGTGATCTGGAAGACGTGCTGACCCGAATGATCGCTGAAGACTTTCAGGCGGCTTACGGCGTGGCAGCAGCGGTCGTGAACAAACCCGGCGGCGGCGGCGGCCCGTTCCCCGGCGCGATTGAAGCGGCAGGCGCACCTGCTGATGGTTACACCATCGGCTCGTTCATCATCGCCGTTCCGGTGATTGGCGATCAGATCGGCATTCCCGAGCTTAACCCGATGCCGTTTGAGCCGATCGGCAACTTCCTGACCTATCCGTTCGTCATCGCGGCCGGTGCCAACGCGCCTTATGACGATATGGCCGGTCTTGCGGCCTATGCGAAAGACAATGACGTTGCGCTTGGGCATTTCGGTGCACCTCTGGTGCCAACGAAAGTCACCTTGGCAGCTGCCAGCAAGATGGGTTTTTCCTATGCATCTGACGCGGCCTTTGACGCGCTTGACTGCAACACGCTGGCATCGGGTGATGTCGATGTGATCAACACTACCCTGCAACTGATCCTGCCCTGCCTTGACAGCGTCAAGGTTCTGGCCTCGGTCACCGATGACCGGATCAGCCTGACACCGGATGCCCCGACCGTGGCGGAACTGGTGCCGGAACTCGGTATATCGCTCTGGAACGGGCTTTTCGTGCATAAAGACACACCGGCAGATGTCCGCGCTAAAATCGTCGCTATCGCCAAGGAAACCGTGATGTCAGAGCGCGCACAGAAGCTGGCCGCTGAGACCGGTGCGCTGATTTACTGGCAGGATGCTGGTGAAGTGACTGACCTGATTGCTGCGAACAAGGCCACACTGGCTGACATCGCCGCGATTCTGGAATAAGTTCGGCTCAAGATCAGAGGGCGGCGCCTCTTTGGCGCTGCCCTTATTGTTGGGGGAAGATGGATGCGGCTGCCGCCACTCGCAAAACGCTTGCTCGCACGCAAAAGACCGGCCGGTGATCTGGCCTTTGCCTTTGCCTTTCTGGCTTTTTCGGTCTTCCTGTTTTCCCAGCTCGGCACGGAAACCAGCTGGGTGAAACGCACCAAGCTGTTTGCCCAGCCGGCGTTCTGGCCGACGGTAGGCATTTTTGGCATGATGGGGTTCGGGGCTTTGCATTTCCTCGGCGCGCTGGTGTCAAGCCGCACGGCGGGGCGATGGGAAGAGGCACTTGTCTGGGCTCGTTCAATTGAATTTGCGCTCTGGTTCATGGCCTATGTGCTGATCACACCGCGGTTGGGATATCTGCCGACCACTTTGGTTTTCGCCGTATGCCTGACATATCGGGTTGGTTTCCGATCACCCGCTTCCTTGTCAGCGGCAGCCGGGACGGGACTGGCCATCGTTGTTCTGTTCAAGGCGTTTTTGCAGGTCAAAATCCCGGGTGGGGTGATCTATGAGTTTCTGCCAGCCGGGCTGCGCAGCTTCATGATTCTGAATTTCTGAGGGTTTTGGGGCATGGACGTTCTTCTTTCCGGTTTTGAGCATCTGGCGCGATGGGATGTGATCGTTGCTCTGCTCGTCGGCTCCATCGGCGGGGTGATCATTGGTGCGATCCCCGGTGTCGGGGCGGCGGTTGCCATTGCGATCCTGTTGCCGGCAACGTTCTCGCTTGACCCGATTGTCGGGCTGACGGTGCTTTTGGGGATATATGGCTCGTCAATGTATGGCGGGGCCATTCCTGCAGTGCTGATCAACACGCCGGGCACCGCAGTCAACGCCCTGACCACCTATGACGGCTATCCGATGACCAAACGTGGTGAGGCAAGGCGGGCACTCAGTCTCGCTTATTCCGCCTCGTTTTTTGGCGGCATGTTTTCGATTATTGCGCTGATGCTGCTGTCTCCGGTGCTGGCATTGGTTGCCCCGATGTTTGGCAGCCGCGAGATCTTTCTGGCAGCACTATTGGGGATCATTCTGGTGATCCTTGCCCATCGCGGGCAGGTGGCGGTGGCCGGAATGCTGGCGTCGTTCGGTATTTTCCTTAACACCGTCGGGCTTGAGCCGGTCAAATACACCAAGCGCTTTACTTTTGGGCAAAGCTGGCTGGCTTCCGGCGTTGATCTGATTGTCGTCGTTCTGGGCCTTTTTGCCCTTTCACAGGCCTTTTTGCTTTTGGTGGAACGCAATGAAAGCCCCGAGGCACCGCCGGTCTCGGGCGGGTTGTTTCAGGGGCTGGGGGAGCTCTTGGGCTTCAAGCGCATCGCCACGGTAGCCTCGTCTTTCGGGGTTGTCATGGGGATGGTGCCGGGGGTGGGCGAGTTCACCTCGCAATTCATGTCCTACACCTATGCACAGAAAACATCGAAGACACCCGAACAATTCGGCAAAGGAGCGCCTGAGGGGCTGATTGCGGCTGAAGCGGCCAATAATGCAGTGCCGGCAGCGGCGATGATCCCGCTCCTGGCGCTTGGCATTCCCGGTGAAGCGCTGACCGCGATGATGTTGTCGGTGTTTTATGTGCACAACGTCATTCCCGGCCCGCAGCTGTTCCAGAATCAGATGGATTTTGTCATGGCGCTCTATCTGGCGCTGTTGATCCTCAACATCCTCGTTGTCATCTTTTTGATGTTTTCAACCAACATCCTTTTGCAACTGATCCGAATTCCAACGCGATTCCTTGGGGTCATGATCCTTACCTTGAGCTTTGTCGGGGTCTATTCGCTGCGCAATTCGGCCACCGACTGCGCCATTGCCGCTGTGTTCGGGGTGTTTGGCTTCATCCTCAAACGCCTCAACCTGCCGGTGGTGCCGATTATCCTTGGCATGGTTCTGGGCGGCATCATGGAGGTGAAGCTCCGCGCGTCGATGGCACGGGTGAAAACGCCGCTTGATTTCATCGACCGGCCAATATCGTTCATTCTATTCCTGATCATTCTTCTGGTGATCGGGTTGCATATCCGCAGCGTCTGGAAAGACCGGGCGCGTGACTAGGGGAAAACATGCTTGAGCAAAAGCTGATCGACAAATTGCGTGGCGAAAAGGTCGGCGCGCAGAACCTGTTTATCGACGGGGCGTGGGTTCCCGGCAGCGGCGAGGATCTGGAGGTTCTGTCACCGATTGACGGGCAGGTTCTGACGACGCTGGCGCGGGGAACACCTGAAGATATGAACCGCGCCATCACCTCTGCCCGCAAGGCGTTTGAGGACGGCCGCTGGTCGCGCCTGGCCCCGGCTGAACGCAAAAAGGTGCTGCTGCGTCTGGCCGACCTCATTGAACGCGAGGCGCTGGCGTTGACGGTTTTGGGGGTGCGCGATAACGGCACCGAGATTGGCATGGCATTCAAGGCCGAGGCCGGGTCGGCTGCCGGGACGTTTCGGTATTACGGCGAAGCGATTGACAAGGTTTATGGCGAGATCGCCCCGACGACTGAGAATATCCTCGCCCTTGTGCATCGTGAGCCGGTCGGAGTTGTCGGGGCCATCGTGCCCTGGAATTTCCCTTTGATGATCGGGTCTTGGAAAATTGCTCCGGCTTTGGCGGCGGGCAATTCGGTGGTGTTGAAACCGGCAGAGACGGCGTCGCTTTCCTTGTTGCGACTGGCTGAGCTGGCGGCAGAGGCCGGGGTGCCGGACGGGGTTTTCAACGTGGTGACCGGGCAGGGGTCGGTCGTGGGCGAGGTGCTGGCGTGCTCAATGGACGTGGATGTGCTGGCCTTTACCGGCTCCGGTGCCACCGGGCGGCGCTTGCTGGAATATTCGGCGCGCTCGAATATGAAACGCTGCTATCTGGAATTGGGGGGCAAATCGCCCAATATCGTCTTTGCCGATGCGCCGGACTTTGATCAGGCTGCGGCGGTGTCGGCGATGGGGATATTCCGCAATTCAGGTCAGGTCTGCGTTGCCGGATCGCGTCTTTTGGTGGAAGCGTCGGTGCATGACGAGTTTGTGGCGGCACTCGCCAAACGGGCAGCTTCTCTCAGGGTTGGAGATCCTTTGGATCTGGGGTCCGATATCGGGGCGGTCAACTCGCTTGATCAGCTGGAAGGCAATCTGCGCTTTGTAAAAACGGCTGAAGGCGAGGGGGCAGATCGTGTGCTTGGCGGCAACCGCGTGCTCACCGAAACGGGGGGCTATTACATGGAGCCGACGATCATGACGGGCGTGAAGCCCGGGGATCAGCTGTTTCAGGACGAGGTCTTTGGCCCGGTTCTGGCGGTCACCGCTTTTGAGAGCGAGGAAGAGGCGCTCCGGTTGGCCAACGGAACGGTGTTCGGGCTGGCAGGCGCCGTCTGGACCTCGGATTTGAGCCGGGCGCACCGGTTGGTACGCGGGGTCAGGGCAGGGGTTGTGCATGTCAACACGTATGGTGGTTCTGACGGCACAGTGCCCCTTGGCGGGGTCGGGCAATCGGGCAATGGGGTGGACAAGTCCCTGCATGCGTTTGACAAGTATTTAGACCTCAAAACCGCGTGGATACAGCTCTGATGCGGCCCTGCGGGCCAATCTTTTTCAGGCCCTGTGGGCCGGATTTTGAGTATTTCTCAAACGATGAAAGCGGTGAATATGGCAGAAAAGACAATTCTGGTGATTGGCACCTATGACACCAAGTCGGATGAGTTGGGATATCTGGCAGGGTGTATTGAAAAGGCGGGCGGCGGGGTAAGCCGTATGGATATATCGGTGCTTGGCGATCCGCCGGGGCCGGTTGAGTACTCAAAGCATGATGTGGCTGAGGCCGGTGGTTCGAGCATTGCGGCGGCTATAGCCTCGGGGGATGAGAACTCTGCCATGCAGATCATGGCCCAGGGCGGCATGGCGCTGGTGGCGGAGCTTTATCGCAAGGGTGCGTTTGACGGGGTTGTTGTGATGGGGGGCTCGATGGGCACCGATGTCGCGCTTGATGTGGTGCGCGTTTTGCCGCTTGGGGTGCCGAAATACATCATCTCGACCATCGCGTTTTCGCCTTTGTTGCCGCCTGAGCGGCTGGCGGCTGACATTCAGATGATCCTCTGGGCCGGAGGGCTTTATGGCCTGAACTCGGTCTGCAAATCATCCCTTTCGCAAGCTGCCGGTGCGGTTCTGGGGGCGGCGCTTGCGGTTGAAAAGCCGCCGATGGACCGCCCGCTGGTTGGCATGACCTCGCTTGGTTCCTCGGCGCTGAGCTATATGATCCCGCTCAAACCGGCACTTGAGGCGCGTGGGTTTGAGGTGGCGGTTTTTCATGCCACCGGCATGGGTGGGCGCGCTTTTGAAAGCCTTGCCGCCGAGGGGGCGTTTGCCTGTGTGATGGATTTCTGCCCGCAGGAGCTTGGCAATCATGTTCACGGGTCTGCAATTTCGACGGGGGCCGACAGGCTGACCGGGGCCGGGCTGGCAGGCGTGCCGCAAATCGTTTCCGCTGGGTGTTACGATCTGGTGGATTTCATCGGCTGGCAGGGGGTGGCCGAGAAATGGCAGGATCATATGGTGCATGCCCATAACCGGCTGATTTCGTCGGTTGTGCTGAATGCAGAGGAACGCCGGATTGTCGCCCGGGCGTTCTGCAGTCAGATGGCAAAAGCCAAAGCGCCGGTGACGTTTCTCATGCCTAATGGCGGTTACGGCGAATGGGACCGGCCCGGGGCGGATTTGCACGATGCTGAGGGACTGGCGGCGTTTCTCGATGAAATGCGCCGGCGGATGCCCAAAAATGTCAACGCGATCGAGCTTGAATGCCATATCAACGATGATGGGTTTGCTGCAAAAGCGCTTGAGGTCTTTGACGGCTGGCTGGCGGATGGCACGATCAGGCGCTAGCTCTGCCGATAACGGGCGAAATCTTCCTTAGTATCCAGATCGGTCAGCGCGTGCCGGGCATTCAGTGGCACAGCGACGACTTTTGCTGCGTGGCGCTTAACAAGGGTCCTGGCGCCGATATCACCCTCAAGGCCCGCGAGTTCTTCGAAATGATCTCTGCCAAAAAGAACCGGGTGGCCCGGTGTGCCATTCTCAGACGTGGCGCGGCAAATTCTGCCCGGGTGGTCACCGCCAAAGGCCGCGATCAGAGCGTCGTAATCGCCGCCGGTGATGTCGGGCATATCGGCCAGGCTGATGATCACGGCATCCGACTCTTTGCAGACCGCCATCGCGACTGCTATGCTGGAGGCCATGCCTTTTTGCCAGTCGGGGTTTTCATGGATTTCAATGTCAAGCCCGGCAAGTGCTGCGCGCCGCTGCGTGTCTTCTTTTTTGACGACCACAATCACACATGCAGCGGAACTGGCCTTCGCAGCAGTTGCCGTGCGCCTCAAGAGTGGTGTTTTATCAATATTTTCAAGGAGTTTATCGGTGCCTTTCATGCGACTGGACGCGCCAGCCGCCAGCAGAATCAGCGCGACCCTCGGAATTCCACCGGTTTTTTGCTGCAAATTATTCATTTCTACACAAACAATTTTCTATTGAGCCGAAGCAGCTCTTTGGCTAGCCTTGCAGCCAGTCACCGTCAGTTCAAGCCCATTTTGAAAGAGGACTAAGATGCGGAGCTTCATCGACATTGATTTGAAAAGCCGGAGCGTAGCAAAACGTATGCTGACCGGGCGGCAGATCGTGGAATGCGGGCGATACCTGATTGCCAAGATGCTGCTGGCAGAAAACGTGGCCGACAAGGATCCGCTAGGGCCGGATAATCCACTGATCTTTTCAGCAGGGCCCTTTGCCGGCACCAACTTTTCCAATGCCAATCGGCTGAGTGTCGGCTGCAAAAGCCCGCTGACCGGTGGCATCAAGGAGGCAAATTCAGGCGGCACTTTCGCCTTTGCCATGGGGCAGCTGGAAATCTCCGGCATCACATTTCGTGGGCAGAGCGATGACTGGGTCGTCATTCATATACCACTGGAAGGCGAGATCAGCTTTCAGGATGCCGCACCTTATATGGGGCTGGGGAATTTTGATTGTGCAAAGAAACTGCATGAGGAGTTTGGCGACAAGACCTCGCTGGCGATCAACGGGCCGGTCGGTGAATATCAGGGGCTGATGGCAGGGATCGCAATTTCGGACAATGACAACCGGCCATCGCGGCTGGCTGCACGCGGCGGCGTCGGTGCGGTGATGGGATCCAAGAAGATCAAGGCGGTGGTGATTGACAAGCACAAGATGCCGCCCATGCTCGACCGCAAGAAAGTCATGAAAGGCGTGAAAGCCTATGCCAGATTGTTGGGGGAATCCCCCGCTGTTGACGCCATGAAAAAACTGGGTACGGCGATGGTATCGGATCTGACCAACACATTGGGCGGATTGCCAACCGATAATTTCTCGACCGGTCAGGCAACTATCAAAGGCGATGGGCCCCACAAGATGGGGGGCGATTTTATCTACGAGTTGAATACCGAGCGCGGGGGTGATCCGAGCCACGCCTGTATGCCCGGCTGCCTGATCAAATGCTCCAATATCTATGTCGATAAAGACGGGCGCGAGATCGTCTCACCGCTGGAATATGAAACCATCAGCCTTCTGGGCACCAATTGCGGTTTGCGCGATCCTGATGAAGTAGCCCTGATGAATGAGATCGCCAATGATCTTGGCGTTGATACGATCGAACTTGGCGGCATGATCGGTGTCTTGATGGAGGCCGGTCAGGCCGAATTCGGCGATGTGGATTTCATGGTCGATGTGCTGAAGGATTTGCGTCAGGGAAATGAGCGGGGTCGGATTTTAGCGGCTGGTGCGGCACGCGTTGGAGAACATTTCAATGTCGCCCGGGTGCCGGTGATCAAGAAGCAGGCGATTTCGGCTTATGATCCCAGAATTATCGAAGTGACAGCGGTATCGATGATGGTGACCGCACAGGGGGCGGATCATACTACTGGTAATGCGCCCTCATATGTCAGCCATGATAAGTCAGTGAAAGAAGTGGCCGAGGAAAGCTACAGGATGCAGATCAATTCGGCCCTGGCTGATTGCACCGGGCTTTGCATTTTCGGGCGCAGTGTGACGGATTTGAACAGGAAGCTCATAACCGACGCCATGAATGACGCGTTTGACAGCGATGTCGATGCTGACTGGCTGATAGAAATCGCGCGGGAAACGCTCCGTCTGGAAGCGCAGTTCAACGAAAAGGCTGGGTTCACAGAAGAAGAAGATGAGTTGCCCCGGTTTTTTGCCGAGGAACCGCTGCCGCCAACGAACAAGATTTCGCGGCTGAAGGCAGCAGAGGTGAACGCTTACCTCAAAGAGCTTAGAGTGGATGAAGACTTTAAGGTCGTATAGGGGAATGCATGGTATCCACGATGTTCAGCAATAACGTTGCAGAGAGATCCGCAGCGGAAGGGACAAAGGGGCTGTGATTTCCACTCTGACCATCGGAGAGGCCAGTATATGAGCACACCTGATTTCAGTAGCCTAAGCTCCGGGAATATTGTTGATTTCATTTCCGACATCTTTGCCCGCAGGGGGGCTGACAGCTATCTTGGCGAAGAGGTCACCATGTCCGAGCACATGCTGCAAGGCGCGCTTCTGGCTGAGGAAGCCGGTGCTGCGGACGAGCTGATCGCGGGTGTGCTGCTGCATGATATTGGCCATTTCACTAATGAATTTCCCGAAGATGCGCTGGAGCGCGGCACTGATACATTGCACGAGTCTGCCGGGGCTGCGGTGCTCGGGCGGTTTTTCCCGTCTGTCGTTACCGATTGCGTTTTGCACCATGTAGCTGCCAAGCGCTATCTCTGTGCAACTGATCCTGACTATTTCAGCAAGCTGTCACCGGCCTCGGTTCATACCCTGTCGCTGCAAAACGGACCAATGGATCACGAAGAGGTGACGGAATTCGCTAAAAACCCCAATCTTGAGGCAATATTGCAAGTGCGAATCTGGGATGATCTGGGTAAGGTGAAGGGTAAAGACACGCCGGATTTCAACCATTACGCGCCGATTCTGCGGCGTCTGGTGGCGAAACAAAAGGGGTGAAGACCAAAGACCGGCCAGGATAGTGTAGTGAAGTACTTGTGGAAGAATGTAATTGATATGCCGCCGACCTGGTTGTTTATCTTTATGGGGCTGGCCTGGATTCAGGCGCGGACTTACAACCCGGCTGCGCTTGTCAGCGGCTCATGGTTCTGGACCGGCTGGCTGATCATTGCGCTTGGCGTTGCGCTGGCTGCCGTCAGTTTCCTGATGTTCAGGCGGCATGGGACAAGTGTTGTTCCGCGTAACACCCCGAAAGCGATGATTACAACCGGGCCTTACCGCTTTTCACGTAACCCGATTTACCTAGCCGATGCGTTGATTTTGCTAGGGTTTGTTCTGTTGCAGGGATCGGTTGTCGGGTTGGCCTTCGTGCCTGTTTTCATGGCGCTCATTCAGGCACGGTTTATCACTGGGGAAGAGATGGGCATCAGGGCCGAATTTGGCGAGGTTTTTGATCATTATTGCCTGACAACCCGCCGGTGGTTGTAAATCATTCGGGTCTTGTTTGCATTGCCTTCAAAAAACGGGTAGCCGTCTGTTGCCACGGATTTGGCACGGGCTTGGTCAATGCGCCGCATTGTCGATGAGCCGCCTAACCTGATCTGGTGGCTTGGGGAATGCGAGCGGTCTTTTCTAAAATCGTAAGCTGCATCCGATGCAAGCGCACCGGCTGAGATATGGCTTGGCCGAAGTCTGACAGGAAGTGGAGAAATACTTTGAAAATCGGCACACCAAAGGAGAGTTTTGAAGGTGAAAACCGGGTGGCCATGACCCCCAGTTCGGCTCTTGCTCTACAGAAACTGGGATATGAATGTGTGATCGAAAGCGGTGCCGGTACTGGCGCGCGCTATTCTGACAAGGATTACAAGGATGCCGGTGTTGAGGTGGTAAAAACTGCCGCCGCTTTGTGGAAGGCAGCCGATATCGTGGCCAAGGTGCGTCCGCTCAGGAACGCCACCGAGGAAAAGCGCGTGCGCAAGGGGCAGACCGTCATCTCGTTCTTCTATCCGGCACAGAATGAAGAGCAGATGGCGCGGATGAGTGAGAAGGGCGCCAACTATATCGCCATGGATATGGTGCCGCGGATTTCACGCGCCCAGAAGATGGATGCGCTAAGCTCGATGGCAAATATCGCCGGTTACCGCGCGGTCATCGAAGCCGGGAACAATTTCGGCCGCTTCTTCACCGGTCAGATCACCGCCGCAGGAAAGGTGCCGCCGGCCAAGGTTCTGATCGTCGGGGCCGGGGTGGCCGGGCTGGCGGCGATTGGTGCCGCAACCTCGCTGGGGGCGCAGGTTTATGCCTTTGATGTGCGCCCGGAAGTGGCCGAGCAGATTGAATCGATGGGGGCGGAATTTGTCTATCTCGATTTTGCGGAAGAGGCGCAGGACGGGGCGGCAACCGGGGGCTATGCCTCGGTTTCAAGCCCCGAGTTCCGCGAAGCCCAGCTGGCAAAGTTCCGCGAACTGGCGCCGGACATGGATATCGTCATCACCACCGCGCTGATCCCGGGCCGCGATGCACCCAAGCTCTGGTTGAAAGACATGGTCGAAGCGATGAAACCGGGTTCGGTCATTGTCGATCTGGCAGCCGAGCGCGGGGGCAATTGTGATCTGACGGTAGCCGATGAGAAAATCGAATCTGATAACGGCGTAACCATTATCGGCTACACCGATTTCCCCAGCCGCATGGCAACGCAAAGCTCCGAACTTTATGCGACCAATATCCGCCACATGATGAGCGACCTGACACCGGAAAAAGACGGTGCGGTCAATCACGACATGGAAGACGACGTGATCCGGGGTGCCACGGTGACCTTTGACAACGCGGTGACCTTTCCACCGCCACCGCCGAAGATTCAGGCGATTGCAGCCAAGCCGAAAGAAACCGCTGTTGCTAAAACACCGGAAGAGATCCGTGCTGACGAGATTGCGGCCTTCAAGGCCCAGACCAGGAGCCAGGTGACGCTTCTGACCGTTGGCGGCGGGCTGGTGCTGCTGGCAGGAGCCTATGCGCCTGCGAGCTTCATGCAGCACTTCATCGTTTTCGTGCTGGCGGTCTTCGTCGGATTTCAGGTGATCTGGAATGTCAGCCATTCCCTGCACACGCCTTTGATGGCGATCACCAACGCCATCTCGTCGATCATCATTATCGGGGCGCTGCTGCAGATCGGCTCGTCTTCGATAATCGTGTTGCTGCTGGCAGCGGTGTCGATCTTCATGGCGGGGATCAACATCTTCGGGGGTTTCCTCGTCACTCGGCGGATGCTCGCCATGTTCCAGAAATCTTAAGGGAGGGCCGGGATCATGGAAATCGGTTTCACAACCGCCGCTTATGTTGTCGCGGCAGTTCTCTTCATCCTCTCGCTGGGTGGTTTGTCCGGGCAGGAAAGCGCCAAACGCGCCGTCTGGTATGGTATTTTCGGCATGGGTCTGGCCGTTATCGCCACCCTGATGGGGCCGGGCAGCGGGCTCTGGATGCTGTCGCTGGTGTTGGTCGCTGCAGGCGGCATCATCGGCTATTTCGTCGCCATGCGCGTCCAGATGACCGAGATGCCGCAGCTTGTCGCCGCTATGCACTCGCTCGTCGGTCTGGCGGCGGTCTTCGTGGGTTTCAACGCCCATCTGGATTTGTCATCCATCGTGGCCATGCAGGCAGCCGGTGACAGTGAGGGCCTGAAGGCGCTCACGGGTTTTGGCAAGAAACTGGCTCATAAGGACGGGGTCGAGCTTAATATCCTGAAGGTCGAGGTTTTCCTTGGTGTCTTCATCGGGGCCGTGACCTTCACCGGTTCGGTCATCGCGTTCGGCAAGCTGGCGGGCAAGGTGACCTCTGCTGCGAAGAAACTGCCGGGTGGACACGTGTTGAACGCAGCTGCGGCTATCGGTTCGGTGGCGCTTCTGGTCCTCTATCTGCAGGAGCCGCATGGTTCCGGCCTCTGGATGCTGGTTGCAATGACGCTCCTGGCGTTCTTCATCGGTTACCATTTGATCATGGGCATCGGTGGGGCAGACATGCCGGTCGTTGTTTCCATGCTGAACAGCTATTCGGGCTGGGCGGCGGCGGCGATCGGCTTCTCGCTTGGCAATGATCTTCTGATCGTGGTGGGCGCGCTTGTCGGTTCCTCCGGTGCGATCCTGTCTTATATCATGTGCAAGGCAATGAACCGTTCATTCATCTCGGTGATCCTGGGTGGTTTTGGCGGCACAAATGGCCCGGCGATGGAGATCGAGGGCGAGCAGGTTGCGATCGACGCTGATAGTGTTGCGACCTCGCTGGAAGAAGCCGACAGCGTTATCATCGTACCGGGCTATGGTATGGCGGTTGCACAGGCCCAGCAGAGCGTGGCCGAGCTGACCCGCCGTTTGCGCGACAAGGGCAAGACGGTGCGCTTTGGTATCCACCCTGTTGCAGGGCGTCTGCCGGGGCATATGAACGTGCTCCTGGCCGAAGCACGCGTGCCTTATGATATCGTGCTGGAGATGGACGAGATCAACGACGATTTCCCCCAAACGGACGTCGCGATCATCATCGGCTCCAACGACATCGTCAATCCGGCGGCACAGGAAGACCCAAACAGCCCCATCGCCGGAATGCCGGTTCTGGAAGTGTGGAAAGCCAAGCAGGTGTTCGTTTCCAAACGCGGGCAGGGAACCGGGTATTCCGGTATCGAAAACCCGCTGTTCTTCAAGGAAAACACACGCATGTTCTATGGCGATGCCAAGGCGAGCCTGGATAATTTGCTGACGAAAATCAGCTGAGCCTGAAAAGATGCATCGAAAACGAAGAGGGGCCGTCGGCCCCTTTTCTGTTTTAGGGCCGGGTTCGGGAAATCTCTTGGCTGGAGAGTGTGAATGGCGCAAGGTGTCAGCGTTCTTGCAATCTTTGGAGCAATTGATGCCGGCAACAGCGAATGAATTCACCCTGCAACACCGCAACCCAAACGGCGGCACGCCAAAAATCAAACATTTCGGCTTTGCAAACGAGACGGATCGGCTGACCGATGTGCTGTTGGGCTCACCTGCCTATCTGAAACACATGGCCACCAGTTCGCTGTCGCGCAAACATCTGCGCGAGGCGCCGTCAAATATCCAGATCGCGCAGGCCCAGCACGCTGAACTGGTCTCCGCCTATGAACATTTCGGTGTCAGCATTCACTGGCATGACCCAAGCCCGGAACTACCGATGCAGGTTTATTCCCGGGATTCCAGCGTGATGACTCCCTATGGCGCCATCATCACTGCCATGGCCAATTGGTGGCGGCGGGGTGAAAATTATGCCGCGATCAGAACCTATGAACGTCTGGGCATCCCGGTTTACGATATGGTCACCGCTGGCACGTTTGAAGGTGGGGATTTCAATGTGATCGAGGAGGGGTGTGTTCTGATCGGCTGCGGTGGCGCACGCACGCAGGAAGAAGGTGCGCGTCAGGTTGCCGACTGGTTTGAGCGCGAAGGCTGGGAAGTGAGACTGGCCTTTATCGATGAGTATTATGTTCATATCGATTTGATGGTGGTGCCCATCGCCCCCAAACTGACCGCCGTCTGTCTTGCCTGCACCGAACCCGGCATTGTGGAGTGGCTGAAGGCCAAAGGGCACGAGATTATCGACGTGCCTTTTCAGGACACGATGGCGCTGGGGTGCAATTTCATGTCGCTGGGAAATGACCGGATCATCGCGCCATGTTCAAGCAAAACCCTTGTTGGCAAGTTGCGCGCGCAGGGCTTTGAGGTGGCCGAAGTGGAAACCGATGAAATCTCAAAAACCGGCGGCGGTATTCATTGCATGGCCCAAGCCTTGCGGCGCGAGGCAGCCTGAGAACGCCTTATATTACTGCGTCCAGGTGGGATCGCGTTTTTCCAGAAACGCTTTGATCCCTTCCTCGGTCTCTTTGAAAAGCATATTCTGGGCCATGACGTCACCGGCATAACTATAGGCGTCTTCCAGCGGCATGGTGATCTGCTGGTAAAACGCCTCTTTGCCGATTTTAACGGCTGTTCCCAGTTTCGCAGCAACGGCTTCGGCCAGATCAAGGGAGGCGGCGGCAAGCTCATCACCGGGAACGGCGCGGTTGATCAGGCCAAGTGTCTCTGCCTTTTCTACGCTGATAAACCGCCCGGTCGTCAACATCTCCATCGCGGCCTTGCGATGGATGTTGCGCGACAGGGCGACCATCGGGGTAGAGCAAAACAGCCCGACATTGACTCCATTGACGCCAAAGCGCGTGCCGTTTGCGGCCACGGCCATATCGCAGGTGGCAACCAGCTGGCAACCGGCGGCGGTGGCGATGCCGTGCACCTCGGCAATCACAGGCTGGGGCAGGCGGGGGATCTTCAGCATCATGGCACTGCAGGTTGCGAACAGATCCTTGAAATAGGCCTGCCCACCATCCTCGGCCTGTCGCCCTGCGGTCATTTCCCTGAGATCATGCCCGGCACAAAAGGCTTTGCCCGCACCTTTCAGAATGACCGCGCGAACAGAGCGATCCTGCGCGAGCCGATCAAGTTCATCGCTCAACGCCGCAATCATGGCCTCTGACAGCGCGTTAAGGCTGCCTGGGGAGTTCAGCGTCAGTGTGGCAATCGCATCCTGATCGTCACGCAGCAGAATTGGGTCGCTCATAATCCTGAAAAACCTCTTGTGTCCGTGGTTGGATACGGCAAGTCTAGCGCGATGAATTTGGGCGTGAAAGGTACATAATGACCCCGGTGATGAGCCCGAGCGATCTCAATGATCTGATGGAGCGGGAATTTCCGCAAATGAACGGCCAGTTCGATGTGCTTGAGGTGACCGGCGATGGCGTTATCCTCAGGATGCTGATCAACGAGAGCAATCTCAGGCCCGGTGGCACCGTCTCAGGCCCCTCGATGTTCGCTCTGGCGGATTGCGCGTTTTATCTGGCAACTCTGGCGATGATCGGGCCTCAGGCGCTGACGGTGACGACGAATTGCTCGATTGATTTCATGCGCAAGCCACCTCCGGGTGATCTGATCGGGCGGGCACGCATTCTGAAACTGGGTAAAACTCTTTCTGTCGGGGATGTGATAATCCACGCAGTCGGGGATGAGACCCCGCTGGCCCGGGCGAGTGTGACATATTCCATTCCGCCGGTTCGCGAATGAATGGGGTAATATAATACCTTTTTATTAACATATTGATATCGCACAATTTTATTCACCTAACTGCTCTTGACCGCACCACAGAAATGCTTAGAAACCCCACATCAACATCGTGGGTCGTGAAAACAGCCCATCCGCATAAGTCGAAACGGTAGCAAAAAATGAAAACCTTCACAGCAACACCCGCTGATATCGACAAGAAATGGTTCCTGATTGACGCCGAGGGCGTGGTTCTGGGCCGTCTTGCCTCGATCATCGCGATGCGCCTGCGTGGCAAGCACAAGGCCTCGTTCACGCCACATATGGATATGGGCGACAACATCATCGTCATCAATGCCGACAAGGTGCAGATGACCGGCAAGAAACACGCCGACAAGACCTATTACTGGCATACCGGCCATCCGGGCGGCATCAAATCCCGCACGGCAGGGCAGATTCTTGAAGGCCAGTTCCCTGAGCGGGTTCTGATGAAAGCCGTCAAGCGCATGCTGCCGGGCGGCCCTCTCAGCCGTCAGCAAATGACCAATCTTCGTGTTTATGCTGGCGACCAGCATCCGCATGAGGCCCAAAACCCAGAAGTTCTGGATGTAGCATCCATGAATTCCAAAAACACCCGGAGCGCGTAATCATGAGCGAACAGATCAATTCCCTGGAAGATTTGCAGGCTGCCGTGACCGGCGAAGAGGTTGTTTTGACCGAGACGATTGTCAGCCGCGAGCCGCAGCGCGACGACCTTGGCCGCTCTTATGCGACTGGCAAACGCAAAGACGCGGTTGCGCGTGTCTGGATCCGTCCAGGTTCGGGCAAGGTGACCGTAAATGGCCGCGAAATGGAGAAATATTTCGCCCGTCCGGTTCTGCAGATGGTTCTGCGCCAGCCGTTCGAGGTTGCCGGTGTATCCGGTGAGTTTGACGTGATGGCCACTGTTAAAGGCGGTGGGCTGTCAGGGCAAGCCGGGGCGGTCAAGCACGGCATTTCCAAGGCTCTCCAGCTTTACGAACCCTCCCTCAGGGGCGCGTTAAAAGCCGCTGGCTTCCTGACCCGCGATGCGCGTGTTGTCGAACGGAAGAAATACGGTAAGCGCAAGGCGCGCCGGAGCTTCCAGTTCTCCAAACGCTAAGAGATATCAAATCAGGGCCGGATTATCCGGCCCTTTTTTATTGGATTTTCCTTTGAGAACATTGCTTGAAGACAGCGTGTTTTTTGAACGTCGTCCAGAAGATCTGAGCGATGGTAAAGTGCCCATTCGAAGACTTCGAAAATTCATTGCCAGCTTGCGGCCCTATGATTGCGGTTACGATCTGATCCGGATTGGGGGCGAGAATGATGGTGGATACCTGATTCCGAATGATCTTAAGGGAATATCCGCTTGTTTTTCACCGGGCGTCGCAGCACTGGCAGGATTTGAAGCCGATCTGTCCGCCAGATTTGATATACCCGCCCATCTCGCGGATTATTCCGTAGAAGGCCCCCCGGAAGATTTCACGCCCGCAAGCTTTATCAAGAAATTCATCGGCTCAAGGAGTGATCAGCAAATGATTACTCTGAAAGACTGGATCAGGGAGAACCGGCCACGCGCACGGAGTGATCTTCTGTTGCAGATGGATATTGAGGGCGGCGAATTTGATGCGATCCTGGCGACGCCAAACAGGGTTCTACGCCGTTTCAGGATCATTACAATTGAATTTCACAGGCTGAACAAGCTGAGGGATCCCGCGTTTTTCAGGTTGATTGATAAGACAGTGCAAAAACTGTTGCGCCTGTTTGTTGTCGTTCATTTGCATCCAAATAACTCGCGCAATCTAAAAGATTTCAGGGGCGTACTGGTTCCCCCCGTTTTGGAAGCCACCTTTTTGAGGATGGACAGGGTCCGCACGAAAACACCGGTGACGTCATTCCCGCATCCGTTGGACGCAAAAAACGCCCCCAAAAGACCTGATCTTGTGTTGCCTGAAAACTGGTACCTCCGAGATTAGTGGCTAACCGTAAATGCTGCGAAGATGACGGAACGCATCGGGTTAACCAGAACCTGCGATTGGGCGTCTTCCATCTTACCGATCATCCCGTGTAACATAGTAGTCAGGTTTTGCGTGGCGGGGGAGTTCACAATGAAAGCAGCCTATTACGAGACACAGGGGCCAGCGCGGGATGTGCTGACCGTCGGAGAGCTGGATACGCCAAAAGCCGGGGTGGGCGAGGTTTTGGTGCGGCTGCAAACCTCCGGCATCAACCCATCAGACGTCAAAGCCCGTTCGGGTGCCAGACCGGGCGGCATGCCCTTTCCCTGCATTATCCCCCATAGCGATGGTGCCGGTGTGATTGAAGCGGTGGGCGAAGGTGTTGATGCCGCGCGAATCGATGAAAAGGTCTGGATATGGAACGGCCAATGGCAGCGCGCCTTTGGTACGGCGGCCGAATTTATAGCACTGCCAGCGGATCATGCCGTGCCATTGCCGGATAACACCAGCTTTGAACAGGGTGCCTGTCTTGGCATTCCGGCGCTGACGGCGGCGCATGTGGTGCATGTTGGAGGGGGACGCGATGCTTCGATCCTGATCAACGGGGCCAATGGAACGGTCGGTCGGCTGGCAGTGCAGTTTGCCGCGAAAACCGGAGCACGGGTGATTGCAACGACCAGTGATCTTACCACCACGGATCGTCTGAAAGCCTGGGGCGCAGAGAGCGTCATCAACTATCGTGATCCCGACGCGGCGGCTCAGATTGTTGCGGCCAATGATGGGCAGGGGATTGACCGGATCGTCGAAGTCGAACTGGGCGCGAATATCAATATGGACGCCGAGGTAATCGCCCCTCTAGGCCGGATCGTTGCCTTTGGTTCACAGCTCGACATGACCCCGAAAATTCCGTTCGGGGCGCTGATGTTCAAGAACACGACATTAACCGCTGCGATCGTCTATTTGCTGAGCCCGGAAGATCGGGCTGCGGCGGTGAAACGGGTGACCGAGGCGCTAAGCGAAAAGTGGCTGGATTTGCCGATTGATCGTGTCCTGCCACTGGCAGATTGCGCCCTTGCTCATGAAATCGTGGAATCCGGCGCACGCGACGGTGCGGTTTTGTTGAGTATGTCCTGAACTGGGGCGAATGCTGCAGACGCGGCACCTGATCAATGGACAATCCCTGAAGCGCTCCATATACAGTTTTCAAAAGGGAACAAACGCTTTGATCCCAGGTGATCAAGTGAAGGACAGCAGGAAATCATGGCAGTCGGCATTTTTGATTCTGGCCTTGGCGGTCTTACTGTATACCGGGAAATTCACGATCTGATGCCCGATTTACCGCTGGTCTATTACGGCGACAATGCGCATGCGCCATACGGTGTGCGCGATGCTGATGATATCTACGAGCTGACCTGTCAGGGCTGCACGCGGCTGTTCGAGGCCGGGTGCGATCTGGTGATTCTTGCCTGCAACACCGCCTCAGCGGCGGCTTTGCGGCGGATGCAGGAAGGCTGGATTCCCAATGACAAGCGGGTGCTCGGGGTGTTTGTGCCGCTGATCGAGGCACTGACCGAGCGGCAGTGGGGCGACAATTCCGCCCCGCGCGAGGTCGATGTCAAGCATGTGGCGCTTTTTGCCACGCCATCGACCGTGGCCAGCCGTGCCTTTCAACGCGAGCTTTCCTTTCGTGCCATCGGGGTCGATGTCGAAGCGCAACCCTGCGGCGGGCTGGTCGACGCGTTGGAAGACGGTGATCTGATTCTGGCCGAGGCGCTGGTCAAGAGCCATGTCGATGCGCTTCTGCGGCGGATGCCAAAACCGCAGGCCGCAGTGCTTGGCTGCACCCATTACCCGTTGATGCACGACATGTTTCAGGAAGCCCTTGGCGATGACGTAACCGTCTTTTCGCAAGGTGAAATCGTTGCCAAAAGCCTTGAGGATTATCTTGAGCGCCACCCTGACATGACAGGGCTAGGCGAGGAGTCTGCTTTTCTGACCACCGGAGACGCTGGGTCGGTGTCCAATCAGGCAACGCGGTTTTTGCGACGAAAGATCACGTTTCAGGCGGCCTGATTGACCTGTCCGAACTGCATCCCTAATTCTCTTTGAAGACCGAAAAAGGACGAAACTACTATGTCCGACACCAAGAAAATCGCCGTACTGGGCGCCAGTGGTTACACGGGCGCTGAACTTGTGCGTCTGATCGCCACCCATCCGGGGCTGGAAATCGCCGCCATGTCTGCCGAGCGTAAGGCCGGGCAGGACATGGCCGAAGTATTTCCGCATCTGCGCCACCTCAACCTGCCAAAGCTGAAAAAGATCGAGGAGATCGATTTCACCGATATTGATCTGGTGTTCTGTGCCCTGCCGCACGGGCTGAGCCAGGCCATCGTAAAAGAGCTGCCGAAATCGGTGAAGATCGTCGATATGGGGGCGGATTTCCGGCTGCGTGATCCCAAAGCTTACGAGAAGTGGTATAACAGGGCTCATGACGCGCCCGATATCCAGCCCGAAGCGGTTTACGGGCTGACCGAGTTTTATCGCGATGACATCAAAAACGCGCGGCTGGTTGCGGGGACCGGCTGCAATGCCGCCACCGTGCAATTTGCCTTGAGGCCTTTGATTTCAGCCGGTGTGATCGATCTTGACGAGATCATTTGCGATTTGAAAAACGGCATTTCCGGTGCTGGGCGGGCGCTTAAAGAGAACATGCTTTATGCTGAGCGTTCTCAGGATGTTATGACCTATTCTTACGGTGGAACGCACCGTCATCAGGGCGAGTTCGATCAGGAATTTTCAGCCCTTGCCGGGCGCGACGTGCGGATCGTCTTCACGCCCAATCTGGTGCCAGCCAATCGCGGCATTCTGGCGACGTGTTACCTCAAAGGTGATGCGGATGCGGTTTATGATGCCATGGTCAGTACATATCGTGATGAACCGTTTGTTGTTGTTCTGCCCAAGGGTAAAATGCCGGCGATGAGCGACGTTCAGGCGTCCAATCTTGTGCATATCGGTATCGCTGGCGATCGGGTTGCAGGCCGGGTGATGGTTGTCGCGACGCTGGATAACCTTTGCAAAGGTTCATCGGGGCAGGCGCTGCAGAATGCCAATCTGATGCTGGGCTTTGACGAAACAACCGGGCTGATGTCAGCCCCGGTCTTTCCATGAGGGTATTATGGCACTAGGCGGCTTAAAGAAGAGGCGGCGCATTCAGTTGCTGGCAGTGGCATTCGCCTGTTTGTCAGGGGTATTTGTCATTCTCTGGATTCTGCCTGACGATGCCTTTCAATATTTCATGAGCCCATCCGAAGTCACTGAAAACCCACCTCCGCAGAATCAGATAGTTCGTATCGGTGGGCTGGTCGAAACCGGCACATTGGTGCGCGGACAGGGGGAAATCGTGACGTTCAGTGTGACCGACGGCGCAGCCTCGGTTGCGGTCAGCTATAAAGGTATACTGCCGGATCTGTTCAAAGAGGGTCAGGGGATGATCGCCACCGGTAGACTGGTGAACAACACCTTTGAAGCCTCTGAAATCCTTGCCAAACATGACGAAAACTATATGCCCAAAGAAGTCGCTGATGCTTTGAAGGAGCAGGGGGTTTTCCAGCCAGCGAACGGTGAATAGTCGAAATATTAACCCTATGTGACGAGCCTCGGCGCTGTTTAATTGCGCTCAAAGGCCTGCCCATGCTTTCCGTTTCCGCCATTGCCAAAGACATCATTCGCCGCGAAGGCGGGTATGTGAACGATCCCGATGATCCCGGCGGGGCGACCAATCACGGGGTCACCATCGGCACGATGAAGCGGCTGGGGCTTGATCTGGATCACGATGGCAGCATCACCGCGAATGACGTCAAAGCGCTGAGCGCCGGACAGGCCGAAGCGATCTTTCTTGAGCATTATTTCAAACGCCCGGGGATTGCCGCCCTGCCGGAGGTTCTGCAGCCATCGGTGTTTGATATGTATGTCAATGCGGGCGGCAATGCGGTCAGGATATTGCAGAACCTGCTGAATGACATGGGTGCCGCGTTGACCGTTGACGGGGCGATTGGCAAACAGACGATCCGGGCCGCATATAGTGCCCATCGCCACGCACCCGATCATTTGGCCGATGCTTACGGCATTGCACGGCGGAATTATTACTATGCTCTTGCTGACAGGCGTGAAAAGTCGCGGAAATATGCAAGGCGGCAAGATGGCGGCAAAGGTGGCTGGATCAAACGCGCTGAAGAGTTTATTTCACCGCGCTTTCATCTCAGCCAGCAGGAACATGAAAAAAGAGTGGCATCATGGGGTTGATCACGCGGGCATTGGGCCTTTCTGGTGCGGTGGCCGAGGTCGGCACTGCAGCGACCGGGCTGGCTGAGGTTTTCGTGCCAAATGCCACCAAGAAGATGGAGATGGGCCACCAGGCCTTTACCTCTGCCCTTAATCAGTACGGGCAGGAATTTCAGGGCGCACGTGTTGGGTGGTTTGACAGATTTGTCAATGCTCTCAACCGGTTACCACGCCCGGCACTGGCGCTTGGCACGCTTGGACTGTTTGCTTTTGCCATGGTGTCACCAGAGCAGTTTTCCTTACGGATGCAGGGGCTGGCCTATGTTCCCGAACCGCTCTGGTGGCTGCTGGGCGCTGTCGTGTCATTTTATTTCGGCGCGCGCGAACTCCACTATCTGCGCGCGCCTGAAAGGGTTTCACCCATCCCCATCAAAGCGCCGACGCCTGATAAAAGGAAGGCGGAGAATGCAGCGCTGGCGGAGTGGCAGGCCAATATCGGGCGATAGATTGCCGTTCGACCCGCTCAATTCCTAGAAATTCCAGAGTGCCATGGCTTTCAGAAATGTCGGACCGCTGAAAAAAGGGGCGCCAAGAACATTGTGCCAAGTGTAATCTACCCTGAGGTTGACATTGTCGGTTGCAGCAAACTCCAGACCGAAGCCTTCGGAATGAAGTTGGGTAGTTCCGTTGTAAACACCTCGACCAAAACTTGCATATCCAAGCAGACGGTCATGAATGATATACCCGCCGCGAGCGAGCACGAATGTTTCAGTGTCACCCGTTGAATCGACGAAACCATCTATCTCCAAACCCACGACGACACCGGCGCTGCCAGGTAGAAGAAAATTATGACCCCCGACGATACCCGTGGCCGTCGTTGTTCCGGAGTAAGTTGAGGCTACATACAGGCCAGCATAGGAACCGGACCATCTGTCT
Source organism: uncultured Rhodobacter sp. (assembly GCA_964567685.1). Lineage (GTDB taxonomy): Bacteria > Pseudomonadota > Alphaproteobacteria > Rhodobacterales > Rhodobacteraceae > UBA5972. The sequence continues at coordinate 124 of CAZMNO010000050.1, read as the reverse complement.
TCGTCGGCATGTGCTGTCATTGCTGCAAGTGACAGTGCGGCGACGGAGGTCGCTGTTTTTAAATACATGGTATACTCGGAGTCATGGGAAAGCCGAATTTGAAGGGTTGACGCGGGGCCTCGCT
>CAZMNO010000049.1:0-26872 GCA_964567685.1 uncultured Rhodobacter sp. | reverse complement strand
GAATCAGAAATCAGCACAAATAGGAATCCTGAATCTCAACAGACCCTAAAGCAACTCTTGTTAGAACATGGTGTGCTTTCCATTTGGCAGTACGAACTACAGTCGGTAAGTTTTGAGCCAATCCCTCGTTCACGATTTGCAATTCCGGTAGCACCATTGACTCTGGACGATCTCCCGGCGGTAGATCAGCGATCTGGCCAAGGGTCCGATATCGTAGCAAGTGAGATAAATCCAACAATCATCGAGGCGGCCATCCATGGCGAAACGCTTTACACGCTTTTTTCAGATGGTCGCCTTCAGGCTTGGTCCCAGGACAGTGAGAGCGGTCACGACATCGAAGTGCCGGCCCCTGTGCGCAGCTTTTGTGTGCTCGGTGATGAACTTGTTTTGGTGACATTTGATCAGGGCAGCAGGGTCATTCGCCAATGGGCAGGTTTGCCGGGAAGTTGGTCGGTTCTCTTGGAATTTACGGAGAGCGAGAATGACGGATTTCTTGCTCTCGACTGCGGTGGCGCGCAGCCGATCATTCTCTCTTCCAGCGCAATACGATTTCCTCATGAAAGCAAGGCAATCAAAATTCCCGCGATCACGCCTTTTGCAACCTTTACAACATTGAGACACAATGAATTTCTTTATGTCGGCCTCAATGCGGGAGAATGGGGAGGAGGATTGTTGCGCCTTCCACTCGATGGTGGGGTAGGTCAGCAAATCGACAATTCCGACCCGGCTGAAATTTGCGGAGGACTGTTGAACACAAAATGCGATCCGGTAAACGGATTGGCTGCTGATCCAGTTCACCCGGACTGCGTGCTTGCAACAATTGGACTGGTTCATTTTTCTCCGAGTGGCTCAGTCGTTCGGATTTGCGGAGACACCGTATCTCTTGTTTACGCAAAGCCGTACACGCCTGATCCAAACTGGAAATTCGACCCTGAAGAAAAAGCTGAAAGTTTCTACAGCGTTGCATTCTATTCGCTCGGTACGAGTGCCGGCGGAGTTTGGGGAGTAGCAAACGACGGCATTTATCGTTTTGGAACTGAAACTGAGCCTGTTTTCAGACCTTTTCCTACTTCAATGATCTTTCCCAAAAGCGGAGTAGATTGGTCGAATCCCGAGTTTGTGCTGATTCTGACAACTATGCATAAACGCTACTCAGTGAGCGGAGGAAGCCTAATACTGGTCCCTCGTTGAACATGTTCGCCAACGAGTGCTGTCTCAGAGGGATTTGCCCTAAAGTGGCCTGAAACTACGGTGACGGGCGTGGTAAGTAATATGCGGGGATATGCGCGATATATACTTTTAGTTGGCTGCTCAGTTTTGCTTAACTCTCTTTTATCGAATCCCGCTCTGACGAGACCTGACTCTCGGCATTTCAAATCTAAAGCAACGAAGCCCTCTTCTAACCTGTCATTCAGTTTTTGAACTGTTGAATCACCGAAAATCCAAATCCACCCCTTTTAAATAGGCATTCCTTGCGGTTAAGCTGATTGGGAAAAGTATCAGCTGCCTGTTCCCCATCCTGCGATCGCGGAGATTTGCGGCACGACCGTTTTCGCCGCCGATGCTTGAAAACGACAAATGAAAGTATTGCTCATGCCTGTTTCCCAAAGCTCCACCCCCCGCGCTGCTCTGATCTGCGGCCCTTACTTGTCAGGAAAAACCACCCTGCTTGAGGCTCTGCTTGCCGAGTCGGGCGTGTTGCAGCGGCATGGTTCGGCACAGAGTGATTTCAGCCTTGGCGACGCCACGCCTGAGGCCCGCGCGCATGGCATGTCGACCGAAATGAATGTCGCAACCACCGATTATCTTGATGAACGCTGGAGCTTCATCGACTGCCCCGGTTCAATCGAACTTTTACAGGAAACACGCAACGCCATGAGCGTTGCCGATATCGCCGTTGTTGTCGTCGAACCGGACCCCGACAAGGCGATCACCCTGGCCTCGCATCTGAAACTTCTTGATGAGCTTTCGGTTCCGCATATCGTTTTCATCAACAAATTGGACAAAAGAGACGTATCAGTCCGCACCCTGATGGAAGCTTTTCAGGCAGCTACAGATAAGCCGTTGGTTTTGCGCGAAATTCCGATCCGTGATGGGGATCAGGTTACGGGCCATGTCGATCTTGTGTCCGAGCGCGCTTTCAAATGGGAAGAGAATAAACCTTCAAGCCTGATCTCCCTGCCGGAACAGCTTGCTGAACGCGAATCCGAGGCGCGTACGGTCATGGTCGAGAGTCTGGCTGATTTTGACGATGATCTGTTGGAAAAGCTGCTTGATGATGTCGTGCCGACGACCGACGAGATCTATGAAAACATGACGACTGATCTGTCGACCAATCTGGTTGTGCCGGTGTTTTTCGGTTCGGCCCTGCATGGCAACGGGGTGCGGCGGTTGATGAAGGCTCTGCGACATGAATCGCCGGATATGGTCGCAACCGCCGAGCGGCTGGGGCTTGACGAAAAGGCGGGCACGCAGGTGCGTCTGTTCAAGACCACCCATGCCGGGCACGCCGGAAAGCTGTCGCTGGGTCGGGTGATGACCGGTTCACTGAAAAGCGGCGATACCCTGAACAAGGAACGCCCGGCCAGCATCAACAGGATGTTTGGGCGCAAGATGGAAGCGATCGGTGAGGCGGTGGCCGGGGATGTTGTCGGGCTGACCAAACTGGACGATTCTATGTCTGGCGACATGTTGACGGCTGACGGCAAGGCTGAAGATGATGGCCTCACCACTCCGCCAACGCCGCTTTATTCGATGGCGATCAAGACCGTCAATCGCGGCGATGACGTGAAATTGCCGGACAATCTGAAAAAGGTTCTGGAAGAAGACCCATCGCTCAGCAGTGAGTTTGATGAACTGACCGGTGAACACGTGCTGCGAGGGCAGGGCGAAATGCACCTTAAGCTGTGTCTGGAAAGGCTCAAGAACCGCTCGGGTCTGGAGGTTGAATCAACCCAGCCGACCCTGGCCTATCGCGAAACCATCCGCAAAAAGGTGGAAAAGCGCGTGCGCCACAAGAAACAGAGCGGCGGACACGGTGAATTTGGTGAAGTGCAGCTGAACATCGGCCCGCGCCCCCGTGGTGAAGGCTTTCAGTTCAATGATGCGATCCACGGCGGTGTCGTGCCGCGCCAGTATATCCCGGCGGTCAAGCACGGGGTCGAGGATTCAATGGTCAAGGGGCCCTTGGGCTTTCCGGTTGTCGATGTCGATGTGACGTTGAATGACGGCAAATACCATTCGGTGGATTCATCGGAATACGCGTTTCGCAAAGCCGGATCCCAGGCCATGCGCGAAGCACTTGGCGCTGCCGGTCCGGTGTTGCTTGAGCCAATCAATCGGGTCACCATCCTGGTTCCCAGCCAGTTTATCGCCGGCGTGCAGAAAATCGTTCTGAGCCGCCGAGGCCAGATTTTCGGCTTTGGTGCGAAAGAAGGATGGCTGGGCTGGGATGAGGTTGAATGCCAGATGCCGGCATCGGAAATGCAGGACCTGATCGTGGAAATTCGCTCGGTGACCATGGGGGTCGGCACTTTTGAGACCGAGTTCGATCATTTGCAGGAACTTTCCGGCAAAGAAAGCGAGAGAATCTCAGCAGCAGCAGCAAAAGAGACTGCTTAGATCGGCACCATCGGTATACCGGACTGCAAACCGCTTTGAAGCGGTTTCAGGCTCAGCATTCGGCCTGAGCGGAACAGAAGCAAAAGGGTGCGGCAGCAAGGTTTGGCGCGCACCCGGCTCTGCAATTGGTCGATCCCAAAAACTTCTTTTTCTTTCCGTGCTGGATTGAGCCTTGTCGTGTCGATTGAGAATATGTATACAATAAATATACAATACGTGGATTTCACGAATCATGACCCGTAAAAACAAGCAAGCCTGTCTGGACGATCTGCGCCTGCGTATTCTCAAGCTTGATATCCGCCCGGGCACCGTTCTGGACGAGGCAGAGCTTTCGGGCGAATACGGCGTCTCACGCACGCCTCTGCGCGAGGTGCTTCAGCGGCTTGCAGGTGAAGGGTTTGCGACGCTGGAGCGGAACCGTAGCGCCAAGGTCTCGTCGATGGATCTGGGAGATTTGCGGGCGTTTTATCAGACGGCCCCCCTGATTTACGCGAGTGCAGCACGGCTGGCTGCCGAGAACCGCAGCGATGCGCAACTGGCAGAGCTTTGTCGTGTTCAGGAGGATTTTCGCACGGCCTCGCAGCAAAACCGTGAAAACACCGCGCTGCTCAATCACCGGTTCCATGAACTGATCGGCGAGATGGCGCAGAATGACTATCTGATGCCCAGCCTCCGTCGATTGCTGATCGACCATACGAGGCTGGGGCAGATTTTCTATCGACCGGCTTCAGCGGCCGAGCGTCGGCTTGTTGCAAGAGCCGCAGAGCAGCATGACCGGATGATTGCCGCCATCAAAGCACGCGAGCCCGCGCGCGCTGCCGATTTGACACTGCAACACTGGGATCTGTCGCGCGACAGGATGGAGAGTTTCGTTCAGCCTGATCCGCTGCCAGTGGACATCGCCCCGATGAGAGAGGAAAGAAATGCAGTTTGAAGGTATTTATACCCCCGTCGTCACCCCCTATCACGACGATTTCTCGATCAACGAAGACGGTTTTGCTGCCGCTATCGAACATCTGATTGCTTCGGGTGTTCACGGCATTATCGTTGCCGGAACGTCGGGTGAGTATTACGCCCAGACCACCGAGGAAAGAATCGCCCTGATGCGGCTGGCGAAAGACCTGATCAGGGACCAGCTGCCGCTGATTGTCGGCACAGGGGCCATTCGTACCGAAGACAGCATTGTCTTTGCCGAAGCCGCAAAAGACACCGGCGCGGATGCATTGCTGGTTGCCACACCGCCTTACGCCTATCCAACGGGCCGCGAAATCGCTCTGCATGCGCTGGCCATCGACCGGGCGGCGAACCTGCCGGTGATGCTTTACAATTATCCGGGCCGGATGAGCGTCAATATGGATGAGGAGTGCCTCGACCGTCTCGGCCGCAGCCCCAATTTCTGCGCCATCAAGGAAAGTTCGGGCGATCCCAATCGTTTGCATATGCTGGCGCGCGATTATCCGCATATTCAGCTGTCCTGCGGCATGGACGATCAGGCGCTGGAGTTTTTCGCCTGGGGCGCGCGGAGCTGGGTCTGCGCCGGGTCAAATGCGGCACCGGCGGCCCATATTGCGCTCTATCAGGCCTGTGTCGTTGAAGGCGATTTCGTCAAGGGCCGGGCAATCATGTCGGCACTTTTGCCGTTTCTGCGCATTCTGGAGCAGGGCGGCAAATTCATCCAATGCGTCAAGCACGGGCTTTCGATGCGCGGGATTGACCCGGGTCCACCGCGAAAACCGCTGCAACCGCTCAACAAAGACGACATACGCGCATTGGAAGAGGTGATCCGCACCATGGACAAAACCATCGACGCCATAACCGGAGGTGCCAAATGACCGACCTGCTGACTCGTGACGAATATCAGGCGATTGCCGACAATCTCGATCCGCCGCGCACGGCATTTATTGACGGGAAATTCCGCGCCGGTTCCGGCAGCAAGATGCCAACAGTCAATCCGGCCACTGGCGATGTGATCTGCGAAATCACCGCTTGCAGCGAAGCTGATGTCGATCTGGCGGTCAGCAAAGCCCGCGAGGTGTTTGAACAGGGGCATTGGGCGCGCAAGCACCCCTCGGAGCGCAAGGATCTGCTGATCCGGCTTGCCAAGTTGATCACCCGCAATCGCCGGGAACTTGCTGTAATGGAAAGCCTTGATAGCGGCAAACCCATCCTTGACTGCGAAACCATCGATATCCCGGAAACCATCCATACCATCAAGTGGCACGCCGAGGCGATTGACAAGATCTATGATCAGACGGGCCCGGCGGGGGATGATGCGATTTCGCTTATTCTGCGCGAACCGATTGGGGTGGTTGCGGCGGTGTTGCCGTGGAATTTCCCTCTTCTGATGCTTGCCTGGAAGATCGGCCCGGCGCTGGCTGCCGGCTGTTCGGTGATCGTGAAACCGGCGGAACAGACCAGCCTGACTGCCCTCTTCATCGCCGAGCTTGCGATGGAGGCGGGCCTGCCACGTGGGGTTTTGCAGGTCCTGCCCGGGGACGGGCCAAGCGTTGGCGAACCGCTGGGGCGGCATATGGATGTGGATATGGTCAGCTTCACCGGTTCGACCGAAACCGGGCGGCGCTTCCTGCGCTATGCGGCTGACAGCAACCTCAAGAAGGTGGTGCTGGAATGCGGCGGCAAGAACCCGGCCGTGGTGCTGGAAGACGCTGAAAACCTCGATCACGTGGCTGAACATGTGGTCAACGCAGCCTTCTGGAATATGGGCGAAAACTGCTCGGCCAATTCACGGCTGATCGTGCATGAGGCGGTGAAGGCCCCTTTGCTTGAGCGCATACTGGCCCGCACACGGGATTGGAAAACCGGCGATCCCCTGGACCCGGCCAATCATCTGGGCGCGCTCATAGACAAGGACCATTGCGCCAAGGTTGCGGGCTATCTGAAGGGTGATGCGCTGGCAGGTGGCAAGGCTGAAGGGGCATATGTTCCCCCGACGATTTATGAGGTCAACGCCGATGATCCGCGTGCACGCGAAGAGATTTTCGGCCCCGTCCTGTCGGTTCTCACCGTCAGTTCCTATGATCAGGCCATCGCACTGGCCAATGATACTGACTACGGCCTGACCGCCAGCGTATTCGCCGCCAACAGCCGCCGCGCCCTGCGCGCCGCGCGGGATATTCGCGCCGGAACGGTCACCGTCAACTGCTACGGCGAAGGCGATATCACCACACCGTTCGGTGGCTACAAGCAATCCGGTTTCGGCGGGCGCGATAACGGCGTGCACGCCCATGATCAATATACCGAGCTTAAAACCGTCTGGATCGACCTGTCCGATCCGGCCGCCGGAGACAATGTGGGATGAGCCGCGTCGGGTTCGTCGGCACGGGACATATCGCCGCCCCGATGGCACGGTTTTTGCGGCGCAAAGGCCATGACATCGTGGTTTCCCGACGCAGTGAGGCAACTTCCGCTGCATTGCAGGCAGAGTTTCCTGAGATTGAGGTGATGGACAATCAGGGCGTGGTCGACAGCACCGATATCGTCTTTCTGTGCTTGCGCCCGCATGTCTGGGTTGAGGTAATATCTGGCCTGCGCTTTCGCGCCGATCAGCAGATCGTCTCGGTCATGGCCGGGGCGTCGCTGAGCGAGATTGCCAGCGCTTGCGCACCAGCCAGCCGGATTTCCGTGACCATCCCGCTTGGCTTTCTTGAACAGGGCGGCTGCCCGCTGCCCGCCTGCCCGAGCGACGAAACGCTGGCGCCGCTGTTCAACCCGGAAAATCCAGTGCTTGAAGTTCCCGAAGAAAGTGCGCTCAACGCCCATTTTGCCATCTGTGCGATGGTGCCGGGATTGCTGGACCTGATGCACAAAAGCGCAGGCTGGCTTGGGGCGCAAACCGGCAATATGGATTCTGCCGAGTTCTATACCAAAAACCTGATGGGTGGTTTTCTGGCCGCTGTGCCGGACGCAACGGCAGGCCAGCTGGCGATCGAGCGGGATGCTCTGGCAACCAAGGGCACGCTGAGCCTGCAAATGGTGGAAGCGTTGCGCCAGGGTGGTGCCGACACCATCCTTGAAGACGCGTTGACCGCAATTGGCAAGAGGTTGGAGGGGAACTCATGAACAACGTCGCTGAAACCACCCGCGAACGCCGCGGCGGGCGCAGCAGCCGGCGCGATCTCAGGAGTGCGATTGACACGAAGATGCTGCCGGCCCTCAAGCGCGGGCTGCCACCGGTTGAGCCAATGTCAGCCGAGCAGATCGAGCGGATCGATCAGGCCAGTCTGGCCATTCTGGAAGATGTTGGCGTGGTCTTTCGCGATCCGGTCGCAATAGAGGATTGGCGGAAAGCCGGGGCCGATATCCGCGATGGTGACCGGGTGCATCTTGACCGGGCCATGGTGCGGGAACTGATCTCAACCATCCCCGAAACCTTCACTTACCACGCCCGCAACCCGGCCAATAATCTGCCATTCGGGCGTGATCATTCCATATTCATCCCGATGACCGGCGCACCGTTCATTCAGGACATTGACGGCGTGCGCCGCAACCCGACACTTGCCGACCTCGCGGATGTTCACAAGCTCAGCCACATGCTGCCCGCGATCCATTCCGCCGCGCATCATATCGTTGAACCTTACGACCACCCGATCAGCCAGCGGCATCTGCGCATCACCTATTCGTCGATGAAACACAGCGACAAGACGTTCATGGGCATGACAACCTCTGGCCGCAACGGCGAGGATGTCATGGCCATGTGCGATATCCTGTTCGGTGAGGGCTATATCGACGATCACCCGGTCGTGACCGGCAATTGCAACGGCAATTCGCCCTTGGTGTGGGATGAAACCATGCTCGGCGCAATGCGGGCGTTTTGCCGCCGAAACCAGCCGGTATTGTGCTCGCCTTTCGTTCTGGGAGGTGCCAATACCCCGGCCTCGACTGCCGCCACGATGGCGCAGCTCAATGCCGAAGCACTGAGTGCGCTGGCCTATACGCAGGTGATCAACAGGGGTTGCCCGGCGATCTATGGGCATTTTCTGGCCACCATCAGTATGAAGTCAGGCGCGCCAATGGCAGGCACCCCTGAAATCAGCCTGTTGAATTTCATGACCGGCCAGATGGCGCGGCATTACGGCGTGCCGTGGCGAAGCTCGACAATGACCTCGGGCTCCAAGGTGTTTGACGCGCAGGCCGGATATGAAAGCGCCACGACGATGATGTCGGTGTTGCTGTCAGGGGCAAATTATTGTTGGCACATGGCAGGCTGGATGGAAGCGGCGATGACCTGTTCGTTGGCCAAATTCGTGGTCGATGCCGAGCAATGCGCGATGGCGTACCGTATGGCACAGGGTATCAACTGGGATGATTTTGATGCGGCTCTGGCTTCGGTAAGCGATGTCGGTCCCGGCGGGCATTATCTGGGCCACCCCCACACGCTGGAAAAATTCCAGAGCGCATTTTTCATGCCCGAACTGCTTGACAATAACTCGGTCGAACAATGGCGGGCCGAGGGCTCGGTGGAAACACCTGAGCGCGCAACCGCCAAGGCAAGGGAATTGCTGAAAGCCCATGAAGAACCCAGGCTCGACCCGGCGATTGACGAGGCGCTGCAAGACTATATCGCGCGGCGGGAACGGGAAATCCCGGCGGCAGATGCCTTGAACGAGGAGTTCTGAAAACAGCCATGCGTATCGCAGAAATCCACGTCTATCAGAAAGATCTGCCGGTCAAAGATGGCCCTTACACGATGTCGGGGCAGGAAGTCTGGCAGCTTGATACGACAGTTCTGCAGCTGGTCGGCGACAATGGCGTCACCGGCTGGGGCGAGGTTTGCCCGGTCGGCCCCCTTTATGCACCGGTTCAGGCCGGTGGAATTCGTGCTGCCCTGCGTGATCTTGCCCCGGCGCTGATCGGTGTGGCGGCAGAGCCGCTGACGGTGCAGCGCGCCATTGACACCGCGATCTGCGGGCAGAACTATGCGCGTTCGGCCATTGATATCGCTGTTTACGACATGATCGGGAAATCCCTGAACCTGCCGGTGGCTACCTTGCTGGGCGGTATCGCGGCCAGGCGCCTGCCATCCTATTTCGCAACCGGTATCGGTGCGCCTGACGAGATCGCAAGGCTGGCTGCTGACAAGGTGGCCGAGGGGTATCCGCGCATTCAGATCAAGGCTGGCGGGCGCGATGTTGCCGAGGATATCGCCACAATCCGCAAGGTGTGGGAGGTCGTGGGCAACCGCGCCAAACTGACGGTTGACTGCAATCGAGGCCTCAACCAGCGCGATGCACTAAGGCTCAGCCGTGAATGCCAGGATGTGCCGTTTGCGCTGGAACAACCCTGCAACACAATCGAGGAGGTCGCGGCGATCCGGCCTCTCATTCACCACGCCATGCTGCTGGATGAGAGTATCGTGGACATCAACACAGCACTCAGGGTGATCGGCGAAGGCCTTGTCGATGGCTTTGGCATGAAAATCTCACGCCTCGGCGGGTTGCACCCCTTCAGCACCTTCCGCGATATCTGTGCCGCGCGGGGCTTGCCGCATACATGTGACGACAGTTGGGGCGGTAATATCGTGGCGGCAGCCTGCGTGCATATGGGGGCAACGGTGTCGCCGAAACTGCTCGAAGCGGTCTGGCTGGCAACCCCCTATCAGGCAGAAACTTACGGGCCCGACGCCCCGGTCACCGTGGTCGACGGCTATGTCAACCTGCCCGATGGGCCGGGTCTTGGCATCAACCCCGATCCGGCGCAGTTTGGCGCGCCGGTCTTTTCGCTGGGAGGCTGAATGCGGTTCAAAGGAAAAAAGGCACTCGTAACGGGTGCTGCGGGTGGGATCGGGCAGGAGATTGTCAGGCAACTTGCCGCTGAAGGGGCAGACGTGGCGGTTACCGACCTGTCTGTCGAGGGGCTGGACGCTGCGGCTGGGTTTGCCGGTGATCTGACCGATGCAGGTTTTTGCGATGCACTTCCGGGACAAGTGACAGAGGCACTTGGCGGGCTGGATATCCTTGTCAACAACGCCGGCATCATCACCCGTGGTAAGATCACCGAAGCGAGTGACGCGGATTACTACCGCTCAATGGCCATCAATGTCGAAGCGCCGTTCCGTCTGTGCCGCGCGGCCATTCCGATCATGGAGGCTGCCGGGGGCGGGGCGATCGTAAACACATCCTCCTGCTGGGGGGTGCATCCGGGCCCCGATCACCCGGTCTATGTGATGTCAAAGGCGGCCATCGCCTCGCTGACACAATGTCTGGGGCGCGACCACGCGCATCAGAACATAAGGGTGAATGCAGTTTGCCCCAACGAGGTCAACACGCCGATGATCCGCTCCGGCTTTGAGATCCGCGGCATCGACCCGAACCACGCCATTGATGCACTCAACAAATCGGTGCCGTTAGGGCGCATCGCCGAACCTGAGGATATTGCCGATGTGGTCCTGTTTCTCGCCTCCGACGCGGCGCGCTACATGTGCGGGGCATTGCTTGAGGTCAATGGTGGCAAACCGGTGGGATAAAGGAGTTGGCGATGGCTGAGCGGTTCAAGGACAAGGTCGCGCTGGTGACCGGCGGGCGCAGCGGCATTGGCCGGGCTGTTGCGGAAAGGCTCAGCGCCGAAGGGGCGTGCGTGTTCACCGCGCAGCGCGGGGTGGCTGAGGGGTTTCAGTCGATCAGCGCCGATTTCCTGAAACCTGATGCCTGCCAGCAGGTGATCGACACGGTGATTGCTGAAACCGGGCGGCTCGATCTTCTGGTAAACAATGCCGGGATGATGGTGGAGGGCACGGTGGAGGAAACCTCGCTTGAGGATTGGGAGCGGACCATGATGGTCAATCTCACTGCCCCGTTTCTGCTGATCAAACACGCGATCAGGCATCTGAAAACAACCGGCGGGGCGGTCGTCAATATCGGCTCGATTGAAGGTCTTGGGTCAAACCCGCGCCATCCCGCCTATTGCGCCTCCAAGGCCGGACTGCACGGTCTGACCCGCGCCGTTGCCGTGGATCACGGCTCTGACAACGTGCGCTGCAACGCGGTGGCACCAGGCTGGATCGATACCGATCTCAACATCGATTTCATCAACTCGCTGCCCGACCCGGAGAGCTTTCATACCTGTATCGGCACCATTCACCCTGCCGGGCGCACCGGCACGCCTGAAGAAGTGGCAGCACTGGTCTGCTGGCTCGGTTCCGACGAGGCGGCATTTGTCACCGGTCAGGTCTATGTGGTTGATGGCGGGCGCACAGCAAAGCTGAGCCTGCCATGAAAGTAAGCCGACTTCCTGTTGACCCCGGCCCTGCGGCCTGGAACGAGATTTTGCCACCCGCACCGGATACAACTCCGCTTGAGCAAGACATAACTGCCGACTGGCTGGTGATCGGTGCCGGCTTTGCCGGGTTGTCGGCGGCACGGCGATTGCTTGAGAACCGCCCGAAAGACAGGATCGTCGTGCTGGAAGCCAAACGCGTGGCAGAAGGGCCTGCGGGGCGAAACTCGGGTTTCATGATCGATCTGCCCCACGACCTGTCATCGGCCTCCTATTCCGGGCAGGCAGGGGCGGACCGCCGCCAGATAGAGGCCAACCGTGCCGCCATAGAATTTGCGGCCAGCGTGGCCGAGGAATTTGGGCTGAGCCGGGAGGCCTATGTCAAAAGCGGTAAAATAAACGCGGCGGCCAGTGAGAAAGGACTCACCAACAACCGGGAATTTGCTGAGCATATCGCTGCTCTCGGCGAACCTTTCGAAATGCTTGACGCGGGTCAGATGCAGGCCATTGCCGGTACGCCCTTTTATCAGGGCGGGCTTTACACCCCCGGCACGGCGATGATTCAGCCTGCACTCTATATTCGCGGACTGGCAGACGGCGTGCAAAAAGGGGGGGTGCAGCTTTATGAGAACACACCGGTTCTTGAGCTTGCCCAGAGCGGCCCTGATTGGTCAGCGGTGACGCCAAAGGGGAAGGTCACCGCCCCGAAAGTGGTGCTTGCCGTCAATGGCCATGTTCAGAGCTTCGGCCAGTTCAAGGGCCAGCTGATGCACACCTTCACCTATGCCTCGATGACACGCGCCCTGACGTCTGAGGAAAACCGCGCATTAGGGGGCGAGGCTGAGTGGGGCGTGCTTCCGGCGCATCCGATGGGCACGACCGTACGGCGGATATCAGGGACCGGCGGGGACCGCATCGTCGTGCGCAACCGCTTTACCTGCGATCCTTCGATGGTGGTCAGTGACCGCCGCATTGCCAATGTCGGGCGCGATCACGACCGCGCCTTTAAGGCCCGCTTTCCGATGTTGAAATCGGTTTCCATGCAATACCGCTGGGGTGGGCGGCTCTGCCTTTCACGCAACAATGTGCCCGCGTTTGGTGAAGTTGACGATGGCGTGTTCTCGGCTGCCTGCCAGAATGGGCTTGGCACTGCAAAAGGTACATTGTCAGGGATGATGGCGGCCGATCTGGCCTGCGCAGTGGAGTCGCAATTGCTGGTGGAATTTTGTTCACAGGATGCTCCGGTTCGCTTTCCACCTGACCCGTTACTCTGGATCGGAGCAAATGCAGTGATGCGCTGGGGTCAGTTCCGGGCCGGGAGTGAATTCTGATCAGCACTGCCCGCAGTCAACACTTAAAAGAAATGCACCAATTGCAAACTAGCCGCCCGCGCAGCACTTGCAAAAACGCCCGACCCTGCCGAGGTTTCACGCCCGCCAAACTCCGACCCATCCCCGCCAAAGGGCTGGAAATAGTTGAAAACAAGATTGGTATTGTCCCCAAGCGTATAGTTCACGCCAACCCCCGCCAATGTGCTGTGATCGTTCAGGCTGACAATCGCGTTTGGCGAGACCGTCAGATCAGCCGTCATCTGTATCTGCGCCCCAAAGGCCAGGAAGTCCTTACCGGCATAAAAGACCTGCCCGGTCGACATCCGCTTGGTCAGGCTGGCGGGCAGGCTGTCAAGCGGGGTCGCGGCATCAACCCCGAACCCGTTGTGAAAAGCTTCGGCAAAATAGGCGATGTTGAAATCCCCGATCGTGCCGAAATTGGAGATATTCACCAGCCAGGACGGATGACTGGCCCCGCTGGCCAGTGTCCAGTGAACATATTCCGCATTCCAGGAGGCCCCGCCTAAAGCACCGCTTAGGCCAAGACTGGCCACCGTATCTCCGCGGTCGCGTGCCAGCATGAGGCTTGAATCAAGGCTGCCCAGTGCCAGCCGCGTCCGCATAGCATAGGTGCTGCTGTCATAAACCACCGGTCCGCCAAGCACCGCCGGGCGGGGGACGGCAATAAGCTGCACGTCTGCGCCGCTATCAAAAAGATATTGCAGGTAAACCATATCAGCGCCGGTTTTGTAGCTGGTATCCGTCGCATTGGGCGAAAACGGCGCCACGATATCGCCGGGATGAAACACCGTGCCGGAACCCCATGTTACCGCCTGCCGTCCTACACGGATGACAAGGGTGGGTGTGGTGAAAGTGACGCTGAGCCGGTCAATCGTGTTTGTGGCCAGCGTCGTTGGGTTGCTGACCCAGGTCTGGGTCAGGTCGAAATAGGTGGCTGGAACGGGCGCGGGCAGAAATGGCGCAATCGCCGTTGCATAGGCAATATCGCCGCCTTGTGAAAAGGAAATAGCCGAGTGGACCTCAAACCTGAAACCCCCGGCACTGTGGGTCCACATCGCCCGCACTTCACCGGTGCCAGTCCTTCGGTTGCGGAACCCAAGTGCGGCATCAAGGCTGGTTGCCGAGGCCCAGCTGCCGCTGGTCGTATAGGCCGTTCGGAAGCGCAGTCCGTCAGCTGCCAGCGGTGTGGCGGCGAGGGCCATCAGGGCCAGAGCAAGGAAGGATCTAGCCGCGCGTATCACTTGCCACCTTTCCGTCCAGCAATTCGATATGGCGTTTGGTATGCTCCATCACCCGTGGATCATGGGTGCCGATGACAAAGGTCGAGCCATGTTCCTGATTGAGCCGGTACATCAGTTCGATAAGCTCAAATGCGGTTTTACTGTCAAGATTGGCCGTCGGTTCATCCGCCAGCACAATGGCCGGTTTGGAAATCAGCGCACGCGCAACGGCCACGCGCTGTTGCTGCCCGCCCGACAGGGCCGAGGGACGCCGGTGCTCCAACCCTTCAAGGCCGACATCCTTCAAAGCGGCGCGTGCGCGCGCGCGGCGCTCTTCACGACTGCAGCCCTGTAGTTCCAGAACAAATTCGATATTCTCCTGCGCTGACAGCACGGGGATCAGATTGAGCGACTGAAAGACAAAACCGATTTTGGTCAGCCTGAGATCGGACAATTGCGCCTTTTTCAAAGAGCTGAGAGGCTGGCCGTCGATCACCACTTCGCCACTGGTGGGTTCATCCAACGCTCCGATCATGTTCAAAAGCGTTGTCTTACCTGATCCCGATGGCCCGGCAAGCGTGGCGAAATCACCCGGCAGGATATCAAGATCAACATCGTTGAGCGCGTGAACCTTCAACTCACCTTTGCCAAAGGTCTTGGTCAGGCCACGGCATGTCACAATAGGGTCCATTTAAAGTATTCCTTCCTAAGTGATCCGGCGCATGGCTTCGACCGGGCTGGATTTGGAGGCGCGCCGCGCCGGCCACAGGGCGACCAGAATGCCCAAAAGCCAGATCAGCGACGAGAACAGCACAAATCCGTCAAGCTGGTATTTCAGATAAATGATCTCCCCGCCCTGGAACATTTCCAAAGCTTCGGAAAAGGCGCTGAGATCAATCCCGTCATAAAGCGACCAGATCGTCAGGGCTGCAACCGCCATTCCGATGAGTACACCAATGCCGATCAGAAGGGCCGATTCAATCGCCACCATCAATAGCACGAGGCGTGGTTTCATGCCGAGGGCGCGCAACAAGCCAAATTCCTGCGTGCGCTCAAAAACCGCCATCAACTGGGTGTTGATGATGCCGATGGCCATCAGCGAGAACACGACACCGAGCCAGATATAAATAAACACGCCCATGTAACTGTCCATCGAGGCCAGAAACAGGTTCAACGTTTTCCAACTGCGCACATCCAGATCAGGTGCCGCTTCGGAAATTCCCGCAAATACGACATCGAGATCGGCGTCGTCAGGCAGGGTGATGACGATCTGCGCAACCTCGTCTTTCAGCCCCAGGAATTTCTGCGAGGCCGCAAGCCCGGTGAATACAAAGAAATCCTCGGTTCCCTGATCGGCGTCATAAATGCCGACCACGTCAAAGCTCTGCTCAGACAGCGATCCATCTGTGCTTTGCGACATCAGGATCACCCGTCGGCCAAGCCCGGTTTTCAGCCGCTCGACCATATGCAGGCCTAGGATGACGGAATCATCTTCAACCCCGTTCAGATAACGCCCCTCGACCAGTTTCCCGGGGATCGACGAAATGCGGGCCTCTGCCGCCGGATCAACGCCCATGATATTGACCGGCAGGGTTTTATACTCGCTCTGAACCACACCGGGTACGACGATCCGGGTGGTCCAATCCTCGACCTCGGGACCGTTGAGCGCCCCGGTCAGCGCCTCTCCGGGCGGGTGCATCAACGCGTCGATGCTGGGGTCGTCCATATAGCCAACGGCGTGAATCTGCCCGGAACCTGTCAGCAGATTGAGCGCCGTGTCCTTGCTGGATTGCGTCCATGCCAGCATGAAGGAATTGAAAAACAGGATCGACCAAAGCCCGACACTGACCACGATCAGGGTAATCGACGTGCGGCGCGGATTGCGCCACAGATTACGCCAGGCGAGCGGGATGAATGTCTTTAGCGTATCCGTCATGATGCCATCGCCGATACAGGTTCAAGGCCAAGGGTGCGGCGGTATGGGATGATGCCCAGCAAAGCGATTGAAACGACAATTGCCATCGGTCCGGCCAGCACCCGCACAGGCGTCATATCAGGATAGAAACGCGAGGGCAGGCCCCATTGGGCATATATATCTTCCAGTCCTGCGATCTCGATTCCAACCTGCTGAAAATACCAGGTCACTGCCATGCCAAGAAGAATACCGATCCCGTTGCCGACGATAGACAGAAAGACCATCTCCATCCACACCATACGCCCGATCTGCCCCGGTTTCATGCCGATCGCCATCAAGACACCAAACTCCCGCGTGCGTTCCAGCACCGACATGTAAAGAGTGTTGAGGATGATGAAGACCACCACCACAACCAGCGTCACATACATCAGAATGGCGGTGGAGATATCCAGCGCAATCGCCTGTTTCACCTCCGGGCGCAGTTCGGACCAGTTGAGATAGACCAGATCGTGCCTGGCAGCGATCTCGCGCAATATCGGCTCGGCGCGCTCTACATTCAGAATGGTTTCGCCGGTCAGGGCTGCAATGTGGACCGAGCCCTCCATCAGAAAGGTCTCTTTGAACCGTTCCAGCGGCATCTGGGCGATCTGGCGGTCGATTTCGGGCACGTTGGATTTGAAGATCCCCACAAGTGTCAAAACATCGGCAGCGACCGAACCGTCGCGACCTGATCCCAGCATGGTGACCTTGTCACCCAGTTTCAAACGCAGATTACGAGCCAGACCGTCGCCCAGAATGATGGCGTTCATATCGTCAGCCGTGAGCGCGCGCCCCTGACTGACCAGCCCTGACAGGGTCGAAATCTTGCTTTCGTTTTCCGGATCAACACCCACAATCGCGGCAGCAAAGCTGCGCTCGCCATTTGCCAAAAGGCCAAACCCATTGGCACGCGTGGTGACAGCGGTGATGCCCGGCACATCTTCGATATCAGCAAGCAAAGCGGCGGAATCCGCGATAACCTTGCCCATTTCAGGGTCATCCTTGTAACCCGCTGGCTGAAACTGCCCGAACCCATCGCTGATCTGCAGCATGCTTGATTTCATCGTGTCGTAGGAGGCAAGCTGAAAAGACAGCATGAACACCAGGAGCATCGAGGTGAACGCCATCCCCAGCATGCTGAGTGCTGTGCGGATTGGCTGCCGCCAGATGTTTCGCCATGCAAGCCGGGGAATCATCGCCTAGTCCCGCGGGTTTTCAAGGTTGGAACGGGTGAACAGATAGCTGGGTATCTTCAGATCGAACTGGGCCGATTTGGTGGTGACTCGGGTGAACTGCCCCGGCTTGTCATCGCGCCGCATGGTCATCACCGTAGGATAGGGGCGCCCGCTGAGGGTGGCTATCTTATCCGCCGTCATCACCCGTACGCGTTTACCCAACTGGTCGTAATATTCGACGCTAAAAAGCACGCCATCGCTGCGCACCGAAACGATCTGCTTGCCCCAGACAATCGGCTTGCCGCGCTTGGGGATGGATTCGATCACATAGATTTTCTTGCCACCCACTGATTTTGTCGACAGGAGCTTGTGAGTGTAGTCATCAACTATTTTTTCCGATCGCGACAGATCGTCATAGGAAAAATCCGACCCCATCCAGGATTGCGACATCGCACTCGCCGGCAGCTTGATCACCTGATTGAGTTTCGGGTTGAAAACATAGGTCTGGCTGCCCAGCTGCAAAGTCGCATTCCCCGCATCCCGCGCTGGTGCAGTGAACCGGACCAGCGCCTTGTCGCGCCCCTGGGTCCAGCTTTCCATGGTCATTTTGCGCGTACTGTTTGAACGTTTGACCAGCATTTCCACAACCGCATGCGAACTGTCGGCGCGCCAGTTATCAAAGGCAGATTTCAGAATGGCCCGCGCATCCTGCGCATAGGCAGGCAATCCGGTCGTTGCAGCAATCGCTGCGCCCGAGACAATGATCAGGGATTGAGTAAGAAACTTGCGGCGGGGAATAATGCCGTTCATCGCAATGCCTTTCCAGAGCAACCTGCCTTTTCTGTCAGGGACTTGCCAAGAGGGAAAGGGCAGGTTAGAAATGATTTGGACCATGTGGTCCAATACCTAGGTAGTCCGGCGAAAGAGCGCTGTCAAGATCGTGACTGAACATCCTTCGCATAAGTTATCAAAAGACAAACGCGCGCGGCTTTTTCAGATCGCCAGCGCTGAGTTTGCGGCACTCGGCTTCTCGCGGGCCTCGCTCAACCGGATCATTGGCGAAATGGGAATGAGCAAAAGCTCGTTCTATCACTATTTCGAAAACAAGACGGATCTGTTCAAGCAAACCCTTGATCAGGCGATGGATCCGTTTCTGACCGCACGCGCGCAGTTTGACCTTGACCTGCTGACAAAGGAAACCTTCTGGCCCGGCGTCGAGATGATGACCCGCGAAATGGCGCATATGGCCAATCGCTCCCCCGAACTGGTGACCGTGGGGCGGATGTTTTACCGCAGCCGCGAAAACCCTGAAGAGGCTGCCCTGACCGAAGACGTCATGGCGCTGTCAATCGACTGGCTGGCGGGACTGATTAGGCGCGGTCAGGAACTGGAACTGTTGCGCGATGACCTTCCGGAAAGTTTCGTCATCGAAACGCTGATGGCGCTTGGCATGTCGATGGATCGCTGGGTTCTGAGCCATTGGGATGAATTGTCCGATGAAGAGCGTATGAAGCTGAACGCCCAGGCGTTCGATCTGTTTGTGCGGATGCTGGAGCCACGTTAGATGCGCAGGTCTTCACAGGCGCAAAGCGCTCCAAATCGATAAAACGAACAATCCGGTTTACTATATCCCTTACAGGCAAGATAAACAAACCGTGTGAAAAACTGCGAACCGGTGCTTGCGGGCCGGTGGTTTCAGGAAAATGATGGTCAGATTAACATGCTAAAACTGCTGCTAGGTCTGTTTCTTTGGTGGGGTGCGCATTCACTAAAGCGTCTTGCACCCGGAATGCGACGTGATCTGAACTCTGCTTTGGGCGAGGGGCCTTCCAAGGGGATCATCGGGATGGTCCTGCTGGGCGCTACCGTTCTCCTTGTTCTTGGCTACCGGGATATGGACCACATTGCCGTCTACACGCCCCTCGCCGAAGGCAAATACCTCAACAACATCCTGATGCTGTTTGCGATATTTGCGATGGGAATTGGCCCGGCGGGCGGTCGGCTCTGCGCCAGGTTCCGCCACCCCATGCTTTGGGGGTTCTTTCTGTGGGCCGTTGCGCATCTGCTGGTCACCGGCGATCTTGCTTCCTTGCTGCTGTTCGGCGGGCTCGGCCTTTGGGTGCCGGTGCAGGTGCGCCTGATCAACCAGCACGAAGGCCCGTGGGAACCTCCAAAGCCGGGCAACGCCCTGCAGGATGCCAAACTGGCCCTTGCAACGCTGTTCATTTACGCGGTTATTGCCGGTATTCACTGGCTCTTTGGCCTGAAACCGTTCTGAGGGGCAAAACCATGAAAGCCTATCGACTGCTGACCGAGGATGACACATCAATATTTTGCCATAAGGTGAGCGAGGCTTTGTCAAAGGGCTGGGCACTTTATGGCGATCCGCAATACGCCTTTGACGCCAAGCGCGGCGTTATGCGCTGCGCTCAGGCCGTTGTCAAAGAGGCAGCAGGTGAATATAGCGCTGAGGTGAAACTCGGACAGCTATAAAGGCGACAGAAGATGGCGACAAAAACCAATCCAGGCCGGTTCTTTGAAGACTATTCCATCGGTCAGGAACTGGTCCATGCCGTTCCTCGCACCGTTTCCGGCGGTGAGAGGGCGCTTTACCACGCGCTCTACCCGGCGCGGCATGCGATCTATTCATCCGACGAATTCGCCCGCGCCTCGGGGCTTGAGCGGGCGCCGCTTGACGATCTTGCCGGGTTTCACGTTGTTTTCGGAAAAACCGTGCCGGATGTCTCGCTCAACGCATTGGCAAATCTCGGCTACGCCGAAGGGCGGTTTTTGCAACCGATCGAGACCGGCGACACCATCCGCTCGCGCTCCGAAGTGATCGGGCTGAAACAAAACTCCAACGGCAAGACCGGGGTGGTCTGGGTGCACACGCGTGGATTCAATCAGCGCAACGAAGTGGTGATCGAATTCAAACGTTGGGTGATGGTGCGCAAGAATGATGCTGAAGCACCGGCCCCGGAAACCGTCATACCGACGCTTGCGCCCATGGAGGCAGCGGATGATCTGGTTATTCCCGAAGGGCTTGATTTCAGCCGCTATGATTTTGATCTGGCGGGTGAGCCGCACCGGATGGGCGACTACGAGATCGGCGAAAAGATCGACCATGTTGATGGCTCCACCATCGAAGAAGCCGAACATATGCTGGCAACCCGTCTGTGGCAGAACACCTCCAAGGTCCATTTCGACGTCGCCGCCCGCGCCGGTGGTGAGCGCATCATCTATGGCGGGCACGTGATTTCGCTGGCGCGCACCCTGTCGTTCAACGGGTTGGCCAATGCGCAGATGATTGTGGGTATAAATGCCGGCGCACATGTCAATCCATGCGTTGCTGGTGACACCGTGCGCGCCTGGAGCGAGGTGCTCGACAAGGCCGAAACCTCTGCCCCCGGTGTGGGCGCGATCCGCTTGCGGCTGGTGGCCACCAAAGACGATACCGGCGCGATGGTACTGAGTGGCGAGGACGGAAAATACCGGCCAGAAATTCTGCTTGATCTGGATTACTGGGCGTTGATGCCAACCTGATTTCCGATGGCGGCCTAAGCACGCGATATGCGTCGGACCAAGTGTATGTGCTCACTTGTCAATTGACTACCTGACCGCGCAGTCCTACCTTGCCGGATAATACTTATAGTTGTTCGGAATGTCGCCGCCGACCGTTCGCCTGAAAGCACCTGCCACAGAAACATTTTTTCTGAGAGTGGGTTGCAGACGTAATGGCCTTCATTTCCGCAGTTGTCGTGAGAATTAGTGATGCGAATTTTTCATTGTGAAAGCTGCAACCATAAAATGCGCTATCGTGGCCGTAGGTGCCGGAAGTGCCTGCACCCAAGGCCGTATTATCAAAGAGTGAATTTTCACCTTGTCATGCTTTTGACGTTCATAATTCTTCTGGCCGTCATCATGCTTGACCCGTAGCGCCCGCCTCTGGATCGAAAATTGGTATGTTCCGATTGGGTCGGATCTGCTTTAGTATTTGTTCAAAGAAACGGTCGATACCACCGTTGTGTGCAATGCAGGGTGAAAACAGATATGCGGCAAATCCTGGTTTCTATTGTATTGGCGCTGGGCCTCGGGTCCGCGGCATCTGCACAGAAAATCGATGCCGATCTGGGTGATTATGTTCGCGCCAACACGATTTTCCTGCTTTATCACGAGCTTGGGCATGCATTGATCGATTTGCTGCGCCTGCCGGTCTATGGGCAGGAAGAAGACGCCGCCGATGTGTTGGGCGTGGTCCTGTCGGAGCTGATAAACGACGAGGATGACAACCAATATATCATGCTGGCGGCGGCCGATAATTTTGCCAAAATGGCAGAAAAAGCCGCTTCAGAAGGGTATGAAGCTGCGTTATGGGATACGCATGGGCAAGACCTGCAGCGCTATTACACCATTTTGTGTCTGCATTACGGGGCCGATCCAGAAGGGCGAAACCATATTGCCCTTGAGCAAGACCTGCCGGAGGAACGCCGCGAGACCTGCGCTGAGGAATACACCCTTGCCGAAGAGAGCTGGGGGCCCGTGCTGGAGGAAATCGCCGTCGCCCAAGGTGGAAGTTCCTGGCTGAAACTGTCCATCGCCGACCAGCCCCGTGGTGCTGCCGAAGCTGCCGTTATGGATGCGGTCGCAAACGAAGTTAAATTACTCAATGACGTTTTTGCCGCCGATAAACCGCTGGAAGTGGTCTTTGGCCAATGCGGCGAAGCCAACGCCTTTTATAATTCTGAAGACAGCCAGATGATCATCTGTGCGGAACTGGGCGAGATGTTTTCCGGCATGAAACCGTCGGCGCGTGCACCTGACGAAACCCGCAACAAAGGCTGATGGCAATTGCGTAAGTTCAACACCTTACACCCGTCTAAAGCGCACAGATCAGGACAAATACAGCTGCATTTTCGGCAATCGCGACACTTTTACGGTTTATCTTAGTATACAATCGACCCATAAGAGGCCAATCGCGACTTGCCTCGACTCAGAAAAAGGGGGGCCATGATGGCTGAATCCGGACCTGCGAACCGCCCGCTCTCGCCACATCTGACCATTTACCGAAACGATATTGGTATGATGATGTCAATCATCCACCGGTTTACGGGCATGGGGTTGTCGGTAACCGCAATTCTGCTGGTCTGGTGGTTTCTGGCAGCGGCAATATCGCCAGCCTATTTCGCTTTTGTCGACGGGCTGATGACGTCATGGGTCGGCTCGGTCGTGCTGCTCGTCTCTCTCTGGGCCTTCTGGTATCATTTCTTCAACGGCGTTCGCCACCTGCGTTGGGATCTGGTCAAGGGGCTTGGTGTCGGCGAATCCAACCGCACCGGCATGTATGTGCTGACACTGTCGTTTCTGATGTCAGCGTTCCTCATCTATCTGACCCTGTAACGAGGCCAACATGTCTTATAAAACCGATCTGAAAGCAGTTACCGGTCTGGGCTCGGCCAAAGACGGCACCGGACATTTTATCTCGCAGCGCCTGACCGCCATCGCGCTTCTGGTGCTGATGCCGCTGTTTATTTACCCGTTCATGAAAGCGCTGGGGGCCGGGCATGAAGCGGTTCTGGCGACCTATTCCCACCCGTTCCACGCACTGATCGCGCTTGGGGTGTTCATCGTCGGGTTTCGCCATCTGCGCCTTGGCCTGCAGGTGGTGATCGAAGATTACGTGCATGGCGAACGCCTGCGCATGATCTCGATGATCCTGAATGCTCTTGTCTGGCGCGGATTTGCTATCGCCGGCGCTTTTGCCGTTGCCAAAATCGCCCTTGGCGCCTGATTTTCCGGAGACCGTTTGATGTCTGCTTATACTTACGTTGATCACACTTACGATGTCGTCGTTGTCGGCGCCGGCGGTGCAGGCCTTCGCGCCACGCTCGGCATGGCCGAGCAGGGGCTGAAAACAGCCTGTGTGACCAAAGTCTTCCCGACTCGCAGCCACACGGTTGCCGCACAGGGCGGCATCGCTGCCTCGCTTGGCAATATGGGCCCAGATAATTGGCACTGGCATATGTATGACACTGTGAAGGGGTCTGACTGGCTGGGTGATATCGATGCGATGGAATATCTCGCCAAAGAAGCACCCAAGGCGGTTTACGAGCTGGAACATTATGGCGTGCCGTTTTCACGCACCGAAGAGGGCAACATCTACCAGCGCCCGTTCGGCGGTCATACAACCGAATTTGGCGAAGGCCCGGCCGTGCAGCGCACCTGTGCGGCAGCTGACCGCACCGGCCACGCCATTCTGCACACGCTTTATGGCCAGTCACTGAAGCAGAAAGCCGAGTTTTTCATTGAGTATTTCGCCACCGACCTGATCATGACCGAAGACGGGGCTTGTCAGGGCGTTGTCGCCTGGAAGCTTGATGACGGCACAATTCACCGCTTCAACGCCAAAATGGTGGTGCTGGCGACCGGCGGCTATGGCCGGGCTTATTTCAGCGCAACATCGGCCCATACCTGCACCGGTGACGGTGGTGGCATGGTGGCACGCGCCGGTCTGGCATTGCAGGATATGGAATTCGTGCAGTTCCACCCGACCGGCATCTATGGCGCTGGCTGTCTGATCACCGAGGGCGCACGGGGCGAGGGCGGCTATCTGACCAACTCGGAAGGCGAGCGTTTCATGGAACGCTATGCGCCGACCTATAAGGATCTGGCGCCGCGCGATTATGTCTCGCGTTCCATGACCATGGAAATCCGCGAAGGCCGCGGTATCGGGGCAGAGGGGGATCATATCCACCTCAACCTCAACCACCTGCCACCCGAAGCATTGGCTGAGCGCCTGCCGGGGATTTCCGAAAGTGCCAGGATCTTCGCCGGGGTTGACGTGACCAAGGAACCGATCCCGGTTCTGCCGACTGTTCACTACAACATGGGTGGTATTCCGACCAATTACTGGGGCGAGGTGCTGAACCCGACCAAGGATGATCCGAACGCCGTACTGCCGGGCCTTATGGCCGTGGGTGAAGCGGGCTGCGCCTCGGTCCACGGGGCCAATCGGCTCGGCTCGAACTCACTGATCGACCTCGTGGTCTTTGGCCGCGCTGCGGCCATTCGTGCCGGTGAAGTGGTCGATGCAAATGCTGCAAACCGCCCGCTCAACGAAGCGTCGGTCGAGGCCTCGATGGCGCGTTTTGACGGGCTGCGCAACGCCGATGGCGCCGTGCCGACGGCCGATCTGCGCCTTGAGATGCAGAAAACCATGCAGGCCGATGCCGCCGTCTTCCGCACCGCCAAGACGATGAAAGAGGGTGTTGCCAAGATGGATGTGATCGCGGCCAAGATCGACGACCTCAAGGTCACCGACCGCTCGCTGATCTGGAACAGCGATCTGATGGAAACACTGGAACTGACCAACCTGATGCCCAACGCGCTTGCCACTATCGTGGGGGCCGAGGCCCGCAAGGAAAGCCGTGGCGCACATGCTCATGAAGACTACGCCGAGCGCGATGACGCCCGCTGGCGCGTCCACACCATTGCCCGCGTGGATGGCAAAAAGGTCGATCTCAGCTACCGCCCGGTGGTCACCGACCCGCTGATCAAACCCGAAGACGGCGGCATTGATCCGGGCCGGATTGCGCCCAAAGCGCGTACGTTCTGAGGAGAGATATCATGGTCGAACTAACCCTCCCCAAAAACAGTCGAGTAACCGTTGGTAAGAGCTGGCCCAAGCCGGCAGGCGCCACGAACATCCGCACCTTCAAAATCTACCGCTATGATCCCGACAGCGGTGCGAACCCCCGTGTCGACACCTATTTCGTCGATATGGACAATTGCGGCCCGATGATCCTGGACGCGCTGATCAAGATCAAGAACGAGATCGACCCGACGCTGACCTTCCGCCGCTCCTGCCGCGAAGGCATCTGCGGCTCCTGCGCGATGAATATCGATGGGATCAACACGCTTGCCTGCATCTACGGCATGGACGAGATCAAGGGCGATGTGAAAATCTACCCGCTGCCGCATATGCCGGTGGTGAAGGATCTAATCCCGGACCTCACGCATTTCTATGCCCAGCACGCCTCGATCATGCCGTGGCTGGAAACCAAGACCAACCGTCCGGCTGCAGAATGGAAACAGTCGATCGAGGACCGTAAGAAGCTGGATGGCCTTTATGAGTGCGTCATGTGCGCCAGCTGCTCGACCAGCTGCCCCAGCTACTGGTGGAATTCCGACCGCTACCTCGGCCCGGCGGCCTTGCTGCACGCCTACCGCTGGATCATCGATTCACGGGACGAGGCAACAGGCGAACGGCTGGACGAGTTGGAAGACCCCTTCCGCCTCTACCGCTGTCACACCATCATGAACTGCACCCGCACCTGCCCTAAGGGCCTGAATCCGGCCAAGGCGATTGCGGAGATCAAGAAGATGATGGTGGAGCGGGTGGTTTGAAAAGGATCGGAGTGGCTTCTAAGCTGAACAGAGCTGCCCTTAGATACGTGTTGGTGAAGACCCCCTTTGCGTCTTTCAATTGCCAGTAGATTTGACCAGTGTTGAATAAAAGTCCAGTTTACACGCCAGTTTTGAAGCCTCCTGCTGGCCAAGAGGAAAAATTCCAATATGGGAACTTGGGGTTATAAAATCGGAGAAGACGACGCATTCTGCGACGTCTACGATTTCTTCTTTGATATCTATAATCAAGGCGCCGCCCCAGTGGAGGCAAGTAAGCGGGTATTGGAAGAAATGTCAGAGTATTTTTCGGACATGGATGAAAGATATGAAGCGTTTCTTGCTCTGGCTTTTGCTCAGTGGGAAACACAGCATAAGGACATCAAAGTTATTGAAGAGATTACGAGATTCACCTCAACGGGCGAAAGTCTAAATAACTGGTCTGATCGAGGCGGCGATGCAGCGCTCGTAGAGAGACGCCGTAGAGCGTTGGACTCTTTTTTGCGCAAGATCAGCAAGCCAAGGAGATCGAAGAAACGACGTGCTTATAAGAAACCTCAGATCAAAGAATTTACTCTGATTGACTTGGTATGCCCAGACAGTTGCAAGACCCTAATAATCCAACAGATGTATTTGGATGGGGAGTTTCTTCACACGTCCGCAATGGTAATGTGGAGAGAAGGAGGCGGGAGCATTTTTCACAGTAACCGTTCTGATCTAAGGATTTCCGCTGAATGGCTGGACTCCAAAAATCTGCACTTAAGCTTTCTAAACGCAGTTGAGGATGATTTAATATTTGGCATTGGTAACCCAACCGAGGCTTTCTTCTGCGGAGACCGCGTGACACTTGTCTATAAGTTTTTGAACTAGGGGCTGTTGACGTTCAGGATTCCCAAATCACCTAAATTCTGATTCAAG
>CAZMNO010000048.1:0-27188 GCA_964567685.1 uncultured Rhodobacter sp. | reverse complement strand
CGTAATCATAGCTTCCGCTCTTCGCCAGAAACCCGCCGGTTCCTTTATTGTTTTTATATGTTGGAAATACCTTGAAGTAGTTGTAATCAAACGAGAAATCCAATCGCGCGGTTTCCCCTGGTTGAATTCTCTTTTTTGTAATTGAGATACTGCGAAACAGTTCGTCAGGCTCCTGGGGTTGAAAGTTGGATGGCATAAGAAATAATGCGCCGCTAATACCTCTCGGTGTCAAATATATATATGGCCCAACACCGAAGTTGGCACACAGGGCAAAATCAAATTCATTCGTGATATCTGCGGTCGCGTGAATGATATGACTTTCCGTTACTTCGCTTGAAACAATGGGAAAGAAATCCGGGAAACTCTTTTGGTCAACTGTTGAATAAGGATCGGAGCACGCGACAAGCAGGGCAAAGGTGGCTAACAAAGGGGAGTTCCAAGCAAGGCTCAACATAGTGTTACATCGCATACCCACAATAAATGATAACCAGCGGATGAAGCCTACGGTAGGTGCGTGAGGGTAGATTTCAAGTCTGAATGTTCAACACAGCATCTTACGCCTTTTCGGATCATAGGCGGCACCTTCTATCAGCGTTGCTTTTGAGCGCTGGCCAAAGGCTTCGACTTCGAAGTCGTTTTGCCCGGCAAGCTCGACAGGCAGGTACCCCAGCACCAGGCTTTTGCCGATGGTGTAGCCGAAATTTCCGCTGGTGGTCTGGGCCACGGGTTTGCCGTTGGCAAAGATGGCCTCGCCGCCGAAGACCGGGAGCGGATCGTCCAGTGCGAGGCAGACCAGTTTCTGCCTTGCGCCGTTTTCCCTGATCTCAGCCAGCGCCTCAGCCCCGATAAAATCACCTTTGGTCCAGTCGATCAGAAACTGCAACCCGGCCTCATAGGGGTTGTAGTCCGGGGTAATATCCGCCCCCCAGGCGAGAAAGCGTTTTTCCAGGCGCAGGCTGTCAACGGCGCGGTATCCGGCGTTGCAGATGCCGAACTCCTGACCTGCCTTCTGCAACAGCTGATAGACATATTGCATGTATTCCGTGGGAATATAGAGCTCCCAGCCCAGCTCGCCGATATAGCTTACCCGGTAGGCGGTGGCCGGGGCATAGCCGATGCGGATATCGCGGGCGGTCATGAAGGCAAACCCGTCATGGCTGACATCCGTGTCGCTGACTGTTTCCAGGACCTTGCGGGCCAGCGGCCCGGCCAGATTGATCACGCCATAGCCTGAGGTAATGTCGGAGAGGTGGATATGGGCCGGTTGCTGAGCGGTTTGCGACCGGGCGCTGAAGCTGGCGAGGTTTCGCTCGATCCAGTCACGGTCGCGCACGCCAAGGCCCGAACCGGTGATCAGCCAGAACCGATCCTCGGCCCGGCGGATGATGGTGACGTCGGCTTCGATACCGCCGCGCGCGTTGCAAAGCTGGGTGTAGGTGGCCCCTCCCGGCGGTTTGTCGACATCGGCCACGGCCAGGTATTGCAGAAAGGCGCAGGCATCGCGGCCGGTGATTTCGAACTTGGTGAATGAGGACATGTCCATCAGCACAACACCTTCGCGCGCCGCCTTGTGCTCGCGCCCGACCGTTTGCGCCTGACCCGGGCGGTCCCAGCCGAAAACCTCCGCCTGTGCGATATCGCCATGGGCGAACCAGTTTGCCCGTTCCCAGCCGAATTTGGACCCGAACACGGCCCCCTGATCCCTGAGGGTTTGATAAAGCGGGCTGCGGCGCACATCTCGAGCAGATTGCAACTCCTCCCCCGGCCAGTGGATGGCGTAATATTGGGAATAGCTTTCCACCGCCCGGTCGTGGAGGAAATCCGCCCCGGCGTGGAGTGGGCCGAAGCGGCGGATGTCAAAGGCCCAGAGGTCGAGGCCCGGATCGCCGTGGATGATCCAGTTGGCCGCGGCCTTGCCCGCACCCCCTGAGGCGGCTATGCCCGAGGTGAAGGCGCAGGCGACAAAGAAATTGTCAAGCCCCGGCACCGGGCCCATAATCGGTTCGCCATCCGGAGAAATCGGGATCGGACCGTTGACAACGGTGCGGATGCCCAGATCACCCAGGATCGGCAGGCGGTGCAGCGCCGGTTCAAGGTACTCTTCCAGACGGTCCATATCCGCGTCAAAAAGGTGGCGTTCATGGGACCAGGGAAAGCCCTCTTTCGGGTTGACCTTTCGTGTGACCTTCTCCCAACCGCCAATTGCAAGCGCGCCGGGTTCGGGTTTGGCATAATAGCCCCCGTCCGGGTCGCGGAATGCGGGCAGGTCGGCAGGGATGTCACTGGTTTTCTCGGTCACCAGATATTGATGTTCCACAATCCCGGCCGGAATTTCCACCCCGGCCATCCAGCCGACCTGTCGCGCCCAGAGCCCTCCGGCATTGACAACTGTGCCAGCCTCGATAATGCCGTGATCGGTGACGACCCGGCTGATCCGGTTGCCATTACGCTCCAGATCCCTGACCATCACGCCTTCGATTATCCGCCCGCCATATTTGCGAATGCCGCGTGCATAGGCCTGAGTCAGGTTGTTGGGGTCGATATGGCCGTCATCGGGGATGAAGGCTGCGCCGATCAAATCACCGACCTCCATCAGGGGGTAGATCGCGCGCGCCTCGGCCGGGCCCATCATATTCATTTCAAACCCAACCGCCTGTGCTGCGGAATAGGATTTCTGCAACTCCTTCCAGCGGTCCGGGCTGCTGGCAATGCGCATCGAGCCGACCTTGCACCAGCTGGGATCCTGCCCGGTTTCTTCAAACAGCCCGTCAAACAGCTTCACACTGTCATTCATCAGGCTCATCAGGTTTTGCTGCGAGCGGAACTGCCCGACCAGACCGGCGGCATGCCAGGTGGCGCCTTCGGTCAGTTTGGATTTTTCCAGCAGGACCACATCCCTGACGCCCGCACGCACCAGATGAAAGGCGATGCTGGTGCCGATCACACCACCGCCGATGACGATGATTTCCGCAGTGGTTGGAAAGTTTGCCGACATGAGGGTTTCCCGGGGTGCGTTAGAGGTTCTCAGGTGCTTATTTTGCGACGGCGCGTGACCCGTCGTTCACGAGCCGGTGTCGCGGGGCCCATGTCAAAACGCTTCCAGCCTTCCGGCGGGCGGCTGTCACCGGCGACGAGGCCGGTAAGCTCGGCCCTGATACGGGCATCGATGTCTTTGTTGAGGGCAACCGAGTTCGGGGTCGACAAGATCTCAAGCGCTTTGTTCATGGCACGCTGATGGATGGAGGAGGCACCTTCCTGCTCCCAGGCTTCGCGCAGGTTGCGGTCGGCCAGTTCGCTCATGAAGGTTGCCGAATGCATGCGTTCAAGGGTTGCCGGATTGTCGGCAAACATGCCAGCAGGGCCAGTATCCTTGATTTCCTGAATGCTGGCGCTTTCGCGGGAAAATCCAAAACCGCCACGCACCTGCTTCACCATGCCAGCGATTTCGTTGTCGATCAGCAACTGGCCGAAATCAAAGGACATCAAGGCATCCTGCAACCCGCCCATGACGATGAAGTCGGCCCCTGACAGCGCCCCCATGAGCGGTGACATGCCCTTTTCAAAGCCTGATTGCGCATCGGCGATCTTGGAATTGGTCAGGCCCAGATAGCCCCCGGCGGGCACGTCATAAAACCGGGCCATCTGGCAGACGGCGGCGTTCATCATGCCGATTTCAATCGCACCCGGCGCATAGGCCCCATCGCGCATATCGGCAAAAACCGGGAGAAAATTGTAGATATGCGCGGTTCCCGGTGCGCTCATCTGCGCCAGCGTTGCAACTGCCAGCCACTCGGCATTCATGATGGTCAGCATGCCCGGAAGTGAAAGCGGCGTTGATAGCCCGCCCATCGGTGCAATGGTGCCATAGGCGGTGATGCCGTTTTCGGCGAAATACATCATCGTTTCTGTGCTGTCGTAATCCAGCGTCAGCGGTGAAACGGCGGCGCAATAGCCGAAGTTGATGAAGGGGCGTTGCCAGAAAGCCTGTTTTGAGCCGGCAATCAGCTCGCCGAGTTTAATGACCTGTTTTGCTTCGCGGATGCTGAAGACCGATGTGCGCACCGGTTTTGTGCAATTCTTGAGGGCGGCATAGAACCGGGTCATGCTGAACTGGTCTTTGGGGGCATCATCGGCCAGCACCGATATCGAGAACATATCGTAGTGCGGCAGTTCGTTGACCAGATGCGCAATCCGGGCGATATCATCCGAGGTGGCGCGTCGCGCGGTGCCTGTCACCGGGTCAACGATATCAGGTGCCGAGCTGGCGGTTGCAACGACCGGCCGTTTGCGCGGCAACGTGACATCATATTCGGGGTCACGACCACGCAGAGTGATCGTTGGAGGCACGAGCTTGCGATATTTTTCGACGATCCTGGCAGGAATGCGGACCAGTTCGGTTTCCTGATCGACGATGGCGCCATGTGCTGCAAACCGCTTGCGCGCTTTTTCATTCCGCACCAGCAGGCCGGTTTCCTCCAGTATTTCCAGCGACGCCTCGTGGACATATTGGACTTCATCATCCGACAGGTAGGAAAAAAACTGCATATGCGCGCTTCCCTGAGCAGGTGCCTTGCGGAAGTCTATGGAGATGCGGCTCTTGTCACAAACAATCAATAATGACATCTTGCATAAGATTCACTTATCCGAAAATGCCCCATGAAGCGCCCGAAACTTAACACATTGCGCACGTTCGAGGCCGCTGGCCGCAAGCTGAGTTTTTCGCTGGCGGCGGAGGAGCTGAATATTTCGCAGGCCGCTGTCAGCCAGCAGATCCGAAATCTTGAAACCTATCTTGGCTGTCAATTGTTTGTCAGAAACCACCGGCAATTGTCGCTGAACAGCACCGGTGCTGCCTATCTTGAGGCGGTGCACGAGGCTTTGGATCGGCTGGACAGCGTGACCGACCAGCTTTTCCCGGACCGGGCGAACCGGATTGTCACCCTTCGCTGCACATCCAGCATTGCCGCCCTTTGGCTGGCCCCTCAGATCAAGGCGTTTCAGACGCCCCATCCGGATATTGATCTGCGCATCCAGACGCTGGGGGCGGAGCAGAAAACGAGTGCGTCATCCGGCGTGGATCTTGAGATTTTCATCTCGGACGGCACCGGTACGGGAAGCGATAACGAAGTTTTACTGACCTCAACGATCATCCCTATTGCGTCGCCAACACTTTTGGGCAGCCAACCCAGACCGCAGCGCGCGTCTGACATATTGGACTATGCGCTTATCCACGTCACCGGGTATTCAGACGACTGGCATAAATGGTTCCGAACGCATGGGCTGAATTCAGCTGTGGTGCCGCGTGGCCTGACGGTTGACAGCTCTTTGATCGCACTAGAGGCGGCAATGCGCGGAGAAGGGATCATGCTGGGGCGGCAGCCCTTTGTTGATCAGTATCTCCAATCCGGGCAGTTGGTCGAGGTTTATGACGTGCCATATCCGCTCACCGCGTATTACTGCCTGCGGCAACCCAGGGGCCGAAGCATGAGCAAACCGGTCGGTCATGTCCGCGATTGGCTGTTGGAGCTGGCGCGAGGCGGGTGAGTTCTTGCGCAGGTCACCTGGGCCAGGGCAGTGAGTAGGTTTTGACATTGGTGAAGAATTTCATCGCCTCAAGAACCCCCTCCTTGACCGCGTTACCGCTGTCCTTGATCCCACCAAAGGGTGACATCTCAATGCGATATCCCGGTTGTTCCCAGATATTACAGGTGCCAACGTCAAGGCTGTTCACATAGGCGATGGCGCGGTGCAGATCGTTGGTGCAGACGCCGGAAGAGAGGCCAAATTCGGTGCTGTTGGAAATCGCGATGACCTCGTCGTCATTGTCCGGAACGCGCACAATCGGCACGATCGGACCGAAGGTTTCTTCCATCACCAACTCGCTGTCATGAGGCACCCTGTCGACCACGATCGGTGGCAGCAGCGCGCCCTGCCGACCGGGGTGATAGAGAATTTCGGCACCGGCCCTTTCGGCGTCAAATACCCTTTGTTCAAAGGCTTCGGCGGCCTGTGAATGGATCACGCAGCCAAGCTGGGTGTCAGGGTCCATCGGATCGCCGAATTTGATTGCCTTGGCCTTTGCCAGAACCATCGGCACGAACTTGTCGGCCACCGCTTCCTGCACCAGAATGCGCTTGACCGCGGTGCAGCGCTGGCCGGAATTTCCTGTGGCCCCGGCAACTGCGAGCGTTGCCGCCTTTTCCAGATCAGCATCGGTAAGATCGTTGAGGATAATCAGCGGATCATTCCCGCCCAGCTCCAGCGCCGTGCGCTTGTAACCGGCCTTGGCGGCAATCAGCTTGCCGACCGGCACACCGCCGGTGAAGGTGATGATGTCTATCTTGTCGTTGGCGATCATCTCGTCGCCAATATCCTGCGGCAGTCCGGTGACGATCTGGAACATCTCATGCGGCAGCCCGGCCTCATAGAGGATATCGGCCAGCGCTATCGCTGTTAGCGGAGTCAATTCGGTTGGTTTGCAGACGACGCAATTGTTGGTGGCAATCGCCGGTGCGATTTTGTGGCTGACCATGTTGAGAGGATGGTTAAACGGCGTAATCGCCGATATCGCCCGGACCGGTTCGCGCTTGGTAAATATCTTGCGGTCTTTGCCTTGCGGGGTCAGGTCACAGGAAAAGATCTGGCCGTCGTCCAGAATGGCCAGCTGTCCGGCCAGGGTGAACACGTCATAGGAGCGACCCGTCTCGTAAAGGGCATGTTGCTGGCAGATGCCTAGTTCCAGCGTCAGCCAATAGGCCAGCTCTTCGCGCTTTTCGCGGATGAGTTCACCGGCGCGGAAGAGGATTTGCTGGCGTTCATAGCGGGTGAGCGTTGGCTTGTAAGCGGCGGCGATTTCAAATGCCCTTGCGGCATGTTTCGCCTGACCTGCAGGGACGGTTCCGATCACCTCGTCGGTATAGGGGTAGCGGACTTCGACAACATCGTCGGTGAATACAGCCTCGCCACCGATGCGCATGCCTTCGTGCCGGATTTCAATCTTGTCGGCCATCTTGCTGATATCCTTCATGTCAGAGCGCTGCCGCGGTTGTTGCGTAAAAGAACGCATCAAAGTTGCGCAGCTTTGGCTGATTTGGCAAATCAAGCACCCGGTTCACAATGAACGGTACCTCCTGTTCGGTGAGACCGCCATGGCTGCGGAGGGGTTCGTTGAGTGCAGCGAGATCATGGCGGTGCTCGGATGTACCGATGCAGATGTTTTCGCCGGAGATCAGAACGATATCACCAATGCGATCAGCGGGGAGTTCAAAACGATCCACCGCTTCCTGTCTGGTCAGAACATGCGTAATGCCCTCAACCGCCATCAATCTGGCAATTATGTCGGCCTGATCAGCCCCCTCTGGCAGATAGGCCGTCGCATAGGAGCCCAGCGCGCCATGATGCACGACATATGGGTCGGTGATCGGCAGGATCAGACGCGCAGCCGCCGTGCCCAGCCACTTATCAAGCAGATCTTGCACGTAGACCACGGCGGGTGAACCATCTGCCAGGTGTTTGGGCTTCATGCCATGATCAGCGGTGATGACAATGGCGGCGCCCATGCTGTCAAGCTGGCTGAGATAGGTGTCGAACATTGCATAAAACGACTTTGCCCCAGCATCATCCGGGGCGCATTTGTGCTGCACGTAATCGGTTGTCGTCAGATACATGAGGTCGGGCTTCCATTCGCGGAGCAGCTTCACACCGGCAGCGAAGACGAACTCTGACAGGTCTGCCGAATAGACCTCGGGCTGCGCCATGCCCAGCCACTTGCTGGCGGCCTCCTGCCCGTGCTCGGCGGCGGTTGAGCTATCGGATCTTTCCGCTGAAAAGCACCTGGCGCGATCCTGATCGAACTGAAGCCCCGCCCCAAGCAAGGCCCGCAGCTTGTCTTTGGCGGTCACAATCGCCACTTTGGCACCGGCGTTGTAAAACTGGCTGAACACGGTTGGTGCCCACAGGAAACGCACGTCATTCATCATGACTTCTTCGCCGGTTTCCGGCTCATAGAGATAATTGCCACAAATCCCGTGCACGCTGGGGGGCTGCCCGGTCGCAATCGAAAGGTTGTTGGGGTTGGTGAAGGACGGGATCACCGAATGCGCCAGACGGTCCGTGCCGGTTTCTCGGATACGTTTGAGGGCCGGCATCAGGCCATCGGCAATCGCGGCATCCAGATAGGCAGGTTCGCACCCGTCAAGGCAAATGACGATGGTCGGAACCTTTGGCGTTGGATAAACACGCGCGTTAGCTTCGATCGGCGTTTGTATGGTCATTCTGGTGTTTCCCTTAGTCTTTCATGCGGCCAGTTTGGCGCGTTCGTCCAATGCCGCCTGCGGCGGCGAGGCGTCGTTGACGCCCATTTCTTTCAGGGCGCTGTCAGCAGCGGCAACCACCTGCCGCATGACATGTTCGTCCAGTTGCCCGATACAGCCCATCCGAAAGCTGTCAACAACGGTCAGTTTTCCGGGGTAGATAATGAACCCCCTGTCTTTCATCAGCTCATAGAACCTGTCAAATTCAAACGCCGGGTGGGAAGGGCAAAAGAAGGTGACGATGATGGGTGACAGCCAGCGATCTTTCAGCAGGGTTTCAAAACCGAGGTCGCGCAGACCGTTTACCATCACGTCGCGGTTTTTCACATATCGCGCCCCCCGTCCGGAAACACCGCCTTCGCTTTCATGCGCCCGCAGCGCCTCAAGAAAAGCCGCAACCACATGGGTTGGCGGTGTGTAGCGCCACTGACCGGTTTTGTTCATATGCGCCCATTGGGCATGGACATCCAGGCTCATCGAAGCGCAGTTACCCTTTGCGGCCTCAAGCTCGCTGTTGCGGGCGATGACAAAGCCGAATCCCGGCACGCCCTCGATGCATTTATTGGCGGAAGAGACCATCGCTTCGAACCGGACCTTTTGCGGTTGCAGGTCGATCGCACCAAAGGCCGACATTGAATCGACCAGCAGCTTGCGTCCCGCCGCATAGGTAGCCTCGGAAATCTCGGCGACCGGGTTCAGAATGCCGGAGCTTGTCTCACAGTGGATTGCAACCACATGCGTGATCGCCGGATCATGTGCGAGGATATCGGCAACTTCTTCGCCGCGCGGTGGCAGATAGTCGCCTTTGTTCAGAATCACATGATCACGCCCGATATATTGCAAGGTCTGCGCCGCGCGCAGCCCGTAGGCGCCGTTTGCCAGAACCAATGCCTTGCCGTCACGGGGGATGAACGAGCTTAGCATCGCCTCAACCGCAAAGGTGCCGCTGCCCTGAATGGGGACGCAGTCATAATCTGCCCCGCCGCTGCCAAGCAATTCCAGGAGTCGCCGCCGCATGTCAGCGGTCATGGCGCGAAAGTCTCCATCCCAGCTGCCCCAGTCGCGCAGCATGGCCTCTTTCACCTGATAGGACGTGGTCAGCGGGCCGGGCGTCAGAAGATAGGGTTCCCCCAAATGTGGAGGGTCAAGCTGCGTCTGGGTCAGGGTCATTTTCCACCTCCCATGTTTATGTTCCAATCAAGGGTTTGATTGAAGTGGGTTCATATGTAAAATCACTAAAAGATATCAGTTGATAAGTTTTCCCTATAGTAAAGGATATCGCGCAAATGATACGACACAGCCAACTGCGCGCCTTTCACAACGTCGCCTTGCATGGCGGGTTTTCGCGCGCCGCCGAAGCGCTGTTTCTGACCCAGCCTGCAGTTTCCGAACAGGTGCGGAAACTGGAGCTTCAGCATGACATTCTGCTATTCACCCGCGCGCGCAAGAAAGTCAGGCTTACGCCGGAAGGTGAGCGGTTGTTCCTGCTGACCAAGCAGCTGTTCGAGGTCGAGGATCAGATCAGCGACTACATGTCTGAAACCGGTGCCGCCATTGACGGCACATTGCGGATCATTGTGGATTCGGCCCATCATGTGACCGATCTGCTGGGGAGGTTCCGTGAGAAGTTCCCACAGGTGCGGGTGCAGTTGCGGACCGGCAATTCGGAAAACGTGCTGAACGCGCTGCGCGCCTATAATGCAGAAGTCGGTGTGGTCGGCAGCCTGTCGCCCGGCCCTGACATGGATGTGCTTGACCTTGGTTCAACCCCGATCGTGGCCTTCACAGCCAAAAAGAACCTGCCGGACAAATCCCCGCGCGCTATGTCATTGAAGGAGCTGGCCGGTGAACCCCTGGTTTTCCGCGAACAAGGATCAAAAACCCGGCAATGGCTGGAAGAGGCCGCTGAACGGCAGAACGTGAACCTGACCCCGATGATCGAAGCAGAGGGGCGCGAGGCGATGCGCGAGATCGTGGCCTCGGGCGCTGGTTTCGGATTTGTTTCGATGGCCGAGTTTGGGCATGACGACCGGCTGGTGCCAATCCGGCTGAAGGATGTTGATATCGAGATGGGGGAAACGCTGGTCTGTCTCAGGCACCGCCGCGACGTGCGGTTGATCCGCGCTTTCATGGACTTTGCCCGCGCTCAGCCGGGTTGATCTGGCCGTTGAGGTGAAGCCGCGGGCGCTTTTTGGGGAAACAGGGCGCGCCGGTTCAGCTTTGCTGCTGTTGGCACCGCTATTTCTTGATCGTGAAGGGACGCATCCGTCGCTCGGCCAGAAGTCGCAGCTGATCACCGTAATGGGGGCTGTCGATATCGGATGAGTTGCCATAGCTGGTCAGGGTGTTGCCGCGCACACCATCGGGTGTGAATTCGGCAACCATGATGAAGGTCTCGCCGCCTTCGTTCTCGATCCGGTTCGCCTTCAGCGCACCGCCTTTGATAAAGGGTTGAAACTTGGCGGCGAGTGGTGTCGCACCGATAATGCCAAGCGGATCACCCGGGCCTCCGCGGGCAGGAATGGTGACCTGACCATGGGTGATGGTCAACGCATCACCCCAGGCCACATCCAGACAGCCATGTTCCTTTTTCACTTTTTGTGCGGCCTTCTCGAGTTTTGCCAGCGCAGCTGCAATGTCGGAAATGATTCCCGGTGTCTGCAACGCCTCCATATAGGCGTCTGCATCAGCCGCCTTGGTAAAATTCCAGCTATCAGCAAAAAGCGGATACCCGTTGGGATCCTGCAAATTCAGTGCCAGAATCCAACGCAGGAACAGGTAAGCACCGCGACTATCGGCTTCGGTGTGCTTGTCCCAGTCGCTCAGAACCTGCTTGCATTCCTTCAGCAACGCACTGGCGTCGTCGCCGATGGCATCGCAGATCTGTGGAACGATCCTGAGAGCCATCTCCACGCGGCTTGAAAACTTGGTTTCGGTAAAGCTGGGCAGGTCGAATTTTTCAGTTTCCAAAAGCAGGCGTGTATAGCATTGCGCCCGGAAATTGGTGAAGACCGGGCTCAGCCATTCCGGGTAATCAGCGGGATCAAAAGGCGACGGGACCGTGCACGAATAGGGGCTGTCATTGCAGTTCTGGAAAAACCCGCTTGCCGGGTCTTCCGCAGAAAAAAGCTGGTCTTTGGGATAAGACCCTAAGGCAATATTCCCGCCCTTGTGACCATCCAGAACGTGCCACCAGTCCGCCCAGTTGCCCTTGCCGCGCATCGGTGGAGAGGAGTGAAAGCTGTAGTGGATATGTGGCGCCTGATCACCCTGATCCCGCCCCGCAAACATGAGATTCTGAAAGCCGAACTGACCCATGGCGCAAGCCGCTTTATATTCTTCCAGGCTGGTTGCGCGCAACATACGCATAAATTGACCCAGGCACTGGCTGTCATTGCGGCAGCCATAGCTGACCAGCAGCCTTTTATCCCCCCGTGCAGCAACAGCGGTCGCCTGATGGCGATCAGACCAGACAAGTTCCTGCATGTGCTCTGAATAGCTGCCATCCGGGTTGAGCTCACGAATGACGTGCACCTCGCGCTCGATCGCATGCGGGGATCCGTCAACGGCGATGGATTCACCATCCAGAGTGACCTCGTAAAAGGTTACGCTGTTTTGCGTGTTGACGGTTCCACCCCAACCAAGATGGTTGTTGCAGCCCATCATCGGAAGCGGCCATCCGATCATCCCACTGCCATGGAAAACCCAGCCAGACCCATCGTCAAGTTCGAGCCGCGCCTCTGAAAAGGTGTTGAGGTCGACGTTCCACTGGGTATGCGGATTGACGACCAGCATGGGATTGCCATCAACAGATTTCGATGGCCCGATACAGCAACCGTTTGAGCCGGCGCCGGCATAATCAGCGGCCCAGGATGGGATGGTTGTTCCCACACCGCCCATCCATTCCATGATTGTCGGAAGGCGAAGGGCAGTCGTAAACCCCAGCATAGTCTGGGCGATATTACAGCTGATGTGAACCGGTTCAACCGAGCCGAATAGAGCCAGGCGGGGATCAAACAAATCCGGATGTTCGAGCCGGCACTGGTTGATGCCCGCGCAATAACTTTCGATGACTTTGAGGGTTTCCGGATCGGTATCAGCATGCCAGGCAGCGCCGGTTTGCGGAACCCGGATTTGCAAGGCGAAACGGTCCGACAATACATAGTCGACCCCATGCGGCTGCTTGGTCAGCTTGTTTGGCCCCGGACCGGAATGCGCACCCAAAAACTCAGCCGATCGCGCCTGCGCGCGCAGAATGACCGACATCAGCAGGTTGGGGTGCTGTTGCGCATGTGCATAGCCCAGCCCTTCGGCCAACCCCGTGAAAGCCGCAGCGCGGATCGTCGGCACTCCCCAGTCCGGGCAATAGGATAGGTTATAGTTGGTCATGCCAGGTTATCCTCGGCTGGTGTAAACTCGAAAATGGTGGGATCCGGGGCGTTGGTGACTCCCAACACACCCATTGCTGCGCGGTAGAGCAGATCGATCTGCGCCTGATCGTGAAAATGCGCCGGGCCAGCGTCGTGAACCGCCTGATTTGCGGTGTATCCGGTGATGATCTGAACGGCGTGCCTGATTGCCAGTTTCCAGTCAGGGATATTGATTTCCTCTGAAAATGGTGCTGCGAGCTCGATTACCCGATCAGCTGTGTCGGTTGATAGCCGCTGCAGAATCCTCCAGACCTCTGGCTGCCTGGCAGAAACCTCGTGGATCGCGCGGTAAAACCCCTGATTGCGCCTGATCACCACGGCGCTCAATTCGACCAGTGAATAAATCAGGTGGGCGATGGAGTCGCAATCGGCCGGAAGGCCGGCAATTTCTTCCTGCGCTTTTGTGGTAAACTGCTCCAGCATGGAGTCAAACAGCATTTCCTTGTTCTTGAAGCGGAAATAGAAGTTGCCCGTCGACGAGCCGGCTTGCTTTACAATGTCGGCCACCCGTGCGCGATCAAATCCCTTTTCCGAAAATACAGTTTCGGCGGCCTGCACAAGCCTGCGTTCAGTTTCGCGACTGCGTGCCTGAAGGGGTTTGGATGGATTCATCAACTATGCCTAATAAAAATAGAACTCGACGTCGGGTTCTAGTTTTTCCAGAACCAATGCCGATGTCAAGCTGGCTTAAGGCAGGTCAACTGGTTTGATTTTGGTGCTACTTTCGGCATATGAATTTGACAACGATGTACATTCTACAATGCCGCGTAAAAGCACGATCTCTGAGCTTAAGGTTGCTTTTCGTTCTCTGAGTGACACCTGAATCTTTGATATTTTTTGGCGGCGAGGGGCGGAATTGAACCGGTGTCCACGGATTTGCAATTCCGTTCGCTTCCTTGGCGAGGATATAATGAGGATAATCCCTAAAAGCCAAGACGATAGGTCATTGAAATTATTGGTCGGAGTGAGAGGATTCGAACCTCCGGCCCCTGCCTCCCGAAGGGTGTCTCATATTAACAAAATCAATGCGTTAGAAGAGCTCTGTCCAAATTGGGCAGTGATCATGGCTCGAATATCGAATAAAATTCAAAGGGTTACGAAAAAGGAATTCGGCGGAGTCAAAATCGAGACAAAACCCGGCTGAATCTTGCGCGAATCCACAAGCCTGGCGCGGAACCATTGCTGACATTCGGAACGATGGGAGGCAACGACGGCAAAGCGGGACTTTGCGGCCTTTAGGTCAGATACGCCAAATGACCGGTTACTGTCTAATGAGCTTGCTGCAGGTTGTGCGAAAAAGAGAATTTGGGCTTATTTCCCATTGGTGGAAGGTAATACCTACCACTCAGTTCCA
Organism: uncultured Rhodobacter sp.; assembly: GCA_964567685.1. Lineage (GTDB taxonomy): Bacteria > Pseudomonadota > Alphaproteobacteria > Rhodobacterales > Rhodobacteraceae > UBA5972. Next base: position 13,092 of record CAZMNO010000048.1, on the reverse strand, counting down.
GACTTATGGAAGGCCAGTTTTCCTTTTCTACCATCGAAGAACGGCCCACGATTGCAACTGAATGAAAAAGCCGGGCTGTCTACCTAAACTTGAGATTGCCTCGCGACAGTTGATCAACCGAACTGCATCCCATCAGTCTCATGCCGCGCTCGATCTCGGCCCGCATCAGACCCAACGCACGGTCAACACCGGCTTCACCGGCGGCCGCCAGCGGATAAAGATAGAACCGCCCGCCGCTAACTGCCTTGGCACCCAGTGACAGGGCTTTCAGAACATGGGTGCCCCGCTGAATGCCGCTATCCATAATGACATCAATCTTGTCACCAACCGCATCGACGACCTCGGCCAGTTGATCAAACGGGGTGCGCGAGCCGTCAAGCTGCCGCCCGCCGTGGTTTGACAGGGTAATTCCGGTACAGCCGATATCGACGGCTTTTTTGGCATCTTCCACCGACATAATGCCCTTCAGGCAGAACTGGCCGTCCCAAAGTTTGACCATCTCTTCAACGTCGTCCCAATCCATCGACGGATCCAGCATTTCCGTGAAATAGCGCCCGATCGAAATGGCGCCGCCGCTCATATCAACATGATCGTCAAGTTGGGGCAGTTTGAACTTTTCGTGGGTGACATAGTTGATCCCCCACATCGGTTTGATCGAGAACTGGATCACTCCGCCAAGCGTCAGCTTGAACGGGATGGAAAACCCGGTGCGCAGGTCACGCTCGCGATTGCCGCCGGTAATGCTGTCAACGGTCAGCATCATCACTTCGACGCCCGCCTCTTTGGCGCGCTCCATCATCACCTTGTTGAGGCCCCGGTCCTTGTGGAAATAGAACTGGTAAACCTGCGGGTTGTCGTATTTCTGGCGCACCTCTTCCAGACTGACCGTTCCCAGCGAGGATACCCCGAACATGGTGCCGTATTTGGCCGCGATCGATGCAACGGCACGTTCGCCCTGATGGTGAAACAGGCGCTGCAGGGCCGTCGGCGAGCAATAGAGAGGCATATCCAGCTTTTGCCCCATGACGGTGACAGACATGTCAACGTCGCTAACCCCCGTCAGGACATTGGGCACCAGATCACATTGATCAAAGGTCTCGGTATTGCGCCGGTACGTAACTTCGTCGTCCGCCGCCCCGTCGATATAATTGAATATCGGTCCGGGAAGGCGACGCTGGGCCAGCTTCCTGAAGTCTTGGAAATTGTGGCAGTTTTTCAGGCGCATAATAGTCTCCGGCGGTTCGAGTTAGTTTCCGTAGGCGGCTGCGGGCAACCATGTTGCCAGTTCAGGGAAGGCAAAGACGATACCAAGGCCGAACAACTGAAGCAGAACAAACGGGATGACACCGCGGTAGATATGGCCAAGCGATATTTCCGGAGGGCAGACACCTTTGAGATAGAACAGCGCAAATCCAACAGGCGGGGTCAGGAACGAGGTCTGCAAGGTCACCGCGACCAGAATGGCAAACCAGACAACCGACGGATCATTAACGATACCGTAACCGTTGACCGGAATGTTCAGGCTTATGATCACCGGCAGCATCAGCGGCATGATGATCAGGGTGATTTCGATCCAGTCAAGCAGGAAGCCCAAAAGGAAGATGATGAACAGAATGAAACAGATTACCATGTAAGGGTTATCAAAAGAACCAAGCACCAGATTTTCGATGATCTCGTCCCCACCGAAACGGCGCAGGATGAAAGCAAAGAAATTGGCGGCGATGAAGATACCCACGATATAGCCCGAGGTGTTCAGCGTCTGGCGCATCACGTCCTTGAACACTTTCATGTTCAGATTGCGACTGATCAGGGCCAACAGGGTCGCGCCAAAAGCCCCCAGACCCGAGGCCTCGGTTGGCGTAGCAAGACCAAAGAAGATCGACCCCAGAACCAGCAGGATCAACAGCATCGGAGGCACCACTGACAAGGCAACATCGGCGATAACTTTTGCAGAGATCGGCGCATGTTCTGCGGGCAACGGCATCGCTTTGGGATTGATCAGCCCGTAGATGATGATGAACACGATATAGAGACCGCCAAGGATCAGCCCCGGAAACAGTGCCCCCATGAACAAATCCCCCAGGCTGATCGCCAGCTGGTCTGACATGATCACCAGCATGATCGATGGTGGGATCAGAATGCCCAGCGTGCCTGAGGCCGCAATGGTACCCGTGGCAATCGGTTTGCCGTAGTTCTGCGCCATCATCGTCGGGATGCCCATGACCCCAAGCAGCACGACCGAGGCGCCGATGACGCCGGTAGAGGCCGCAAGGATGATGCCGATCAGCATCACCGCCAGCGCCAGCCCGCCTTTGAGCGCGCCAAACAGCACCTGCATCGACTTCATCATCTTCTGCGCAACGCCGGACTGATCCAGCATCAACCCCATGAAAATGAACATCGGCAGCGCGACCAGAACCGGGTTCTTGATGATCCCGCCAAAGAACCGCCCGCCATTGGCCGACAGCTTGATATAGGTGATGCCGGTGCGTTTGAACTCGATGAATTCATTGATCAGCTTGCGGCTGGGATCCAGCACAACCTCGCCGATCAATACGAAAATCAAAGCGACACCAACCAGTGCGTAGGCCACCGGGACGCCGCGAAACAGCATGATGATAAAGGTGACGAACATCCCCAGAACCATCCACTGGTTCAGGTCCATAACGGTGCCCATTGCGGAAAGAATACCCATGACCCTAGCCTTTCGCCGCGTTACGGTTTTTTGCGAACGCGATGCCCGCAACGACCAGAACCAATGCAAGTCCCATCCAGACGGTGTGCTCAACCAGCGCTTCTTTACCGATGCGCCGCGGGTTGAGATCGGGCTGTGTCAGCCGGATAAACCACCAAAGCGTGTAATAAACGGCCCTCTCAGCCACGAACCAGCTGGCGGGCAACGAGAAAAGCAGCATTTTCCATAGTGAAGGTTCCGTCAGCTTTTCCAGGTTTCTTTTAAGAACCGCCCAGGCCGCGCAGATAGCGGCGACAAACAGAACTGGCAGCGACATTTTCAAAAGATAGAGCATATGCAACCCGTTCGGGCTGTCTGAACCTTCGCCGGTCCGCCAAGAGGCATAGGCATAATGCATCAGGATGTCGCTCATCATCACCAAAAACGGCAAGAGCAACCAACCGATCGATAAGACCTCGATCCGGGCCTTCTTTTTGTTTGAATAATTCTGGTGCAGGATATCCACCCGCACATGGCTGTCTGTGGTGATGGCGTAACCAAATCCGACCAGCATAGCGAAGCCATACATCCACCACTGGGCGTCATCCAGCCAGGCCTGATTGTATCCGGCCTTGCGGATAAACACCTGGGTGACAATTGCTAACAGCAGAATGGGAAAGATCCAGGCCGCGGCATCTCCGATGCGGATCATCAGGCGATCACCTAAAAACCTGGAATTGCGGTATCTGTCGCCAGGATCGCTGGTTGCGAAAGTTGTTTCATCAAACTCGCCAGACATGCCCATTCTCCCATTTGGCCTAAAAAAAGGGCGGCGAGAGTTACGCCGCCCTTTCGTCAGACTATCCGCTAATCTTAACGCGGCAAGTAGATGTTTTTAGCCCAAACCGCGTAACCAGTGCGGTAATCCTGCAGGTCGGCCCAGACTTTCTGGAAGAACGGGTCGCCCTCTGCCAGCTCGGCAGCAACCTCATCCCAGGTGCTCTTGTAAAGCGCCAGCATTTCTGCATCCCACTGCATCAGCTTCACACCGTTGTTTTCAACGTTGTCAACCATCGCGGCATAGTTGGTGGCTTCACCTTCAGCCAGAGTAGTGGCAAAGTTGGCCAGGCAGGCAACTTCGATCTGCACTTTGGCAGCATCGGACAGACCCTCATAAACGTCCTTATTGATCAGGAGTTCAAACAAGGTTGAGGGCTGGTGCCAACCGGGGAAGTAGTTGTACTTGGCGATCTTGTGGAAACCAAGACGCGCATCGATTTTCGGCATGGAAAATTCGGTTGCGTCGATCGCACCGCGCTCCAGTGCCGGGAAGATGTCAGATGCACCAAGCAGAGATGTCGAAACACCGATCTTCTGCATGACCTTGGCACCAAGGCCAAAGAAGCGCATGTTCAGACCTTCAAGATCTGCGGCCGATTTGATTTCGTTTTTGAACCAGCCCGAAGTTTCAGGCGCGATCACGCCACAAGGCTGCGCAACCACGTTGTAGCCGTTGGTGTCATACATTTCCTGCCACAGGGCAGCGCCGTCATCATACAGGATCCAGCCCATGTATTCGCCGGCTTCCGGGCCGAATGGCACTGCCGAGAACAGTGAGGCGGCATTCATTTTGCCCTGCCAGTAACCCGTTGTCGCAAATGCTGCGTCAACAGAGCCGCTGGAAACTGCGTCAAGCGCTTCCAGTGTCGGTACAAGCTTGCCCGGATCGTAATGCTCAAACTCAACGTCCGAGGAAATTGCATTTACTTTGGTTACAAAATTAACCGCACCCGTGCCGAGGATCGGCAGGTTTTTCCCGAAGGCGGCGGTCATTTCGATCACTACTTGCGCTGATGCCGCGCCAGAAACAAGTGCCATGCTTGCTACTGCGGCGAGTAATTTGGATTTCATTTTGGTCTCCCTAAACTTACGCAGCCGGTCGGCCGCTTGTCACAATACGCGAATCGCACCGATGCGGTAAACTTAGTATACCACAGATATATGGTCAAGTTAGTTTACCATTCAAAAAATTCAGTGGCGTGAGCCACATTTTGAGGTTAGTTATCAAATAGAAAGCTTCAGTTTCGACTACCCGCCGCTGAAAGAATGAAACAGGTTCGAACCAGATGCCAAACAATAAAGTCTTGAAAGTATCATCAGATCTATTCGATCCGATCCAGCATGAATCCGTTTCAAACTCTGTTGTTGCGCAGATCGAATCCTTAGTTTTGAGCGGCGTTCTGAAAGAAGCGACAAAGCTTCCGGGAGAACGTGAATTGGCTGAGAAATTTGCAGTTTCCCGCCCAAAGGTAAGGCAAGCGCTGCAAATCCTGGAAGAAAGGAACTTGATCAGTATTGTCGCCGGGGACGGTGCTTATATCTCACGCCTGGGTGCCGCCGCTATGTCTCCCGCATTGATTGATCTATACCGTCGCCACCCGTCAGCCATTTTTGACCAACTTGAATATCGGCGTGAGCAAGAGTGTTTCGCGGCCCGGCTTGCCGCAACCCGCGGAACTGAAACTGATCGAAAGACAATTGGTGCGATTATGGAAGAGATGACAGTAGCCCATGAGCAGGCGGATCATGAACGCGGTGCTGAACTTGACGCCGCCCTTCACAGCGCGATCGTCGATGCAAGCCACAACCGCACACTCATTCACATGATGGCTTCACTTTACGAACTCAACCGAAGTGCAGTGTTTTTTAACCGCCGGGAACTGATGAACATAGATGAAGTTTCAGAACTATTACTCAAGCAGCACCGCGACCTTGGTGAAGCTGTCTGTTCTGGAAATGCCGAAGATGCGGTAGCCGCCGCCGCCGCTCATATCGATTATGTTCGAGTTTCAACCCGTGAGGCGCTTGCCGAGCGGGAACGCGAACTTATGGCAGGAAAGCGAAGAACTGGCGTTTTGAATGATCCACGGGGCACTTCAGCGGATCTTTAAACCGTTCGCTGCAAGTTGTTTTACGGATCGTTTCAAACCGCCGATGCCTTCCCACGTTAGCCGATTGAGAATGGTACAATCGGTTTGGCAGTGGAAGTCTTCTTTCATGGCAAATAGGTAGAAATGTAAAAGCTACGTCAGGGTTCACTACCCTCAATTGAGAAAGTTGGTGGTAACGGGGAATGGCAATTATCAACCGCTTCGCACCAGTTCGTTGATCCTGCGGCATTTGTCAGAAAGGGGCTCCGTTCCGGTTATTCTCTACACCGTGCATCAATGTCGGATTTGCCGCTTGGAGCGGGTTCTTCGGGGGATAGGTCGGGCATTTTCAGACCTAACCGAAGTTCCTAAATCCGCTGGGAATTAACCCTTTCGCCGAGACAAATACGAGACAATATTCTCAACGGGAGGCTCGAAATGTTGCGTAAGTCTCTGTTTTAATTGGTCGGAGTGAGAGGATTCGAACCTCCGGCCCCTGCCTCCCGAAGGCGTTTTCAGAGTTTTCAATAATCTGAAAACCCTTGTTTTATTGGGATTCTGTTTCGGTGATTTCGTTCGAGTTGTGTTGTTTCATTGCGGTTTCATTGCGGGGATTCCACGAATATATGTGCTTCTTTGTGTACCGCAGCACTATTGACCCGACAGTTAGCAGATCAGCACGTATAGATACAAACTTGCTCGTTTCACTGAGAACTGGAACAATGTGGTGTCGATGCAGAAAGCCAGAGACCGTGAATCTAACCGACGAAGAAGCCGAATTGATCTTTTCGATCATGCGTGACCTGAGTGGTGTGTTTGACCATTCCGAGGTCCGGCGGCGTGTGGGTCAGAAGATGCTTGATCTCCTCAAGGCGGATTATTTCGCTTCATATGTCTGGGACGAAGATTCTCAGAAATTTGTTTCTTGCGTCCAGATCAATATGACTGATGACAACCTTCGCCGGTACGAAAGCTACTTCCAGTTCCACGACCCGATCACTCCAACTCTACAAAAGCGAAAGAAAGCCACACCTGTCAGCGAGGTCATGAGGCATGATCGGTTGGTTCGGACCGAGTTCTTCAATGATTTCCTGAAGCAGGATGGTCTTTGCTATGGCATGAATTTCTTTGCGTATGACCAGGGTGACAATATTGGTGATCTAAGGATTTGGCGGGGAGCAAACAGGGAAGATTTCACGCCCAGAGATGCCCAGATCGTGGATGCCGTTGGGCCAAGCCTCGTCAACGCCCTCATTCGAGCCCAGAGTGCTGTGGAGCAAATGCCTTCGCTCAGGTTCGCTCAAATAGCGGATGATCTGGGTTTTACGGTCAGGGAAGCCGAGGTTGCGGACCTTCTGGTCACGGGTCTGACCGATGACGAGATTTGCGGAAAGCTGGGGTTTTCCAAACCCACGCTCAGGTCTCACATCGCGTCCATATTCAGAAAATCGGGCCTCAACCGTCGCACCCAACTGGCCCAGTTCCTGGCTGAGAAAAATCATCATTTGTGATGATAGGAATCTAACCCTTCAGTTTCTATCCTGTCTCTCAATCATCAGGGAGGCGAGAATGACGCTGAATTTGGAGCGTTTGGATGCAACGGCTGCGGTAGCTGCTATCAAAGACGGATCGCTATCAGCGGCTGAATATGCGGAAGCTTTGGCAGATCGGGTTGCGAAACGGGCGGACCTGAATGCGTTACAGAATTTCGACGCAAACTATGTGGTCCGGGCAGCAACTGAAGCCCATGAGAACTACCCTGACGCTGCGTTATCGGGCCTTCCTGTCGTTGCCAAGGACAACATCAATACAACAACCTATCCCACATCGGGCGGCACAAGTGCTCTTCTTGACCACACTCCGGCTACAGATGCCGGGGCAATACAGCGGATAAACTCGGCAGGTGGTTTTATTGGGGCCAAGGCCGGGATGCACGAACTGGCATTCGGGATTACCTCCAATAATGCGGTTACCGGTGCGGTCCGAAATCCAACAGACCCGACAATGATCCCAGGTGGATCATCAGGTGGGACTGCCGCTGCAATCGCAGCAGGGATATTCCCCGCCGGGCTTGGCACTGACACAGGCGGGTCTTGCCGCATCCCGGCTGCTTTATGTGGGGTCATCGGTTTCCGCCCGACATCTGGGCGTTATGATGGTGACGGTGTCATTCCTATCTCTCACACCCGTGACACGGTCGGATCGATTGCCCGGAGTGTCCGAGATATAGTTTTGTTTGACGGTGTTCTGTCAGGCGACGGCACCGAAGTTGCCAACATCGATCTGGCGAATGTGACGCTGGGTGTTCCCAGACAGATGCTCTTCGATAATCTTGATCCGGTGGTTGCCAAAGTCGTGGATGACCAACTCTCGGTTTTGTCAGCCGCAGGTGCAAAGCTGGTCGAAGTCAGTTTTGAGCCGATCTGGCCTCATAATGAAGCCTTCAGTTTCCCGGTAGTTTTTTACGAGGTCATGCGTGATCTTCCCGCCTATCTGGCCGAGCATGCACCCGACGTTTCGTTCGATACACTGGTGGCGGGCATTGGTTCTCCGGATGTTGCTGGGGCCATCGGCAGTCAGCTTGGCGATGAGGCCATGCCAGAAGCAGCATACAGGGCAGCGATGGATGTGCATCGCCCAGCCATGCGGCAGATATATGGCCAGGTCTTCGAAGAGCATGGACTCGACGCAATCGTCTTCCCGACGACACCATTGCCAGCAAGACCCATCGGTGAGGACGAGACTGTCACCTTGAACGGTGAACAGGTTCCGACCTTTCCGACCTACATCCGTAACACCGATCTGGGATCGAATGTCGGGGCCCCCGGCATTTCGCTTCCATGTCCCATCAAGTCGGGCCTTCCGGTCGGGATCGAATTCGATGCCCTACCAGGAATGGACCGGTTGCTGCTGGCCCTGGCAAGGGCAGCAGAAAAAGCAATGGCGCAATAGACGCCAATTTCAACAAAGGGAGAAACTTCATGTTGAAAAAGACAACGAAACTATTGTCCAGTGCCACGGTGGCCCTGACACTCGGAACCGTATCGGCTGTTGCCGATATCAAGGTTGGCGTGCTTGTACCTGACAGTGGTCCTGCGGGCCTCTTCGGACCATCCACGCGGAATTCAGCAACACTTGCCGCAGAGAAGATTAATGCAAGTGGCGGTATCAACGGTGAACAGATCGAACTGATCTTCGCTGATGTTGGTGTTCCCCCGGCTGAGGCTGCTCAGGCCGCACTGCGTTTGTGGAAAGGTGAAGGTGTTAAAGCTTTCGTCGGCATGCATGACTCGGCGGTTCGGGAAGCCCTTATTGGGCGTTTCAATGGCCAGGTCCCGTATGTTTACACACCGGTTTACGAAGGTAATTCCTGTGCGAACGGTCTTTACATTACCGGTGAAACGCCAAGCCAGCAGCTTGCTCCGGTTATCCCTTATTTGGCAGAAAAAGAAGGTGTGTCGAAGTGGTATCTGATTGGGCATGACTACAATTGGCCCCGCGATACCAATGCCCTTGCGAAAGGCTACATTGCCGATGCAGGCGGTGAAGTCGTTGGTGAAGAATACCTACCCTTCACAGTTTCCGAGTTCGACTCGTCGCTTCAACGCATCAAAGAAAGCGGTGCAGACGCGGTACTGATCACACTCGTGGGCGGTGGTTCTGTTGGTTTCAACGTCAGCTTTGCCGGTTTTGGTCTGGATGACCAAGCCATCCGTCTCGGTACATTGATCGAGGAAAACACCCTTGGCGGTATCGGTGCCGACAACGCAGATCGGCTGTTCTCGTCCTCTGGATACTTTGCCTCAATCAAAACCGAGGCTGCGGCATCTTTTGCAACTGACTATTCGGCTGCGTTTGGGACAGATGCTCCGGCTTTGAACGGTCTTGGTCAGTCGGCATACGAAGGTCTGATGCTTTTGGCCGCTCTCGCCAACAAGGCAGGAAGTCTGGACGTTGCAGCAATGGATGCAGCAGCAGAGGGCACCACCTGGAGCACCCCACGTGGCGACAACACCCTGACCGGGCGTCATATGGCCCAGACGATCTATCTCGCTGATGGCAGCGGTGGGGCCTTCAATGTCGTCACGTCGTTTGACAGCGTGGCGTCATCCGAAGCCTGCTCAGACTGATCTCCCGCCCATGTCGTCAGTCCTCCTCCTGAACCTGGCTTGGCAGATCAGCACTTTAGCTCTGATCGCCCTGGGGCTTGCCATCGTGTTCGGCAAGCTCAGGATCATGAACATGGCACATGGGGAATTCGTGATGATCGGGGCCTATGCCCCGGTCATCACAACGTCATTGGGTTTGCCGGGATGGCTGCAACTCCCGGTGTGCCTGGTGACGGTGGCAATCGTTGCTTACGCCCTTGAGAGGACAATTATTCGACACCTTTATGGAAGGATGTTTGACAGCCTTCTGGCCACCTGGGGTATCGCCATTCTTCTCCGGGAGGCCGTGGAACTGCTCTTTGGTCGTGGCTACCAATCGGTTAGCCCACCCATAACCGGGACGGCAAACATCCTTGGGGCAGACTATCCCGCATACCGTGTTGCAGTGATCATCGGCATCGTTCTGGCGTTTGCGGGCCTATACTGGTGGAACACCAGATCAAAGGTGGCAACCCAGATCAAAGCAATGGTCGGCAACCCGGATTTGGCCGAGGCAATTGGGATCAATACAGCTCGACTTTCTGCCGGAGCATTTGTCTTTGGCTGCTGCACTGCCGGACTGGCCGGGTTGATACTGGCACCAACCATCCGGATTGAACCGATGATGGGCCTCGATTATCTGATCCGTTCGTTCTTCGCCCTTGTCGTTGGCGGACTTGGTAGTCTCGAAGGGCTTGGGATTGGTGCCGGGATCATTGCAGGCACTCAGTCATTCCTCGGGGCAATCGCGAGTCAGACCTATGGGTATCTGGCGGTACTGACCCTTTCCATTCTCTTTCTCTGGCTGAAACCCGATGGCATCCGTTCTTCTTCCCGTTAGTCTGCTTCTGGCGATCCTTCTGCTAATCCCAGAACTCTTCGGGGATTTCACAGCCTACCAGATCGGGCTTTACCTGATTTATGGTATTGCGGCCCAGGGGATCGGCTTTCTCTGGGGGAAGACTGGCGTCTTGCCGCTTGGACAGGCCCTGTTTTTTGGCATCGCAGCCTATGTCACGGCTATTACGCTGAAAGCCGAAGGGGGCTTATTCCTGGACCTGTTCCTGGCCGTCGCTGCTTTATCCGCCATGGCTGCAATTGCTTTTCTTCTGGCAACGCTCATCTTTCGTGGCCGAAACGAGAGCGGGCCGTATTTCTCCTTGATCACACTGGCCCTCGTGATGATTGCGGAACAGCTTGCGGGGACGGCGACCAACCTGACCGGAGGCTTCAATGGGCTGAGTGGTTTCAGCGGCCTCGGGGGCCTCGATCCTTTCGGAGGGCTCTACTACGTCATTGTCGCCGCGACCGTTGTGGTCAGCTTGCTTCTGTTCGTCCTGAACAGGCTTCCGGTAAACCTGATCGCCCGGGCCGTCGCCGATAACGAACCCCGGCTGCAACTGCTTGGGTTCCCAACCCACGCCATCAAGGGTGCGGTCTTTGCGTTTTCCGCAGTCATTGCCGCATTGGCCGGGGGATTGTTTGCGTCGCACCAAGGTATCGTGACACCAACTTCGACGGGATTTGCCCTTTCCGCTGAGATGGTCATTCTCACCGCTGTGGGAGGCCGTTTTCATGTGCTTGGCCCATTGATCGGAGCCGTAATAGTGGGTTGGGCCTCTGCCGAGTTGCGGGACAGCTTCCCGTACTGGGAACTACTGATGGCCATCGCCTTCATTCTCGTGGTGCTGAAAGCCCCCGGTGGGATCGCTGAATTGTTGGAAACTGCCTTCCGGCGTTTCTGGCCGAAAAAACTCATGGAGCCACAACCAGAAAAAAGCGTTTCACGGGTGAACAACCACGAAGAGAATGTTCCGCTTCGGTTTGACGATGTTCAACTAAGTATTGGTGTCGTCCGTATCCTGAACGGTATTTCATTCGAAACACCCGCCACGGGCATTATCAGTATCATCGGGCCAAACGGGGCAGGCAAAACCAGTGCCCTTAATACCATCACTGGCAACCTCCACCTGACTGGTGGGAGTATCTCACTGGGAGAAGCCAGGATTGATTCCAGACCACCTCATAAAGCTCTTGCAAGTGGGATAGGGAGAAAGCTGCAAGTACCATCGGTGTTCTTTTCCATGAGCGTGTCCGAGAATCTGGCAATTGCCATGATGGCAAATCGGGCAAAACCGATTGATCTGTTCTTTCAATCGACTTTCCGGTGGCGATCAAAACCTCTTTCGGAACTTCTGAAGCACCCCTCGGTTCCACTTCAGGAGGAACTCAGTCAACCGGTCGAACACTTGCCTCAGGGACATCGGCAATTCCTGGAATACGCTATGACCATCGCCGCTGAACCAACGGTTCTGCTGCTGGACGAACCCTGTGCAGGACTGTCCCCCGATGAGACGGCTCTGATGACCAATCTGGTCCGGGAATACCAGGCGGATACTGGCGGGTTGGTCATCGTAATCGAACATGACATGAGCATCGTTGAAGCGATTTCTGACAAGGTGCTCGTCCTGCATCTGGGCCAGGTCCTGGCATTCGACACGTTCAAAAAGGTTCGAGGCAACCCTGAGGTTCAGGCCGTCTACGCTGGGGGTACGAAATGACCGCACTTCTGGAAATCAAGAACCTGACCGGAGGGTATCGGGACACGAACGTCCTCTTTGACGTGTCCGCCCGGATCGAGGCTGGTGGTGTACTTGGTGTGTTCGGTCGAAACGGCGTTGGCAAAACCACCCTGGCCCGAATGGTCCAAGGTGGGCTTTCCGCGACCAAGGGTGAAATCTACCTGCATGGACATCCTATCGGCAACCATGCTGCCCATGCCAGGAGGCACCTTGGTATCGGATACATGCCGCAAACATCCATGGTCTTCGACGATCTGACCGTCAGGGAAAACCTGAATCTCGGGCAAAACCGGGAAAACCCGGATCGATACTTCGACAGATTTCCCAGATTGGCCGAGCGACTGGATCAACCCGCCGGAACTATGTCCGGAGGTGAGAGGAAAATCTTGGCATTTGTCCGGGCTATGATCGAAGACACAAAGATTATTGTTCTGGACGAACCATCGGAAGGTGTTCAGCCAGAAAACATCGATCATATGGCTGACTGTCTGAAGGAACGGGTCGCGGCTGGGATCGGGGTCCTCTTATGCGAACAGAACCTGAGTTTTTTGACTAACATCTCTGACCTGTTTCTCGGACTCGATGCGGGTAGAGTAATCATGAACAAAGCATCACACGAGGTCTCCACCAAGGAAATAAGAGAAGTATTGTCGCTATGATCCCCAATATCTCGCGGGTGATGAATTGGGGCTGTTCGCCATCAATCGTAAGCGTTTAGTGAACCCGCTCTGACGCAAGCGCGCGGGTTTGGTTAAGTG
>CAZMNO010000047.1:0-27267 GCA_964567685.1 uncultured Rhodobacter sp. | reverse complement strand
CAAAGCTCTTGCTACGATACCTAAGAGAAGACCCCCTCAGCTAGGCATGACCCTTGACTTTTTACCGTGAATACTTCAGCCATGAGGTCCGGTGGCAGGTCATAGGTCTCCATGCCATCGCTATCGAGGAGGCGCCATTCCTGCTTCGTAAAGTCAAGGAGCTCGGATTCCCTGATGGGTACAGGCACAATAAACCTGTAGGGGAGCTTGCAAAGAACATGAAGAAGCTGACCTTTTCGTAGGTCAATCAGACATGACGCATCATTGACGACGACACAATTCACGGCTCAAGCGGCCCCCTGATGTCACTTTCGACAGCCTGAAGCGACAATTTGAGCATCTGTGCAGCACGAACGGGTGAGATCAACTCTTCGCCGAGCGCCCTCCAGACGAGACGTTCAAACCTCTGAGGCTTTTCAAATGCCGCAAACCCTTCATCATGCTCTATTGGTTCTGGTTCTTTGTGACGCCAAGATCTTGCATACGAGCGAAAGGCATAGTCGACAGCGCTTTGTGAGAGAATTCTTACCTGGCCAAGCCGCATCAGCATTGCAGCAGCTGACACACCGTAAGTCCATTTCAGACGGATAATTTCGTGATAGGTCATACCGTGCCGGTTGCGTCCAGCCTCGGTTTCCAAGTGTTCATGAGGTACTAGAAAAGCCCCGGCAAACCGGTTCATGGCCTTCTCTAACTTTATGTTTTCGTTTCCAGTTGCAGTGATAACACGATGCGCCAATTCATGGGCCAAGGTGAAGCGTTTCCGCTCAACATTGGTGCGGGATGAAACGACGATCACATCAACTTCCGGACGGTTACCACTTCGATTAACGGTACATGCAAGACCATTGATCCGCTCGGGCAAATCGGCTTCAATTACCCTAATCCCTTTGTCTTCCAGCAAGGCGATCATACTCGGGATCGGGTCAACGCCGAGTGACCATTTCTCCCTTACTTCCATAGCTTTCGCGTCAATATGGCCTTCATCATCGATTTGGTCACAGCGCAGCCCGTCAAACAAACCTTCCGGCTCCTCCAGCTCCAGGATATCTTCGATGGCCAAATAGTTTTCGAGCTTCTCGATCACGATTGCTTCGGCCATGGCACGATCCCGGGCCGAAGTTCCTGAATGCTTTCTAAACTCAACACCATCAAGAGCCTCGACTTGCCCACCCATCAAAAAGTCTAAAGAAACGTCCAATGCCTTGCCGATTCCAACCAGCACAGCAGAGGAGGGCATCATTTTCTCAGCTTCGTATTTGCTGATAGCTTGTGCGGTAACTTTTGGATCAACACGATCGGCCAAACCCTGCATTGAGAGTCCGGCTTTTTTTCTTGCAAGTCTGAGTCTTTGTCCAAACATGTGATCCTCTCCCAATTTTTCGTTTTGGTTGATAAGCGCAGTTTTTTGATATATACGTAAACACTAAGTTGTTACTTCTGTCAACGAAACGAGCGCAAGGAGCGTCACTATGTCCAAGAGGAATCAACATGTTGTGCCCCATTCAGAGGGGTGGGCTGTCAAAGGTGCTGGGAGCCAGCGTGCTTCATCAGTTCACCCGACTCAGCGTGAGGCAATAAAAGCCGCCCGCAAGACTGCCATCAACCAAAGCAGTGAAATGCTAATACACGGCGAGAACGGCCGAATTCGGGAAAGGAATACCTACGGAAAGGACCCATATCCGCCAAAGGGCTGACACGAGCAGCAATATTTGAAGTGTTGCTCAACTATTTGCCCACTTCCCCACAATCAACCCCGGCACCCGATCCGCCACCTTTTCCGCATCCCGCGCCAGATCAAGCCGCTTCCTCAACTTCACCTGCGGCACCAGCAGGAATATCGGCGCGCTGATCTGCCCGCGACCGGTCTTGGCACGCGAGGCGACAGCCAACCCGCGCGTGTTGATCCGCGCTTTCTCGGCGATCAACAGGCTGGGACCATTGCGCCGATAGATGAACCTGAGCCGCATACCCCGGCGGCGCTCCCATTCCCCTGGTGTCAGACGCGCACCACCACGACCCTTTCCGGCGGCCTCGGTCGGGATTGCCAACCAGAACCCGGTTTTCGAGCGGATCAGCGCGCCGCGATCATGGGCATTGAGGATTTCCGGGGCGTTGCTCCAGACGAAGGCCGCTGCATTGATGCTCTCGCCGCTGGTCGGATAAGTCTTGTTTCGGATAGTGCGCGGCGGGCGGTGCCCCAACCCCGCGCGGGTGATTTGTTCCCGCCAGCCCTGTTTTAACTCAGCCCCGGCCACCTTCATCGCAGCGGTGACCGCACGCTCACCGGCCCTGATCTCCTGTTCCAGCCGCGCCACCAGGCCCGGTGTGAACTCAACATCCAGCTTCATGTGGGCACCAGCTCCACCGTCCAGATCAGCCGCTCGCGATCACGCCGAGGCTTCCCCTGGACAGTATATGGCACACGACCAATATCGACCGTGTCGCCTGCCGCAAAACCCGGAGCCTCGCTCACGCGAATATCGACGATCAGGGTATCGGACAGAATGCGCGCAGCCCCGAATTCCGTCAGTTCATCCGGTGCCTTGCGAATGATGCGCAACGGTGTTTCCGGGCCAACGCCGCCCGGCGTCCATGTTGCATCCACCGCCATGTTTGCATCTGCGAATATCGCATCCATGGCGGCGGCAAAGGCGTTCATGTCACCGGCCTCAGTTTGAGGAGAACAACCGCACAGCCAGCGCCGGGCGTTTGTTAACCGGTAGGATCGAAGCTTCAGTCAGAAGATCGATCCCGTCACCACGATCACGCGGCAGCTGTCGCGCATAGAGCGGCAGGCCGACGGTGTTGGCGGCCTCGATCAGATTGGCAGGTGCGCCGTAGGTCGTGAAGGTGTCGATCGTGCCCATGGGAAACGCGATACCCTCGCCTGCAGGGATCAGTCTCTCAGATGCCCCGGTCGAAAGTGTGACGGAGGCATTATATTCTTCAAACAGGATGCCGGCGAAAGGGAAGTTGCGGCGGATATCTTCGCGCAAGGGCTGGGCGCCGGTGGCGCTGTAATACTGATAGGCGGTTTCGGTGGCAGAATGACCGATCAGCTTGTCAAAGAACTCAGGGGAGACAAGCGCGTGCACGCTGGTCATGCTTTCGCCTTTGAGGTTGGTTTCGATGTCGCGAATGACATCGCGCACCTTCTGCTGTACCTTGGTGCCGGCGGTGCCAAGGACAAAGTCCACCGATTTCTGGGTGATGCCAAACTCGGTGAAATAATTGTAAAGTGTGGTTCCGGCCCCATCCTTGATGATCCCGCGCAGGGCATTCATTTCCATATATTCCCGGGTCTGGGCGTGCTTGTTGCGCATGAGTGTGAGTTTGCGGGTCATCATTGCCACCAGCGGATCGGCACTATCACCCGAACCCAGCGCCGGTACGCCCTGGATATCCTGGGGCAGGATCACGTCGTCATGAGGGATCCACGGCACAGCGAAGGATCGCATCGAGCGGCCCTCGCGCGAGCCGACCGTAGCCGGGCTTCCAAGCGGGGCCGTGGGCAACAGGCTCAGAACGCCTTCGCGTTGTTCAATGACAACGCTGCGCTGGGTCACGCCCTGAAAGGTAAAGAGGCCCATTTGCCCAAGGCGGGTATAGAGATTGGGCAGGATGTTGATGGCACGGGTCATGTCCGCGAGCGAATACCCATCCGCGGCAAAAGGATTGATGATGGTCGGCATGGGGAGTTTCCTTGAAAAGGGTGGGGCTACGAGGTTTTAGGCGGCATCGCGGGGAATGATTCCAGCGGCGACGAGCTGTTTTTCTTTAGCGGTGATCTTGGCGGCCGAGCTGACGCTTGCGTCATAGGTAAGCTGCGTTTTTGAGACGATTGCGGGGCCGCGTGCTAGAATGAGACCAGTGGCATCAGCGGCTGTGGCGTCGACTGCCTCAATCAACACAGCATTGGCCACCTCTTCACCAGTTGTGCCAGTGTCAGGCGAGAGCGTGTATTTGCCACTGGCGGTGACAATCCCAAGAACCGAGCCAATGGCATAGTTTGACCCGGCAAGCAGAGTCACGGCCTCGCGAGTGTAGTTTGCATTAGCCTCATATTTGAGGAGGTCGCCCATGCTGGGCGCTTGGCTGAGAACAGGCATTTCAGCGTTCCTTTATGGATTTAGTGTGGATGGCGACGGATCAGGCGGGATTGATCCCGGCGGCTTCTTTTGCTGCCTGTACGATCGGGCTTTCCGTGGGCGAGAGATTATCAACTGGTGCTGGGAGGGCGGGCACAATGGCTGAGGCTGCGCTCTGCTTTGCCAATTGCTCAAGCACCGTTTGGCGCAAAGCATCGGGATTGGTGCCCGCACGCACCGCTTCGGCGGTATCGATCGTGAGCCCAAGCTTTGCCGCTTGGGCTGCGATCCCGGCGATTTCAGCCGCTTCCGCGCGGATGGTATCGGCCAATTGAGCGCCTGCTTCCGGCGCAGTTTGTACCGCGGCCACGGGCACAGGGGCAGCAGGGACGGGCTGAGCTGTCGGAGCAACCACGGGCGCGGGCTCGGCGGTAGCAAGAGGGGTCGCCGGTTCATTGGCCGTGCCTTGCGGATTGGCGGGAGGATCGGCCGTTACGGTGGGTTTTGCACCCGGTTTTGCATTCGTGGTCATGGAGGTGTTCCTTTCGGCGGATGGGCTGAGGGGGTTTTGCGGGCGGGTTTGAGAAGGTTGGAAGCCGGGCGCATCAAGCATCGCTGCGAAATCGCCAATTGCGGCTTCGATTGTGCCAATCCGATCAGCAAGCCCGGCTTCAAGCGCATGCTGCCCGCGATAAATCGCAGCTTCGGTGGCAATGACGGCCTCTCTGCTCATGCGGCGATGGCGGGCCACGCGGGTCGTGAACTTTGCGTAGAGATCGTTCACATCCGCCTGGATATCGCTTGCAGCCCTGTCTGAGAGCGGGATGTGTGGATTACCGTCGGTCTTTTTGGCCCCGACGTGGATCAGCGCATATTTTGTGCCTTCGGTCTCGTCCCGGGCGGTAATGTCCAGATGCACAGCCAGTACGCCAACCGAACCGACCTCGCCGGTTTGCGTCACATAAATCCTGTCGCACACAGTGGCGATGGCGTAGGCCGCTGACAGGGCTTGCTCGCGCGCGACCGACCAGAGCGGTTTTTTCGAGGTGGTCTTGAGGGCGGCCAGATGATCCACGAGATCAAACAGTCCCGCGACTTCCCCGCCCGGGCTATCGATCTCCAACAACACCCCGCTCACGCCAGGGTTTGCAAAGGCCTCGGAGGCGGCATCGGCAATGTCGTCATAGGTTGCGATCCCGAGCCAGCGGGTAAATTCATCTCCACGCTGCATGAGGGGGCCAAGAACCGGCAGCACAGCGATGCCACCCTCAACAAGGTCCCATCCGGGATCACGCCGGGTGGTAGAGGTTTCCGCATCAAACAAGGCAGTCGGTACGGTCATCATCGCGTCGACAGCCCGTGGCGCAATCGCCAGCGGCCGGTTCGTCAGGGGAAACCGCGTCCCGTGTGGTGGTGTTTTCAGAGTCATTTGGCGGTGCCCCCGGCAGGATCATCCGGCGTTTGCACGTCCTGGTCTGCGTTCTGGCCTGCCCCCTGCGCCGGCGAACCCGGTCGGCGAAAATCAAAACCAAAGGATGCTTCGCGCAGCCGATCTTCGGCAATCTCTGCGTCAACCCGGTCGGCATCGTACCCCCGTTGCGCCATAGCCATGGAGCGGCTCTTAAGCCCGGCTTCAATCTCCGTCACTTCGGCGTTGATGTCTTTTAGAGGATCAACCCAGTCCCATTTTGGCGGCAGCCAGTCGCATTTTTGCCAGGCGCGTCGATCCGCTTGATAATTCGGCAGCTTGAGCGCACCCGCCATCACGGCCGTGTCCATCCAGTGTGCCCAGACCCGTTTGCAGAGCTGGTGGATCAAGACACCCCGCTGCCAGGCACTCACGCGGCGGCGAAACTCAATGATCGACAGCCTTGAATTGGCAAAGTTGGCCTTGGCCAAATCATTGCTGACATAGGAATAGGGAATACCCAGTGCGGCGGACACCTGGAGGAGTGTACGATATTGAAACGGCTCATAAGTTGGCCCGGAATCTGGTGGCGACGGGGTGGTGACATCCTCGCCGGGATCCAGCCGTACGACTTGGCCGGGCTCAACTGCGAGGGGCTCATCAGTTGATTCAAGCGGCCCGTCGGGCTGGGGCGATGTTACGAAGAGCGCAAACATCGAGCTGACCTTTTTGCGATCAAGCTCAGCGTCGTCATATTGATCGAGAAAAAACAGTTTTACGATGGCGGGAGAAAACCGCGATACGCCCCGCACTTGCCCTGCTTCGACCGGATCGATCACGTGGATTACTTCATTTGCGGGAACCCGCACAATTTCGCCCGCCAGTCTGGGATCTGTGGTGTCACCGGGATGGCGGCGTAAAAAATAATAGGCCGCGCGCCGTCCAATCAGGTCAAACTCGATCCCCTGGCGGATCATGCCACCGCCAGGCAATTCCCGGTTCAAAGTGATCGGCAGCATTTCTGAGGGCAGCATCTGGAGCTGGAGCGGTACCGACAGCCCATCAGCTGGCAGGCGTGGGCGAAACCGAAAGAACACTTCGCCGGTCAGAAACAGCTCGCGGGCCGCGCGTCGCTGCAGCCCATAGAAATCCGTCAGCATTTCTGCGTCGGATTCCGCCACCCAGTCCTGCCAGAGCGCCTGAATTTGGGCCTTGGTCGGCGCGTTAGCAAGT
The DNA here is from genome assembly GCA_964567685.1 of uncultured Rhodobacter sp. GTDB lineage: Bacteria > Pseudomonadota > Alphaproteobacteria > Rhodobacterales > Rhodobacteraceae > UBA5972. Next base: position 20,535 of record CAZMNO010000047.1, on the reverse strand, counting down.
TTTGATGTCGGCTTGATCCCGTCACCCACGGCGTTGCCTGCCCAGCTTTCAAGCGCATTCAGAGCATAACCATTGTTACGCACCAGCCAGCGGGCGCGGGCATTGATGGTAGGTCCGGCATCTGCAATCAGGCTGTTCACATGCGCCCGGCTCGCCTGGAATTTCAGCAGGCGGCGGCCGGAAAGCCCGGCTTCAAACCCACCAATGAGCGCGCCGATGCGGCGACGCACGCCGGTCATGGCACCCCTCATCATTACAGCCATCTCAGAGCCCCTTGCTTGCGTAAATTTTTGTAAGGCGACTACGAGGACCGTTGATCTCGGCTGCAATTCGCGCTTCAAGATCAGCAATGGCCTGGGCCATTTCAGCGTCAGATCCATAGGTCACCGATTTGCCGTCGTAATTGGTTGAGCGCACGCCTCGAAAGCGGGCCGCGAGAAGTGCGTCCAGTTGGGCCTGCATGTCTGAGAGGGTCATTTCTACCTCATGAAGTTTGGCGTATAGACGCGCCGTTTGCGCCGAGCTGCGCGCGGCACCCCGGCGGTTGGCTCGGGGGACGGCTCTGGTAGTGGGTCGTTTTCACTTTTCTGGACCATCCCGGCGGTGGGCGTTTCCTCGGCCTCAATGCCGACCTGTTCCTCGAGCGAGCGCCAGGTGGCCTCGGCCCAACGGTCAGCGCCGAAAACCCAGGCGGCGGCGCGGGCGTACACCCGGCAATCAAGTGCTTCATTGCGTTCGCGGGTTTTCTGCCACTCGAGTTTGGTAAACCCCCGCCGGTTCTTGATCGTTACCAGTTGCTCGGCGGTCAGTTGCTTGATCCATTCACCGTCAATCCAATCCGGCAAATGCATTGTCCCTGCCGGGAAAACCTGACCATCTGCCTTCTCTTCGTCTGTTGGGCGTGGCAGGCGCAAAAACCGGTAGGTTTCGGATTTGAACGTGGATGTCGCTATCGTCCAGAGTTTTGCGCCACGCCGGAGCCGCTTGCCGCCGATGGTCGCGTCCACAAAAGTGGGCCCGGTCACAGGGGAAGCGCGGTTGAATCCCTCCATGCCCTTGATCGGCATCACTTGCGCTGCGGACTGATCGCGCGACCAGCTATAAACGGCGGCGGACTCATAGCCTGTGTCGACCGCGATGCGCCCGATTTGCATATTGGCACCGGTTTCATGTTGCCATGTTTGGCCGAGAAGAGCAGAAAGTTCGACCCATGCCTCCGGGTCTTGCGGGCCCCCTTCGATGACGATGTGATCCACAAGCCAGCTTTCCAGCCCGCGCCCCCAAGCCCAGACATCGATTTCCAGGCGATCTTTCTGTACATCTGCCCCTGCCGTCAGGAACAAGCCGCGTGCGGGCACCTTGCCCGGCGCCCAGCGCTCGCGGCGTTCATAGATGCGCTGCCAGTCTGGTGCTTCGCCGCTTTCCTGCCAGGTCTCCCCAAGGATGGTGTTCTTCAGCGTCTTAAGCGCGGCCTCATTGCCCTTTGCTTCTTCCCATTTTCTGGCAATCGCGGCCCAACTGAGCCAGCCGAGCGGCGAATAAAGCCCGTTTATGTGAAACCCGATCAGCCCCGCAGCTTCGGCCTTTTTGCGGGTTTCCTCATCGGCTGTTGCCATCCAGTGGGCACCGCTTGCCTCATCCATCATCTGCGTTTTGAACCGCTCCTCGATCGGCTCATCGCAATGCTCGCAGACGTAATGTGCTGTTTCCGGATGGCCTTGCTCCCAGCGCAGGCGCTCAAATTGCAACCATTGCATCGCGCCACAATGGGGGCACGGGACATGGTAGCGGCGTTGATCGCTCAATGCGTACTCCCGCTCGATCCGGCTAACGCCGGTGATTGTCGGCGTGGACGCCAGGAATATCTTTGAGCGGTGCCCAAAACTGTTGGTGCGCGCTTCCGCCAGTGCAATCGGATCCCCTTCGCCATCAACATCCCCGGGGTAAGCATCGACCTCATCCATGAACACCCAGCGCGCGGGCATGGAGCGCAGGCCCACCGCCGAGTTTGCCCCGGTCAGGATCAACTGCCCACCGGGAAAGCGTTTGGCCAGGATCGTGTTACCGCTATCGCGCGTGCGTGATGGCATCACGAGGTCCCGCAATGCCGGGCTTTCCTCAATTAGCGGGTCGATCCGCTGCTGAGATAACCGCTTGGCCAGATCCACGGTTGGCTGCACCGCCAGAAACGGTCCCGGGGCGCGGTGCACGCAAAACCCGATCCAGTTATTACCGCCCTCTGTCGCGCCAACCTGGGCTGATTTCATGAACACGACGCGCCGCGCCGGGTGCGAAGGTGACAGCGCATCCATAATCTCGCGCATGAACGGCGTGCGGGCCGTGCGGTACGGCCCGGCCTCTGAGGCGGAGCGTGAGGAGAGTATCCGGTGCCGATCAGACCACTCAGAAACCGTCAGCGCTGGGTCGGGGGCGAGACCTGTCAGCCAAGCTTTGTGGATTTCATCAGCGCCATCAAAGTCACCTGAGCTCAATCTCTATCTCCGCCAGATCGGCGAGGTGTTGGCGGATATGGTGTTCAAGCACTTGTTCCATCAGATGCGCCTCAACCCCCAGTTCGGCGGCCATGTCAGCAGCCACCCGCGGCGGCCAGTTCATCCAGGCATCCCGCTCACGCCGCGCCAGATCAAACACCATGGCGGTGGCTTTCGCGCGATCAACCAACTCGCCTTTCATTTTCTGCAACCGCACCTTTGCTGTCTGGGCCTTCAGCACCTCGTTGGCCATGCGCGCCCGCAGGAAGGACACCTCGCCGCCGCCCGCATCAGGTGCTGCTCCAACGTCGCGCAGGGTGTCGTCAACCGCGCGGATCGCGGATTGTGGTACTGGTTTGGTTGCGGGTGCAGATTGGCGAACCCGCTGTTTTGAGGGGTCGGTCTGGGTCGCCCAGCGCTGATCGGCCTTAACCGGGTCAATGGTGCCGTCGGATTCCAGCGTGATGCGCCCGGTTTTAAGCGCTCGGTTGACGGCTGTGTGCGAAACACCCCGATGTTCGGCGTATTTCCGGCGAGAAATTCCCATGGTTCAGCATTTCCTGATGTTCTGCCCCGTTGGCATATTGGTCCATTCATAAACCGGTGGGATAACGCCTGTCAGAACAGCATCCTCTTCAACGAATTTCTGAATGTCACAGCAGACCAGAGGTGGAAGCGGACACTCGCCGCGTTCTTCACCAATGTCTCAGATGCGGACTTTGCGGGCCTTCGCTGCAGTTGCTCAAATGTCTGGTTGCGGCGGTTTTCATCACCCGCATCGACAAAACCAAATACGCAAGACTCGGGTCGCCCTCAGGTGTTTCAGATGCAAGCATGCTCTTGTCACTGAACGTTGAGGGTATGAAATGAACATCAGACAAAAACTGGCCGAGAATGAGTGGAAGGGCGAAATCGGCTTTACCATTGAAAGCCGCGAGGCGGAGCGTGTTGTTGCTAGAATGCCGGTGACCGAAGCTGCAAAGAATCCATTCGGAACGATGCATGCCGGCGCCTTGATATGGTTTGCCGATATCGCTGCAACCTTGTGTGCCATTGGTGATCTGGACAGCATTGGTGAAGACGGGTCGGGTTTTCCACTCGCCGTAGACCTTCATACCGTGCTGTCGGGCAATGAAAAGGCGGGCGATCTGATTGCAACCTCCACAACGGTCAAACGCGGCGGCAAACTGATTGTTATTCGCACTGAGGTTCGCGGAGAGACTGGTCGTCTGTTGATCGACATGACAACCACGCATCTGCGCGCTGGCTGACGTATTGCGAAAGAGCCCGCCGTTTTTGACGTGGGCGCTTTTTCGTTGCCTTAAATTGTCGTCAGGAAATCAGTAAGCTGGTCAATGGTCGCTTCATCCGTGCGTCCGTTGGTGACGCAGGCCCGCAAAACCGGTTTGCCCTCAAACATTGCCTTGGAAATCCAGAACCGACCATCTGCGTGAACCGCATCAACACAGCGTTGCACAGCGTCGTGCCCTTCCGGCGGAACCATGCAACTCACCCCCATGAGAGACCCGTTTGCCTGTGACCATCCCGCCTTCTTCAGGTTTTTTGTGAAACGGTTGGTCAGGCGAATAGAGCGTTCCACATGGTCTCCATAGCCGTCCCATCCGGCTGCACCAAGGGCGAGAAACAGGCGCAATCCCACGAAGCGGCGCGACCATTGATTGGTGTTCACATAGAAATCCTTGGCGACCTCACTTTCCGGCATGTAGCTGGCCGAAATCCGGAACACCTGTGCCGGTATGTCAGGGCGCGAGGTCAGGAACATTCCAGCCCCCATCGTGGTGGCAAACCATTTATGTGCGTCGATTGTGATCGAATCCGCATGTTCAATGCCATCCAGTGCAGACCGGGAAGAGGTGCTGGCAATGATTGCTCCTCCCCAGGCCGCATCGACATGGAACCACATGCCATACCTTTCCGCCAGAGCACTACAAGCATTGAGAGGGTCGATCATCCCGGCATTCGTGGTGCCAGCCGTGGCCACGATCAGGACCGGGACGCAGCCGTTTTGCAAGTCCTCGTCGATGGCGGTCGCAAGACAATCCGCATCCATCTGTCCTTGGCCGTCGGTTGCGATCAATCGAACGGCGTTGCGTCCGATTCCTGCGGAATGTGCCATCTTCAACCATGCAAGGTGGCTTTCCTTCGAGACGTAGATCGTCGGCTGACCACTGAATTCATAGATGCCCTTGTCGCTATAATCCGGACATTTCGCCTGCAAGGCACATAAAACAGCCGTCGAATTGGCTTCGGCACCGCCACTGGTGAAATGTCCGCCCGATCCCACAGGAAGCCCGGCGCGCATTGCCACTTCATTGATGACATGCTGTTCGATTTCGACAGCGGCAGGCGCATGGGAATACACACAGATTTGCGGATTGAACATCGACGCGATCCGATCCGCACATTCTGCGGCAAAGGTAGGTGCCGGATTGAACAGGCCAAGATATCCCGGATGGGTCATCTGCACACTGCCAGTATCAAGCGCATCAATCACCCAGTCCATCAGCGGTTCAAGATCTTCCGCCTGCTCAAACCGCTTGGATTTCAACTCCTCCAACCAATCAGGCGTTAACTCCGCCGAAGTCGCATTGCGACTGACATAGTCACGGCGCGCCCTGCTCAAGCGTTCGGTTAACGCGTTTTCTGCGTCCACCAGTTGATCAAATTCCGGGAAGAGTGCGTCGCGTCCATGCATTGGGAAATCCTGTATTTGTTTGGGCGACGCTACCTGAACTGGGTAGGCGCATCGACCCGAATCATGTGGCTTTTCACGCTTAGCATTGCTTGGATCTTGTTCCGTTCCAGATCGATGACTGCTTTCCGCACATCGCATCAAAACTCGCGAAGCGCAGCATTCGGCACTATGGGCTCCTACCGGCCGTTCTCTGCAGTCTTCACCAACGTCGGGTTTGCTTCAATCGTTAAAAAACCACTTGTTTAACGAAAACCCTACTTGTCCGCGCATTCCGCAAATGTCTGTTCGGCCCCATCCAGCACAGCGTCCTGACCGGTGAACTGCTGCCAGCGCTGAACGGCCACATCGACATAGGCCGGGTTCAACTCGATTCCGAAACACACGCGCCCCGCGGATTCTGCTGCGATCAGCGTGGTGCCGGACCCCATGAACGGCTCATAGACAATCTGACCGGGGCTGGAATTGTTCAGGATCGGGCGGCGCATGCATTCCACCGGCTTTTGCGTTCCGTGCACCGTGTCCGCATCCTGATCCTTGCTAGCAATCTGCCACAGCGTCGTCTGCTTGCGATCCCCGGCCCAGTGGCCCTTGCCGGTTTTCTTCACGGCATACCAGCAGGGTTCATGCTGCCAGTGATAATCGCCGCGGCTGAGAACCAGCCGATCCTTGGCCCAGATGATCTGCGATCGGACATTGAAGCCCGCCGCCTCGAGGCTTTCTGCAACGGTGGCCGCGTGCAATGCGCCATGCCAGACATAGGAAACATCTCCCGGGAACAAATCCCAGGCCTCGCGCCAGTCGGCACGATCATCGTTTAGCACCTTGCCGGTGCGTTTGGTTTTGGCGGCCCCTGCCTGATTGCGCCAGCCGGGGTCGTATTTCACGCCATAAGGCGGATCGGTCACCATCAGGAGCGGCTGTGTGCCGTTCAGCACACGCTCGACATCGGTTGCAACTGTTGCGTCGCCGCAAAGCAGCCGGTGTTTTCCAAGGATCCAGAGATCGCCTGGTCGGCTAACCGGCTCTTCTGGTGTCTCGGGAATATCGTCTTCGCCTTCGGCCTCGCCCCGCGCGGTGCCGTCGAGGTCACCAAGCAGGTTATCAAGTTCCTCGTCTGAAAAACCCATCAGTTCCAGATCAAAATCCATCTCGTCCAGCGCCGAAAGTTCGGTGCGCAGCATTTCCTCGTCCCAGCCCGCGTTTTCGGCCAGTTTGTTATCGGCGATCACCAGTGCGCGGCGCTGGGCCTTGCTGAGATGATCAAGAACGATTACCGGAACTTCCCCAACCCCGAGCTTTTGTGCCGCCAGCAACCGGCCATGCCCCGCGATGATCACGTTGTTGCCGCCGATCAGGATCGGGTTGGTAAAGCCAAACTCTCCGATCGACGCCGCGATCTGAGCGATTTGCGCGTCAGAATGCGTGCGTGCGTTTCCGGCATAGGGCACCAGCCGGTCGACCGGAGTCATTTCGATTTGCAATTCAAGGCTCCTCGTATTGCTCCCAAGAAAAAACCGGCACCGCTTGTGGACGGCACCGGCAGTTGCCAGCAGGGAGGCGGGCGTGTTTGGCGGTGAGGATTGTGGAAACCTCGCTGGAAACCCAAAGTGGAAACCTGACTGGAATCCCTGTGGAAACCCAAATGCCATTTCTGGCACCGCCGAAATATTCCTAACCCTTTGCAAACTTGGGGAATGTTTCTTCTGGATGGAACCCCTGGAAACCCAGAGTGGAAACCCAAAAAAATAATTCTGTCGCTAGCGGGGGCCTGCGCCTAGCCCCCCCGTATACACATATGACCCGGGAGGACCCATGGTGGGGGGGTGGCAAGCTTCTGCGATCTTATCGATTTGATGGCACGAAACTGCCCGAAATGTCGCGCCAGAAGTTCAATGGGTTTTGTGGCCAAGGCCACGATCAATGCCAGTTGAACGACGTGATTTGGAGAAAACCTTGTTTTATTACAGTTGATTGAAAACAGAGATGATACCGTCAACGGACTTGGTAGTATCGCTGTGCGGACGCCGACTCAAACCAATAGCGTGTTTTAACTCCCTAAGGGATTGTCTCGGCCGCTTAGATTTCGCACCGAATTCTGTTTGGGCTTCTGGCGCTTTCGGCCCTTTCCAGACTTTGGTCACCGCTAAGTTCGCCGCGGTGCGGCTCCCCACAGGAGGCAATCACCGGGTCGGCTCATGCCGCATTGCAGCTTTCGCGTTGCCGACATTCATGCACCGCGCAGCATTTCAGAAGAATGAATGAAGGCAGCGCGGGACCAAGGGGCCGTTCAGTACTATGCAACCAAGATTTAGACCACAAAGGCACTGAACACCCGCAAAGGCAAATGCGGATTGATGGATTAAGCAGGCATCCAAGCCATCAAAGCGCACGAATAAATTGCCAACCACGTTGCCAGTCCCATGCCTGCCGCATATGACACAGATCAAGTTCTCCGGGCGATGTCTTGAGTAAATTTATCGGAATAAATCGAAGGAAACAGCATGATTCGATCTGCAGCAACAATCGCACTTTTCCTGTTCGCAGGAATTGCCTCCTCAGTTGCCTATGCAAGCGAAGACGTGCCCAACACGCTGGAGGACCTCGGCGAGTTGTTGTTCTTCGACGTGAACCTGTCGGCGAACCGGACCCAGGCCTGCGCCACTTGCCATGATCCGGATCATGCCTTTTCCGATCCGCGGGGCATGGCCTCGCTTGGGGATGACGGGGCCTCGCTGGGAGATCGGAATGCGCCCACGGCCATGTACGCGGCTTTTACACCGGCGTTTCACAAGGATGCTGAAGGCAACTGGAAAGGCGGGCAGTTCCACGATGGCCGGGCAAGTTCATTGGAAGATCAGGCCGGCGGGCCGCCGCTCAATCCCATTGAAATGGGCATGGTCAGCAAGGCGGCGGTTGTCAGCAGGTTGAAAGAAGATCCGACCTATCAGGCGGCGTTTCCGGCCCTATTTGGCGCTGATATCCTTGATGATGCCGATGCCGCCTACGGGTCCATGACGCAGGCGATTGCCGCTTTCGAGCGCACCAAGCGCTTCAGTCCGTTTGACTCCAAGTATGACCGGTTCCTGCGCGGCGAGGTTGAACTGACCAAGGAAGAGGAGTTGGGCCGGCTTTTGTTCTTCTCAGAGCAGTTCACCAACTGCAACCTGTGCCATCAGTTGAGCCAGAGTCTGATCGATCCGGCCGAAACTTTCACCGACTACAGCTATCACAATATCGGCGTGCCGGAGAACCTGGAGTTGCGGGAGAACAACGGCGTTGCTCCTAGCACGATCGACGAGGGGCTTGCCGCCAATCCCGCGTTGGCTGGCGATCCCGTCGCCCGCGGCAAATTCCGCACGCCCACTTTACGTAATGTTGCGGTGACCGGGCCCTATATGCATAACGGTGTCTTCGCAGATTTACGGACGGTTGTGCTGTTCTACAATCAGTTCAACACCAAGTCCGACACCCGGCGCATCAACCCGGAGACCGGTCAGACATTCCGACCACCTCAGGTGGCCAAAACCCTTGCCGTCAAGGAACTGACCCATGGTCCGGCCCTGGATGACCAACGCATTGATGCACTGGTGGCGTTCATGAAAATCCTGACAGACAGCCGCTACGAGCATCTTTTGGAGGATTAAGCGTCCGATCGTTGCGGGTGGGTCGCTGGTCCTGTCTTTTGACACCCATGGGGGCAGTTCGCCCTGTTTCTTTACCTGACTGTTTTTGTCAGCTTGACATAACATATTAATTTAGTCAGGTATTAGTCATTCACCCACGAACCGTGGAATCGCACTTGCGATTGCACGGCCGTGGCAGAGATGGACGTACCATGGCGGAAAACTCAGAAGGTAGTGCACAGGATACAAGAGGCGGGGCCGCCATTGGGCATGTCCAGGATTTGGACCCGCTGGCGGCGTCGGTCGTTCATTGCCTGCGCAAGGTCAGCGAGGGCGGCACCGGCCAGACGCAGCTGAAATCCGAACTTGCCCGCAGCCAGGGCCCCTGGCAGGGCAAGGAAACCCTGTGTGCGCTGCGTCAAATTTGCGATCTTTGCGCCCGATATGGGCGCCGTCCGGTTGAGTGCCATCAGGCGGATTGCGCTGTTCTCGGTGCTGATGAAGCCTGCATGGCCCATTTCATTGCCAATGCGACCGAGGGCAAGCGCGAGGATGCCATGATGATGGCCACCTTGCTGGTGCGCCCCGACATGGCCCCGGGGTTGACGGCCCTGGCGGAAAGGTTCGGGCTGGGCCTGAAACAATCTGCACTAAGCCGGCGCTCAGCCCTGTTCAACAACGCTCAGGTCCCTTCGGGCCGCAAAAAAGCAAAACTCAACTAACAAAAAACTTGAGGAAAACCCATGAAGAAACTCCTGACGACAACGACCCTTACACTGGGTCTTGCCTTTTCGGCCCAAGCGGCCGACCGGGCCGGTGTACTTGACACTTACGCGGATATCGCCGCGGCCAAATACGCCGACAGCCTGGCCACCGCCAAGCAGTTGCAGGCAGCCGTTGACGCGCTGATCGCCAACCCGTCCTCCGAAGCCCTGCAAGCGGCCAAATCCGCCTGGCTGGCGGCCCGCGTGCCCTACCAGCAGACCGAGGTCTACCGGTTCGGCAATGCCATTGTCGATGACTGGGAAGGCAAGGTAAACGCCTGGCCGCTGGACGAGGGCCTGATCGACTACGTGGACGCAGCTTATGGCGGACCCACTGATGAAAACGAACTGGCCGTGCTGAACGTGGTGGCCAATGCCAGCCTGACCATCGGCGGCAATACCGTCGACGCCAGCAATATCACCCCGGCGCTTCTGGAAGAGACCCTGCACGAAGCGGATGAGGTGGAAAGCAACGTGGCCACCGGCTACCACGCGGTTGAGTTCCTGCTCTGGGGCCAGGACCTGAATGGCCACGGCACCGGTGCCGGCAACCGGGCCTGGACGGATTATGCCGAGGGTGATGCCTGTACCGGTGGCAATTGTGACCGCCGCGCCGCCTATCTGAAAGCGGCCACGGACCTTCTGGTCAGCGACCTGGACTGGATGGCCGGCCAGTGGGCCGACGGGGGCGAAGCCCGCATTTCGCTGATGGCCAATACCGATGCCGGTATTGCCACGATCCTGACGGGTATGGGGTCTCTGTCTTACGGCGAACAGGCCGGTGAGCGGATGAAACTTGGCCTGATGCTGAACGACCCGGAAGAAGAGCATGATTGCTTCTCTGACAACACCCATAACAGCCACTACTACGATGGTCTGGGTGTCCAGAACGTCTATCTTGGCCAGTATGTGCGCGCCAATGGTGAGCTGGTCTCCGGCCCGTCCCTGGCTGACCTGGTTGCGGCCACGGATCCGGCCCTTGACGCTGAGATGAAGACCAAACTCAGCACCACCATGCTGGCCCTTGGCCGCATCAAGACCGCCGCCGAAGCGGGCTTTGCCTATGACCAGATGCTGGAACGTGGCAACGCAGCCGGCGAAACGCTGGTGATGGGCGGGGTCAACGGGCTGGTTGACCAGACCAAGACCATTGAGCGTATCACCAAGGCCCTGGGTGTAGACCAGCTGGAAATCGAAGGCTCCGACAGCCTCGATAATCCGAACGCCGTGTTCGAGTAACCAGATAATAAACTGTTAGATCCAAGCGGCGGAGCGCACAAACTCCGCCGTTTTTTATTGTTTTACGCACTCACGAAATTCACATGAAAAAGCCGGCAGGAATCTTCCCACCGGCTTTCATCTGTTTGAATGTGTATGCTAGCCGCCCAGCGCGACGGCAAATCCGAATACGAAGACCGGGGCAGAACCGGCTGCGAACTCAACCGTTGCGCTGGCGCTGACATTGTCATTAATGTCGTAGCTCACGCCAGCATCGCCATAGGCAGCGGCGCCATCATGGCCCACCGTCAGTGCCGCTGTCAGACCATTCCCAATTCCGAATTCCGCCCCTGCACTGACATCAACGTTGCCCGACGGCAAATCGTAAACCACTTCCGCCGACCCATCGATACCTTCGCCCAGAGGAAACTCCAGCGTGGTAGTAATGTCTTGTGTGTCGTAGCCGCTGACGTCCAGATAATGCCGTGCGTAAGCAACTGTCAGAGCCGTATCCCCGCCAAGGTCCATGCCGTAACCAAAAGAGAAGTTGTAGGTCACACTGTCCGGCGCTGCACCATTCAGGGATTCAAGCCCAATCCCGACGAAGATGCCAGAGGCATGTGCGGCTTCGAGCGCGGCTTCGAAAACGGTTTCAGTGGCACCGCCACCGGAAGGTACAGAGAGGGAGATACCGGTTTCACCGCCAATTTCAAATCCATCCGCTTGGGCCGCCAGGGGCAGCGATGCAACCAGCAAGCCGGCTGCGGAGAGTGTCAATTTGTTCATGTTCCTGTCCTTAGTTTTGTGAATCAGATTAATGTTGTGTAAATCAATCAAGTATTGAATTCGATGATTCCTGAGTAAATTACTCATATATGAAATTAGTGTTGTGGATTTGCGACAATAGGCCCACGCTTCTAGATAACTTATTGTTATAAATTGATATTTTTGAGATGTGTCTTCCGTGGACGCGCTTGAAACTTCCACATGTCCGGGCGTCAAAATGTCTAGGTCGGAGGGCGTTGTTATTTCTGATTGTTTCTGTCAGATATTAACAGACATGCCCGCAACTGCGTCTTGCCAACTCATGGCAGAGGTGGTGGCAGTTTCTCGGAAACCACATCTAGCGACAGGCGAGTACGTTGAAACCGATAGCCTTCCGAATAGCCAGAATAAGTCTGGCCGCAACGTTCCTGCCATTCTGTGCAGCGGCCGCTGGTCTTGATGACCATCATCTCAACTACCTGCCTCGCACCGATGAAGAAGCCGCGCGTGTGGCACACGTAACGGCGCCGCCCACCGATTTCAGCAAACCGCAGACTTACGAGGCCGCCTCAGCCGGGGCGGCAACGGTGCCGGTCCGCTTGAACCAAGCGGCGTTTTCCCAGCCCTCGGCGACAATCAGCCCGGAGGGCAAGCTGACCTTCAAGCTGGGCCATGCCTTTTTTCAGAAACTCTGGGTGTCGTCACCGGCCTCCACCAAAGCCAGTGACGGTTTGGGGCCGCTTTACAACGCTCGCTCCTGTCAGCGGTGTCATCTGAACGACGGGCGCGGCCATCCACCTGAAGGGCCCGAGGACAGCCGGGTTTCTATGGTTCTGCGACTGTCTGTGCCGAGTGCGGCGGAAGATACCGGCCACGAGATCGCGGATTATATCGCCACCCGACCAGACCCGACCTATGGCGCGCAATTGCAGGACCTGGCCTTGCCCGGGCATGCCGCAGAAGCCAAGTTAAACGTAACCTACGAAGAGATCGAAATCCCCATGTCAGGCGGGGAGACAGCAATCCTTCGCCGGCCCACATACGAGGCCACCAATCTGGGCTACGGCCCTTTGCATGACACGGTAATGCTCAGCCCGCGCGTGGCGCCCCAGATGATCGGGCTGGGATTGTTAGAGGCCATTCCAGCGACCGATATCCTGGCGCGGGTAGATGAAATCGACGCGGATGGTGATGGCATTTCGGGCCGGGCAAATATCGTGTGGTCGCTGGAATATGACCGGCCCATGCTTGGCCGTTTTGGCCAAAAGGCAGCCGCGCCAACGGTACGCCAGCAATCTGCGGCGGCCTTTGCCAGTGACATCGGCATTTCCACAGAGCTGTTCCCCGCCCCGGAAGGCGATTGCACGGCTGCACAGCCCAAATGCCGCGACGCCAGACACGGAGACAAAGATGTGCGCGTCCATGAGGTGGATGCGGTTGGCTTGGACCTGATCACTTTTTATGCACAGAACCTCGCCGTTCCGGCCCGCCGCGACGTGGGAGATAGGGAAGTCCTGCGCGGCAAAGAGGTGTTTCATGCCACCGGCTGCGCCAATTGCCACCAGCCCAGCTATGTCACCCACCGTCTTGCGGACCAGCCCGAACAGAGTTTTCAACTGATATGGCCCTACACGGACCTATTGATTCATGACATGGGTGACGGGCTTGCCGATGGCCGCCCCGAAGCCCGTGCGACCGGGCGCGAATGGCGCACACCGCCGCTGTGGGGGATTGGCTTGACCGGACGGGTGTCGGGGCATACGTACTTCCTGCATGATGGCCGGGCCCGTTCCCTGTTGGAGGCGGTGCTTTGGCATGGCGGAGAGGCCGAGAAAATGAAAGATGCCGTGATATCCATGCCGAAAGCCGACCGTGCGGCCCTGATCCGATTTCTCGAAAGCCTCTGACCCATGCGCGTTTTATCTCTTGTCCTTCTGCTGATCTGGCCCTGGTCTTTGTCTGCCGGTCCAAATGGCGGGATCGTCCGCGACGTGGTGGAACAGCATATCCTGCCGGGATTTGAAAGGCTGGCCAAAACTGCAGAGGACCTTGAAGACGTCGCAGGCGAGCATTGTGCGCCCCAATCCGAAACCTTGAAAGCCGCCTATCATATGGCCTTTGATGCGTGGCTGGGTGTCAGCCACCTGCGCTTTGGCCCGACCGAGGTAGATGACCGGGCTTTCGCCCTGGCCTTTTGGCCGGATACCAAGGGGTTCACACCCAAGGCATTGGCGGGAATGATCCTGTCGGAAGACCCAGCGGCCCGGGACCCGGCACGTTTTACCGAAACCTCCATTGCCGGCCGGGGCCTATATGCATTGGAGTTCCTGCTGTTTGACGATCGCATAAGCACGTTAGGATCGGACGACTACCGCTGTACGCTGGTACGGGCGATTGCCAAGGATATCCGCCAAAGTGCGGCCCAGATTCTGGAGGATTGGCAGACCCGCTATGCCAATCTGCTCCTGAACCCGGGCGAGGAAAGCCCTTATCGGACGGAAGACGAAGCGTTGCAGGAAGTGTTCAAAGCCCTTGCGACCGGTCTTCAGTTCACCTCTGACACCCGTCTTGGCCGCCCCCTTGGCAGCTTCGAAAAGCCACGCCCGAAACGGGCAGAGGCGCGCCGCTCAGGCCGGTCTTTGGCGAATGTGGTCCTGACGATGCGGGCCCTAGAAGACCTGGCAGGCCTGTTATCCACTGACCACCCGGCGCTGGCGCTGGCGTTCACCACCCAATTCGCCTTTGTCTATGAGGTGGCCGAGGAATTGGAGGATCCGGTCTTTGCAGGCGTGGCCAGTGTTCAGGGCCGGTTCCGTGTTGAGATCATTCAGCAATACATTGACCATATTCGTGAAACGGTAGCACTTGAACTGGGCCCGGCCCTCGGTGTGACGGCAGGGTTCAACGCGTTGGACGGGGACTGACATGCCCACACGCAGGGGGTTCCTGACAGGACTTGCCATTGCTGGCCTTATGCCCACCACCGGATGGAGCGCGGTGGATGAGCCGGAATTCCTGTCTGCGGCAAAGGACACATCCGGCAAGCATTGGCTGGTGGGCCTGTCAGCCGAGGGAGACATCTGCTTTCAAATCCCACTGCCAGATCGCGGTCATGCCGCCGCCGCTCATCCCTTCCGGGCTGAAGCCGTCGCTTTCGCACGCCGACCCGGTAATTTCGCTCGGGTGATCGATTGCCACACAGGGCAGGTTTCCGCGGAACTTACAGCGCCGTATGGGCGGCATTTCTACGGGCATGGAGTGTTCTCTGCAGACGGACGCATCTTGTTCACCACCGAAAACGACTTCGACGCAACCCAGGGCGTGATCGGCGTTTGGGACGCAGCCAAAGGGTTTGCGCGGATCGGGGAGTTCCTTTCAGGCGGCACTGGCCCCCATGACATGGCCCTGATGCCTCAAAGGGACGTCCTGGTCGTGGCCAATGGCGGGATCGAGACGCATCCCGACAGCGGGCGTACCAAGCTGAACCTCGCCTTCATGCAGTCGAACCTGACCTATCTTGGCCTGGATGGCCAAATACTGGAGCAGGTGGAAATACCCGGAGATCTGCACAAAAACTCCATCCGTCACCTGGCGGTACATCAGGATGGTACGGTAGCCTTCGCCATGCAGTGGCAAGGCGACAGGCTGCGCCATCCTCCCCTGTTGGGACTTCATCAACGCGGCAAGGCCGCCGAGCTGCTGATCGCACCAGAAACAGATCAGCGCCAGTTGCAGGGCTACGCCGGCAGTATCGCCATCTCCGGCGCCGGCAATACGATCGCCCTGACATCCCCACGCGGCGGGTGCATGCATGTCTATGACCGTGAAACGCAGCGGTTCCTTACGTCATTTCAGGCACCAGACATCTGCGGACTTGCCGCCGGTGAACGTGGCTTTGTCTATACAACAGGGGATGGCGGGACCGGGGTTGTTGCGCAAGGGCAAACCATGCAGAAACATGGCTCGCTTCTCAGTTGGGACAATCATTTGATAGTTGTGCGATGACCTAAGTGCGGAGAATTGATGCCGGAATAGTCATAAAAAAATGGGTCGCGCTTGGTGTTGGCAAAGACAGTTTTCCGGCTGCAGAGGCAGAACAGCGCCTAACCAATACTGAATTTGGTCTAAGTTTTGAAGTTGCTTCACATTGTTGGACCTCTGCTACTGCAAACGTGTCTGGATTGGGCTCGGAGCTGCCATGCGGCGGTGCAGAGAGAAGCCCAGTTTCATGTTCGCCTGAATGTCAGCTTCCAACTTCGCGGCAGGGTTGGCTCGCACCTGCAGAGAAAATCCGCAATCCGCCCGAACTGCCGAAACATAGGGGAATCACGGGTGCGGAAATGGCTCAATCATCTCGTTCGCAATTCATACCCTTTATCTATACCGCCAACCTCCTTCGTCGCCCATTCACCTTCTTCGCAATTGTCGCCAACGCAGCCACCCATCGCCGCCACGCGGTCTGGCGCACGCAACCGGCCTCAATGCAAACATACCGCCAGCGATGCCCCTCTGCGCGCAGCCAGATGATCTTGGCATCCTCGGGTTTGACCAGCCGCAGCCAATCAAGGCAGATTTCCATGTTCGCGATATCGGTGGCTGAGGGAATGACCCGCATCCGGGCATCCTCATAGCCGTAGGCATCCTTGGCCTCGTGGATATATTCGGGCCAGGAGGAACCGTACCCTTTTGGCCCGGATCCCGGCGGGTTCGGCAGGCGGCGCAGGGTGCGGGCGGCCTCCTCAAACAGGTCCTCAAGATCGCTGGGGGTGATGACGCGTTTCCCGGGTGTCATCGGCCATCGCCCCCCATTTCACGACCCTTGAGCCATTTCTCAACGGAACTTTTTCGGTAAAACACCCGCCGCCCGACCTTGATGCGAGGCGGGCCAATGCTAAGCGTCGCCCAGCGCGCCAGTGTATCGGTTGTTAGCGCCAGTTGCTCAGCCAGATCCTCCCGGCTGATCCATTCATCCAGCACGCTTTGCCTGTTTGCATTCCCCAACTGTCCCATTTTCCCTTTTCTCAGCACTTCAAAGTTATCCACAGGCGCAGCGTCGTTCTGAGACTACACGGGTGTTTTCTTTTATTTTCTTGTCTTGTTTTGTCATGTACGCAGAACTGTTCCATTTTTGAGAAATTACAGTAGGGAACCGTTCCAGCACTGTTCCTTACTGTTCCACCTACACTAATTTCCGTGTTATTTCCGCTGGTTACTCCCTTTTGGCAACCAGCCATCGGCGGCAGCGTACTTCAAGGCGCGCCCATAGGCGCTGTGGGTCCGCCGTCCGGAACAATGCTGCAGCAACCATCCATCCAGTCGCTCGATCAACAGATCGTCGTTCAGGACATCCCGACTACAGCCCAAATCGCCCAGCGCCTCGCGCAACCGGCGCAACCGTTGATAAACTGCCTTCTGCGAATTTGAAGCCTCGCGGGCTTCACGCCGGGCAATGGCGTCCTGCGCCTGTTCGGTGACCACGGGATGCATCAGGCGCACCTTGTTTCCGCAGCGGCAGGGCGTCCAATTATAGAGCGGCGTGATTTCCCGCTCACACAAATCCTTCCAGTGGGCCAGATCGATCATCAGCAGTTTCGCGATCACCACCTCGTCGGTGGGCAACGTCCCCACGGGCGACTGGTTTTGCGCGATAAAGAAGAGATCGAGTCCAAAGGCCCGAACCTCGGCGCTGGCACGCAGGCGAAAATCGCTGTTGAGCCAGCGGTTGAACCAGAAGGAAACAAAATAGTGGCTTTCCAGCCGCTCATCCGGCGGGATCGGGTATTCCGGCAGCTTGGAGGCGTCATGCAGATGAAGGTGATTATGTCCTGCCATTGCGCCCAGCCTCCATTATGTCCTCAGCCCCGGCCATCAGCTCACAGACACCGATTTGTTGACATGCGGCGCATGCAACCTGACCATCAGCTCGGCATCTATTAAAAACCCCCGATACCGCCCGGCGGCCAGAACGGGGAAATGATATCTTGCCGGAATAGCTCCGTTTGCCGCCCATTTGTGAACCTGAGGTGTGTTGACCTTCAGCCCTGGGCTGAACCAGCGCAGGTCCTCGACCAGGCTCGCGCGGGTTGGCCATAGATTGACCAGGTCGCGTATACTGGAAATAGCTTCGGGTTTTGAGTTCATAATATGCGAATACTGGACGTAGCTTCCAGATGTCAATCCCCGAAAAAAGAAAGACTGGAAGTTTTTTCGGGACTACGCCTACTAGAGGCATGAAGAGTCGAGATAAACTGCCGCGAATTGATATGCAGAGCGTTGGCCTGCGCCTGGAGGCCATGCGTCATGCGCTGGGCCTCAGCCGGAAGGACTTTGCCAACAGCTTTGGCCTGGATCCCAGCAGCTACACAAAGACCGTGGATGGCGAGAAGCAACTCAGGTCAGAAGCAGCCTACGTTATTGCAGAGCGTTGGGGCGTGAGCATGGATTACATCTTTCGCGGCCGCCTGACGGATTTACCAGAGCATTTGCGCGAGAGCATTCTCAAGCACCTGAACACGGGCGCCTGATAGGCCTTATCAACCGAGATTCCAAAGAAGCCACACCAGCCGAACAGTAGATGTTCGTGGATAAAGGTGATGGAATTTTCGAGGATGATTCTCATGATGTTCACAATATGTTCACGCTTAACGCGCCGGTCAACCTGAATTATACTGGGAAATATTTCCAGAAATGAATTGACACTCGAAAAACCTTCCAGTTATGCATGGGGCCACAGGAGGCACCCATGCAGCAAGATTATCCCCATGTGAAAATCACCAGATTGGTACCGGAGGGAAACCGTCCGGCGATCCAAGATGCGAAGGCCATTATTGCCGCGCCCAGCGCGTCACATTCGCAAAGCCTGCGGCGCTGGGCTTGGGCGGTGTTGAAAGCTGCGCGGGGCGAGGTCATCAGCCAGAGCGGGCTGAACCGGGTGCTTGCGCGCCAGAAGCCGAGAAAAGGCGGTGCCGCGTGAACAAGCCTCGCAACAAATGCCTCAGCGGGGTGCGGCCTGCGGCCCCCCGCCACTTGACGGGCGGGAACGCTGCTGCTCACGGAGAAAATCCCGCCCGTCATTTTTCTGGTGAATTACCCTTGGAATGTCTGCGCGCGCTTGAAGATGCGCGGTTGTCCATCAATCACGAGGGCTTGACCGAAATCGGCGGTCTGTGGGTTGGGGAGCATCCAGACTGCAAAGGCGATCATGGTTGGTCTGTAATTGCCGGGCTGATCGCTGATGGTCTGCTTGATTGCATCGGGCGGGAACCCGCGCGCCGTGCCACCATTACAGAAACCGGTCTCATGATCCTTGATATGGTGGGGAGCAAGGAATGAACGCGCACGCAAACATTGCGGCCGTGTCGCGCCTTATGGCGGCTTTGGCGACCACACCGCCCGATGAGCGTCTACCGGCCCTCAAGCGCGCCGTGCTGGCCCACGGTGGCCGCTGGGACCTGCCGTCTGAAATCTCCGGCGTTTACCGCCCAGCGCTCCTGTCACTGCAGGTGTTCGGCGTTCACGCCATGGCCGCAAGCCTCGATGAACTGCCGCGCAACTGGATACGGGCGGCCGGGAATGTGCTTGAGGCACAAGGGCAGGGCGCGAAGAGGGGGGTGAATAATGAAGGCGAGTAACGCCGCCGTTCGGGTTCCGAGCCAGTCCGAAATCCTCCGTGTCCTGACAGCCGCGCAGAAAGCCGGCCTTGAAGTCTTTGGCTATGTTGTCAACGGCCCGGAAATACGCGTTATCACCAAGGACAAGGATCTGCACGGGAACGAGTTTGATATGGTGGATTTTGCGAATTGAAGAAGATCGATCTTCCCTATTTGCGCACGAAGAAAGGCCGCACCAACACATATTGGTATTTTGAGCGAAACGGCGAACGGATATCCTTACCATCGCCTGACGCGCCGGATTTTCTGACCAAGTACAATCTGGCAAAACGCGGCCGCCAACCTATCCCGCCCAAACAAAGCTTCAGCACCTTGATCGCCAGTTACAAACGCAGCCACCGGTTTGAGAAACTCGCGTCCCGAACCCGCAGCGACTATGACAAATGCCTGTTGTTTATGGATAAGAAGATTGGCAACTTTGATCCCACCAAGATGCAGCGCCGTCATATTATCCAGATGCAGATGGACAATGCCGAAAAGGTGCGCTGGGCCAATTACCTGGTTCAGGTGGCGCGAGTATTGTTTGAGCATGCGATTGATCTCGGCTGGATCGAGCGCAACCCGGCCAAGGGTGTTTCCATGCTCAAGAGCAAAAAGCCACCGCGTCGACCTTGGCCCACAGATCTGATCGAAGCTTTTCGACAGGCGGCCGAGGCGCGTGCATTGCTGATCTTTGAGCTGTGTCTTGGGACCGGGCAGAGAATTGGCGACGTGCGTAAGATGCGCTGGGCAGATATCGAGGGCGATGGGATCAACGTGCATCAGGGAAAGACGGGTGCGGATCTGTGGATTCCGTTTACACCTCAGCTTGCCGCAGTGTTGGCTCGAACGCCGCGTGATGGTCTTTACATCGTCTCACAGCCCGACAGCCGCCCGGTCAGTTATCGTGCCGCAGCTTTTGCGGTGATGAAAGTGCGAAAAGAAATCGGCGCCGAAGAATATGACATTCATGCCCTGCGCCACACCACCGCATCAGAGCTGGCCGCACTGGGCCTGTCGGACGAATTAATTATGGCCGTGACCGGCCACACGAGTCGGGCTTCGGTTGTCAGATACGCCGGAGCGGCGCGCCAAAAAGCCCGCGCGCAAGTGGCGCAAAACGCCCGGAACAGAACAAAAACGAAACGGGAAACGTGAAACCGGATGTGAAACCGCTTTTGAGTTTTTTTCAAAGCGCCCGCTAACTCTTTGAAATCATTGGAGGCGAGTACCGGAATCGAACCGGTGTACACGGATTTGCAATCCGCTGCGTCACCACTCCGCCAACTCGCCTCACCTGTGGTGGCC
>CAZMNO010000046.1:0-28297 GCA_964567685.1 uncultured Rhodobacter sp. | reverse complement strand
CGCCATTCATTCTTGAAGACGCGCATATTGACGAACTGACCCAAAAACTTTCGAGGGCGATGAATGAAGTGATCCAGCGGTAACTGATCCCGGAGTATTCAGCGTGGTCTTTGCCGATGCCATCTCTGGCTCAGGTCACGCATATCAACCTTGCTCAACCGAAAAAACCGTACCAGCCTCAATCAGGCAGCGGGTCACCGGCTTTCCAGCCAGCGGTCTGCAATCTCTCGATCAACTCCATCGTTGGTTTGCGGTCTTCGTGCAGCAACAGCACCAGAAAGTCACCCGGTTTCGCCCAAGCCAATGCGGTGGTGACTGCATCGAATTCCGTGTTTTCCACCGTCATCGCACCAGGGCTCGCGCCAAGCCTGGTCAATTCGTCTGCGATCACCGTCGGCAGTTCGCCCATCTGCCGCCCGCGCAGTTTTTTCGGCAGTTCCTTGATCACGATCATATCAGGCTTGGCGGTCCAGATCGCACGGGTCATCTCCCGCGTGTCCTCGTCGCTGCGATCACCGGCCTGACCGGCGAGGAACAACCGGCGTTTGGCCGGGATGCCCCCCACTGCCTCGGCAAGGGCAAGGATGCCATGCGGGTTGTGGGCAAAATCAAGCAGCAGTGTGGCACCGCCCACGTCAATGAAATTACCACGTCCCGGGTTCTCATCAGGCGAGTTAGAGAACAAGGCCAGCCCCTCTGCCATCGCCTCAACCGGCAACCCCAGCGCGTCGGCCAGCCCAATTGCCCCCAGCGCGTTGGAGATGTTGAACCGCGCCGCCCCGCCCATACCGGGTTTGAAATCGGCCACCGGTAATACGGCGATCTGCTGACCTTCCCGGGCCAGCATCATCTGGCCGTCTGCAACAAAGGCGGCGTGGCCGCCGCCATCTATCCAGACCTGAAGCGCCGCCGGATCGAGATCAAGGCCATACCAGGTGATGTCACCGCCAAACCTTGCCGAGCGGGCGACCAGCTCAGGGTCGTCACCGTTGAGGATCAGTCGGCCGCCGGGACGAATGGCATCGGCCAACTGGAATTTTGCGTCCGCCAGCGCAGGCACATCAGTGATACCATAGGTGCCCAGATGATCAGCGGCGATGTTGGTTATCAGGCAGGCATCAGCCCGCGGCACCGGCAGGCCGCGACGCATCAGCCCGCCACGTGCGGTTTCGATGATCGCCAGATCAACACGCGGATCGCGCACCGCAAGGCGGGCGCCTGCCGGGCCGGAATAATCGCCCTCGTCAAGAATTTCACCACCCACGCGCACCCAGTCGCTTGACGACAGACCGACGCAACGCCCGGCGGCTGCACCTATCGCTGCAGCAAGGCGAACCGTGGTGGATTTGCCGTTGGTGCCGGTGACCATGGCGACCGGAACATCGTGGATGCTGTTCCAGTTCACATCCGCCACGTCCGGGACTTCGCCCTTCCAGACCTGCGCCCCCTGACCCAGACCAACCGAGACCTTTCCATCATGGCCAAGATAGGTCACGCCATGGTCTTTGGCCGCATCAGCAAGTGCGACTTCGGCGGGATTGTGCTCGGCAGCGATCTTATCTTTCAGACTGGCGGCGATAGTGGCTCGCTCCGGCGGAGTACTTCCTGTCAGCCGCGCATGGGCGGCGTTCCAGCCAGCCTCCACAATCTCGGTGGCGGCATAGAGCGCATCCGTGGGCGCACTGATCTGCAACGTAGCACCACCATCAAAGGCGCGCATGGCGATGCGTTCCTCTGCCCAACCGACGGCGTCCAGCAATGCCCGTGTCTCGTTTCGCCAAAGCGCCATGGCTACGCCCTTGGTGGAATCATCAAGCGGTGCTTCGGCCGCAGCACCCGTACAGGGCATCAGGAAATTTGCGCCGGTCAACCGACGGATATCATGGAGCATCTGCACCCCTCCTCAGTCGCTGTCCTCAACTTCCTCAACAGCAAGACGCACGCCGCGTGCGTCCCGGATCATGCGCATACCACCCAGCAACACGCTTTCGGGCAGTTCGGGCGCATCTTCGACCGGTGTTGCATCAGCCAGCGGGTCGGACTCGGATATTTCAGAGACATACGCCTGTGCTGCTTCCTGATCCTCGTCCACATCATCTGCAGCTTCATCTGCTGCCTGATCCATGGGCCGGTTGAAATAGATGATCTGCTTCCAGCTGCGCGAGATATTATCGCCAAACACCATCAGCAAGTCACCGGGTTCACCCATTTTGAGGGCAGCATCCACGGCGGCCACCTCGTCGGGGATCACTTCAATGTTCTTTGGGTCAACGCCATTGGCGATCAGACCTTCGCGCAGCAGATCCGGCACTTCGGTTTTGCCACGCCCACGCCGGTTATCATCGGCACGGCAGATGTAGTGGTCAAAATGCCCGGCCACGATCCGCGCCGCCTCGGCAATATCCTCGTTGCGCCGGTCCCCCGGCAGGGTGGTCACAAGAATGCGCCGCCCGTCCGGTTCAAGCTGGTCGCAGAGCTTGGTCATCGCCTCAATCGCGGCAGGGTTATGGCCATAATCGAGGATGACCTTGAACGGGTGTTCGTCAAAGACATTCAAACGCCCCGGTGCCTGGAAATACGATGTGGCGAAGGTTCTGAGCCCCTGGCGGATATCTTCAAGCGATTTGCCCATCGAATAGCAGATACCGGCGGCAAACATCGCGTTCTGCACGTTGTGCATCGCCTTGCCATCCATCGTCGCCGGGATCAGATGCGTCCACATCATCGGGATATGTGCCGAGTTGTCGTAAATGGTGATCATGTGGCCATTCATGCCCTGTTCCAGCACCACAGCGCGGCCCCCACGGCGGACATGTTCGCGCACCAGCGGGTGGTTTGCGTTCATCGTCACGTAGCAGATATTTTCGGCCTTGGTGCGGCTCGCCATCTTCAGGCAAAGCTCGTCATCGGCATTCAGCACGGCAGTGTCCGTGGCAACTTCAACCACGATTTGCTTGACACGGGCCAGATCCTCGACCGTCTCAACCCCTTTGAGGCCAAGGTGATCGGCATCAATGTTCAGAACCGCGCCGGTATCGCAGCGTTCATAGCCCATGCCCCGGCGCAGCAGGCCACCGCGCGCGGTTTCCAGAACGGCAGCATCAATGGTCGGATCGCGCAGGATCATCTGTGCCGCCTGCGGCCCGGTCAGGTCGCCCTTTACCGTCAGATTGCCGTCGATATAAACCCCGTCGGTCGTCGCCAGCCCCACGGTATTGCCGGAAAGCTTGTAGATATGCGCCACCATCCGGGAAACCGTGGTCTTGCCGTTGGTGCCGGTAATAGAAACGATAGGCACGCGGCTTGGAGTGCCGACGGGAAACAGCATTTCCATGACGGCGCCCGCCACATCGCGCGGCTTGCCCTCAGACGGGGCCACATGCATCCGAAATCCGGGGGCGGCATTGACTTCGCAAATCCCGGCGCGATTGTCCTTGTAGGACCGGGTGATGTCTGCCGACAGGAAATCAACGCCGCCGATATCAAGCCCGATGGCCTTGATCGCCCGCTGCGCCATTTCGCGGTTGTCCGGGTGCACGATATCGGTGACATCAACCGCCGTACCACCAGTTGACAGGTTGGCGGTCGAGCGCAGGAACACGACTTCGCCATCGGGAATAACCGAGTCCTTGTCGTAATCAACTTTTGCAAGATGCTCGATCGCTGTTTTATCAAGCTCCAGCCTGGTCAGAACCTTTTCATGTCCGACCCCGCGCCGGGGGTCTGAATTGACGATTTCGATCAGCTCTTCTGCCGTATGTTTGCCATCGCCCACAATATGCCCGGGAACGCGTTTGGAAACTGCAACCAGCGTTCCGTTCACCACCAGCATCCGGTGATCAAGGCCCTGAATGAAGGTCTCGACAATCACCACGCGCCCGCGCTTGTTGAATTTCAGCGCCAAATCGAACGCTTCGGCAACCTCTTCATCTGTGGTCAGATTGACGGAAATGCCGTTACCGTGGTTGCCATTGAGCGGTTTGACAACCACCGGATAGCCGATGCGCCTCGCAGCGCGCACGGCCTCTTCAGGGCTCTCGACCTCGCGCTGTTGCGGAACCGGCAGGCCAAGATCGGCAAGGATCTTGTTGGTGGCCTTTTTGTCTGACGCCAGTTCAACCGCGATGTAATCTGTATCCGACGTGATCGTCGCCTGAATGCGTTTCTGATAGCGGCCATAACCAAGCTGGATCAGGCTGTATTCGTTGAGCCTGAGCCAGGGAATATCCCGCTCAAGCCCTGCCTTGACCAGTGAAGCGGTTGACGGCCCAAGCGCCCGTCGCTGAGCGGCGCGAATATAATTGTCGCGCTCGGTGGCAAAATCAAAGCCTTCGATCCGCTCGTCCTTTTCCAGCAAATCATCGGGCAGCAGGTGGTGGATGAGATTAAGCGCCAGCATGCTTGCCTTGAGGCCAACCTGTTCCTCCTCGTACTGGAACACCATGTTGTAAACGCCGGTTTCGCCTGCACCCCGGGTTCGCCCAAATGTCACCGCGGCCCCGGCAACGTTCTGCAATTCAATCGAGACGTGTTCCCAGATATGGGCCATCCACGTGCCTTCGTCCTCGCGCAGACGGCGAATAAACCCGCCTGGTTCACGATAGGAACAGCCGTGTTCCTGCAACCCCGGCAGCGCATCCAGAAGGGGTTCAATGAAATCCTCGCCCAGCTTTCCTGAGGGCCAGTCTTCAAGCACGCCAATATCAACAACATGTCGGATCACGGGAAACAGAGCATAGACATTCGGACCGCGAAAGACCGTCGTCTCGAGAATTTTCATTGCTATATCCCCTCTTTGTTTTTGTTGTTATCCACTTGCTGGATAGGCCGTGTGGCTATGCAAATCATAGCGGTCACCAGCCAGAAGAATGTGCAGCCGCACACCCATCAGGCTGACAGGTTGCCCTTTCCGGGCCTCGGCCATCGAAGAAAACTCAAGATGCGATGTGTCAAGAACCGTCAGACCGCCGCTGCCGAAAACCTCGATCACGTCATCCGGCCCGATGAAGGCTGCGGTATCCTCGTCCACGCCAATTCCAGTGGCGAACGGGTTATATGCAACCGCCGTCAGCAACCGCCCGATGCGGTCACGTTCGCGAAAATGCTGGTCGATGATCACCTGGTTCGTCAGCCCCAGCCCGGGGGCCAGCGAGACCATGCCACGTCTCGGCGTCGCCCCGGTTTTGCCATCTGCAATCATATGTTCGCAGATGAACGCCGCCCCGGCTGAGGTGCCCGCGACATGCACACCACTGGCATTGCGTTCACGTATCAGCCTGGCCGCCGAAGTGCCGCCTATCGTCGTTGACAGGCGCAACTGGTTGCCGCCGGTAAAGAAAATACCGGTTGCGTTTGCCAACTGCTCCAGTAACCCGGGATTTTCGCATTCGTCGCGTGTGGCCAGATCAACGATTTCGATATCTGAAACACCCAGGTCCCGGAACACATCGCGCGTGCGCTCACCTGCCGTGTCCAGTTCCGAGGCGGTGGGAATGATCACCATCCGCGCCGCGCCGCCACCACTGAGCGCAACAAGTTGTTGCAGGATCGTGGATGTTCGGACCTTCTTTTCGCCACCTCCGACAGGAATAATCCAGCCGCGCTGCCCGTTTTCTGATACTTGTGCCGGACACATATGCCACTGCCCCTGTCATTTCGCTGACGATCAAAGTCCCGTGACAGTGCGGAAATGTCCACCCTTAAATCGACGGAATCGAGACGAAACCACCACCAGATGACGGGTCTTGGTTTTCAATTCGGGGTGAAGCCCCAGATTCCGATGCCAGTCAGGGCCCCCACCATTGCTGACCACCGCAAATCAAAACTTTGGTTATGCGGTTTTCACCGATGTTGACGCGCTTGGCAGGTTTATACCAATGTGATCCGGAACGAATGGAAGTCAGGTGCCCACATCATTCGTTAACGGGGAATGCCGGGGGGCCTGACAACATCAACAAGGGGAGCGCGCAAATGTTCATGTCTGGCGACATAGTTTCATCCAAGGACTGGGGCCCGGTCCTGAATGAGGGTCGACATCATCGCGCCCGTCTGGGGTTTATCCTGATGTCGACGGATCTGGCGGCAGAGGCGGATTTCTATGACATGGTGCCTGAAGGTGTTGCCGTTCATATCACCAGGCTCAAGACCGAAGATTATACGACCAATGAAACGCTCTCTCGCCATATCGAGCATATGGCCGATGCAGCATCACGCATTCAGCCTGATCTCAAACCTGATGTCGTCAGTTACAGCTGCACCAGTGGTTCCATCGTGATCGGTGAAGATCGAGTCATGGCTGAAATCAGGAAGGGCGCACCCTGGGCCCGGCCTATGTGCCTTGTGCAAGGCGTGCTTGATGCACTGAATGAACTGGGGGCAAGAAAGATCGTTGTCGGCACGCCCTATCTGGACGAGGTCAATACGGCCGAAGCCGAATTCCTGCTGAAGAAGGGTTTCGAAGTGCTCGACATTCAGGGGCTGAATCTGGCCACCGGAACCGAGATGGGGCAGGTTACACCGGCGTTCTGGAAAGAGTTTGCCGTTGCGATAGACCAGCCCGAGGCCGATGCGATCTTTCTGAGTTGCGGGGGCATCCGCTCGCTTGAAGTTGCTGAAGAGATCGAGCAGATCACCGGCAAGCCGGTGATCACCTCAAATCAGGCGCAATTCTGGAGCTGCTTGCGCCGGGCAGGGATCACGGACGAGCTGAAAGGGTTCGGGCAGATATTTTCGCACCCGGGGAACGCTTTGCTGCCTAAAAGCGTTGCGGCCTGAAGAAGAAGCCACTCATCAAGCGATTCACTCAACCGCATCCTGACCCACCGGGTCGGCGGTGATGAGGATGTGCTCAACCTCCGGGCCCTCATGCCCTTTATCCCGTCATTCTTGCAGTAGCTTACAGAGTCAGCCCATATTGCAACACAAACGCGCAACAAGCGCTCCACATTAGGATCGGGAGGAAAAATGTTCGTAAGATCGCTGGACGAAATCATCGGAACCGAACGCGACGTTGCATGGGGAAATGGCCAAAGCCGCCGTTTGCTGATCGAAAGCGACAATATGGGTTTTGCCTTCCTTGATACGATCGTCAAGGCCGGGACCGATCTTGAGATTCAGTACAAGAACCATCTGGAGTCTGTCTATTGCATCCAAGGCAAGGGTTCGATCACCGATATCGCCACCGGCACAGAGTACGAAATCAAGCCCGGTGTGATGTATGTGCTGGACAATCACGATCTTCACAGGCTGCGCGCAACCGAAGATCTGCGCCTGATGTGCGTCTTCAATCCAGCGATCAAAGGCGATGAACGGCACAATATGAGCAACCCCGGCACCAGCTACTGACCGGGCTGAACAGAACCGGGATGGGAAACACGCACCGCCGCCAGGAGAAACAACCGATGTCCAAACCGCAATTCGCCGTTTTCACAGCCGCAGAACATAAAGAACGTGTTACGCGAGCCCGTGCTGCTCTTAATGCAGATGGCTATGACGGTGCCATATGTGTTGGGGCTGAGCTTCTGAACTATCTCGGCGGGTTTGACTGCTGTTCCTACTTCAGCCCTCAGGCACTGATCTTCGCCACCACGGGTGACAATGATCCGATCCTTCTGGTGCGCAATATCGATGTGGTCAATGCGCGCGAAACATCATGGTTGCCGGATGTACGGAATTACCAGTTGAATTTCGCCGATCCGCTTGAAATCATAGCGGAAATCGCGCGTGATCTTGGTATTGGATCAGGCCGTATCGCGGTGGATTTCGGTTCATACGCCTGCACTGCGCGCTATGGTTTCAACCTTGTGGAGGCGTTGAAACCGGCCACGCTGGATGACGCCACGGTTCTGTTCAGCACGCTCCAGTTTCAGAAAAGCGAGGCAGAGCTTGTGCATGTCCGCAAGGCCGGAGAATACGCCGATATCGGCTGGAAGGCGGCTCAGAAGGCGCTGACGGTCGGCATGACCGAGGGGGAACTTGCCGCCGAGGTCGAATACGCCATGCGCTCGGCCGGCAGCGAGTTTTCAGCTCTGGCAACGCTATGTGCTTCGGGTGCCCGCACGCCCGGCATGCACTCCACCCCAATGAACAGGAGGATCGAAGAAGGCGATGTCGTGCATATGGAATTTGCCGGTGTCTCCAACCGCTATCACGCCGTTTCAATGTTCACCTTTGCAGCGGGCGAGCCATCGCCTCTGGTCCGCGAACTCTATGAGCTCGGCAATGAAACCCTTGCCGCCGCGATGTCCGAATGTGCACCGGGCAAGCCGATCGGCAACATGGAAGCCGCTTCGCTTGAACCCTTGAAACGTGCCGGTCGCGAGAACGCCTATATGGCGATGTTCGGCACCGGCCTTGGTGTCGGCTATCCGCCGATCTGGGTCGGTGCGCTTACGATCAACCGATGGTCCGACAAGATACTTGCGCCCGGCATGGTGTTCTATGCCCATTCCTGCCTGCAATTCGTCGATGAGAGCATTGGCATCACCCAGGGCGGCAGTTATTTGGTTACCAAAGACGGCTACGAACCCGTCTGCGGCCCCGGGCATATCGATCTGTTTGTTGCCTGACCGAATACCGGCGTATCGCACCGGTGGGCCGGACATGAAAACCAACCGAGAGGAATTGCGATGACACCCGGCCTTGAAAACGCAATCGTCGAGCGATCACTCTGATTGCCGGAAAAAACGCCTCGCTCACAGAGCGGCGGCCTGCGTTGTTGACCGGATAAGCCGCGTCAAACTGCATTTTCGTCTCACCAGCTCCACCTCCTCTCCTGTAATGATACTTGCCAGCAACCCCCCTGCAATTCGACCAATGCTCTGTGCAGGAATTCTAACTGTTGTCAGAGCGGGTTCCATCGAGTCCGATCCCTTGAAATCACCAATTCCGGCAATTGCGATTTCCTGCGGAATCGCGACTTTCAACTGCTGGGCTGCGTAAACCGCACCCTGAGCAATCACATCATTTCCGCAGAGCAGTGCTTTGGGGCGGTTGCGCATATCCAGAAGCTCAAGACAAACCTCCTTGGAGCGCGATATGCTATAGGGCACCTGGATCCTCCAGTTTTCCGGTACAGTGATGCCGCTGGCCTCCAAGGCTTGCAGCGCGCCGAAATAGCGATCACTTGCCCGGTCATTCCCCTTTGTTTCGGGAAATATTGTTCCGATTTCGGTGTGGCCAAGCGAAATCAGGTGTTCCGCAGCCATTCGCCCTGCCTCTTTGTTATCAACGCCAACACAGGAAATGCGCGAAGTGTCCGAGTAGTTCCAGATCGCAATGGCCGGGATCTGTTGCTGTTCGATCAGTTGATAGCTGGCCTCGCTGTGATCAAGGCCGATGAATGCAACGCCATCCACACGATGCTCTAGAAGTTTCCTCAGAACCGAATATTCCCGGTCCAGATCATAACCATGCGATGCCAGTAACAGGGTGAAGCCGGACTGATCGACGGTTTCAGAGAAAGACTGGATGAGTTCAGCAAAGATCGCGTGGTCGATGGTCGGCACGATCAGGCCAATCGTTGCGCTGCGTTTGCCATGCATCGTTTGTGCTGCGCGATTGCGGATATAGCCGAGTTTTTGCACGGCCTTTTCGATTTTTCGGCGAGTCGTCGGCTTGACGAGATTGGGGTGATTATAGCTGCGCGACACAGTTGAAATGGAAACCTTTGCAGCCTTTGCGACAGCTACGATATCAACCATATCTTTTTGTTTTTTCACGATTATAATCCGTTTTTGACATGTTTTATGAAAACATTTGCAAAACTATTTTCATTAACTAATCTTATTTGTCAATCGAAAGCTATCAGGCTCGGAGACCTCCTGAATGGAATTCATTTACTATTTTGGTGAAGTGTTCACACCGGTGTCTTTCGGGCTGTTGCTGATAGGAACAATCGGCGGGTTGATACTGGGTGCAACACCCGGATTGTCGCCGACCATGGCCGTTGCCCTGCTGATCCCGTTCACATTCCATCTTGCGCCGGCACAGGGGCTGATCCTTCTGGGTGCGGCCTATACATCAACCGTTGCAGGCGGTGCCGTCAGCGCCATTCTGCTGAAGATCCCCGGGGCACCTGCCAATATCGCCACAACGCTTGACGGGCATACAATGGCCAAGCAGGGCAAGGGGGCAAAAGCCCTGCAATTGTCGTTTCTCGCTTCGGCCGTTGGGGGCATTTTTGGTGTTCTGCTGCTGATTTTCCTGACGCCTGTGCTGGCGAAATGGGCGCTTGCATTCGGGCCATCGCATCTGTTCTGGCTGGCAATCCTCGGTGTTACCGTCATCGGTTCGCTTGACAGCAATTCGGTGGTCAAGGGATTGCTGTCAGGCTGTATCGGCCTGTGGCTTGCAACAATCGGCTTTGACGACATCATGGGCGCGCAGCGGTTCATTTTTCATCCGGCACTGGGTGGAGGCATCAATATCATCGCCGCGCTGATCGGGCTGTTTGCGATCCCGCAGGTCATCACCATGTTTGCCCACGGTCGTCAGGATGACGGCGCCGAGGTCATCGAGGTTGAAAAACACGCGCTGAGTGATGCGGTGAAAGAGTTGTTCCATCGCTGGCGGGCACTGTCGATCGGCACCGTTTCAGGCTCGATCATCGGTCTTATTCCGGGTGTCGGCGGACAGATCGCCGGGCTTGTAGCCTATGACCAGTCGATGAAATTCTCGCCCGAACGCGAGAATTTTGGCACTGGCCACAGCGAAGGCGTGATCGCTGCGGAAAGCGCGAACAACGCCATGGTTGGCCCGTCGCTGGTGCCTTTGCTCACACTTTCGATACCCGGAAGCCCGACAGCGGCGGTATTGCTGGGTGGGCTTTTGATTCACGGAATCTTCCCCGGCACCGATCTTTTTGACAATCACCCGGATGTCGCCTGGACGTTCATCAACTCGATGCTGATCGGTCAGGTGATGATGTGCCTCTTTGGCATTTACGTCGCTGGTTTGGCAGCGCGGGTTGCCAAGGTGCCGCAATCGGTGATGGCCGCAGTTGTTCTGGGGCTTGCGGTTTTCGGCAGCTATTCGGTGCAAAGCTCGATGGGGGATGTCTATGTCATGGCGTCCCTGGGTATCATGATGTTCTTTCTTGAACGTTTCGGGTTTTCAGCAGCCCCCCTTGTCCTTGGCCTTATTCTGGGGCCAATCGCCGAAGCGAACTTCATTCAGGGATCAATGATTGCCAATGCGACTGACGGATCTGCGGCCTATTTCCTGAGCGGCACGCTCAATATCGTTCTGATCGCGATTGTTATCGCTTCCATCGCCTATTCCGTCTGGATGGAATTGCGGGAAAAACAAAGCGACAAAGCGGGGGCAAGCGCATGAACCGGTCGCAGCATATCGTTTCTTCTGCCATTGTCGCCTCGGTCGGGCTATGGGTTTGCTGGGTCAGTTATACCCAACAACCGGCCGATGCGTTCCTGTTCCCGCGGCTGATATCCTCGGTCTTTGTGGCGCTCGCAATCTGGACCTTCGGGAAAGCCGTTCTTGGCTGGTCCAAGACAGGTGATGGTATCTCGACCCAGATGTTCCTGCGCCTGCTGCCCGGCCTCGTCGTGGCGCTGATCTACCTGTTCTGGGCTGCCAAGGGTCTTGGGTTCTATACCGCAACGACCATCTCTTTTTTCATTCTGCTGACCCTTTATGATCCTGCCTCGCATTCCGAGCTCAGATCATGGGTCAGACGCGTCATCATCACGGCCTGCTACGTGGCCGTCATGTACGGTCTCTTTGCCAAACTTCTCAAAGTCTACACACCGCGAGAGATCTTTTTCTAAGCCGCATAAGGGCGGCAACTCACTCCAGGGAGGAAACAAAATGAAGAAATTACTTGCAGGGGTCGCGTTGGCCCTTATGACGATGACCGGCAGCGTTTCGGCCGGTGACTATCCAGAACGTCCGGTTATGCTGATGGTCTCTTATGGTGCGGGTGGTGCCACTGATTTTCAGGCGCGGATCGTCACCATGACGGCCGGCAACGATGATGCGCTTGGCATGCCTATTGCCATCATCAACAAATCAGGGGCCGGTGGTCGTGTTGGCTGGAACTGGTTTGCGACCCAGGCCGAGGCTGATGGCTACACATTGGGTGCCTACAATATCCCCCATTTCATCGCGCAGTCGATCAAGGGTGGGGTGGAGTATTCAGCAGACAGCTTTGAACCGATTGCCAACTGGGGGGCAGACCCGGCCGTATTCGTAGTCGCCAATGACAGCCCGTTCCAGTCGATGGCTGATGTTGTTGCCTGGGCAACCGATAATCCGGGCAAACTGACATTTTCCGGTGCTGGCCTGTTTGTGGGCCACCATATCGCCGCCCTGCAGATCGAAAAAGCTGCAGGCGTGAAACTGGCCTATATCCCGACAAAAGGCGGTGGTGCAGCGGCGATGAAGGCAGTTATTGCGGGTGACGTTATGGGTGGTGTCAACAACCTCTCTGATGCGTTCCGCGCGCGCGAAGCGGGCAATGTTCGCATCCTTGGTGTTGCCGATCTTGAGCGCAGCGACTTCCTGCCCGACGTTCCGACGATGATGGAGCAAGGGCTTGATGTCGACAATTCTTCGGTCAACTTCCGGGGCATCATGGTTCCCAAGGGAACACCACAGGACATCATTGATCATCTGGCCGCTGTTGTGCCGGAGATGTTCAAAAACAAACGCGTCGCAAAGCGCATGAAAGCAGGTGGTTCGCCCATGCACATCATGACCCGCGACGAGGTGCTGGCGATGTGGGCAGCGCGCGAAGAAACTCTGAAAGAGCTTCTCGCAGGCCTCTGAACCTGAGTTGAGAATACCGGATGGGGCGACTATGATCGGCCCATCCCACCTACATCCAGGAATTATCGAAATGAACGTTGAGGACGATCTCGCCATTGTTGATCAGCTCGTGAGCCGCGCCCGTGCCGCACAAAAAGAGTTTGAGGCACAAGGGTCACAGGAAGCTTATGATCGTGCGGCCGAGGCTGCGGCCTGGGCCATCATGGAACCGTCACGCAACCGCAATCTGGCCGAACTGGCCGTAGCAACGACCGGTCTGGGCAACGTTGCCGACAAGGTCACCAAGAACCATCGCAAAACCCTTGGCCTTATGCGCGATATCAAAGACGCCAGGACCTTCGGCATCATCTCTGACGATCCGGCGACCGGCATCACGGAAATCGCCCGGCCAATTGGCGTAGTCGGATCAGTGGTCCCGTCAACCAATCCTGCAGCAACACCTGCCAACAACATCATCAACGCCCTGAAAGGTGGCAACGCCATCGTTCTGTCGCCGTCTCCAAAAGGGGTAGCCGCCTGCGAGATGCTGCTGGCATATGTCCACGCTGAATTTGACAAACTGGGGATCAATCACGATCTGGTTCAGATGATCCCGGCCCCGGGCACCAAGGAGCGCACCCAACGGATGCTGGAAACCACCGATCTGGTGGTGGTAACGGGTTCGCAAAATAACGTTCGCCGCGCCTACACTTGCGGAACACCGGCCATTGGTGTGGGGGCCGGCAATGTCACGGTCATCGTGGACGAAACCGCCGATCTGGCGGCGGCGGCGGCAAAAATCTCGGCATCAAAGACCTTTGACAATGCAACCTCGTGCTCCAGCGAAAACGCCGTAATCGTTGTTGATGCAGTTTACGACAAATTCATTGCGTGCATGGCCAAAGAGGGCGGCGCGCTGGTCAAAGCCGAAGACTCCGGCACCGTCATCAAGAACCTCTGGCCACGCGGGCACCTGAACAGTTCGGTCATTGCGCAGGACGCTGAACCGACCATTGCCGCATTGGGTATGCAGGACAAAGTGCCGGAAGGCACCAGATATCTGGCGGTGGAAACAGAAGGCATCGGCCCTGATCACCCCTTGTCCGGCGAAAAACTCTCGCGCGTTCTGGCGCTTTATTGCGCGCGGGATTTCGACGATGCATCCCAGATCGCCGGTCGGATTCTGGCCCATCAGGGGGCAGGCCACTCGATCGGGCTGCACACCGCTGACGATTCACGGGCCATCAAGCTGGGCGAGGTCATCCCGACATGCCGTGTAATTGTCAATCAGGCGCATTGCTTTGCCACCGGTGGCGCTTTCAACAACGGAATGCCCTTTTCGCTGTCGATGGGCTGCGGCAGTTGGGGTGGAAACTCCATCGACGACAATCTGCACTGGAAACATTTCATCCAGACAACCAAAGTCATCAGGGAAATTCCGGCGCGTGAACCCGCAGTTGAAGAGATTTTTGGCGACTACTGGGCCGAGGCCGGAAAATGAAGCTGACGGCCAATACCCCACCCGAAGGAACAGTCCGTGACTGGCTGGATTTTCGTGCGGGCAATGGCGATGTTGGTTTCGTTTTCCCGGAAGGTGACGCCAGCCTGACATGGGCCGAGCTGAGAAACGAAGCTGCCAGGATTGCAGCCGCACTGACGGAAAAGGGTGCAAAAAAGGGTGAAAGCATCGCCATCATGCAACCCAACGGCCGCGCGGGGCTAATATGCCTGTTCGGGGTTCTCTATGGCGGGTTTCGGGCCACCATGATCAATCTCGTCGCCGGTACCGAGGCAGTTGGCTATGCTCTGGACCACAGCGAGGCGCGGTTTGCGTTTGTAGCTGACGCCGCGCAAGAGCTTTTTGAGTCCGCCCGTGGGCCGGTGCAGATCAAGGCACTGAACCCCCTGCTGACTCCTTCGTCCGACCGGGTTGAACTGCATACTCTAACGCCCGCCGATCACGCCTTGTTGATGTACACATCAGGCACAACCGGACAGCCCAAAGGTGTTGTTCACACACATGCCAGTCTTCTTGCCGGCGGGTGGACCACCGCTGTTGCGCATGGATTGACAGCACAGGACCGGGGCCTTTGCGTCTTGCCGATCTACCATATCAACGGTCTTTGCGTCACTGTCATCGGTGCGCTCGTGTCGGGTGGTTCACTGGCCATGTGTGGCAAATTTTCTACCAGCAATTTCTGGCGGCAAGCGATGGAATCAAAGGCAACCTGGTTCTCGATAGTTCCGAC
This sequence comes from uncultured Rhodobacter sp., assembly GCA_964567685.1. Lineage (GTDB taxonomy): Bacteria > Pseudomonadota > Alphaproteobacteria > Rhodobacterales > Rhodobacteraceae > UBA5972. The sequence continues at coordinate 13,283 of CAZMNO010000046.1, read as the reverse complement.
AATTGTGTCTCATCTGCTTCACAGCGATCAAAATCCCGATCAGAGCGTAAAGGCGCGCCTGCGGTTTGGCCGCTCTGCCTCTTCGCCGCTGTCACCCGACGTTCAGGCCGCCTTTGAAACCAGGTTTGGCGTTCCGATAATTGAAACCATGGGGCTGACGGAAACTGCGGCGCAAATCCTGTCAAACCCTCTACCCCCCAGCGTGCGAAAGATTGGCTCACCCGGCGTGCCGTTCGGAAACGAGGCGGCGATTTTTTCCAAAGAGTGCCGGCCCCTGCAAAACGGAGAGGAAGGCGAAATAGTCGTGCGCGGGCCGAACGTGATGCTGGAATACCTGAAGAACCCGGAGGCCACCAGGGAAACCTTCACTCCAAACGGGTGGCTAAAAACCGGTGATCTGGGCCGACAGGACAGCGACGGATATTTCTTTGTAACCGGCCGCCTGAAGGAACTGATCATCAAGGGTGGTGAAAACATCGCCCCGCGGGAAGTCGATGAAGCCCTCTATTCCCACGGCGAGGTCGTCGAAGCCGCAGCGTTTTCCCGCCCATGCGATATCTACGGAGAGCGGGTCGAGGCGGCAGTGAAAATATGCGACGGAAGCAGATTGACGTCGGAACTCCTGATCGCAATCTGCGTCGCCAAACTTGGGAAATTCAAAAGCCCGGATGTTGTTCACTTGCTGGACGATCTGCCAAAAGGCCCGTCAGGAAAAATCCAACGGCGGAAACTTCGTGAGATTACCGGGGCACCCGGAGATCCGGTTTAAGAATTATTCCGCACGATCGGGGGATTCTGCCGCTCCACCCAACTCGACCCACCTGCTGCATTGGCAAACAGGGCGAGATTGGCAGGATTATCCGCTTATTCTTGGAATAACGCACAAAAAACGCCTGCGCGAACAGGTACTTTTCTTCTAAGCTATTGAAAACACTGGCAGGGGTTGAGGGGCTCGAACCCACGACCTACGGTTTTGGAGACCGTCGCTCTACCAACTGAGCTAAACCCCTGCGATTGCAGAGAATGACATACGAAAGCCGTATCCCAGATGCAAGCACCAATACCAATGCGTGCTATCAATCCCCCTCAAAGCCCATCAATTATGCCTTCATTGTTTCAGTAAATACTCTCGCCGAAGGCACCCGAGCCCCATTGGGGGCGAGAAATCGGCGTGGCACCGAAGGTGCCTCAATAATCCAGATGCCCCAGCCTCAGTTTAAGGCGACAGCCATTTCAACTGAGTGAGCAACACCCAGGGGAACTGGCTTGTGTGGCCTGCACCAATATTGACCTGAATCGTGAACATATTGACGTTCAGAACCAGAACCACAAGGAAATGCGGCCAGTTCAGGGTCTCTTCCAGGCGACCGGAAGCGCCGGGAAGGTGGCGCAGCAGCAAGGCGATCACCAGAAACCCAGCCAGCACGGAAATCGCGCCAAACCGGACCACATCAAAGGCGATGACATTCAGGCTGAGCGGAGCCAGAATTGCCGCGATGAGGGCAAGACGGTAAACGCCGGATATTTCCGTGCCAGTCACCCGGTTGCATAACCAGATCAGCCACAGACTCATCAGCAAGAGCGGCACACCGTCAAACAGCACCCAGGCCCAGTATTTGGTCGTCCCGCGAAGCTCGCTCATCAGTGCAAGATTATGCCCAATCGTGCGCCCGGCAACATCGGTGGAATTGGGGTCGAGCACGAACCCGGCCTTTTCTTTCAGATGCGCGGCGAACTGAGCGGCCAGATCAGGGCTGAACTCGCCAAAGATCAGCAGAATCAGCAACGTTAAAAAACCAACGCCAACCGGCAGCAGCGCAACAAGGAAAGCCTGCTTTTCTTCACGCCGTGACAGCCACAGATCAAAGCCGATCAGAACTGTGAAATAGGGAAGCATGTTCTCGTGAACCAGCACCCCAAATCCGCAAAGCAGCAATCGCGCGCCCAAACCGAACGCGCTGCGCCCGTCACTTTCCAGCGCCAGCAAAAGCCCGTCAAGATAGCCCGTATTGCCAGTAAAGCTTGCAAACGCAAAACTGTTGAACGCAAGGATCATCAGCAAATAGCTGCTTGTTTGCTCCGGCATACGCCGCGACAGGAATAGATAGAATCCGATGCTGCCAGCCAGGGAAAGAATGGCCGTGGCCGCATAGATTTCCCCGACAGATACGGTTTCACCTGTCAGATAGCCAAGAATTTCACCGACCACGCCGCGCCGTGTCAGGCCAAATTCATAGTCAAAGAGAAGCTGGGTCGCCGAAAATGCCTTGGGCGGCAGCAGATGGTTGACCAGAGCAAGAATGAAAGACAGCGTGGTTGCCACTCGCAACAAGTGCATGCGCCTGATTTCGCTCATCCGCCCAACCCCTTTTTTGCCTGTTACGGCAGGTTCACGGGCGTTTGGGCAATGCCTGCTCCCGCATTAACCGACGAGGTCGTTTGCAATCAGGTATTCAGCACTTGCTTTCAGCGATTTCCGGGCCGGGATAAAGTCAATTCCCAGAACCTCTCTGGCCCGGGCGTTGTCTGTTTTCAGTTCCTTACCCAACATCGGCGTGATTGAACGGACGGCCGGGTCAAACAGGCCAAACAGCCGAATAAACAGATTGGGTGCCTGCAAGGTCGAGATCTTTCGTTCAGGATAGACCGACTTCAGGCAGACATTCATATCTCGAAACCACATGAATCCACTGCTGCCGATAAAGCGTTTGCCTTCGCTTTCAGGCTTTGAAAGTGCTGCGACATGCATTGCTGCAATATCACGCACATCAACGATTTCCATGCCATAGGCGGGTACCGCCGGGTCCTTGCCGTTCAGAATGCGCTGCACCACTTTCAGGGATGTTCCGAAATGTCGATCCAGCGCCGGCCCAAGGACAAGGCTGGGATTGATCGTTGTCAATGCGATGGCAGGATTTTCCCTGACGTACTCCCAAGCCGCCCATTCTGCCAGAGTTTTGGATTTGATATAGGCGTATGCGGCGGGGCTGGCGGTATCTGTCCAATCCTCTTCCGTATAGATCGCGTGCGCGGGAACCGGATTCTGGACAAATATCGAGGCAACAGACGAGGTCAGGATCACCCGTGAAATACCAGCTGAAGTCGCCGCTCTAAGTGCCCGCCGTGTGCCCTCAACCGCCGGATTGATCAGGTCATCCTCGTATTTTGGCTGGCTCATCGGGAAAGGCGATGCCGTGTGCATAAGCGCATCCGCCCCCGTCAGCGCCTCGTCCCAGCCATCATCCGACGTGAGATCCAGATCCACACAGGACAATCGCGCGTCAAGATCAGCGCTTTCTGAAAGATGCGTCTGCATCGAGCGACGAACGGCCTCTGCCTTTTCCTGACTGCGCACCGAGCCTTTCACCCGGTACCCCGCCTCTAGCAATTGCAGAATGATATGCTGCGCGATGAAACCGGACGCACCGGTTACAAATATGGTTTTAGGCATCAGACCTCACTGCCCTGTTCACGTATCTCAACATAGAGAGAACATGCCGGAATTCAAACCATCCCTGAAAGGCGGCTGAAATCAGGTATCGGGGGTCTCGGTCGGCTGCGATTGAAACACAGCTTCGTTCTCGCGCAGCCAAATGTGAATCTGCTTGACCGTTGATCGTGACAGACCGGCCATCTGCTCTTCGCGGCTTTGCGTCAGGCCCGACCCGAAGATCGACTTGGCGGTGAACGCTTCAAGCACGGTGAACTGCTTATGCTCTTCGGTCACTTTCACCTGCCTGGCATCATCCCAGACATTTAAAGAAACGACGAACGCAGATTTGGGCGAAGCAACGATCGGCACCCCGGGAACAGCCAGTACATAAGCATCCACCGCAATCGCGATATGATATAAACGCGGACCGTCATAAACCCCGAACACCCGCTCGACCTCGGCCTTCAGCGAAGCTTCAAGCTCTTCGGCCGTGGCATCGCGCGAAAACGGCCCTTTTTCGGCGTTCTTGGCGACAACAATCGAATAGCCGAGTTTGAAATCCCCAAGCGGTTCGGGCTTTTTATCAACCGGGCCGGTCTCGGCACAGGCAACAAGGGTGAATGCGACTAACCCGAAGGCAAACCGCTTTATCCATTGAACTGTATTTGTCATATCTCACCCAAACTTCTTCAATCGCCCCACTGACCAGCCATAACGAAGGCAGGCGATGGCCGCAACCGCACGGGCCTTAACTGCGGATATGCGTTTCAAAATATCACATTTCAGCCCCTGTGGAACTTGGCATATTCCCGCCAATGCCCGCAAAATCAGGACAATGCATGTCAAACCACATGTATTGTTGACCGTTGGCCAACCTTCAATTGCAGATCGCCTTCAACTGCCGCCATTCCAGATAGGTCAGCACCGGCTCAAAATCCTTGCCAACTGTGTCTGCAGCCCTGGCGGCATCAGCGCGGCCTTGCAGATCAGGATGACTGGCCAGATGCGATAGCAAGCCCTCTTCATCGCCATAGTCGCTTTTCAGGCGCAAAAAGAAGTCACCCATCGGTGCAGATGGCAACCCCGTGGCCGCCAGCATGTCATGCGCAAACAGGTCCGAGCCCGCTTCGGCACCCCGTGAATACTGCGCCTGAATCAGCTTTTCGGTCAGAAACAACACGGCAGCCCCACCGGCAAAATCACCCAACAATAATCCGAGCACACCGACAGACCCTGCTGATCTGAGCGCCAGCCGGGTTGGGTCGCGGTTGCTGACATGCCCCATTTCATGGCCCAGCACCCCGGCGATTTCCTCGGCACTTCTGGCGTCCTTGATCAGCCCGCGAAACAGAATGATATGCCCGCCCGGCAAAGCGAATGCGTTGACCATCTCGTGGTCAAGAACATGCATTCTGATCTTGTATGGAAAGTCACTGGCCTGGGTCAGACGGTCGACCATCTTGTTGAGAGCGGCAACACCTTCCTTGTTCCCGCATTCCCAGACGCCAAGGCCACTGTCATCTCCCAAAGCCTGGCGGATCTGTTCATAGGTGGTGTCGCCCAGCGCCTTTTCGCCCTCCGCCGGCAGCATAAGCGCAAGCTGATCAGCCATCACCGGGACCAGCACGAAAATGATCAGCGCCACCGAAGCCACGGCAGAGGTTGAAAGAATGGCCAGCCGCCGCATCAGATGGGGGGTCTTGCTCGGGCGTTTCAGATCAGGGCAGATGCGGGTCAGCACCGCCGCAAGCGAAAGATCGGTGATCTTTATCCTTGCAGGATGGTCGCCGGTGCGCCCTATGATGATTGACGTCTGGTCCGCCTGATCGGGTATCAGGCGCAAATCGTTTAAGGTCCAGGCCTCGGTTGAATTTCCATCAGGCAGTTCAATCCGCAGGGTTTCGCTTTCCAACTTCAGGCAGACACGGCTGATGCGGGCTGTTACCCCATCCATGTAATCGGCGAAGAACTGCGTTTCTGTGCCCATGATCTCGTTTATATCGCCGCCCCGATATCCAGCGCCTCGGCAAAGCCCTCAGCCTCGGTAAACTCATCGCGTGGTCTTTGCTGAATAGCACCAAGATGGTGGCTGTTCTTCACCACTACCGTCTCTGCATAATGGCACATGAGCGGCAGCGTGACGAAGATCTGAGACAACACGCCCCAAAGGATGAAAAATGAAAAATACAGTAGAACTGCCAGAGTAATGGCCAAAGGCTCAACACCCGAGCCCCGCTTCATCAGGTTTTCCGGGAAATCATCTGTAATCAGAACAGGGCTGATGATCGAAAGCAGCATGACACCGCCAAAAATAACGGCAAACACGACGGCCACGAGAGATAGCCAGACCAGAATATTGCCAAAGACGTAAATTCTGAGCACGCGCCATGTGCGGGGGCTGGCCTCGAACACCACCCGTTCGCCCAGTCGTTTCTCTGCCGCCATCAAGCGGAAGGATTTTATGCGAAAATGTACGAAGCCAACGATCATCCAGGGTACGCCCAATATCAGAAGGTAAAGAACCATCGGCTCAAAATACCCGCCGATTAGTGCAACCATGGAGATGAATATGCCGAAATACATGTGAAGCGCTGCCGGCAACAGCATCACCCATCGCCCTTCCTGCACAAACCTTTCGCGGCCGAACCATGTGCGGTCGATGCGGAACTTTTCCAGCCAGAAAATCTGGCGCGGTAAAAGAACTCCCAGCGTCAGGAACGTCAAAAGCCAGTGCAGCATGGCACGCCAGGCATAGGGCCAGGCAGCCGCATCAATGCCAAAACGCAAGCCACGCCAGCGGGTGCGGCCCAGAATGTAACGGCGCGCCCGGTACTGGGCATAGAAATAAAACGGGATCAGCCCGACGAATGACATGGCGTAAGCTGCAAAATTGTTGCTGAGCAGCGAATAAGACAGAAACATCAGGATCAGATTGAATATCCCGATGTAAAAAGCCAGAAACACAACCGCAATCAGAAACCCCATCAGTTTCTCAACCCCGGTGCCGGTATACTCCAAAGGAATGCCGCCCGGACGGATCGCCGACCAGTAAAAACGGCGCAGGCGGGTTTTCATCCAGAACCTGTAAATCCCCAGTGTCAGCACCGTCAGAGCGCTGGTCTTTAACGCCAGCCAGAAAAGGTTTCGGCGCTTTCCGGCATAATCAGTTTGCAGAATCTGTATGTCCATTGAGGCCGTTTCTTAAAATACCTGCGGGGAAGAATACCCTTAACCGGGCAAAAAGCCAGTGCGCTATGCCTGTCGGGAAGGCTGGCCCTTATGAGAAACGGTTGTTTCGCGGAAATCCGTGCGGCGGGCGTTTGCCGACGCTGGCGCGCTTGCCTTGCCAGTCTTTCAGATCGGTTTCCCGCCTGGTTTTGCCCCCGGCCATCGACCAGCTGAGCCCCTCGGCCAAGTTGAACGTGGTGATATCGGAAAGCCCGCCATCCAGATCAAGCGTGCCCTGCGCGCCGCGCGTGGATTTGTATTTCTGTATGCGCACGCCTTTGCCACGGCCCATTTCAGGCAGCTCGGACAATGGGAAGACAAGAAGCTTGCCGTTCTCGCTGACAACGGCGACATGATCGCCGGCAACGGCCTTGCAGATTTTGGCCACAGTCTTGTCTTTGACGTTCAGAACCTGCCGACCCCCACGGGTCTGCGCAATCACGTCATCTTCGGGCACGATGAATCCGTTTCCGGCATCCGAAGCAACCAGCAGCCTGCGCCCGGGCACGTTCAGGAACAGATCGACGATTTCCGCCTCATTCGGGAGATCGACCATCAAGCGAACAGGTTCCCCCATCCCGCGCCCGCCCGGCAGGGCCGAGGCCGCGAGCGTGTAAAACCGCCCGTTTGAGCCAAAGAGCACCAGCTTGTCGGTCGTTTGCGCGTGAAAAATAAACCGCCCTTCGTCGCCATCCTTGAACTTCAATGCCGTATCCAGCGCAATGTGGCCCTTCATGGCGCGGATCCAGCCCATTTTGGAGCAGACGATGGTGACCGGCTCTTTTTCGATCATCGCTTCAAGCGGCACTTCGTCAATTTCGGGTGCATCAGCAAGCTCGGTGCGCCGCGCGCCGCCCGGTGTCTTCTGCCCGAATTTCTTGCGCGTTTCGCGCAGCTGATCGGCGATGCGGTCCCATTGCAGGGCCTCGTCAGCCAGCAGGTCTTCCAGATCGGCGCGCTCGATCAGCAATTCTTCATGTTCGCGCCTGAGCTCCATCTCCTCCAGCCGGCGCAAGGAACGCAGGCGCATGTTCAGCACCGCTTCGGCCTGCAAATCGGTCAGGTCGAACTCGGCCATCATCACCGGCTTGGGTTCATCCTCGTTGCGAATAATCTCGATCACCCGATCAAGATTGAGGAAGGCAACGATATACCCCTCCAGCACCTCAAGCCGATGATCGATCTTTTCCAGCCGATGACGGGTCCGGCGCAACAGAACCGCACGGCGATGATCAAGAAAGGCACGCAACACCTCTTTCAGCGAACAGACCTTTGGCGTCAGCCCATCGATCAGCACGTTCATGTTCATCGAAAACCGGGTTTCAAGATCTGACTGGCGGAAAAGCGTTTCCATCAGAACCGCCGGATCAACGGTTTTGGAACGGGGTTCCAGAACAAGGCGGATATCATCGGCACTTTCATCGCGGATATCGGCAAGGATCGGGATTTTCTTCAACTGGATAAGCTCGGCAATCTTTTCGATCAGCTTGGATTTCTGCACCATATAGGGGATTTCGCTGACGATGATCTGCCACATGCCGCGCGGCAGTTCCTCGACCTGCCAGCGGGCGCGCAAACGGATGGCCCCGCGCCCGGTGCGATAGGCCTCAAGAATGTTCTCGCGCGGCTCAACAATAATCCCGCCGGTTGGGAAATCAGGCCCGGGAACAAGTTCGGTCAGCGTTTCGTTGCGTGCGTTCGGAGCCTTGATCAGGTGCAGGGCGGCAGTGCAGAGTTCGCCGATATTATGCGGCGGAATATTGGTGGCCATGCCAACGGCAATACCGGAGGAGCCATTTGCCAGAAGGTTGGGGAATGCCGCCGGAAGCACCGCCGGTTCAGTGAGGCTGCCATCGTAATTGTCACGAAAATCAACGGCGTTTTCAGCCAGACCCTCCATCAGCGCCTCAGCCAGTGCGGTCATCCGCGCCTCAGTATATCGCGCCGCTGCCGGGTTATCGCCGTCGATATTGCCGAAATTGCCCTGCCCGTCCACCAGCGGATAGCGCATGTTGAAATCCTGCGCCAGCCGCGCCAGCGCATCATAGATCGCCTGATCGCCGTGGGGGTGGTAGTTCCCCATGACATCGCCGGAAATCTTCGCCGATTTGCGAAATCCACCATTGCTGGCCAGCTTTAGCTCGCGCATCGCGTAAAGAATGCGACGATGCACTGGTTTCAGACCGTCACGGGCATCCGGCAGGGCGCGGTGCATGATCGTCGACAGTGCATACTGCAAATAGCGCTCGCCAATGGCCCGGCGCAGGGGTTCTGAGACAGTGCCGCCAGCGCCTTCAGGAAGTTTGGGGTCGTCGATCAAATCAGCCATGCCTGCGGGTGTAATATGTCACCCCAAACGGGTCCAGAGGAAACGGTGGTGCCACCATCACTTGATGAAGGATATAGAGGCGGCTAAGAAGCCTTTCAGTGAAATGAGCAGGGCATCGACTTGTCGCAAAAAACCATCCTGATCACCGGGTGCTCGTCGGGCATCGGCTATGACGCTGCGCATCGGTTGCACGCGCTGCGCTGGCGGGTTTTTGCAACCTGCCGTAAGGTGGGTGATTGCGAACGACTGCGCGGTGAAGGGCTGGAAAGCCTGCATCTGGACTATGAAGACGAGGCGTCGATCGCTGCTGCTGTAACCGATATTCTGGACCTGACGGGCGGCAAGCTGGACGCGCTTTTCAACAATGGCGCCTATGCCATTCCCGGTGCGGTCGAGGATCTGCCAAGGGATGCGTTGCGCGCGATTTTCGAGGCCAATCTCTTTGGCTGGCAAGACCTGACCAACCGCCTGATCCCGGTGATGCGGGCGCAGGGCCACGGGCGGATCGTGCAGTGTTCTTCGGTCTTGGGATTCATTCCGATGAAATGGCGAGGGGCTTACGTTGCTTCCAAATACGCATTGGAAGGGCTGAGCGATTCCATGCGCATGGAACTCAAATCCGCTGGCATCAAAGTGGTTCTGATCGAACCCGGTCCGATCACCACCGCATTTCGCAAAAATGCACAGGCCGAGTTTGAAAAATGGATCGACTGGGAAAACTCAGCACTGAAAGAGCTTTATCAGAAAAAGCTGCTGTCGCGTCTTTACTCGGCCGACCAGAAAAAAGACACGTTTGAACTGCCGGCCTCAGCCGTTACAAACAAACTGATACATGCGCTTGAATCACCCAACCCAAAGCCGCGATACTTTGTCACCACACCGACTTATGGTGCAAACCTGATCCGACGCCTCTTGCCAACGCGACTTTCTGACAGGATTCTGTCAGGCGACTGAAAGGAACATCTTATGGCAAATGATCCGCTTTTCTATGTTGTTGTCGCAGCCGTGTTGCTGGTGCTTGCGATTCTGATGCTGGGGCTGTTCAGCTTCATGCGCGGGGGTGAGTTCAACAGAAAATACGCCAACAAGATCATGCGCGCCCGGGTGGCGGCGCAGTTGGTGGCGGTTATTCTGATTATCGCCTTCGTTTATTTCAGCAATCGCGGAGGGTAGAAATATGGTGGTCCTGAACAAGATCTACACCCGCACCGGTGACGCCGGTGAAACCGCACTGGGAAACGGCAAAAGGGTTGCCAAACATTCAGACCGGGTGAACGCCTATGGCACGGTTGATGAAACCAACGCCACGGTCGGGCTGGCACGTCTGCATGCGAAGGGTGAAATGGATGAGAGGCTGGCGCTCATTCAGAATGACCTGTTTGATCTTGGTGCCGATCTCTGTCGGCCTGATATGGAACAGGACGCCAGGGCAGAAGTGCCGCCTTTGCGGGTGAATGCCGCACAGGTTGAGCGTCTTGAGGCGGAGATTGACGCGATGAACAAGGCGCTGGAGCCCCTGCGCAGCTTTGTTCTTCCCGGTGGATCACCGCTGGCGGCGCATCTGCATCTGTGCCGGACGGTTTCGCGGCGGGCCGAAAGGTTGGCCGTTGCGCTGAGCGAGGTTGAGGCCGTCAACCCGGCTGCAGTGAAATACCTGAACCGGCTGAGCGACTGGTTTTTCGTCGCGGCGCGCGCTGCGAATACCGGTGGTGCGGGTGATATCCTCTGGGTGCCCGGGGCCAACAGGTAAGCGGCGGCGGTGCCTGCGGCGCGAGTATTTTTGCCAAAAAGAAGCGCTGATCAGGAACGGGCGCGGGAGTTTTCCGGGTCATAAAGAGGGCCTGCAGCGACCCTTGCCGGAACTTGCGTGCCAAGAATATCGACGGTGAATGTACTGTCAGGCGTGGCAAAATCCGGCTCGACAAAACCAAGCGCGATATTCTTGCCGACCCTGTGGCCCCAGTCGCCGGAAGTAACCGTGCCGATTACTCTTCCTGCGTGCATGAAGCTGGCCCCGGAATGTGCGGGGGCATCGGCGCTTTCAATCACCGTGGTCACAAGTTTGCGTTGCAGTCCGGGCTTTTGGGACAGCGCGGATTTGCCGATGAAATCGGGTTTACGCATCGCAACGAAGTGATCGAGCCCGGTTTCATAGGGCGAATATTCGGTGATGAGATCGGCTTTCCAGTGCAGATACCCCTTTTCAAGTCGCATCGACTCAACGGCGCGGGCCCCGAAGAGGCTGAGCTCAAATTCCTGCCCGGCTTCGCGCAATGCCCAGTAGGCGGCATAAAGCTGGCTGTTCGGGATATGAAGCTCATAGGCCAGTTCGCCGGAAAAGCTGAGCGATAGGACGACCGCCTGGGCGATACCGATGGTTGCTTCGCGCACCGAAAGCCAAGGGAACGCCTCTTTTGACCAGTCCTGTCGCGGCGAAACCCGTTCCAGTACGCTGCGTGCGTTTGGACCGGCGAGCACGAGGATCGTCATGTCGTTGGTCAAGGAGCGGATTTCGATGTCGCTGCCCTTGGGCAAATGCCCCCTGAGCCAATCCATATCGTGGATTTCCGAAGCGGCGGCAGAGCCGTACCAGATGCGCCCATCGGGCAGGATGGCAAGCGTCGCCTCGGATTTGATATTGCCCTGATGATTGAGAAGATAGCCAAGCCCGACCCGACCCGGTTTGCGGTTCATCCGTCCACAGAATATCGTATCGAGCCAGTCCAACGCCCCTTCGCCCTTGATTTCAAATCGGTTGAAGCCATTGACCTCGGTCAGGCCGACATTTGACTGAACCGCCGCAACCTCGGATTTTACGACATCGAACAGATTGTTGAACCGGAAGGAATAGTCTTCGCTGAAATCGGATTTGGGTTTGATATAGGCCATGCGCTCCCAGCCGTTGACGTCGTCAAAAGCCGCCCCTTCAGCCTCCAGAATTGCCGTCAGTGGTGTGGTTTTCGCCGGACGCCCAGCCGGGCGGTGCTCGTGCGGCATAGTGAAACGAAACTCGTTCTGGTATTCCTCGATCGCCCGTAAAGCCGTCAGTTCGGTATTGGCGTGACCGCTGAACCGCCGTGGATCAAGGCACCAGGTGTCATACTCAGCCTCGCCATGCACGATCTGCTGGGCCAGCAACCAGCCAAGCCCACCACCTTCGCCCAGACCGGCGCGCAGGCCGATGATGCAGAAAGCGTTTCGTTTGCCCGGGATCGGGCCGACCAGCGGTGCGCCGTCCATCGAATAGGTGATGGGGCCGTTGACGATTGTATGTATACCGGTTTCCATCAGGGCGGGCATACGGGCAAACGCTCCTTCAAGTACGTCGGTAACCCGGTCCATATCATCAGGGCACAGCGCATTAACGAAATTCGGATCGACCCCGTCCATGCCCCAGGTTTTGCAGCCCTGCTCATAAAACCCGACCAGCAGGCCCTGTTTTTCCTGACGGCAATAATAATCGGAGATCGGGCAACGAAGGAGCGGCATTCGATAACCCGCATCCATGATTGCCTGAATCGGTTCGGTCAGGAAATACTGGTGCTCCATCGACACGACCGGATGATGCACCCCCATCATGGCACCGATCTCATTCACCCGGTATCCACTAGCATTGACGATGATCTCGGCCTGAATATCCCCGTTTTCCGTGTGCACAATCCAGCTGTCGTCTTTGTGCTGGGTCAAGCCGGTCACCGGAGTGTTGCGATAGATGACCGCCCCGCCTGCCCGCGCCCGACGCGCCAGCGCCTGGCAAAGCTGCGCCGGGTCGATATCGCCATCCAGCGGGTCCCACAGGCCACCGATCAGGTTGTCGGTTGAAATAAGCGGGTGGCGGCGGGCGCATTCGGCGGCATCGATCACCTCGAAATCAACCTCCATACCACGGGCCATCGAGGCGAAATGGCGGTATCCGTCCATCTGCGCCTCTTTATTGGCAAGGCGAATGCCACCATCGCCGTGGTGATAGTTGATGGGATAGTCGGGATCTTCCGCCAGTTCCCTGTAAAGCCGGATCGAGTGCGACTTGAGGCCAACCATCGTCTGGTTCATGCCAAAATTCGTCACCTGCGCAGCGGAATGCCAGGTGGTGCCCGAGGTCAGCTCGTTACGTTCCAGCAAGATCACGTCCTGCCAGCCTTCGCGGGTCAGGTGATAAAGGGCCGAACAACCGGCGATACCGCCGCCAATGACCACAACGCGCGCCTGGGTTTTCATGCTTGTCTCCTTGACCTTGACCTTGACCTTGACCTTGACCTTGACCTTGACCTTGACCTTGACCTTGACCTTGAC
>CAZMNO010000045.1:0-29077 GCA_964567685.1 uncultured Rhodobacter sp. | reverse complement strand
ACCCTCCAAAAATCAGAGCTTATAATGATACGTATTATAGTTCCAGGTGACTAGGCTGGCGAACAGGGCGGTCAGTGGTCAGTGACAGGAAATCCCGAAGGAAAAGAGGCATATTCTTACCACTTGGAACCCGGGAATCACTAAGCATACCTGTTCAACAGTAAACTTGATTCGCTGATATTGGCTCGAAACCGGCAACCCGGGATCGTACCGGCCATTTTCTGCCGAGCCTCTACAACCCAACCTGCTCACACGCTTTCAACATGTTTATCCACAAATAGTGCCAATGAAATAAGGCGCTACTCTGTTAATCATTGGTTATTTCTCTTGCTCAAAGAGCCCTTTCGGCATGTAAACAAAAGAACAACAGTATCTGAGCCTGAAATGTCACCTTGGAATCTAAGTACATGAGGTTATGTTTATTTGATTAACTGTATGTGTGTCATTATGTTTGCTGCTGGAGGCTTGAATGAAGTTATTTCATCAAGGTCGTGTGAGGCGTGTTCCCACCCCTGAAACTACGTTGTTCAATTTGAAAGAGCGTCTGCGCGGAATACGCGTCCTCTTTGGTCTGAGCGCACTGTCCGCGTTATTGGTATCACCGGTTTCCACAATTGCTGAAACTGATGCCGAGGCCAAAATCCGTCTTGAAGCGCAGCGGGTTGAGTATGAGGTAATTGCCGGCAAATCCATCAAACAACTTCAGCAGTTCAGACGTGAAGAAACGGCAACATTGAAAACTGGTGAAACGGTGGTCCTGACCCATCTCAATCCGGCGATCAACACCTGGATTCTGCTCGAAGTGATTGGGTCGAACGGCAAGAAGGCCGGTGTTTATCATATCGAAAACTCCGACCCCACAGTTCAGCGGGTCAGCCTTGCGATGGAGCCTGCGGTTCATGTGGTGATCGAAGGCGGTGTCAGCACATATCGCTGTGTTCCGTGGTCTAAGGATTCCGCACATTTAAAACGCGCACGCGCGAGTGATTTGCCATTTGCGCCCATTTGCGGTGGTCGGCTGTTCCTGCGCAACAAAGTGCGCGGATCGCGAACAAATCTGGAAGCCACCAGTCAGTTTCTGCGTGACAATGTCTGGCTTGGCGAAAATCTGGTCGGGTTCGTCAAGGATACGTTTTTCAGGGATTCCCACCTTGAAACTGCCGAAGAGGTTGAGGGCGAGCTCAGCGGGCTGGCCCCGACTGGGCTGGTCAAGGCCGATCTGGAGACAACGCCGATTGTCACAGCGCGCATAGGGCTGCAGCTTGAAGGGGCCCCTGATGGGCGGGTGACAATGGGGGCTTGGTATCCGGTTTCGGATATGCCGGGCGTTTTTGCAACCACGCTGCAGCCAAAGGTCATCAGCAAGAGCATTCTCAGTGAAAAGGGCAAGGCCAACGCGCTGAGCCATATCGAAGGTCGCGCGCAAGCCTATTTCGCCGCCTTTGACCTGACCCAGTTTGATATCGGCTATGAAGTCGGAACCGTCCATCCCCGCGTTAACTGGTCGCCACGTCCTTCGGGTGCCGGGCGAAACTGGAATATTCCAGGCCCTGACGGGATCAATAATACCGCGCCGGTCATCAGTCTCGGTATTGTCAGCCCCTCAGTTGCGGGGCGAATGGCGGCGACGTTTACCGCAGGATACAAACGCGAGCATGGGGCGTTTCGCTATGGTGCCTATGCAACCGAAAATCATGGCACGCATTATGGCTTTGTTGTTCATGGGGTTGTGCTCAGCAAACTGCAACCGAACCTGTCCACCTTATACGTTCTTGATGACGGAACCATCGGGATGAAAACCTGGACGAAAGAGGATGACAAGCTTCTGCCCCGCATCAGATTTGCCCGCCAAAACGGCGTTGCTCTGGTCGAGCGTGATCCGGAAAGCGACCGGTCCGTTCCCGGTCCACTGGTACGCCATTGGGGGCCGGGCAACTGGTCAGGCTCGGCCAAGGCAGAGCTGCGCACGCTTCGGGCCGGCGCCTGTATGCGCGAGGCCGAGGGTAAGCAGTTTCTGATTTACGGCTATTTCTCCACAGCAACACCGTCTGCAATGGCGCGTTCCTTTCAGGCGCTTTCCTGTGATTACGCAATGATACTGGATATGAACGCGATCGAGCACACGTATCTGGCGGTTTACGTTCCCAAAGCCGGTGCCCTGCAAACCCAGCATCTGGTTCCCGGCATGGCGGCGGTAGACAAGAAACAGCGGGATGGCACACGCATACCACGGTTTGTCGGATTTTCGGATAATCGTGATTTCTTTTATCTGACGCGGAGGGAAGAGGTAGAATGAAACATGCAGTTGCAATTGTCTGTGCGGTTCTTCTCAGCTCGATAATCGCGACAGCCGAGGCGCAGAGTTTGCGCGAACGAAATGACGTGCTGTTGCGCCAGATCAAACAAGTGCATCGGTTAAGTGCAGCACAGATAAGTCGCATCAGCAAGATATTCGCCAAATCGGGTTTTATCGGACAGGGCAATCCGGCAATTACCCGCCACGCAATGACTGAAGCGCAATGCAAGAAGCGTCTGGGTGGTGGAGGATCGAGCAACGGTCGTTTTGAACGGATTTGCGGCGCGCGCTACATGGCGCCGCTTTATGACCCTGCAACCCAGCGGGCGGAAGATGCCCGTGCCTGTATCGATCAGTACGAGTTTCCCAATATTCCCTGCACCTATCCGGTGGTCTGGGTAAAGGCTTCGGAAGCAGCGGCGATATGCGAAGCGGCCGGCAAACGGCTATGTGACGCGCATGAATGGGAAGGAGCGTGTCAGGGCGCACTTGGCCCGCCGGATTATCGGTTTGATCTGGCCAAGGGTGCCAGTGCTTCTGGGGCGGTGAACCGGATGCGTGCGGCACACAACGCCAAATATGGCGGATCCAAAAGGTGGAGCTATGGCCAGGGTTACAGACGTGGCGTTTGTGCCGCGGCCAGCCAGAAAAGCGCGACATGTCCCGGGGGTGGATACCGCAATTGCGGGTCAAACACCTATCCCGTCGGTTCGTTCCGTTCCTGCGTCAGCCCTCTTGGGGTCTACGATCTGAACGGAAATGCAGCAGAACATATGAACCTACCGCTGTCGCCGGACCAGATGGCCAGCCGTGGCAGCAAATCGCTTGGCGTGACCGAAATGAAGGGCAGCTGGTTTATATTCGATGCCTATCAGGCACATCCCGACTGGTGCAGATGGCGCGCGCCCTACTGGCATGGAACGACAGTCAGAAGTTCGGGCAGCCACGCGAATTACCACCTTGGCTTCAGATGTTGTAAGTCGGTCAACTAGAGCGACGACCTAAAAACTTCTCGCGCCCTCGGCCTTCGTTGGTCAAGATTATCCGGCGATGCTTTCGGAATGCCCCCGAAAAAAAGAGTTTGCCGGCGATCCGAGGGACAGATCACCGGCAAACACAATGTTAAACCAGTTCGGCGCTTATCACCGTGCAGGTTTCAGTCGGTTGAAATTGACGCCAGCAATCGTAGCGGACGGGCGATCGGCCCTTCCTTGCTGATGAACTGCGCCATCTTCGGGTCTTCCAGCAATTTCGCCAGCGAGTGGCGTTTGCCGTTGACGTAGGCAATCGTCGAAACCAGACGAATGCCGTGGCTGTAATCCGCATAAGTCTCGCCATGGACCGTGCTGAGCGGCTGGATGGGCGAGCCATTCTTTTTGTGCCAGCCGTAAATCGCTACGCGGCCTGGTGTTTTCCGCAGGACATTTGACAGAACCAGATCTTTCTTCTGACCGGCCACAAGGATTTCCTGGGCGCCCTTGGTCGCATTGCGCTGGCTTTCCACCGTCTGATTGTGCTGCCACAGATAGTTCGTCGAACTCATCTGGCTACCGGGTTCCATCGGGCTGGGGTTCAGCCGCAGACCGGCCTGCGTGTAGATCGCGTCAACCATTTTGGTGGTCGGCAGGGTAAAACCAAACCCATTGGCCACCTCTGCAGCGGCGGGCAAACCCATCGGGACACGAACGAAATCCCGGTCGTCGCCAACTGCAAGATAATCCGGCGTAACACAGATGGTCACTTCGACCGTTTCACCCTTGCCATTGAGCCCCGTAAAGGTAACCGGAGTCAGATTGCGCAGGAATGAAGGAACATTTCCGGCCAGCAACTGCTCGGAAATGAACTGGTCGCGCGCCGTACCGCTGAGGGTCATGCTTTGGCGTACAACTTCACTGCCGGCAAGAGCCGTGCCAGCGCGTGCCGGAATGCCCGTACTCAGATCACTCTCGCAACTGGCCGAAACGCCATCATGTTTCGTTGGCTTCTTAGTCGGCGCGATAAGATCAAGGAGTTTTCTCGGGCGCTTGGCAGGTGCAGTATTGGCAACCGGCAGACTGGCCAAAATGATC
Organism: uncultured Rhodobacter sp.; assembly: GCA_964567685.1. Taxonomy (GTDB): domain Bacteria; phylum Pseudomonadota; class Alphaproteobacteria; order Rhodobacterales; family Rhodobacteraceae; genus UBA5972. Next base: position 24,712 of record CAZMNO010000045.1, on the reverse strand, counting down.
TCTTCGGTTGGTTCGGGGACCGCCGTGATTTCGGTTTCAGCTTCCGGAACGACCGGGGTCGTTTCAACCTCCGCGACAATGGTTTCAGCAACCGGTGGTTCGACCACGGGTTCACTCACACGAGCAACTTTAACCGCCGGTTTTGGCGGTGCAACGGTTGCCGGTTTCGGGTTCAACGTGATGCCGTTTTTTGCACACGCGACCAGAACCGCCATCGTAACAGTTACGATAAGGACTCTTTTACCGATCATCGACTGCTCCACTAGGCCTTGACCATATGATCCCGCTTATAACTATATCTGTCCAACGGGCTGTTGCCGGGTGTCAACCATTCCCATTTGGTTTTGTCAACAACACTGATTTTCCCTCATGAGTATAGGCGGGAATCGGCCTACATAATACGTAGGATCCGGGTGAATTGTTTCGAAATGGTAAACGAAGGGTTAAATCGCAGGTAATTGTGTCAATTATTAGTCTTAATCGCAGCAAATCCCGATTAGTGGCGAAATTGCAGAATGTTGCGATCACCAGTCTGACACGAATCTGCTTGCCGCAATTTCCTCAGCTACCTGCGGGGTCAGCCCCCTTTGGCCAAACTCAAAACCTCGGCCATTACGCTGACTGCAAGCGTCCTTGCATCGCGTGCCGACGCAACCAGACCGATGGGGCCGATCAGGCGGTCAAGATCACTTTGATCAGCACCAAGCAACAGCAGTTCAGCATCCCTGACATCACGTGCGCGCTGGCTCCCCTGTGCGCCAATGTAAAATGCCGGGCTATCAAGTGCCGCTTTGAGAATTGGCGGTTCCCATTCATGATCGTGAAAGAACAATACGATTGCAGACCAGCGGTCAGGTTTGATGTCCGCCGGGAACTCCGCCTGTTTCAGGTGCACCGTCCTGCATCCTGAGACCTGGCCGAATTCACGGGTTTCTTCATCCGGTGAAAGCAGCAAGTTCGGAAATCCCGCCGATTGCACCAGCCCGGCGAAGGTGCTGGCCTCAGGGCCTTTGCCAAACACGTAGAAAAACACTTCAGGCTCGATCCGCAGATAAAACCACGCGCCTTTCAGACCGGTTTCGCCCTTTCGTTCAATATAGGCATCCCCGGTTTCCCGGTTGACCACCAATGTGCAGGCCGCCCGATTTTTGTGGTGCGCGTGAAGAGCCTCCAGCACATCCCGTTCAAGCCGAGGCACCAGCAGGATTTCAAGCCCACCGCCACAGGGCAGTTTGATATCAACGAAAGGCGAACCCTGCCCGTAAAGCACTGTGGCTGGTTTACCTTGCTTCAAGGCAGCGGCCGCATGCAGGACGATATCGGACTCAATACAACCCGAGGAAAGCGATCCAACCCGGTGCCCATCCTCGAATATGGCCATCGATGCACCAAGGGGGCGATATGAGGGCCCCTCGACATTGGTGATGATCGCAAGAACCCCGTCTTCAGAGCTTTCAGCCAACGCAGAGATCGGATCACGGGTCGGGTTTTGTGCGAGTGATGATTTTGACATGAGTCTCAGCCTGTGTAATGCGCAGACAATATGTAATGATTCAGATGCGATCAGCAAGAAGCGCAGAACTCGTGGACAGGCGCGCGGTCGAAGGTATATGTCCTAAAGGGTGACCCAGAAATCAGGTGGGCGACAGATGACGCAACTTCCCGCAAGCATTGATGAAACCCAGGAACTCCTGGCCGCGCAAAACTACATTTGCGGTCGTGATCTTGGGACGGTTGTCTACCTGTCGCTGACATTGGGCAAGCCTTTGTTTCTGGAAGGCGAGGCCGGGGTGGGGAAAACCGAGGTTGCCAAAGCGATTGCTTCAGCACTTGGCCGCCAGCTCATACGGTTGCAATGCTATGAGGGGTTGGATGCGGCCTCGGCGATTTATGAATGGAATTTTTCGGCACAGATGATCGCGATCCGAACTGCTGAAGCCGCAGGAGGCACTGATCGGAGCGCGCTGCAAAATGAGCTGTTTTCCGAAGACTATCTGATCCGTCGCCCACTGCTTGAGGCGATGGAAACACACCCCGAAGGTCCCCCCATATTGCTGATCGACGAAGTTGATCGTACTGACGAGCCGTTTGAAGCCTTCCTGCTGGAGGCACTGGCAGATTATCAGGTCACGATCCCCGAGCTTGGCACCATTCGCGCCGAAAAGCCGCCGATTGTCATTCTGACGTCAAACCGCACGCGTGAAGTCCATGATGCCCTCAAGCGACGTTGCCTTTACCATTGGGTCGAATATCCGACATTCCAGCGCGAGGTTGAGATTCTTCAGGCGCGTCTGCCCGATTGCACATCTGCCTTGTCAGCAGAGATTGTCGCCTTCGTGCAGCAACTGCGCGGCGAGGATTTGTTCAAAAACCCAGGTGTTGCAGAAACCATCGACTGGGCGCGCTGCCTTATCGCTTTGGATGCAGTTTCCTTATCGCCTGAGGTCATTACCGATACACTGGGCGCGGTACTGAAATATCAGGACGACATAACCAAAATTGCCGGATCCGAGGCAAGCCGCATTCTGAACGATGCAAGGGCCTCGCTGGCCAAAGCGTCCTGACTACCGTGTCCGAAATAGCCACCCTTTCCGACGGAAGACTGGTTGAAAACATCGTTCACTTCATTCGTGCGCTACGCAAAGCAGGCGTCAGTATTGGCACTTCGCAGGCAAAAACAGCGATTGAAGCGGTTCGACTGGCGGGATTCACTGCAAAGCCTGATTTCTATTACACCCTGCGCGCAGCCTTGATTACCCGGCCAGAGCATCTTCAGATATATCACCAGGTATTCACCTTGTTCTGGCGCGATCCGGCCTATCTGGATCGGATGATGCAAATGATGCTGCCTTTGCTGCAGACCTTTGAAACCGAAGAAAAGGCCAGAAAACCGGCCGAGCGACGCGCGGCTGAGGCACTGACCGATCAGTCCAAAGCACCTGAGGGCACTGAGCCTCAGGAAGAGTTGGAAGTGGATGCCCGATTCAGCTGGTCACAAAACGAAATCCTGCGCCAGATGGATTTTGAGCAGATGAGCAATGCCGAGAGCAAAGAAGCTGAAGCCGCGATAAAGCAGCTGCGCCTGCCGGTTGAACCGCTGGTTTCCCGGCGCACAATCGCATCGGTGCATGGTCACCTGCCAGATACACGCGCGATGCTCAGACGGTCGCTAAGGAAGGGGGGTGAGATCGACAGGCTGAGCCTGAAGTCAAAACGGACAAGGCCGCCCAACCTCGTGACACTTTGTGATATATCCGGGTCGATGTCCGTCTATTCGCGCATGATGATGCGCTTTCTGCACGCGCTGGTGTGGTCGCCCAATCCGGGCTGGGGGAAAGTCCATGGATTTACCTTTGGCACACAGCTGACCAACATCACCCGCGCCCTCTATCTGAAAGACGCCGATCTTGCGCTGGGCACGATTGGGCAGGAAGCCCCCGACTGGCAGGGCGGAACGCGGATTGGCGAGGCTTTGCGCCAGTTCAACAAGGAGTGGTCGCGGCGTGTGCTGGGGCAGGGGGCTGTTGTTTTGCTTATTTCCGACGGGTTGGAGCGCGGAGATGTCGGGCTGCTGGCGGCAGAGGCCGGGCGGCTTTCACGGTCATGCCGCAGGCTGATCTGGCTGAACCCGCTTCTGCGCTGGCAGGCGTTCGAGCCCAAAGCTGCCGGTATTCGCGCGATCATGCCCCATGTCGACAGTTTCCACGCCTGCCACTCCCTGGATTCGCTTCGGGAACTCAGCCAAGCGCTCAGCGAGCCGGGCGAAAAGCAAAGATTACAGGCGATCCTTTAGCTGGACTTTCCCAAATGGTTCAAACCGGTTGCGCCGAATCGCACCAGCGCTATTATCGCTGGTATGTTCGTTACCCTAGCTGCTTTCTAAGATGGAAATAACCGGCGAGTACCGCATCGCGGCAGCCCGCGAATTCGTTTGGGCGGCTCTGAATGACTCAGAGGTTCTCAGGGTTTGCATCCCCGGTTGCGAAGCGCTTGAAAAAACCTCCGAAACGACAATGACTGCCAAGGTCACACAGAAAATCGGACCGGTGAAGGCGAAATTCAATGGCGAGGTTGAGTTGATCAACGTGCAGGCCCCGGCCAGTTACACCATAAAAGGAGAAGGCAAGGGCGGCATCGCGGGATTTGCCAAAGGAGCGGCGGATGTGACGCTGACCGAGGAAGGTGACGAAACTGTTCTGGCGTTTGACGCCCGTGCAAAGGTTGGCGGAAAATTGGCGTCTCTGGGCAGCCGGTTGATCAATTCCACCGCCAAAAAACTCGCCAACAAATTCTTTGATAATTTTCACGAGTACATAAGCGAACAGAGCCCTCAGAACTGACAGTTCTTAAGGGAAGTTAATCCGCAGGGACAGGACGCTCTGCAAAACTTGGGAGGACCCTATGACGAATGTGAGTATGACGGTGAACGGCAAAGCCGTAAGCCGGGATGTGCCGGACACAATGTTGCTTTCGGAGTTCCTGCGTGAAGAACTGCGCCTGACCGGAACACATGTTGGCTGTGATACCAGCCAATGCGGCTCTTGTGTTGTGCATGTGGATGGCAAGTCGGTGAAATCCTGCTCGACTCTCGCTGTTTCGCTGGAAGGGGCGGAAGTCACTTCGATTGAGGGCCTGGCCAATGGTGAACTGCACCCGATGCAGGTTGCGTTCAATGAAAATCACGGCTTGCAGTGTGGTTTCTGCACGCCGGGCATGATCATGTCGGGTGTCGATATGGTGAACCGCTACAAAGCCGAAGGCCGCGAACTGACCCCTGCGGCTATCCGGCACGAGCTTGACGGCAATATCTGCCGCTGCACCGGATACCACAATATCGTGAAATCAATCGAAGACGCCGCCGCCAAGATGTGAGCAGCCCTTTAGGGAGAATATGACATGAGTACAGGAATTGGAGCTCGCGTAAAACGTAAGGAAGACAAGCGTTTCACGACAGGAAAAGGCAAATATACCGACGATGTTCGCAATACCGATCAGGCCTATGCCGCCTTCGTCAGAAGCCCGCACGCACATGCTAATGTAAAAGGCATCGATGCCAGCGCCGCCCTGGCGATGGATGGGGTGATTGATGTTCTGAACGGTCAGCAGCTAACCGGTGACGGCATTGGCAATATAATTTGCGGCTGGGGGATTACCTCAAAAGATGGCACACCGATGAATATGGGGGCATGGTCTGCGTTGGCGACCGATAAGGTTCGTTATGTTGGCGATGCAGTTGCCGTTGTGATCGCAGAAAGCCAGGCTCAGGCCAGGATTGCAGCCGAGGCTGTTGAAGTTGAATATGAAGAGCTTCCCGTTGCTGCCAGTATCGCAGCGACAATCGCCGATGGAGCCCCGCAAATTCACGAGAATGCACCGGGCAACCAGATCTATGATTGGGAGATCGGAGACGCGGCAGCAACCGATGCCGGTATCGCCGGCGCGGCGCATGTCACGACGATGGAGTTCACCAATAACCGGCTGGCACCAAACGCCATTGAACCGCGCTCGGCGGTCGCGACTTACGATGACGCGGAAGAGCATTACACGCTCTATACTACCAGCCAGAACCCGCATGTGGCACGGCTGGTTCTGTCAGCGTTCTATCAGGTCGCCCCGGAACATAAGCTGCGGGTGATCGCCCCTGATGTCGGCGGTGGTTTCGGCTCGAAAATCTTCATCTACCCGGAAGAAATCGTATGCCTGTGGTCTTCGATGAAAACCAACCGGTCGGTCAAATGGACGGCAGACAGATCAGAAGCCTTCATGACTGATGCTCATGGCCGTGACCACGTGACCACGGCGACAATGGGGTTTGATGCTAACAACAAGATCGTCGGTTTCAAGGTCGATACGATTGCCAATCTCGGCGGTTACATGTCGCTGTTTTCAAGCTCGGTCCCGACCTATCTCTATGCAACACTTCTGTCGGGGCAGTACAATATCTCCAATATCCACTGCAATGTGCGTGCCGTTTATACCAACACGGTACCGGTAGATGCCTATCGCGGTGCCGGACGGCCCGAAGCGTGTTTCGTGGTTGAACGGATGATGGAATCTGCGGCGCGTGAACTTGGGGTCGATCCGACCGATCTCAGGCGCAACAACTTCGTTGGCGAGTTCCCGCATCAGACTCCGGTAATCATGGCTTATGACGCCGGTGATTTCGCAGCAAATCTCGATCAGGCAATGAACGCTGCGGATGTCGCCGGATTTGCTGCACGCAAGGCTGAGGCTGCATCGCGTGGCAAGCTGCGCGGTCTTGGCTATTCCTCATATATCGAGGCTTGCGGTATCGCGCCCTCGGCGGCTGTCGGTTCGCTCGGGGCCGGTGTTGGTCTTTGGGAAAGTGCCGAAGTCAGGGTTAATCCCGTCGGCACAATCGAGATACTGACCGGCAGCCACAGCCACGGTCAGGGGCATGAAACCACATTTGCTCAGGTCGTAGCCGATCGCTTTGATCTGCCGCTCGAAAATATCTCGATTGTTCACGGTGATACTGACAAGGTTCAGTTCGGCATGGGCACCTATGGTTCCCGCTCAGGTGCTGTTGGCCTGTCGGCCATCGTCAAGGCGATGGACAAGGTCGAAGCCAAGGTCAGGAAGATCGCAGCCCATGTACTGGAAGCCAGCGAAGACGATATCGTCATCGAAGGTGGTGAGGTCAAGGTTGCCGGTACGGACAAGGCGATGGGCTGGCACGAGGTCGGGCTTTCGGCCTACACCGCCCACAACCTGCCGCCCGACATGGAACCGGGCCTGAAGGAAAGCGCCTTTTACGATCCGGCCAACTTCACTTTCCCGGCAGGCACCTATATCTGCGAAGTCGAGGTTGATCCGGAAACCGGCGCGACCGATATCGTCCAGTTCACCGCCTCGGATGATTTTGGCACCATCATCAACCCGATGATCGTCGAGGGACAGGTTCATGGCGGCATTACCCAGGGTATTGGGCAAGCGATGCTGGAAGAGGTTGTCTATGACGATGACGGCCAGCTGATCACCGGCTCTTACATGGATTATGCCATGCCGCGTGCAAGCCGGGTGCCGAGCTATGATGTGAGTTCAGCTTCAACAACCTGCCCGAACAATCCTCTGGGGATCAAGGGCTGTGGGGAAGCCGGGGCTATCGGCTCACCACCCGCGGTGATCAACGCCATTACCGATGCGATTGGTCACAATGACCTGTCGATGCCCGCAACACCGCAAAAAGTCTGGGCGGCCATTCAGGCCTCAGGCAGTTCTTTGGCAGCTGAATAGGGGGATAACAGGATGTATCCGACAAATTATCACAAACCCGCCTCACTTGCAGATGCCGCAGCGGCGCTGTCAGGGGGTGACGACGCCATGATCCTGGCCGGTGGTCAGACATTGCTGGCAACCATGAAGCAACATCTGGCCTCGCCAAGCGATCTTGTCGATGTCAGGGGGATCGAAGGCATGAACGGAGTCTCAGCCTCTGGCGATACGCTGACCATAGGCGCGGCCGCGACCCATGCCGAAGTGGCCGGTAGTTCCGATGTGCAAAAGCTTGTTCCGGCTCTGGCCGGTCTGGCCGCAGGCATCGGCGATCCGGCGGTCCGCAACGTGGGCACGCTTGGCGGTTCGATTGCCAACAACGATCCGGCAGCGGATTATCCGGCCGCGATGCTGGCACTGGGGGCGACCATCGTCACCAATGCGCGCGAAATAGCGGCGGATGATTTCTTTGACGGGCTGTTCTCAACAGCACTTGATGAGGGTGAGATCATCACTTCGGTCAGAATAGATGCACCTTCCAAAGCCGGATATGCCAAGTTCGAACAATCTGCCTCGCTCTTTGCGCTGGTCGGGGTGTTCGTGGCGCAAAGCGGTGACGGTGCACGCGTTGCGGTGACCGGGGCTGGCGACAACGGAGTGTTCCGGCACGCCGGTCTGGAAGCAGCACTTGGCGCTGACTGGTCAGCCGAAGCGGCCGATGGTGTTGCCGTGGCCGCAGACGGGCTGATGGCGGATATTCACGCCAGCGCCGACTACCGCGCGCACCTAATCCGGGTCATGGCCAAACGGGCCGTTGCCTCGGCCTGATCCCTGATCAGGCAATCAGCGGAATGATCGGGCGGTCTCCGGCAGCCAGAGGGCAATCTCGGGCAGCAGGAAGACCGCCACGATCAGCAATAGCTGGGCTGCCACAAAAGGCAGTACACCGACATAGATCGCCGACAGTTTCACCTGCGGGGCCATGCCCTTGATGACAAAGACGTTCATGCCAATGGGTGGCGTGATCAGGCCAAGTTCGACCACCATCACCACGATCACGCCAAACCAGACCGGATCGAAACCTAGGTTGATGACGATCGGAAAGAAGATCGGCACCGTCAGCAGAATCATCGCCAGAGCATCGAGAAAACAGCCGAGCACCAGATAGATCAGAAGGATAATAGCCATCACCAGCATCGGTGACATATCAAGCCCGCCGACATAGTTCGACAGGGCGGCGGCAATGCCGGAAAACACCATCAGGTTATTCAGCGTCAAAGCCCCGATCAGCACAGAAAAGATCATCGCCGTCGTTTGGACCGTTTCCAGGAGTGCCGCATAGGAATTGGCAAATGTCAGCCGCCGCCTGAGGGCCGAGATGCCAAAGGCCCCGACTGCGCCGACACCGGCAGCCTCGGTCGGAGTGAAGACACCGAAGTAAATCCCGCCGATCACCAGAATGAACAAAAGTAGGATCGCCCAGGTCTGGCCGAGTGCTGATATTTTCTCGGCAAATGTTTTCTTTTCACCGGCAGGCCCCATATTTGGCCAGATGCGGGTGACGATGCTGATCACAAGCATAAACCCGGCAACGGTTAGCAATCCGGGGGCCATGCCCGCAATGAACAGATCGCCAATCGAGGTTTCGGTCAGAATGCCGTAAAGCACCAGCACCACCGAGGGGGGGATCAGGATGCCGATAATGCCACCAGCCGCCACCGAACCCGTGGCCAGGCTGTCGGCATAATCGTATTTCTCCATCTCGGGCAGCGCGACCTGGCTCATCGTGGCCGCAGTTGCCACGGAGGAACCGCATATTGCGGCAAACGCCCCACAGGCCCCGATTGTCGCCAGCGCCAATCCGCCGCGAAAGGCGCCGAACCAGGCATTGAAGGCGCGATAAAGTTCAGAACTGAGGCCGGATCGGGAGGCCACGGACCCCATCAGCACGAACAGCGGCACGATAGAAAGATCATAAGTGACCGTCGTTTCATAAACCGTGGTGCCAAACAACGATAAGGCCGGTGACCAGCCTATGATCATCGCCATACCGACCAGACCGCAAATCCCCATCGCAAAGCCGATGGGAACGGTCAGGATCAGCAGGATGAAAAGCCCTACAAAGACAAGCGTGCCAACGAGAATCGGGTCCATTGCTTAGCTTTCCGTATCTGAAGAGGTTGGCCGGATGAGGAGGTAAATCGCAATCAGCGTGGAAAATCCGGCCGACACGGACATGATGAACACCACAGGGTGCACCGGTAAAAACAGAATCTGCGTCGCCAGCCCGTCAGACATGAACTTGACCGCCCGGTCCCAAAGACGCCAGGCCATCAGCCCAATAAAGACAACGCCGGCCACTGACGACAAAGTCATCAGAATGATCTGGTATCTGAGGGGGAGCGAGGCACTGATCAGATCGACGGTGATGTGACCGCGATTGAGCGTCGTGATCGCCAGTCCGAAAAAGATCGTCAGTCCCATACCCAGTTCGATCAGTTCAACCGAATAGGTGAGAGGTGAATTGAAGAAGTAACGGCCCATGACGTCGAAAAAAGTTATCAGCATCAAAACCAACAAACTGATACAGGCACCTGCGGCCATCCAGGTTGAAATGCGTCTGATCATGGTTTCCATCGGGTGCCCCCAGCCTTGTCAAGCAGCCGGGGCGCTGATTTTCAGCGCCCCGTCAAATGTCAATAAACTCGATCCAGCTTATTGCGAGTACTTGTCCATTGTGGCGCGCAGATCCTCCAGAAGAGCCGCACCATCAAGACCAGCTGCATTCGCTTTGGCGATCCAGTCGTCATTCATGAACGCTATCTTTTCCGCCCAACGCGCCAATTCAGCATCGGAAAGCTGGTTAACCTCGCCGGTTTCCTTAGCAGCAGCAAGACCGACCGCATCGGCCCGATCCCAACCTGCACCAAGAATTTTCGCGCCGGCAATGCCACCAACTTCATCCAGAACCTTCTTGTGGGCATCCGAAAGCGAGTCGTATTTCGCGCGGTTCATCATGATTGCGAATGGAGTCGTGTAAAGACCACCGGGAATTTCCAGGTGATAATCCAGCAATTCACCAAGACGGAATCCCTTGATCGATTCAAACGGGAACAGCGCACCGTCGGCCACACCTTTCTGGATGGCTTCATAGGCTGCTGGTGCCGGCATCGCCACCGGAACAGCACCCAGCGCTTCAGACATGCGAACACCGCCGCCACCGACACGCAGCTTCACGCCGACCAGATCTTCAAGCGAGTTGATCGGCTTTTTGGTGTGTACTGCCCCCGGGCCATGAACCATGAGGGTGATGACCTTGACCTCTTTGAATTCCTTGTCAAAGCCGATGTTGCGGTCATACCAGTCGTAAGTCGCCTGCGAACCAATCTCGGCATTCGGTGCAAGGAAAGGCAATTCCACTCCACGCACAATTTCAAACGGGCCGGGGGTGTAGGCCATCACATGGTAGGACAAATCAGCGGCGCCATCACGCACAACATCATACTGCCCCGGTGGCTTGGCAATCGGCGCCGGGTCGATCTTGATCGTCAGCGTTCCGCCTGAAGCTTCTTCAACTGCAGCAATCCATGTCGGCAGAGTGTCCGCAACGAGGTGATGCTGCGGCGGTAGCCAGGTCGACATGCGCAATGTCACGTTCTGGGCCAGTGCGGTGACACTCAGACCGAGGGTCAGGCCAGCAGTAACCAGACCGGTTTTGATTAGCGTTCTACGTTTCATATTTCTCCCTTTCGAAACCTTGTATTCTCTTATTTCTCGAATACACACCCAAGCATAGCCTAATTACGCATTCGATTACCACTTTTCTTTGTCGCACATGATTTACCCAACGAAAATAGTTGCACTTGCAACTAAGTCAATCTATTTTTGCGACGAAACTGACCTCCTGTTCAGCCTGATCGCATCATTATTGGTGACATAATGCAAACACAAAAACCGGCTTCAGATCACTCAGACAAAGAAGCCACGGGCATTGGTTCGAAAAGGCAATCTGCAAGGTCGCAGAATGAGGATGCTGCGGCTTTCAGTTTGCAGGCATTTTTTCCTTATCTTGTGAGGGTTTACTACAAATCCGTCAGCCAGTCTGTTCATCACGTCTATAGCCGAGAAATGGGCCTGACGGTGTCGGAATGGCGGACGATGGCGGTTCTGGGTCCCGATCGTACCTTGTCGGCGATGGAAATCGTGAGGGAATCCAGTATGGACAAGGTCAATGTCAGCCGGGCGGTTGCCGGGCTCAAGACGAAAGAGCTGATAATCCAGAGTATTGACAGCAAGGATCGGCGCAAGTCGGTTTTGCGCCTTTCACGCAAGGGTTGCGACGGATACAGTCGATTGATTCCCAATATCCTTGAAATGGAATCAAAACTGCTTGACGGTCTGAGTGAAGCAGAGGTCGCAACCCTGCTCAGGCTCATGGAAAAAGTGCGCAGCAATGCAGAGCGGGTTGAGCAGGAATAGCGTGCCAGCTGGCAGAAAATCGCCGCTTAGCCCTGCCGCTGTTCCAGCGCCCCGATAAACCTGACAATGTTTTCAGCCACCACGCTCCCGGCTTCCAGCAGGAGCGAGTGCTTGTATCCCGGCAGGATAACTAGCGCTGCATCCGGCAGCGCATCTGCAATCTTTCGATTGAGAACAGGATTGCACCCCCCGTCCTTTTCGCCGGTCAGAACCAGTGAAGGCGCGCTGATTTCATGAAGCCACGGTGCCATTTCGGTTTCTGCATAAATGGCAAACACCTGAAGAAACACTCCGGCATCGGTGCCAACCACCTGCTGCATCCGGGCCTCTACGATATCAGGGTTGGCTGCAATGAATTCATCGGTAAACCAGCGGTCCGACAACGTCGGCAGCACGTTCGGTATGCCCCGATCACGCATGGCATCGACCACACCGCAAACCTTGTTGGAGTCCTCTTCACTTCGAAAGGCGGCTGTTGACAGCAGGCCCAGTGACAGAACCCTTTCGGGGTATCTGCGCGCATAAGCCGGCCCTATCATGCCCCCCAGCGAATGCCCGGCAAAATGCGCGTCCTCAATCCCGGTTCGTTCGCGCACCAGCTCCAGATCGGCGACGAGTTCATCAAGGCCAAATTGCCCGTCCGGCATTGGCGAGGTGCCATGGCCGCGCAGATCATAAGTGATGACAGTGAAATGCTGGCTGAGAACAGGCATCAGAAAACGCCAGGTATTGCGTGCCGCACCAATGCCGTGGATCAAAAACAAGGGCGGGCCTGAGCCCTGGATGCTGTAGGCGCATTCGATTGCAGTCACCATGAAATCAGCCCCCACCCGGTGAGACTGAAGTGAAATGCGGCATCACTTCCTCAGCAAAGCATTGAATGCAATCCAGTGTTTCCGATTGCTCCACTCCAAAGTTCACGTTCAGTATGACCCGGTCGATCCCCAGTTCGGCATAGGGACCGAGCTTGTCGGTCATTTCCTGTGGTGAGCAGATCAACAGACTTTCGGCAAGCTCCTCAAGGCTCTGTTTTCGCGGCAGAGGTTCGATCATTCCCGCGGTCACGACGCCTGGCCCGGTGAACGCGTTGTCAAAGCGTTTGTAGTAATGTTCAGCCGTGGCCATTTTGGCCTGTTTGTCAGCCTCTGTACCGGCGACGAAAGCGACCCGCGACAATGACAGGGTCAGCGGTTCGCCCGCTTCCCCCATTTCATCTTTAGCCCGGTTGAAATTGCTGACCTGATCGACCAGCAGCTGGTGGTTACCCGCCAGAGGGGTTGTCTGAATGTGAAATCCACGCTTGGTGCAGTGATAAATCCCTTCCGGATTGAGAACCGCCATCATCAACCGCAATCCACCGGGATGCACCGGGCGCGGCATGATGGTGAGAGGGTCGAACCTGTAAAACTCGCCGTCCCAGGAAACCTCTTCCTCACTCAGCAAGGTCTGCAATACATCAAGAGACTCATTGAACCGCGCCTGCGTCTCCTCCATCGGAATGCCCAGCCGCTCAACCTCGTATTTGAACGCCCCACGGCCGACACCGGGCATCAGGCGCCCGTTGGTGAAAATGTCGACAGCAACAAGTTCACCGGCCAGTATCCGCATGTCATGAAGCGGCAGGACAAGAACCGACGTCATGATTTTCAGCCGCTCGGTATGGTCGGCGATCTTAACGGCAAACTGCAAAGGGGCGGGCATCATCAGGACGTTGACAAGATGGTGTTCGGTAATCGACACGGCATCAAAGCCCAGCCTGTCGGCCAAAATGGCCTGTTCCAGCATGTCACCGTAAACCCGATCACCGCCATAGGATTTGTCAGGATAGTCGGCCGATAACTGCACGCTGAATTTCATTGAAGACCCTTTAATTTATCTACTTGTGAAAAAAGTCTTACCGTACGTTCTGAGGTTATTAGGTGAAGAAAACGACATCGGTGTCGTTCATCAGGTCCAGTCCAGCACAACCTTGCCACTGGAGCCGCTCAGCATCGCTGCGAACCCATCCTGAAACTGGTCAACCGGGAACCGGTGGGTGATCACTTCGCGCACATCCAGCCCGTTTTGCAGCATGGCGATCATCTTGTACCAGGTCTCAAAAATCTCCCGCCCGTAAACGCCCTTGATGGTGATCGCCTTGAAAACGATCCGCGACCAGTCGACCGGGGATTTTCCGGGTGGGATGCCAAGCAAGGCGATGCGCCCACCCATGACCATCGCCTCGACCATCTGATCAAGTGCCCGTTGGTTGCCGGACATTTCCAGCCCAACGTCAAACCCCTCGGTCATGCCAAGACCAGCGGTGATTTCAGCCAGGTCCTGTTCCAAGACATTCACCGGCAAAACGTCTGCAACCTTACCGGCCAGTTCCAGACGATAAGGATTAACATCGGTGATCACGATATGCCGCGCCCCGACATGGCGGGCAACGGCTGCCGCCATGATGCCGATCGGCCCGGCACCGGTGATCAGCACATCCTCGCCGATCAGATCAAAGCTGAGCGCGGTGTGAACGGCGTTGCCGAGCGGATCGAGGATTGCGCCAATGTCATCGTCAATTTCGTCGGGCAGGGGGATGACATTAAAGGCAGGCAGGCGCAGGTATTCGGCAAACGCGCCTTGCTCGTTCACACCGATGCCACGGGTGTCAGGATCAAGGTGAAACTTGCCTGAGCGTGACTGGCGCGAAGTCTTGCCGATCAGATGCCCTTCGCCCGAGCAGCGCTGACCAATCTTCAGCCCCTCGACATGGCGACCGATCTCAACAATCTCGCCAGCAAATTCATGCCCGGTGATCAGCGGAACCGGCACCGTTTTTTCGGCCCAGTCATCCCAGTTCCAGATATGGATATCGGTGCCGCAAACTCCGGTCTTGTTGATTTTGATCAGCACATCTTCGGGCCCGATTTCAGGTACCGGCCAATGCTCCATCCAGAGGCCGGGTTCGGGTTTGGCCTTGACCAGTGATTTCATCATATTCGTCATGACAGGACCCCCAGCGAGCGACCCGCTATCGCAAAGGCATCCAGAGCTTGATCAAGGTCGTCGCGGGTGAGCGCTGCGTTCATCTGCGTGCGAATTCGCGCCTGCCCATGCGGCACCACGGGAAAGAAAAATCCGGCGACATAGACGCCGAGGTCAAACAGCTTGGCCGACATTTCCTGTGAAAGCCGCGCATCGCCCAGCATGATCGGCACTATCGGATGTTCACCGGGCAGCAGGTCAAACCCAAGATCAGTCAGACCAGCGCGCCAGTAATTTGCATTTTCAAACAGTTGCACACGCAACTCATGCCCCTGCTCAACCAGATCAAGTGCAGCCAGCCCCGCCATCACCACAGCAGGCGGCAGTGAGTTGGAAAACAGATAAGGTCGTGCCCTTTGCCTCAGTAAATCAATCACCGGCTGAGGCCCGGCGATATACCCGCCGATTGCCCCGCCCAGCGCCTTGCCAAGCGTTCCCGTCATGATGTCAGCCGAGACCCCGAAATGGGCGGGTGTACCTGCGCCGTTGGGGCCCATAAAACCTGTCGCATGACAATCATCCACCATCAGCAAGGCATCATAGCGATTAGCCAGTGCCGAGATCTCGGGCAGTTTTGCCAGATACCCGTCCATGGAAAACACGCCATCCGTGGCGATCATGATATAGCGGGCGCCATCGGCGCGGGCTGCCTTCAACTGCTCTTCAAGGGCGGTCATGTCCGAATTTGCATAGCGATAGCGTTTGGCCTTGCACAGGCGAATGCCGTCGATGATCGAGGCGTGGTTCAGTGCGTCGGAAATGATTGCGTCCTCTGGACCGAGCATTGGCTCAAAAAGCCCGCCATTGGCATCAAAACATGCAGCAAACAGAATTGAGTCGTCTTTGCCAAGAAAGGACGCCAGCCGGGTTTCAAGCTGCCGGTGAATGCCCTGGGTTCCACAAATAAACCGGACCGAGGCCATGCCATACCCATGCGCATCCATCCCCTGCTTTGCCGCCTTCACCAGCGCCGGATGATCAGCAAGCCCAAGGTAATTGTTTGCGCATAGATTGATGACGCCGGAGTTGCCGCCGCCTGCTGCCACGGTAATCCGGGCGCCCTGGGGTGAGGTGATTTCGCGCTCGCGCTTCATCAGGCCCTGATCGTCAATCTGGTCTAATGTTGCTGAAACGTGGTCAAGAAATGATGCCGACATAGCGCCCCTCCGTTTAAGCGGAGTTGACCCGATATAGGTCGGCAAGCCAAGATGTTTCGCGCGCGAAACAACGGGTAATCAGATATTAACGATTGTGGCCGATCCAGCGTGACATCAGCCCGGCGTCTTTGAAGCATTCATCGGGCACCTGGAGGCGCTTGCGCCGGGCAATCCGCTCGGCATAGGCCACCTGCCGTGACGTTGCGCCATAGGTTTTCTCTTTGAGAAAAGTTGCCTTTTTGAAAGCGTCCTGATGCGCGCCGATCCAGTCAGATAAGGCCCGCCGGTCCTGAATATCTTCCCAGGGGATGGTTTCGTTCAGCTTCTGGCTGATCTTGCGTGCATAGTCCACCTGTGCAGGGGTCGGCCCCGGTAATGGAGCGTGATCAGTATTCATGGCAGCCTCCTGACTTTTGAGTCCGGTGTTGTGAACAAATATAGAACATATGAAGGCAAATGTCCATATCATGTGAATTCACGATTTGATCACACAATATTTAGCGAATACCGATTATATGTGCCTCTTGTTTCGAGACCGGCGAGGGTTACCATCGCCCGGTGTCAGCGCGCATGTCCTCTGGGGCTATCCTGATCGGGAATTTCTGCCTGATCAACGAGTCCGTTTTAGATCCGAAGTAATTCGGGTAGTGGCCGGAAAGGATCTCACGGCTTGCTGCCTTGGCGCGTTCAAACAGGCTTTGAGACCCTTCAGCCTCCCATTGGTCGGTTGGCGACCGGTCCATCAGATCAGGATAGACGTATTCACTTTCCATGACTCTGAGGGTCTGCTCATTGCCCAGAAAATGCCCGGGATCAATGGCGCAACTGTTGATCGCTTCCAGAGAGAGCGTGTCATCAGACACTTCAATTCCTCGCAATGCACGCTGGATCATGCCAACGGCTTCATTGTCGATCACCATGGATTCGAAACTGCACCCCATCAGGCTGCCCATCATCCCGCCAACCTCACAAACCCGGTTTGCTCCGGAAAGCGCCGCCAGGGAAATGCTGAGACCCTTTTCATACCCATATTGGGCATCGGGAATCTTTGCATCGGTCATGCCAGCACCCACGGAATTTGGCAGACCAAGGTAATTGCCCATCTGAATTGCGGCCGCCGCCAGCAGTGCCTGTTCGCCGCTGCCACCACTGAACGAGCCGGTTCTGAGATCGGTGATGAACGGCCAGGCCGCAAAGGTGACCGGGCAGCCGGGGCGGATCAGGTTGACGATGGCCAGACAGGCCAGTGTTTCTGCGACTACCTGCGCCAGAATGCCAGCTAGCGGGGCAGGGGCGGTGGCCCCGGATTGCGGAGCAACCGCGATGTCGCTGGTCAGGCCCAGCCGTGTTGCATCGATCATGACTTCAAGGTTTTCCCGGCCGAAGCGCAGGGGCGATACGATTGGGCATCCGCCGAAAATCACAGACGGCTTTTTCAGGAACGATCCTTCACCGCCAGTAGCCAGATCAAACAGCTCTATCGCCGGGGGAATATTTTCACGGCTGCGAAAAGACAGGCACACAGGTTTTTCGGTTGCCGCCAGCAAGGCATAGGCCATCGACATATCGTGCTCGAAATCATCCGGCACATCTGTTCCGATCACGGTGTCGCCGGTCATGTGAATGTTATCAAGACGGTCGACCAGACGGGTGAAGTCGTAAATATCCAGCATGGTTGATGCGCGGTAGGATTTCAGCTCGGCATCGAATGTGGTGACTGCACTGCCCGAATTTGAGAAATAGACGCGATTGCCGCTGCAGTGGATATCGTCTTTGCCAGCGCGCGCGCCACGCGCATAGACTGTGTATTCTCTTGCCGCCCCGGCAATGATGTCTTCGACAAGCGCTTTGGGAAAGCACAACCGCCCGTGATCGTTAAGGGTACATCCAAGCGGCAGCACAATATCAAGCAACTCGTCCAGTGGTTCGCCTATGCCGGTTGTCGCCAAGATCTCAAGTGCTGCCTGATGGATTTTGAGCATGTCAGCATCACTCAGCGGCCTGTACTGGCCTCCGGTCATCCCCGGCCAGATTGCCTGGCTGGCAGCCCCTGAAAGGCGGTTTTTTCTGCGCGCCGAGCGTCCGGCTGCTGGGTGGCGTGTTGTGCGTACCATTTGATCAACCTTCCTGTTAGCTAGGGTCGCGGGTCGTCGGGTGACCCAAGCGAGGGAATTTCACGCCTGAAATACGCAGCGTTTGCCACTGCGGGATCAGTTTCAAAATAGCGGGCGGCCATGTGGCCGGAATAAACCGCATCGGCAATCAGGCCAGGGAGAGCGGCATCGCCGAGCAGCTCGAGTGTTTTCAGGGCAGTATTTCCTTCACTCTGATCCTGCTTCAGTTGGTCATATAATGCTGTGTTTCGTGTGCGTTCAGTTACCAACACCACATTCTGGCAAGGGGTTTCATGCTTGCGGTCGCTGTAGATACAGGCGTGTTCAACCCCGTCGGTTCCGATGCGGGTAAGTTTCCTGCTGGTTAGTATCTCGACGCCACTGTTGATCAGATGCCGTTGCGTTGTCGATTGCTCCAGAGTGAATTCGGTCCAGGGGGAAACGATGCTCGCTGGGGTGATAAAGATAACTTTAAGGCCAAGTTTGGTCAGGTGCTCGGCCAGAACGCCGCCAAGATAGGCCTGGTCATCGTCATAGATCACAACGGGTCCATCGGCAGGCAGTGTGCCGGCCATGATATCATCGGGTGTCAGAACCCGAGCCTGTTCTGATATCTCAATCGGCTGCCGATGGCTTCGGCCAACCCCGTCGAGGTTCCAGTTGGCACCGCTCGCCACGAATACATTTGGAATGCCAAGCTCATGAACCTGATAAGCAGATAGTTCACTGCCGGTAAACAGACGCACATTGGCCTGACGCTCAAGCTCATAAAGCCGGTTGTCAACGACCCGTTTCCAGGCGCCAAGTCCAAGGAGGCGGCTTTCGCCTGCGACCCTGCCACCGAATTCTGATTTAGCCTCAGCCAGAGTAACCTCATACCCGCGCCGGGCCAGTTGCAGGGCGCATTCAAGCCCTGCAGGTCCGGCTCCGATCACCAGGGCATCCTCCTCCTTGACTTTGGTTTTGATTCTTTCAGGATGCCAGCCGCGCCGCCACTCTTCGCCCATCGTCGGGTTCTGTGTGCAACGGATCGGGATGCCAAGGCTGTCGCAACTCACGCAGATATTGCAGCCGATGCATTCGCGGATATCTTCGATCCGCCCTTCCCGAATTTTCTGCGGCAAAAACGGATCTGCGATTGACGGGCGGGCGGCACCGATGAAGTCGACAATTCCACGTTTGATCATGGACACCATCATGTCAGGCGAGCTCAACCTTCCGACGGCGACAACGGGTTTGGTCGTGACCTGCTTTACAAATTCGATATAGGCCGTCTGGTATCCGTCTTCTTGCTGAAAACGGGTTGTGGCACTGTCGTTTGACCAGTCTGAGACGTTGACGTCCCAGAGATCGGGAAGTTCGGCCAGCAACTCAACAACGGCGCGACCTTCCTCTTTTGCTTGCATGCCATCTGCTCCCAACATCTCGTCCACAGCAAAGCGGAATGCGACGGCGCAGGTATCACCGACTTCCTCGCGGGTTTCTTCCAGCAATTCCCGGATAAGGCGCACGCGGTTTTCCAGACTTCCGCCGTATTCATCCATCCGGTTGTTGTATTCCGGCAAAAGGAAATGATGCGGCAGGGTCATGCGATGACCGGCGTAAACATATACGATGTCAAACCCGGCCTCTTTGCTGCGACGGGCCGCAGCCCGGTGCCAGCGACGGAATTCGCGGATGTCAGATTTATCCATCGCCCGTGCCTGCTTTGGATAGACAGCATCGACCGCCATTTCCGATGGTGCAAAGACCGGTGCACGGGTTTGAAGGTTTTGTGCGTGATTACCGTTATGCGCCAGTTCGATCGCTGCCAGCGCTCCTTTTTCATGCACAGCCTCGGTCATCAGCCTTAGGGCCGGAATGTCGTGTTCGTCCCACAGCCGCTGCTCGGCGTAGGGTGACAGATCAGAGCTTGGATGAATTTCTGTTTCTTCCGTTGAAACAACTGCCCAACCCCCTTCGGCCTTCAAGGCCCGCATTGCCGCATGAGCCTGTGGGCGCAAGTGGCCAAACCCACAACAATGGGGCACCTGATAGAACCGGTTTCTTGCGGTTACTGGGCCGATTTTCATGGGTTCAAACAGAATGGAATAAGGTGCGGATTGAGGCATATGTTTCATCCTGTTCCGGGGTGGATGCGCATGGCTGAAGCGACATGAGCGCCCAGCTTTCAGTGTTTTTCTGACTTTGGCAAGTTCCAAAAGCCGATGCTTCAAAGGACACGGCTGGATACTGGTTCGGTTATCTGATTTTCGCAAACGCCTGGCAGTGGTCGGCAGATAGTGGAAACTGCCACTATAACGCTTCTAAGGGGCGGTAGAAATCTCTTTAGGTTGCAATTGCTCCGATTGGGTAATCACTTATTAAGAAAACCCACCTTGGTTAACCGGTTGTTAATCATCGATTAACCACGACAACACCGCAATTCAAACGGGCTCGTTCCCAGAGTGTTGAAACAGCCAATAAAGGGCTTGGCGATGTGTGGATTAGTTGTCAGAAGGCTCTTTTGGTCTCAGTTCATTCTTGTTGTGGGGTTGAACGCAGCAGCTCAACCTGCTTATGCCATTCCCTCGCCTGAACTTGTCATCGGGTCTGTTTCGTCGCTTGCGCAGGTTGGTGCCTTCTTCTCAGCTCTTTTGGGGGGTGGGCTTTTAGCAACGGGGCATCGGCTGAAAGGGCGCGGGGCGGCGACTTCACCCCTTTCTCGCATTGCTGTGCTGGTCCTGACACTGAGCTGTGCGTTTCTGCTTTCAGCGAACCTCTATCAGTACTTTGACAATCGGGCGGAAAGTCAGGCGCGGCTGCAGGCGACTTTGACCCGACCCGCCCAAACTCAGTCGGACACATTTCGGGATCCTGCCCTTAGTGTGACCAGTTTTGACAATCAGACCCGCCACCAAAACGCTGTTACGACTGACGAGGCCCTGTCGCTTCTCTTTGGGCCGGAAACCACTCCCAGTGACATCGTTCTGGTTGATATTCGGGAAGGTGCAGAGAATGCGACGGGCACGATCCCGGGGGCCAGTCACATTAGATTTCCCGATTTCAATCTTTCGGGCGAAGAACTGGAAGGCAAACAGGTTCTGCTGTTTTGCCATAACGGCAATCGAAGCTCTGAAACCTGTGAGAGGCTGGCAAAGCTTGGGGTGGATTGCAGGTTCATTGCGGGCGGGCTTGAAAAATGGATCGTTGAGGGGCGGCCGTTTACCGATGAATCAGTGAGGTCGCTGGCTGATTTACGAGCAATCCCGAATTTTGCGAACAGCCAGACCCTGCTGACCACCGCCTCTGTCCACGCGCTTGCCAACGAAGAAAACAGCCAGTTCATCGACGTACGCTACCCGGCAGAGTTCGCGCGTGGTCATTTGCCTGGGGCCATCAACATCCCGCTGCGTGCGCTGCCGACTGAAACGCTTTTGGCGAAGATCGCGCAGCTTCGGGATCAACCGATCATCGCCCCTTGTTATGACCGCCGTGGGTGTTTCATGGCGCAGGTTCTGGGTTACGAGCTGACAAAAGCCGGGTTTGATTTTCGCGGGCGGTACACGGTTCCCTGGGAGTTTTTCAAACCCAGACCTCTGAAACCGCATATTGCTTTGTGGCTTGATCAACAGAACCAGAGTAGCTGGACAAGGGCAACTGAATTTGGTGCGAATAAGCTTGCTGATCTGACAGGTATTACCGGCCCGATCCTTGCCCTGTTCCTGCTGTCGCTGGCTTCAAGGCTGCTGGTTTTGCCAATTGCGGTGAAATCCGAAAAAGATCAGATTCTGCAGCGCAGGCTTGAACCTGAGTTAATTGCGCTGAAGAAAAACAACAGGAACGACCCGGTTTTGCGCGCCCGCGCGTTTGCTGATTTTCACACGCGGCACGGTCTGACCCCCATGCGCAACCTGCTGGCGCTGGCCTTTCTTCCGGTGATGATGCTGGGGCTCGCATCAGTGCAGAAATCCGCGGCATTTGATGGCAGCGGATTTGGCTGGGTTACCGACCTTGGCACGCCTGATTCTGTCTATTTGCTGCCCGTTATTTTTGTCTTTCTGGCTTTGGCATATCTTGTGTCAGCAGCCGCACGCACAAGGCGCCAACGGGCAATGTCCATTTTGATCGGGGGGCCGGTTTTGTTGTTGTTGACGGCCGGCCTGAATGCATCTGGCTGTCTTTATCTGTGCTTCAGCATGAGTTTGCTGATCGTTCAGCGGGCGGTGATTTCCGGCAGGTTAAAGCAGGCTCAGGTTTATGGGCAAAGAGTTTGGCGGAGGCTGCGGTCAAGACTGAATTATGGCCTTGTCCGTCTTGATGATCAGATGCTGGCGCAGGAATGTGGCAATAAGGCCTACCGATTGTCGGTTGCGAAATCCCTTGGGGTTGAGGTTCCGAAAGGCCTGATAATACCTTTTGATACGGTTCTGCGTTATCAGCAGGCAGACGGAAAATTCCGGCAGACCCTGCATCGTGCTATCTGCCGGCGATTTGGTGACGGTTTGCTGGCCGTTCGCAGTTCCGGTGGATCGGAAGATAGCAGTCAGCAGAGTTTTGCCGGCATTTATGCGAGTGTTCTGAATGTGAATGGCGATACTCTCGGCAAGGCCATTCTGGCGGTTGCGGCCTCGTTTCAAACAGACAGAGCTCAGGATTATGCCAGCGACAGGCGGCGGGAGGATCGGCCGAATATTCTTATCCAGCGCATGATCGATGCTGAGTTTTCGGGTGTGTTATTCACCCGGGATCTGTTTAATTCCGGTCTGGCGAAACTTGAAATGGTCACAGGTGTGGCTGACAGGTTGGTTTCCGGGCAGGTGACACCGGAATCGCGCGAATTCGGCAGGTATTCCTGTGCACCGCTCAATGAAACAGACACCGGAATTGATTTCACGCCCCTGCTCAGAATCGGCCAAAAGCTTGAGCACCACTTCGGCAATCCGCAGGATATTGAATGGGCCTATGCAGAGGGTCGGTTTCACATCGTTCAAAGCCGCGATATTACCGCCACGGGCATCGGCAACAGCGATTGTGCCAGCGTTTCCAACGAATGGCACCGGATATTTGCGCAGCTTGATTTTGGCGCGGACTCAGGCGAACCCCTGTTCTCAAAAGACGAGATGGCTGAGGTGCTTCCGATGCCGACACCTCTTTCCCTGGAATATATGAACCGGCTATGGGAAAACGGTGGCAGCGTTGATCTGGCCTGTCGCGAACTCGGGCTGAAGTATTACGTTTCTGAGGAAACCGGAACTCATCTGGTGACTCTGTTTGGGCGGCTTTATTCGGATGTGGCGGTCAAGCGACTGAACAGTGTTCGGTTTTCCAAATCTGCCTTGCGCCGCATCAGGCGTGATGCAGACGGGTTTGCCACTCGGTTTCACACGGAGTTTTCGCCGGGTTTTCTGCGGCGAATGGAGCATTGGGAACGGACCGATCTTGACAGATTTACCGCCGGCGAACTTGTCGAGCGTGTTTTGCTGGAATTCGATGACTATTCCAAGGTTACCCATGTGGAAGTCGAAAAAATCAACATTGCGGCCAGCTGTTTTTTGAATGAAGCCAGATTGGGCTGCGAGGCGAGCGGTCTTGACCCTGCGCGATTTATGGGGACTGCGCTGGTGCAGCCGGAAGCGGGCAGTGAAGTTCATGGTCAGAAGCGCGATCCTCGCACTGCTTTTGCTCATCGGTCGGAGTTTGACTATGAGCTGAGTCAGGCGCGGTTTTCGGAAACCGGCAGGGATTTGGCCGAGTATTTCGGCATTGGTGTAATGCAGCCTGACAAAACCCCGATCGTATCGTCGCCACCCGAGGCATGTCCGGAAAGCGTAAAAAACGCTATAGCGCGGGTATCGGCCTTTCAACTCCTGAAGGAAGAGGCCAAGGACGTCTCGCTCAGGCAAGTTGCATTTATTCGGCGGCTACTGGTTTGTCTGGATCAAAAATTGCAACTAAACGGGTTGGTATTTTACCTTTTTAAGCGGGAACTGATGTTACTTGGAACAGAGGACGAAGCGCAGGTGCTCGCCCGGGCGAAAGAGCGGTGGGATCAGCGAGAGGCCCTTGTCCAACACCCCCCGCTCAGACCGGTATTGACAATAGGTGATCTGGAGCGCGCGTCGGCTAGGATTGGATCGGTGCCTGCACGGGCGCACGTGCCGATGGCTGGCAAGCGAATTGCCGGACGCAAATCCGTTAGCGGGCCGGCTTATGTCGCAGATGTACATAAATGTGAATTGGGCGGGCCGCTTCCCGGGTTCGGCGATGGGGATATTCTGGTGTGCGCAAGTGTCCATCCAGACTGGCTGGGTGAGGTGCTGCGCTCGGGTGGGGTTGTCAGCGAGGTGGGTGGATGGCTCAGCCATATCGCCATCATCGCCCGCGAAAACGACATCCCGATGATCGTTGGATCAAATGCGTTTGAACAGGTAATAAACGGGGCATTGCTCACACTGGGGCAGGATGGCAGCGTGATAGAAAGTGCCACGGCCAAGCCGGACTTCCAAGAGATTTTGCCAGAGGCACATTTGGCAAAAAGACCAGCCCGTGACGGGATCAGGGTCAGGGGGATCGGGGCAAAGTAGCCGCGCCGGTTTCAGGATCTGGTCTTAACTTGCCCATCGCTCGATCTTGTCAAGTATCTGGTCTTTCTTGAACGGTTTACTTGTAGTGGTTCAGATGTGATCTGACAGTTGGCCGTTTTTTCAGGCAGCGTCTGTC
>CAZMNO010000044.1:0-29242 GCA_964567685.1 uncultured Rhodobacter sp. | reverse complement strand
CAATGGTTTGGGATACACCTTAGCTCACTGTCCGGCTTTCTGGGACCACTTCAATTGGAGATAGTATCTCGGTTAAGTAGTCGGTGCGGTAACTCAAACCCCGTCACCCCAAAACCGTCAGATTAAGTGTCTTTGCAAGCCCGGGAACCGCCCCCTTCACATGCGCGGAAAACGCAGCAGCAACCGGGCTGAGTGCCGGCCCCGACCGCGTGATCAGCCCGACAATGCGTTCCGCCCCGCGAAAATCGATATCGCGCGCTGCGATATCGGGTGGCAGATCCTTGGTCGCCAGTGCCGGCAACAGCGTCACCCCCATACCCTTGCCGACCAAAGCCAGCAGGGACGTGACGTTTCGCACGACCATGTTGGCCTCAAAATACCGCGCCTGCAGCTCGGGTAGGCGAATGGCGTCAGAGGCTTCGTTGCGAATGAAAACCTCTTTACCGAGATCGCGCCAGACCAGCGGTCTGTCGATTGACCACAGCCTTGAACCGGGCCCGAAAACCACCCTGAACCGGTCGCTGAACAGAGGTGTAAAGGACAAGCGCGCTGCCTCAAGTGGAGCCCCGGCAATACCAAGTTCACTGAGGCCGTTATCAACCATTGCTGCAACCGAGCGGCTGTCGGCGTCGAGCAACTCAACCTCAACCCCCTGACGCGCGGCGACGAAATCCGGCAGCAAATCGGGGATAAGATTGCTGGCAACAGAAGGCACCGAGGCAATGGAGAGCCGCCCGATGGAGTTTTCAGCAAAAGCCCGGATGGCTTTTACCGCCACATCATAGCCCTGAATCTGCATCCTTGCAGTTTCAAGCGTGAACCGGCCCAAAGCGGTCAGCGCGTTTTTTCGGTCGGTTTCAAACAATGGCCCACCGATATCCTGCTCAAGCTGCTTGAGCGTCATTGAAACCGCCGAAGGGGTGCGCCCCAGAATTGCGGCGGCATCGGCGATATTGCCGGCGTTGGCCACAGTGACGAAGCTACGCAGGTTTTCAAGTTTCAGCATGAATAGATCATTTCAGAAAAACTGAAATATACAACAATTATTTCCGTTTGATTTAAGTCGCGTGACCAGTACATTCCTCTCAAACTCGTGGAGGGATCAATGACTGCTGAATTCAAAAACCTGATTGGCGGTACCTGGGTCGACGGACCCGGTGCCATTGAAAACATCAACCCGTCTGATCTGAGCGATGTGATCGGTAGTTTTGCGCAAGCCGATGCCGCCCAGCTTGAAGATGCGGTGGCCTCGGCGCGTCAGGCGCAAATCACCTGGCGACAGACCGGGCTTGAGGCACGCCAGAACGTGCTTGATTTCATCGGGCGCGAATTGATGGCCCGTGCCGAAGAACTGGGCACTCTGCTCAGCCGCGAGGAAGGCAAACCGCTGGCCGAAGGCAAGGGTGAGGTTTTTCGTGCCGGTCAGTTCTTCACCTATTATGCCGCCGAAGTACTGCGCCAGCTTGGTGAGAATGCCGACAGCGTGCGTCCCGGCATTGAAATCGATGTGCGGCGTGAGCCGATGGGCGTGATCGCCGTGATCTCCCCCTGGAATTTCCCCACAGCAACCGCCGCCTGGAAAATCGCCCCGGCGCTGGCTTACGGCAATTCGGTGATCTGGAAACCGGCGAACCAGACACCGGCGTCGGCCCATGCCCTGGCCGAGATCATTTCACGCTCCGGTCTGACGGAAGGGGCGTTTCAACTGGTGATGGGCTCTGGTGGAAAGATCGGCAATGCGCTGGCTGGGCATCGCCATGTCAGCGGCGTGACCTTCACCGGCTCTTACGGTGTCGGCAAACAGGTCGCTGCCGCCGCCGCGACCAACCTGACCAAATACCAGCTCGAACTTGGCTCAAAGAACGCGCTTCTCATCATGGATGACGCCGATCTTGATCTGGCGGTCGCCGCCAGCGTTGCCGGTGGTTATTCCGGCACCGGGCAGAAATGCACCGCAAGCTCGCGTCTTTTGGTGCATGAGGCGGTGCATGATGCCTTTGTCGACAAGCTGAAGACGGCGCTTGAAGGCATCAAGGTAGGTCATGCACTGAAGGAAGGCACCCAGATGGGCCCGGTTGTCAGTGACACCCAGCTGGCGGAAAACCTCGGCTGGATGGAAAAAGCCCGCGAAGAAGGGGCCGAGATTGCCACCGGGGGTGAGCGTCTGACGATGGAGACCGAGGGCTATTACATGTCACCCGGGTTGCTCATCGGCACAAATAACGACATGGCGCTTAACCGCGAAGAAATGTTCGCCCCCGTCGCTGCCGTGCAGAAAATCGCCAGCTATGACGAAGGGCTGGCCATAGCCAATGACACCGAGTTTGGTCTGGTCGGTGGCATCTTCACCAAATCACTCGGTCGCGCCACGCATTTCCGCCGCAACATCGAAACCGGTTGTGTGACGGTCAACCTGCCGACGGCGGGTACGGATTATCACGTGCCCTTTGGTGGCCGTAAAAACTCGTCTTCCGGGCCGCGCGAGCAGGGTCGGGGGGCAGCCGAGTTCTACACCCAGATCAAGACCGCCTATATCAATTCCGGCGCGCCGGAGTGAATGCCATGAAAGCGCCTCGCATTGACAATCTGCAATATGCCAACTGGTCGGAGAAGATCTTTCGCCAGATGCGGGAAGGCGGAGTTGATGCTGTGCATGTCACCGTCGCTTATCACGAGAACTTTCGTGAAACCGTACTGAATGTCGAAGCGTTCAACCGCTGGTTCGAGCAATTGCCCGATGTGATTTTCCACGGCAAATATGCCCAGGACGTGCGGCTTGCGCAGGAAACCAACCGCACCGCCATTTTCTATGGGTTCCAGAATCCAAGTCCGATTGAAGACGATATCGGGCTGGTTGAAATCTGGCACACGCTGGGCGCCCGTTTCATGCAGCTGACCTATAACAACCAGTCCCTGCTGGCGACCGGATGTTACGAGGCCGAAGACAGCGGCATCACCCGCATGGGCCGCGAGGTTGTGCGTGAAATGAACCGCGTCGGCATGGTTGTCGACATGAGCCATTCCGGCGAGCGTTCAACGCTGGATGCGATTGAAGTATCCGAGCGACCGATTGCCATTACGCATGCGAACCCTTCATTCTGGCATCCGGCCCTGCGCAACAAATCCGATGATGTTCTGAAAGCGCTCGGCGAAAGCGGTGGGATGCTGGGCTTTTCGCTTTATCCGCATCATCTGAAAGACGGCAGTGACTGCACCGTTGACAGCTTTGCCGAAGCCATTGCCAGAACCGCCGATCTGATGGGCGCCAATGCCTTGGGCATCGGCAGTGATCTCTGCCAGGATCAGCCAGACAGCGTGGTGACCTGGATGCGCAACGGGCGCTGGACCAAAACCCTGGACTATGGTGAAGGCTCGGCTTCAAATGCCGGTTTCCCGGATCAGCCTGACTGGTTCAAAGACAACCGGGATTTTGATAATATCGAAGCGGCCCTTGGCCGGGTCGGGTTCTCAAAGGACGAGGTTGCCGGGATCATGGGGGGCAACTGGCTCAAGTTTTACGAACACTCTTTCACCTCGGAGGGAAGCGAATGACCAGCGGAATGCAAGCGGCCACCGAAGTGGCACAGCCATCCTTGAGACCCGCAAGCCAGGTCATGCGCCTGAGCAGGATGGGCGCTGCCTTTCCAAACCGGCTGAGCATCATGCGCAGCCTGATCCGCCGTCTCTCAGATGACAAAGCCGTGGTCACACGCCCGGTTTGGGAGATCAACGATAAAGGCTATGGCCGTGCGGTTTATTCCGTGACACTGGGCGGGGATGTTTACAGCCTTGTTGCCTTCTCACAGAAACTGGCACCTGAAAACCGCAGTGACCGGGTGATCGCCGAGGCCTGGGATGCGTCTTTTGCCTTGTTTGACGGGGTGCCGAGCACTGCCGATCTGGACCGGTTGGAAGCCAACGCCCCGAAACAGGAAGCCGGGCGATTTGAGGCGACCGAAATATCGCTGTCGCGCGCCAACAAATCCGTTCGCTTCTTTTCCCATGTGGTTGACCGGCTGAGTGCTGGCCAGCAGCCCGATCCGGACCTCATCAATTCCGTCGGCTATCTGATGCGCACGACCGCCGTTTACGGCAATGGCAAGCTTGGCTTTGGCGATCGAGCCCGGATTGAAGCACGGCCGGCCATGCGTGGCTCGTTTCAGGTTGAAATGCTGAATGTCTGGCTCATCCGTGGCTTTACGCTTGATCTGGTGGATCACATCGCCGCGGCGAATAACCCGACCGGTCATGCCTGTCTCAGCCAGGAAAACCGGCGCAGCCTTGGCATAGGCAATTCCACCGGGTTGGGAATGGCCCCGTTTCTGGTGAACCATTACCAGCTTTTGAACAATTGGGTAAAAACGCGCGAAACTGCTTTGGCATGGATTCGCGCCGTGGCCAAAGCTGACGCTGCAATGATCGACCGGCTGCAGGCGCTGATGGCGCAGGCGGCACGCCACCTTGAGCAATGGAATGTCGAGGACGAGCGGCAGATGCAACGGATTCTGACTCTGCGCTCTGAATGGCAGGACGTGATGGCGATGGCCACAGCTGACTGGCTGGCCGAGCCCAATCCGTTTGATCGTCTGGTCAAAGCGTCTTCGCGCTGGAGCGAAGAATGTCAGGAGCTGATCGTGGCGCTGGTGATGGAACCCAATGGTGCGCTGATCGACGAGCTGGCCGCAGGTCAGGCCAGCGATCATCCGCCCCATCTGAAACCCGCAATGACTCTGGGTGAACTTTCTGCGCTTTTGAACAGCAACTATGACTGGGCGCTTGATGTGGATTTTGCGCAGAAAGAAGCCTGCACGCATTTCTGGTATGTTTCCGAAGCCAAGCTCGAACCCCGTTTCGGCAAGCGCTATGAAGAGGAGGGGGCCGAGCTTGAATCGCCATTGGATATTTCGCGGCAGGCAAATCGTTTGGCATCGGTGCTGGCCGATGCTGATGCAAACCAATCAGTGGCTGAATTTCTGATGTGTCACCCTGAATATCGCAGTATCACAAGACGCGTGCAGGTGTCGGCCACACATTCCTATAGCGAGATTCACGATAATCTGATCGGCGCTGACTGCCTGCCCATTGACATGCTCCGTTTCAAGCTGGCGCAGTTTGGCGCCTCGAAATTTGACCCGAAATCAGAGCTATGGACCCGGATCAACATGTATCAGGGCGCGCCGGTTTTTGAGGATATCAACGCACCGGATGCCGATGACTGGTGGCTTCCGGTGCTGGGAGAAAACGCATGAGACATTCGCTGAACGAAATTGAGGTCACCTTGCGCAAAGCCACGGTCGGGTCGGGCATTCCGGTTGGCCTTGGTGAAGATATCGGACGCGCCGCTGCCTGGTTGTCGGCCCGCGGTCTAGATGGTGCAGCGGCGGGTTTGACGGCGATTCAGTCAGGCACTGAACCCTGTTTGGGGACTGTCAGTGCAAACGGTGATGTTTCCTTTGAAAATGCACGTATTGCCTTTTGCGGGCCTTCGGCGGTGGATTTTCTGATTGCCGGTGGCAAGGGTGTAACGGTGCGCCTTGGCGGGGTTGACGCGCCTTTGCTGATGATCGGCTTTGCCGGTGTGGCTGCACGCCTTTACGGAGTTGATATCAAAGTGGAATCAGGTTCTGGCAAAGCTGTTTATCTGACACCGGAGGGCGCGCTTGGAACGCCTGAGGGTGACCTGAGCAGCGATTTGGTTCTCTCCTTGGAGTCCTCAGATCAGCCAGGTGGGGCTGGTGCAGCAAGTGCCGCCGGCATTGATGTCGACGCTGCGGTCTGGAACCAGATCGCAGCGCTGGCGCAAAAAACATATGTTCCGGAAAGCGAGGCGTCGCGTTTGCAGGGTGCCGGGGCTGGACTGACGGATAACGACTAGGGAGAGAGTTAATATGGCTGAGAACTTAAGCCTGAAACAGGTCGGAGAACTGGCCGAGGCCGCGCTGGTGGGTGCAGGCGCGGCAGCAGAAAACGCAGCCGCCGTCGCCCGCTCGACAGTGAAAGCCGAGCGCGATGGTATTCGCAGCCACGGGCTGATGTATGTGCCGATCTATGCCGAGCATGTTCAATGCGGCAAGGTGGACGGTCAGGCCAAGCCTGAGGTAACGCACCCCCGTGCCGGTGCAGTGAAGGTAGATGCCAGGACCGGCTTTGCCCATCCGGCAATTGATGCCGGCTGGTCGACCTTCACCGAGGCCGCGCGCGCCAATGGAGTGGCGGCGATGACACTGCGTAACTCTTATAACTGCGGTGTCCTGGGGCACCACGCCGAGCGGATTGCCAGTGACGGATTGCTTGGCCTTTGCTTCACGCACGCACCAGCGTCGATTGCCCCCACAGGCGGGCGGGTTCCGGTGATCGGGACCAATCCTTTTGCGCTGGCAGTGCCTGATAACAACGGTGGCGCGCTTCTGGTGATCGACCAGTCGGCCAGCGCCATCGCCAAATCCGAGATCATGCTGCGCGCCCGCAAAGGCGAAGCGATCGAGGAGGGTTGGGCGTTTGATGCCGACGGTGCCCCGACCACTGATGCTGACGAGGCGCTCAAGGGCTCGATGGCCCCGGCCGGCGGGCAAAAGGGATTTGGCGTTGGCTTGATGGTCGAGCTTCTGGCCTCCTGTCTTGCTGGTGCAGTTCTCAGCCGTGATGCCAGCCCGTTTTCCGGTGACAAGGGCGGGCCGCCGATGACCGGCCAGTGCTTTGTTGCTTTTGACCCGATGGCCTTTGCTGGCGAGGGCTTTGGGGCGCAGACCCAGGCCTTAGCAGAAGCCATCACCTCGCAAGATGGTGCCCGCCTTCCGGGGGCTCGCCGTATCGGCAACCGGGCACGCATCGATGCCGAAGGGGTTGAAGTTGATACCGCGCTGATGGAGCGGATCACAGCGTTTGTGAAGTAAAAGAGAAAACGCGACGTGAACTACCTGCGTCGGGTCCGCTCAACGGACCCGGTTTTTTTGTATTGAGCGAGCTTGATTGAAATCAAGGAGTTGATTGGGCGAAACACCGAAACTACTCTGAGCAAGTCCAATGATTTTGTAGCAAGAGGAGAGTTCACGCAATTGCCCACAGACGCGAATAACACAAACGACACGCCACAATTGCGCCGCGTCATCGGCCTGCCGCTGCTGGTTCTTTACGGTCTTGGCATCACCATTGGCGCCGGGATCTATGTACTGATCGGAACTGCCGCCGAACAGGCTGGCATCTATGCTCCGGCGGCCTTTTTGTTTGCCGCTTTCGTGATGGCCTTCAGCGCCCTCAGCTTTGCCGAGTTTTCCGGCCGTATTCCGCAAAGTGCCGGAGAAGCGGTTTATGTCGATGCCGGTTTTGGCTGGAACTGGCTGACACTGGCAACCGGCTTGTTGATCGTGTTTGCCGCAACCGTTGCCGGGGCGGCGATCAGTCTGGGCTGTGCAGGTTATGTCGAGCAGCTTGTCGATCTGCCGCGACCGGTAATCGTGACGGTGATCGTGCTGGCAATGGGGGCGATTGCCGCCAAGGGGGTGCAGGAATCCGTCACATTTGCCGGGATACTGACAGTGATCGAGATCCTTGGGCTGGTGGTCATCGTGGTCGCCGGATTTCTTGTTAATCCGGGCATGCTGAAAGAGATTCCAACCTCGCTGCCGCCTCTCAACGATGGTGCAGCGCTTTCAGGCGTGTTTGCGGCGGGGCTGATCGCGTTCTTTGCCTTTATCGGGTTTGACGATGTGGTCAATCTGGTCGAGGAAACCAGAAACCCCAGCAAAACAATGCCCTGGGCGATTATCATTTCGCTGCTGGCGGTGACTGTGATTTATTTCATGGTGGTATTTGTTGCCGTGCAGGTGCTTGAAATTTCCGAGCTTTCGGCAACCGATGCGCCGATCAGCCTGTTGTTTGAGCGGCTGACCGGTATTCCGCCTTTCGGCATCATCCTGATCGCTATCGTTGCCACGCTGAACGGCGTGGTTATCGAGATTATCATGGCCGCCAGAGTGATGTACGGGCTCGGACGCAAGGGCAGGGTGCCACCATGGATTTCTCAGGTTAATCCGACAACCCGCACGCCACTCAACGCAACGATCCTGATCACGGTTCTTATGCTTGTGGGCGCACTTTTTGTACCGCTTGATTTCCTTGTATCGCTGACCTCTCAGATCATCCTTTTCGTCTTTGCCCTGGTCAATATCGCGCTGGTCGTGGTCAAACTCAGGCGCGACCCCAAGCCTGACGGGATCTTTACCGTGCCACTGCCGGTTCCCCTCATCGGGGTTGTGACCTGCCTTGCTCTGCTGATCGGGCCCTATTTTCTGACCTAAGGGGCAATGCGCCCAAAAAGGGGCACCAATGCTGAGTGTACCGCTCTCTCTGCCGCTCAATCTGGTGCTGTTTGCACTGGCGACCGGGCTTGTCTGGTATGCCGGAACGCGCATGGTGGTTCTGGGCGATGAGCTTGCCGAAAGGCTGGGCTGGACGCGCGAATTCATCGGGCTGGTGTTTCTGGCAACGGCCACCGAACTGCCTGAGATTGTCACCACAATCACCGCCGCGCAGGCGGGGAATGCTGATCTGGTGCTGGGCAATATGTTTGGCGGCGTGACCATGCAGACGGCCATTCTGGCGGTAGCGGATATCTTGTTCGTGCGCTATGCGCTGACCAGCTGGCCGCGCAAACCGACGCATGCGCTGGAGGCGGTGTTTCTGGTGATTTTTCTCAATGTCCTGCTGCTGGTCAGTTTTCTGGGCGAGGTTGAGGTTGTCTGGGCCGTTGGCCTTGGTTCCTTGGCACTGTTCGTCGCCTACCCGATGGTGATCGGTTTTCTCAGGCAATATGATGCGCGCGGGTCCTGGGCACCGATCGATATGCCCGGCGATGGCGAGTCACCCGTCGCGATATTGGGGGGCGGTGATCTTCAGTCAAAAACGACCGGAAACCTGCTTGTGCAGGCGGGTGTGGCAGCCTTCCTGATCCTGATCGCTGGCTATCTGGTTGCCAATCGCGCCGAGGTGATTGCCGAACAAACCGGCTATGGAGCAAGTTTCATAGGCATCGCCCTTCTGGCAGCGGCCACCTCGATGCCGGAACTCAGCACCACGTTCAAAGCCGCCCGCATGGGGGCCTATACGATGGCGATTTCCAATATTTTTGGCAGTAACCTGATCATGCTGGCCCTGATCCTGCCTGCCGATATCGTTTATCGCGAAGGCCCCATTCTGGCCGAGGTCAACCCGGTCGCCGAGCTTAGCATCGTGACCGGAATTCTGGTCACCACCATTTATGTCGCTGGCCTGCTGATCCGGCGTACACCGCGGGTATTTGGCGCGGGCCTGGACAGCTATCTGGTGCTCGCCGTCTATTTCGGTGGATTGTGGGCAGCTTTTTCGATGATCTGATGGGCGTATTCCGCCAGCACAGGCTGATCGGGGTAAAGCTCTGACAGCGGCACTGAAACCGG
Organism: uncultured Rhodobacter sp.; assembly: GCA_964567685.1. Lineage (GTDB taxonomy): Bacteria > Pseudomonadota > Alphaproteobacteria > Rhodobacterales > Rhodobacteraceae > UBA5972. The sequence continues at coordinate 19,808 of CAZMNO010000044.1, read as the reverse complement.
CCCCCGGCGCACGATGCGGCAATGGGCGCGGGTCAGTTCGCGCGGGTGATGCACCCCACAGGAATGCGCGATCAGGTTGACGCCATAGCGCATTTTGGTGACGAAGTTTTTAACCCGCTCGGCCTTCACACCCGGCACCAGCCCGTGTTGCAGGCGTTTGTCATGGGTGGTGATGCCGGTCGGGCAGGTATTGCGATTGCATTTCATCGCCTGAATGCAGCCAATTGCAAACATGAACCCCCGTGCCGTAGTGACAAAATCAGCCCCGGCACAATAGGCCCAGGCGACCTCGGCTGGTGTCACCAGCTTGCCCGAGGCAATGATGCGTATGCGATCCCTCAGACCGAAGCGGTTCAGCACATCCACCAGCAATGGCAGCGATTCCTTCAAGGTCATTCCGACATTGTCCATCAGCGGCATCGGTGCCGCCCCGGTGCCGCCGTCACCGCCATCAACGGCAATGAAATCCGGTGCATGCCCAAGACCGCGCTCGTGAATCTCGCGGCACAGGGTTTCCAGCCAGCCGGCATCGGAAATCACCGTCTTGAAACCGACGGGTTTGCCGGAGAGTTCGCGCAGGCGGGAAATGAAATCAAGGAGTTCGCCTTCATTTGCAACTTCAGGATGCCGGTTGGGCGAGATTGAGTCCCTTCCTGCCGGAATGCCTCTGATCGCCGCTATTTCCTTTGTGACCTTGGAACCGGGCAGAATACCGCCCTTGCCGGGCTTGGCCCCTTGCGCCAGTTTCAGCTCGATCATTTTGACCTGATCATGCGCCGCCACCTCGCGCAATTTATCTTCGTTCAGGCTGCCATCCTCGTTGCGCACACCATATTTCGCCGTGCCGATCTGAAACACGATATCGGCCCCGCCCTCCAGGTGATAAGGCGACAAACCACCTTCGCCAGTGTTGAGCCAGCAGCCAGCCATTTTCGCCCCCGCTGACAGCGCCTGAACCGCTGGTTTTGAAATGGCTCCGAAACTCATTGCTGAAACATTGATAATCGAGCTGCAAGAATAGGGCTGTCTTGCCGTGGGGCCGATTTTTATATCAGGCGGTTCCGTATTATCGTTGTCCAGTGCCGGAAATGCGCAATTGTTGAAAATGACCGATCCCGGCATCCCAAGTGATCTGGACGACCCGAAGGCCACGGTATTGTCCCGCCCTTCGCTGGAAAGCGCAATCCACTGCCTTTCCGCCCGGTTAAAGGGCATTTCCTCGCGGTCCATGGCAAAGAAATAGTGGCGAAAGAACTCGCCCAGCCTTTTGAAAAGAATGCGAAACCGCCCCAAGACAGGGAAATTTCGCCGGACTGCATCGCGGCTTTGCTGAGAGTCGATGACGTAAAATACCGACAACATCAACGCAATCAGGCTGAGCAGGATGATAAAGACCGCCGACAACAGATCGGCGATCGAATAGAACGCAGAGTCAAACAAATCCATAGGCTGAGTGTTTCATGTCACCGCGCAAAAAAGAAGAGGCGATTGTTGTGTTTGGGGAGTGGCGGGCAAAGGAGGTCACGCCCAACAGGGCATGGTTGCACGTCGGCGATGCGCAGCGAGCTTCCCCCTTTAGTTCGCGCAAGGGGGTTTACCTCAATTGATAGCTCGGGGATATGCATCGCCAATGGCTGTTTTCAAAAGGGTCAGAACAAAAGCCCAATGGAATCAGACGGGCAGCCCCAGGATTTCACGTGCCTGCTGCCAACTGGCAACCTGGCGGCTATATTTATCACAAAGTTCAGCCGCACGCGCAATCAGCGCCGCATTTGAGGGGGCCAGAGTGGTTTTGTCCAGGCGCACATTGTCTTCCAAACCAGCACGTGTATGGCCGCCTGCGGCAATGGACCATTCATTCAGCACAATCTGATTGGCGCCGATCCCGGCGCCGCACCATGTTGCATCCGGGGCCAGCCTGTTGACGGTTTCAACATAGAAATCAAAGACCTGCTTATCGACAGGCATGGCGTTTTTCACACCCATGACGAACTGGATGTGAAGCGGCCCCTTGAGCCGGCCATCCTTTTGCATCGCCACCGCCTGAAAGACGTGCGACAAATCAAAGGCCTCGATCTCGGGCTTGACGTTATGGGCAAGCATTTCACCAGCCAGCCAGTCAACCAGATCGGGCGGGTTCTCATAGACCCGCGTGGGGAAGTTGTTTGATCCCACCGTGAGCGAGGCCATATCAGGTGCCAGCGCCAGCATTTTACCGCGCTCAAGCCCGGCACCTGAGCGCCCGCCGGTGGAAAACTGCACGATCATGCCGGGGCAGTGCTTGTGCAGCCCTTCCATCAGGGCTGCGAATTTTTCGGGATCAGACGACGTGCTCTGATCGTCGTTGCGCACGTGGCAATGGGCGATGCTGGCCCCGGCCTCGAACGCTTCCTGTGTGCTTTCGATCTGCTCGGCAAGGGTGATCGGCACTGCCGGGTTATCTTCCTTTCGCGCCACTGAACCTGTGATGGCGACGGTCAGGATGCAAGGCGAGGAGGTTGGGCTTTTGTGATTGTGCGACGTCATGCAATGGCCTTTCAACTCGAGGTCATGTTTGCCTGCGCGCAAAAGCGCGTCAATTCCTATTCCTCAGCCTGCCGGATTAGTTCCACGACCGTTGGCCCTAACGCTGAGACAATAATCCCAACCCCTTTTGCGTTGGGGTGAATCGCATCGGGCTGCACCAGATCGCGCAGAATTTCCGTGTTGTTGCGCCCTTCGGTGAGAGGCGCAAAGAAACCGTCGAAATAGAGTGTCTCATACTGGGCTGCCAGATCGGGATAGATGGCATCAAAAGTGGCTTTATAGTCTGGCCCGTAGTTTCCGGGGGCTTTGAAACCTACAAGCAACACCGGCATTCTCCGTTCTTTTACCTTGATCAGAATAGTCTCAAGATTTGCCCGGCTTACTGCAGGATCAATGGCGCGCAACATATCGTTGGCACCTAAGGCGATGATAAGGGCATCGACATCTTCGCTCAGCGTCCAGTCAATTCGCGCCAGTCCTCCGGCGGTCGTGTCACCCGATACACCGGCGTTCAAAAGCGCTACATCCTCGCCATTGGCCAAAAGCCAGCGCTCAAGCTGGGGCACCAGCCCATCACCCTCGGGTAATCCGTAACCCTGTGTGAGACTGTCACCCAGCATCGCAATTTTAATCTTATCAGCCTGAGCGGGCAGCGCAGCGAATAGCCAGAGAAGAACAATCGCAGCAAAGCGCTTGCCTCTGACTCTGACAGCCCCATATTGAAAGCATCGTTTTTGACGCAGGAGTTTCTTTTTCATGGCAGAACCGATCCTGTCTTTGGCGGATGTTTCCCTGACGCTCAGCGGCAATGCAGGCCCGGTGGATATACTGAAAGGAATAAACCTTGATGTCGAGCGTGGCGAGGCCGTGGGGCTGGTCGGGCCGTCAGGATCGGGCAAATCCTCACTTCTGATGCTGCTGGGCGGGCTTGAGCGTGCCACGTCAGGCACGGTCACGGTGCTGGGGCAGGAGCTTGGCGCCATGGGCGAAGACGCGCTGGCGCGGTTCCGGCGTGATCACATGGGGGTGGTGTTTCAGTCCTTCCACCTGATCCCAACGATGACGGCGTTGGAAAATGTCGCCATTCCTCTGGAACTGGCCGGGCGGCGCGATGCGTTTGCACGCGCCAGGGAAGAACTTGCCGAGGTCGGGCTGGCAGAGCGCGTGAACCACTACCCCTCGCAGCTATCAGGGGGTGAGCAACAGCGTGTGGCCTTGGCACGCGCCGCAGCACCGCGCCCGGAAATTCTGCTGGCAGATGAACCGACCGGCAATCTTGACGCCAAGAACGGCGCGGCAATCGTAGAGTTGCTGTTTGATCTAAGCGCCCGTTTTGGCGCGACCCTGTTTCTGGTGACCCATGCCCCCGATCTGACCGCCCGCTGCCAACGTGTGATCACGCTCAGCGACGGGCGGATCGTATCGCCAGACAGCGAAAAAGCTGCGCAATGAGCGCACCGGTTTCCTTTGTCATCGCCCTCAGAGAGTTGCGCGGCGGCATCAGGAGCTTTCGCATCTTTCTGGCTTGCCTGATCCTGGGCATAGCCGCCATTGCCGCGATTGGGTCTGTGCGTGCCAGCATCGAATATGGGCTGAACGCGCAGGGGGCCGTGATTTTGGGCGGCGATGCGGAGATGGAATTCACCTACAGGTTTGCCTCTGAAGAGGAACGGAACTGGATGACGGTTGAGGCCGAGCGCGTCTCGGAAATCGTTGATTTCCGCTCCATGGCGGTGGCCGGAGAAGGCAGCGCGGTGCGGCGCGGGTTGACGCAGGTGATGGCGATTGACGCTGCTTATCCGCTTTATGGCGCCGTGACGCTGGAGCCAGACATGCCGCTTGATCTCGCACTTGCGGCTGAAAACGCTGTTCCCGGCGCGGTAATGCACGGCCTTCTGGTCAGCCGGCTCGGGCTTGAGATTGGCGATCACTTCAACCTTGGCACACAGGAGTTTCGTCTCTCCGCCATCCTGCGGGAACAACCCGATGCCGCCTCGCAGGGCTTTGGATTGGGGCCGCGCACGCTGGTCAGAACCATCGACCTGGCAAGCTCGGGCCTGATCGGGCCGGGGTCACTCTTTGAAACCCAATACCGGCTGGCGCTTTCAGAAAACACCGATCTGGCGGCTCTGGAGGCCAAGGCCAATGCACGTTTCCGCGACACCGGCCTGCACTGGCGCGACCGCCGTCAGGGCGCGCCCGGGCTGGCCCTGTTCGTGGAACGGATGGGCTCGTTTCTGGTGCTTGTCGGGCTGGCAGGACTGGCGGTTGGCGGTATCGGCGTTTCTGCCGCCGTGCGCGCATATCTTGAAACCAAAACCGAGGTGATCGCGACGCTGAAAACACTCGGGGCAGGCCGTGGCACTGTCTTCAGGGTCTATTTCCTGCAGATCGGGGTTTTGTCGGTTGTCGGGATCGCTCTGGGTCTGGTGCTGGGGGCGGTTTTGCCGTTTCTTTTCGCGCCGGTCATTTCATCGATGCTGCCTTTGAATATTGCCGGATCCATCCACCTGTCGCCTTTGTTTGAGGCGGCAGTCTATGGCGCGCTGACAGCGCTTCTGTTCACACTCTGGCCAATTGCCCGCGCCTGCGACATCCGCCCGGCGGCCTTGTTTCGCGATGCTGTGAGCAATCACCGGTTCTGGCCAAGCTGGCGTGTTGTGGCGGCTCTTCTCGGCCTCTTGGCTGCGCTTCTTGCCAGCGCGCTTTTCTACGCTTCCGTCCCCTGGCTGGCCATGTGGACTTTTGGCGGCATTATCGCGGCACTTATTATTCTCGTGGCGGCTGCCTATCTGGTGAAAAATCTGGCCGCCCGGCTGGCAAAGACTGGGCTTGTGAAGGGGCGCACTGCCCTCAGGCTGGCGCTGGCCGCCCTTGGCGGGCCTGCAAGCGAGGCCGTTCCGGTCATCCTGTCGCTTGGGCTTGGCCTGTCGGTACTGGCAACCATCGGGCAGATTGATGCCAATCTCAGGGGGGCAATTGCCGATGAACTGCCGGACGTCGCCCCATCGTTCTTTTTTGTCGATATTCAGACCGATCAGCTGGACGGATTCCTGGCCCGCACCCGAAGCGATCAGGGGGTCAGCCGGGTCGATACCGCACCGATGCTGCGCGGGTTGATCACGCGGATCAACGGTGTGCCCGCAGCAGAGGTTGCGGGCGATTACTGGGTTATTTCGGGTGACCGGGGCATCACCTATTCCACCGAATTGCCGGAAAAAACGGTGATCACCGAAGGGGACTGGTGGCCGAAAGATTATTCCGGGCCGCCACTGATCAGTTTCGCCGATGAAGAAGCGCGCGATCTTGGTCTGAAAATCGGCGATATGCTGACCATCAACATCCTTGGCCGCGATATCGAGGCTGAAATCGCGAGCTTTCGCGTGGTTGATTTTTCCACTGCCGGGATCGGTTTCGTGCTGTCGATGAACCCCGGTGCTATCGCTGCCGCGCCGCACACGCATATCGCCACGGTCTATTCAAACCTTGAGGCGGAGACAGCGATATTAAACGATATCGGGACCTCCTATCCCAACATCACCGCCATCCGTGTGCGCGATGCGATCGAGCAGGTGACCGAGGCGCTTACCGGTCTGGCAGCAGCCACGTCCTATGGTGCGTTGGCAACGTTGCTAACAGGATTTGTTGTGCTGATCGGCACGGCAGCGGCGGGGGAAAGGGCGCGCGAATATGAGGCTGCGATTCTGAAAACGCTCGGATCCGGACGTGCGCGCATTCTTTTAAGCTTTGCGCTCCGGGCGGGGCTGATGGGGGCGGCGGCCGGGCTGGTGGCCATTTTTGCCGGAGGCGTTGCCGGTTGGGCGGTGATGCGGTTCGTGATGGAGGCAAGTTATAGTTTTGAACCGGTTTCAGCCGTTCTGGTGGTAAGTGCAGGCGCGCTGGTGACGCTGGTGGCCGGGCTGTTCTTTGCCCGTCGGTCCCTTTCATCCCCGCCAGCGCGCATTCTCAGAGCGCGCGAATAGCTGATACGAAGGGCCCCAAATATTGACCTTTCTGTTCGAATTGGTTCTGGCGTCAGGGCGGACCTTGCTCCCCATCGCCACAGAGCCGCGCATCGCCGTGTCGGGGGACGGCCCGGCGATGCGCGGCGGGCTGGCGCCCTTTAACCCGCGCAGGCGGCAGGTTTCGAGGGCGGATTTGAGGCCAGATGACCGCCATGCGACAGGGGTCGGTTTATTTGGCCGTTGGGATTAGTTGATTTCAAAAAAAACGGCGACGCGAGGGAGGGTCGCATCGCCGTTTCTGGTGTGAAAACCCAAGGGAGGGTGGGCTTCCAACAGGGAGGCTGTTAGGTCAGGCTCTGAACTCAGTGAGCCGAACCGATGGCTGCTTCAAGCGCCACACGGTTGATGTCACCGCGTACAATACCAAGGTCGCTGAGGTTGCTGTCGGAAAGCGCCATCAGCTCGTGTTTCGTGGTGCGGTAAACCGCCTGCCGCTGATGCGCTGCCAATAGCGTACTATAAGTGCGACGCGCGAATTCAACGAGGTTGAAATGCGACTGAGAGGACGATGCGACGAATGCCATGATCTGTTCCTTTGCGGCTGTTGCTGTCTTGTTGGTGATCTATTTAGACCTTCTGCCGCCAGCGACAATCCTGAGTCTTGGCATTCCCGATATGCGAAAAACGCATAGGAGGATCAGAGCATCAGTTGGAGTCTGAGGGGCAGGCCCGGCGGTTCAGTATATCGGCCTGAACATTGTCGGCATTGGGGCAAAAGGCCTGAAATCCATCAATGCGAAAATCGCTGATGGCCTGCTGTCCTTCATCGGAAACGATCCAGTCAGCAAATGCGCGCGCCAGATCGGTCTTGACGTGGCTATGGCGTGCGGGATTGACCAGGATGATGCCGTAAGGGTTGTAAAGGCCGGGATCGCCCGCAAAAAGCAGCTTCAGATCGCCCTTGTTGCCAAAGGTGATCCAGGTGCCGCGATCGGTCAGGATATAGCTGCCCTTGTCCTTGGATAGATTGAGCGTAGCCCCCATTCCCGAACCGGTTTCCAGATACCAGTTGCCAGACGGGAGAATACCTGCCTCTGCCCAGATTTCCTGCTCTTTCTTATGCGTGCCGCTGTCATCCCCGCGCGATGCAAACAGCGATCCGGTCGCGGCAATTGCCGTAAATGCTTCACCAGCCGATCCTGACTCGCTGATACCGGCAGGATCTTCGGCAGGGCCGACAATGACAAAATCGTTATACATCACATCCAGCCGGTCAATTCCGTACCCGTCAGCTATAAACGCCTCCTCGGAGGCACGGTGATGCACAAGCAGCGCATCTGCATCGCCATTGCGCGCAATCCGCAGCGCCTGCCCGGTACCTACTGCCACGACGCGCACCTCAATTCCGGTAGTAGCGGAAAACACCGGCAGAATCGCATCAAACAGGCCAGAGTTCTGGGTCGATGTGGTTGAGGCCAGAGTGATGAATTTACCACCGGCTGTCACCGGCGTTGCAACGATGATCAGCAAAGCGATAAGCGCTGCGCGGATCATAGGATGCCTTTCAAGAAATTCCCGGCTGCCGAACTGGCGGGATGATCGAAAAACCTTGGCGCAACGGCCTGCTCGACAAGCTCGCCACCGGCGAAAAACAGAATATCATCAGCCAGTCGGCGGGCCTGGGCGATGTCATGGGTGGACAGAAGGATCTTGGTGCCTGACTGGCTCAGCCGGCGCAGGCTTTCCTCAAATTCTGCGGTTGATGCGGGGTCAAGATTTGTGGCCGGCTCGTCCAGTAAAACCACATGAGGTTCGGTGACAATGGCCCGCGCCAGCGCCAGACGCTTGCGCTCGCCGCCTGAAAGGGCTGCCGCCGGCTTACCCGCGGAATCGGTCAGCCGCGCTGCCGCCAGCGCCTTTTTCAAAAGCGTATTGCGGGCTTGCCGCCCGAGTTTGCGTGCCGTCAGCGGGAACGCGATATTGCCACTGACCGAGCGGCGCAATACCGGCGTTGTCTGAAAGACGAAACCGCGTGATGCCCGTGAGGTCTGGGCCGGGACACCATCCCAGGTGACACTGCCTGAAAGGTCTTCCAACAGCCCGTGCGCAGCGCTCAGAAACAGGCTTTTCCCGGCGCCATTCGGCCCCATGATGACCGTGATGCCGGGGGAGGAGACCGTGACGTTTACCGGGCCGAGCAGGCGTTTCCCTCCCGAACGCAGCGAGACATCCTTGAAAAGGAGAACCGGCGCGCTCACCTTGTCACCTCGTAACGCCGGCCAAAGCGGGCAATGGCGTGGATGGCGGCGTTGATCAGAAAAGCGATCAGCAAAAGGATAACGCCAAGCGCCAGCGCCAGTTCAAGATTGCCCTTTGAGGTCTCCAGCGCAATCGTCGTCGTCATCACCCGCGTCAACCCGTTGATATTTCCACCCACGATCAGAACCGCCCCGACCTCGGCCAGCGCCCGCCCGATCCCGGCCAGAACGGCGGTCATCACACCATACCGTGCATCCCACACCAGCGTGTTGAGTTTGAGCCAGGGACCGGCGTCAACGCTCAGCAACAGCGCGTCGTAATCACGCCTCAGCGGCAGAACCGCCTCGCGCGTCAGCGCCAGGATGATCGGGGTGATCAGGATTGTCTGGGCAATGATCATCGCGCCGGGCGTAAACAATAGCCCAAGGCTGCCCAATGGTCCGGCGCGCGAGAGCAGCAGATAAACGCACAGGCCGACAACAACCGGTGGCAGGGCCAGAAACGAGGTTGACAGAACCACCAGCACGCCTCGCAACGGAAACGACCAGATGGCAAGCGCGGCACCCAGCGGAATGGCGATCAGGGCAGCCAGAAAACTTGCGGTCAGGCTGACATAAAGCGACAGGCCGATGATCTGCATCAGTGCCGCATCACGTTCGGCGATCAAAAACCATGCCTGTGTCAGCGTTTCCATTATAACCCTAAAAAAAGAGCGGTGAAGCCCTTGCCCTTTGGTGCAGTTTACACAATGTAAAGCCCGTGCCTTGTCAAGGGCAATCGGATGAAAAAGAGGGTTAAGACATGTCGGTCTCCAAAGATGAAATTCGCGCAGCACTTAGCCGGATCGCCTTGCCCGATGGCGGCGATCTCTATTCACGCGACATGGTACGGGCCCTTTCCGTTGAAAATGGCGAAGTGCGTTTTGTGATCGAAGTGCCTGCCGACAAAGGCCCGGCAATGGAACCGGTGCGAGCCGCGGCTGAGAAAATCGTTCAGGATCTTGAGGGTGTCAAATCCGCGTCGGTTATCCTGACCGCCCACATGGCCGATTCCAAAGCGGCCACACCGCCGCCAAATCTGAAGATCGGGCGGCATCCGACGGAGCAGTCGGGCCCCCAGCCATTGCCCGGTGTTGATCGTGTGCTGGCGATTGCCTCGGGCAAGGGCGGGGTCGGGAAATCGACCGTTGCCAGCAATCTGGCCGTGGCTCTGGCCAAAGCAGGGCGTCGCGTTGGATTGCTTGACGCGGATATCTACGGGCCTTCGCAGCACAGGATGATGGGGCTTAAACGCCGTCCGGCTTCGCCTGATGGCAAGAAAATCCTGCCGCTTACCAAGCACGGGGTGACGTTCATGTCGATGGGGCTTCTGATGAACGAGGACGAGGCCGTCATCTGGCGCGGCCCGATGCTGATGGGGGCCTTGCAGCAATTGCTGGGCCAGGTGGCATGGGGCGAGCTTGACGTGCTGATCATAGACCTGCCGCCGGGCACCGGCGATGTTCAGCTGACTTTGGCACAGAAAACCGTGGTCAATGGCGCGATCGTGGTCTCGACACCGCAGGATATCGCGCTCCTGGATGCACGCAAGGCGCTCAACATGTTCGACAAGACGGATACACCGGTTGTCGGAATTATTGAAAACATGTCGGTCTATGTCTGCCCGAAATGCGGCAACAGGGATGCGATTTTCGGTGAAGGCGGGGCACGGGGAGAAGCCGAAAAGCTGGGCCTGCCGTTTTTGGGGGAAATTCCGCTCAATGTGGAGATACGCGTGGCTTCAGATAGCGGCACCCCGATTGCCGGGGGCGAGGGGGCCGGTGCAGACGCCTATCGCGGGATCGCGGAGCGCCTGATTGCCGATGGGGTGGTCTGAAGCGCAGAAAGGCATTGGTCCCCTCAATCTGAAATCCGCATCAATTGTGGACAAAGCGCCACTGGCGTTCATACATTAATAGATTGCGCAGAGGGCCGGGCGCGGCCCGGCTGTGCCGCCGGGCGGGCTGCTTGATGGATGATGCACGAGTATTGCACCGGATTATTGGTTTGGCTGATAAGCGTCAAGTTCACAGACCTTGTTAATGACCGATTCCCGGCGAATCTGGATTTTCGGCCGGAGTCCCGGCTCGATTCCCCTGGATTCACCGCAGAATCGAATCAATTTTAGGCTGATTCCTCGGTCATAAACTCAATGTTCGTATTATGTTCCCAAAACCTCCGGTGAAATCTGGGATATTGTGGGATTTTGCACACACGCACTCGAACCCCCTATATCTGGTAGCTGTCCCTGGAATGTCCACAAATTGGGGATGATTGTCGGTATTATTTCGGATTGTTTCCAATACCGAATTACAAAATCGGATGCAACTTTGCATAGTTTCCCATCTAAGACCCTTGTTTTCCATCAAATCCCATAGTATCCCTGTTGGCACGATGAAGAACGGGGAAAGTAAAGGGCATCAAGACCCGAAAAACCCAAGTCAGGTTTCATACAGGCACCCGCTTTTCATCACTAAGAAGATCCGGCGCGTAAGCGAGCAGACACCCCCCCCAGGTGGCAACGTAGCCGGACCGGTCCGAAGACGGAACGAGATCGGCGGATCAAGCAGTGGCAGCAGCTTGATCCGCCGTTTCCCGTTTAAGGGCCAACCACAGGAAAAGGAGCCATAAGGGACAGTGGCACGCAGGTTCAGAGGTGAAAGCGTCCATAAGGTAGACGCCAAGGGCAGGGTATCGATTCCGGCTGCCTTTCGCCGTGTGCTTGAAGACAACGATCCCGACTGGACCGAAGGTCTGACACCAACCCTTGTGATCGTCTATGGCGACAAATCACGCAGCTTTCTGGAAGGCTATTCCATGACCGCCATGGAAGAAGTGGACGAGCGCATCGCCGACCTGCCGCGCGGTTCGCGCAATCGGCGTCTGCTGGAACGGATGTTTTCAGGGCAGGCGGTGACCATGCAGGTCGACGAGACCGGGCGGCTGGTTCTGCCACCGAAACTACGCGACAAGATCGGTATCAAGGGTGAAGCCTTCTTCATCGCTTCGGGCGATACGTTTCAGATCTGGGAACCCGGCACATACGAGGCGCAGGCCACCCAGTTTGAAGACCTGTCAGACGAGTTTGATGCGGATTTCGATCCGTTAATCCTTCTGGACTCTGACAAGCAGGAGTAGACCATGGCAAAACCTGCCAAGCCAGCCTCCGCCCTTCTTCCTCATATACCTGTATTGCTTGACCCGATCATGGCGGCGATTGCGCCGGTCAGCGGTGTCTGGCTGGATGGTACTTTTGGTGCCGGTGGATATACGCGCGCCTTGCTCGATGCCGGTGCGGCGCGTGTGCTGGCCGTTGACCGCGACCCTGACGTTTTTGTTCGGGCCGAACGCTGGGCAGCGCAATATGGCGAGCGGCTGTTGATGATCGCCGGCGAGTTTGGCCAACTCGACATGCTAGCCGAACAGCATGGCCACCTGCCGCTGGACGGCGTTGTTCTGGATATCGGCGTTTCCTCGATGCAGATCGATCTGGCCGATCGCGGCTTTTCCTTTGCTCAGGATGGCCCGCTTGACATGCGGATGAGCCAGACCGGCACTTCGGCGGCAGATATCGTGAATACGGCCAGTGAGAAAACACTGGCCGATATTCTTTTCCAATATGGTGAAGAACGCGCCTCAAGGCGGATCGCCAAGCGCATTGTCATGGAGCGGCAGGGCAACCCGTTCACCAGCACAGAGAGGCTGGCAAAATTGGTTGAAAGCTGTCTTCCCCGACCCAAGCCCGGTCAGGTTCATCCGGCGACGCGCACCTTTCAGGCACTCAGGATCGCGGTAAATGACGAGTTAAAACAACTGGTTGACGGGCTGGTCGCTGCCGAGAACGCCCTGCGCCCTGGCGGTATTCTGGCCGTCGTCACCTTCCATTCGCTTGAAGACCGGATCGTCAAGCGTTTCATTCAGGCGCGCAGTGGTGGCGGGCCGCGCGGCAACAGATTTGCCCCGGAACTTGACCTTGAAGTGCCGCGGTTTGAGAAAATGAACCGCAAGGCGATCGGGCCGAGCGATGAAGAAATCGCCGCCAATCCCCGCGCCCGTTCGGCCAAGCTGCGCATGGCGCGTCGGCTGGAAGCGCCTTCGGGCCGGGTGGATGCGGCCGATCTGGGCTTGCCGCAAATCGCGCTGGGGGCAGTCTCCTAATGCGCTCGATCCTTTATACGTTTGCCGCATTTGCCATCATCGGACTGGCCTATTGGGCCTATAATGAAAACTACGCCACACAGGAGGCGCTGCGCCGGGTTGACAAGCTCCAGCGCGAGATTGGTCAGACGCAGGAAAAGCTGAGTGTGTTACGCGCTGAATGGGCCTATCTCAACCGCCCGGAGCGGTTGCGCGAACTGGCCGATCTGAATTTTGAGGAATTGCAGCTGATGCCGCTTTCCCCCGAACATTTCGGCGCAGTTGAGCAGGTGGTTTTTCCGGTTCTTAAACTGGAAGAGATTGATGGCCCTCTCGATGTTTCGGCCGACACCGAAGACATGACTGCAACCAGCGATCCGGCCGACCTTATTGAGATGACGGAAACTGATACGGAGAAACCTGAGGTGGGCGAATGATCCGCACGCCGTTGCGTCCGCTTGCCAGCGTCATTTCGGCGCGCGAGAAAGGTGAAAATCCCGACCTGATCGTGGCCGAAAATATACGCCTGCGACACGAGAATATGCGCGATCGCGACCGGCAGCGGGCGGAAAGCCGCCTTTTGGTGCTTGGACTCGCCTTTCTGGTGGCATTCCTGTCCGTCGGTATGCGCATGGGAATGCTGGCCTCAAGTGAGCCTTCCGAGCCCCGTGCGGATGGGTACACGAATGCAATTGTTGCACAACGGTCTGATATTATTGACAGAAATGGCGCGATTCTGGCAACAAACCTGATTACCAATTCACTTTACGCGCAGCCGCCCCTGATGATCGACAAAGAACATGCAGCGATCCGGTTGGCTGAGGTTTTCCCGGATATGAATGCCGAGAAACTGCTCAAGGATTTCAATTCAGCGCGCAAGTTCATCTGGCTTCGCCGTAAGATCTCGCCCGAACAGGTGCAGGCGGTGCATGATATCGGTGAACCGGGCCTGCTTTTTGGCCCGCGCGAGATGCGGCTCTACCCTAACGGCAATCTGGCAGCGCATATTCTGGGCGGTGCCGGGTTTGGCCGCGAAGGCGTGCATTCCGCCGAAGTGATCGGCGTTGCCGGGGTTGAGCATATGTTCGATGAATTCCTGCGCGATCCCGCCGAAGAAGGGGCGCCCCTGCAATTGTCAATCGATCTGACGGTTCAGGCGGCGACGCGAAGGGTGCTTGCCGGAGGAATGAAGCTTCTCAGCGCAAAAGGAGCGGCGGCGGTTCTGATGGATGTGCAAACCGGCGAGGTAATCGCAATGGTGTCGCTGCCGGATTTTGACCCCAACGCGCGGCCACGTCCACTGACCGAAGGGGATGCTTCGGACAGCCCGCTTTTCAACCGTGCTGCGCAGGGGCTTTACGAGCTTGGCTCGACTTTCAAGATCTTCACCGCCGCGATGGCAATGGAAACGGGCTTGGTGACACCTGATACGATGGTATCAACCCAGGGGCCGCTCAAATGGGGTAAGTACACCATCAAGGATTTCCACGATTATGGCAAAGCTCTGAGCCTGACGGACGTTATCGTCAAAAGCTCCAATATCGGATCGGCCAATCTGGCCAAGGAAATCGGGGCCGGACCTCAGCAAGCATTTCTCGATAATCTCGGCCTGTTTTCTCCGGTGCCGATCGAATTGACCGAGGCCAGGCAATCCCGCCCGCTTTTGCCCAAGCGCTGGTCCGAGCTTTCAACAATGACAATCTCTTATGGCCATGGTCTTGCAGCCAGCCCGTTGCATCTGGCTGCCGCTTATTCCTCGCTTCTGAATGGTGGCAATCGTGTTGTGCCAACGCTGAGGAAAGTCAATGGAACGCCTGAAAAGGGCGAACGGGTGATCAACCCGGAAACATCGCGCGCGCTTGGGGCGATGTTGCGCCAGGTGGTTCTGCGCGGAACCGCTTCGATGGGCGATGTGCCGGGCTACCATGTTGGCGGCAAGACCGGCACCGCTGACAAGCCTAAACCTGATGGCGGCTATTACAGTGATCGGGTGATCGCGACCTTCGCCTCGGTCTTTCCGGCGCATGATCCGAAATATGTTCTGGTTGTCACGCTGGATGAACCGGTTGAAACCTCCGGCACAAAACCGCGCCGAACCGCTGGCTGGACAGCCGTTCCCGTCGCCTCAGAGATCATTCGCCGCGTTGCCCCGCTTCTGGGTATGCGGCCTGAGATTGAACAACCCGACAAGATCAACTACACGCTGTCGAACTACTGATCCCGCCAAAGACAAAGGCAACCCGATGGCCGATATGAGTGTTGAAACCGCGACCCTGGCTGCCTTGGGTCTGGTTTCCGAGAGCGGAGCTACGCCAACCCTCACCGGGCTTTCGGTTGACAGTCGTGCGGTCAAACCCGGCCATCTGTTCGCCGCACTGCCGGGGTCAGCCGTGCATGGCGGTGAGTTCATCAAATATGCCCTCAGGATGGGCGCCGCTGCGGTGCTGACCGACGCCGAAGGAGCGAATATCGCGAAGGATGAGCTTGCAGCGTCAGAGGCCGCTTTGGTGATTTCACCGGATCCGCGTCTGGCCCTTGCCCGCGCCGCTGCGCGCTGGTTTGGGGCACAGCCTGAAACCATGATCGCGGTGACCGGCACCAACGGAAAAACCTCAGTTGCCAGCTTTACCCGGCAAATCTGGGAAGGGCTGGGCAATCAAGCCGTCAATTTTGGCACGACCGGCGTTGAGGGCTGCATCAGCGCACCGCTTGCACATACAACACCGGAGCCAATCACTCTTCACCGTCTGCTCAGCGATCTGGCAGCCAATGACGTCAGCCATGCGGCCATGGAGGCATCCTCGCACGGTCTGGCACAGCGGCGGCTTGACGGGGTCAGGCTGAAGGCCGCGGGTTTTACCAATTTCACCCAGGATCATCTGGATTATCACGCAGATTTTGAGGAATATTTCGCCGCTAAAGCCGGGTTGTTTGATCGGGTTCTGCCAACCGATGCAACGGCTGTTATCAATCTTGATGATCCCAAAGGTTCGGTGTTGGCCGATATTGCTGATCGGCGGGGGCAGCGGGTTCTGCGTGTCGGGCATGAAGAGATGGCTGACCTTAGAATCCTAGGCCAGCGCTTTGATGCCACCGGTCAGGATCTGCGTTTCTCTTACCTCGGCACCACGCATCTTGCGCGCCTCAGTCTGATCGGCGGGTTTCAGGCCTCTAATGTTCTGATGGCAGCCGGTCTTGTGATCGCTTGCGGCGAAGAGGCCGAGGCCGTCTTTGGACAGCTTGCCGGGCTTGAAACCGTACGCGGACGCATGGAACTGGCAGCAACGCGAACGAACGGCGCATCGGTTTTCGTCGATTATGCCCACACGCCGGACGCTCTGGAAACCGCGCTCAAGGCCCTGCGGCCCCATGTGCTTGGCCGTCTGATTGTGGTTTTTGGGGCAGGGGGTGATCGCGATCGCGGCAAACGTCCGCTGATGGGGCAGGCCGCTGCAGCTGCGGCCGATGTGATTTTCGTGACCGATGACAATCCGCGCAGCGAAGACCCGGCATCGATCCGGGCCGATATTCTGGCGGCATGCCCGGAGGCAACCGAAGTCGATGATCGCGCCGCCGCCATTCTGGCGGGTGTCGATGCACTTGGTCCTGGTGATACGCTGCTGATTGCCGGAAAGGGCCATGAAACCGGGCAGATCATCGGCGACGACATCCTCGCCTTTAACGATGTCGAGGCCGCCAGCGTGGCCGTTGCGGCCCTTGACGGGACAGGATTATGAGCGCGTTGTGGACAGCCGCAGAAGCCGCCGTTGCCACCAGCGGTAAAGCAACGGGTGACTGGGTCGCAACCGGCGTTTCGATTGATACGCGCACTCTGGCCACGGGCGATCTGTTCGTCGCTCTTAAAGATGCGCGCGACGGGCACGATTTTGTTGCCAGCGCGTTGCGGGAAGGGGCTGCCGCTGCTCTGGTTTCACGTATTCCTGACGATGTGCCCGATGACGCGCCTCTGTTGCTGGTCGATGACGTGCTGGTGGCACTGGAAAAGCTGGCTGAAGCAGCGCGGGCGCGATGTGATGCGTGCATCATTGCGATCACCGGCTCGGTTGGCAAAACCTCGACCAAGGATATGCTGGCGCATGTTCTGCGCAATCAGGGCAGGGTGCATGCGGCTGTCATGAGCCTTAACAATCACTGGGGTGTCCCGCTGACTCTTGCAAGGATGCCAAAAGACAGCGACTTTGCGGTGATCGAGATCGGCATGAACCATCCCGGCGAAATCTCACCTTTGGCGCAGATCGCCCGACCGCATGTGGTTCTGATCACCACCGTGGCCGAGGCGCATATGGCGGCTTTTGACGGCATCCGCGACGTTGCCGCCGCCAAGGCCGAGATCTTTGACGGGTTGGAGCCCGGGGGCAAGGCGCTCCTCAACATGGATATCGAGACCAGCGATCAGCTTTGCAAAGCAGCGAGAAAGGCGAAAGCCGAGATCATCGGGTTTGGCGAAAACCCCAAGGCTGATCTCCGCCTGATCGACTGGCAGAGCAAGGCCGGTTTTACCATTGTGACGGCGGACATTCACAACGCGTCCACAATTTTCAAAATCGGCGCGCCGGGGCGGCATCTGGCGATGAACGGGCTTGCGGTTCTTGGTGCGGTGGAAGCTGCTGGCGAGGATATTGCCCTGGCCGCGCTTGATCTGGCCAGCTGGCAACCACCCCAGGGGCGGGGGGAGCGCTGCAGGATCGGCCTTGACCCCGTGAAAAGCGAATTGCGGCTTGAGCTCATTGATGACGCCTATAATGCCAACCCTGCCTCAATGGCGGCGGCTCTTGACGTTTTGGCTGACAGTCAGCCGGTTGACGGTATCGGCCGCATCCGCCGAGGACGTCGCATCTGCTTTTTGACCGACATGCTGGAACTGGGTGCCAAAGAGGTTACGAAACACCGGGATCTGGTTGATTTACCGTCCATGGACGCGGTCGATATCGTTCATCTGGCAGGGCCGTTGATGCAGCATCTGCATCAGGCGCTGCCATCGGAAAAGCAGGGCGAGTGGCACGCCAAGGCAGAAGATCTTGCCGCCCGGATCCACCGCTTGATTGATGCCGGTGATGTGGTCATGGTCAAAGGCTCAAAAGGCTCGCGCGCGTCGCTGGTGGTTGACGCCATCAAAAAACTAGGTCAAGCGAACACTCAACAAGAATAACGAGGGAACCCCGGCAATATGCTCTATATGCTTAGCGAATTATCAGGAGAGTTTGGGGCGCTCCGGCTATTCAAGTTTATCACCATGCGATCCGGTGGAGCCTTCTTCACGGCGCTGATCTTCGGCTTCATTTTCGGGCGTCCGCTGATCAACCTTCTGAAACGCAGGCAATCCAACGGCCAGCCGATCCGCGAAGACGGGCCGGAAAGCCATATTCTGGATAAGGCCGGAACCCCCACCATGGGTGGTGTGCTGATTTTGGGGGCGCTGGTATTTTCATCGCTGATCTGGGCGCGGCTGGATAATCCCTATGTCTGGCTTGTGCTTTTTGTGACGCTGGCTTTCGGGCTGGTCGGTTTTGCCGATGACTACGCCAAGGTTTCCCAAGGCAATGCAAAAGGGGTTTCCAGCCGGGTGCGGTTTGGCATCGGTTTGCTGGTTTCGCTGGTCGCAGCCTATTGGGCGGTACAGGTGCACCCTGAGCCTCTGGCGGGGCAATTGGCCGTGCCGGTCTTTAAGAATGTCCTGTTTGATATGGGGTTGTTGTTCATTCCTTTCGCCATGATCGTCATTGTCGGTTCTGCCAATGCGGTCAACCTGACCGACGGGCTGGACGGGCTGGCGATCATGCCGGTGATGATCGCGGCCGGTACGCTGGGCGTCATTGCCTATGCCGTCGGACGGGTCGATTTCAGCCAGTATCTTGAGGTGCATTACGTCCCCGGCACCGGGGAAATACTGGTTTTCTGCTCGGCTCTGATCGGCGGCGGGTTGGGATTTTTATGGTATAACGCCCCGCCCGCGGCGGTCTTCATGGGCGACACGGGATCACTGGCGCTGGGCGGTGCCTTGGGCGCGATTGCGGTGGCGACCAAGCACGAGATCGTGCTGGCGATTGTCGGCGGGTTGTTCGTGGTCGAGGCGCTGAGCGTGATCATTCAGGTGCTTTACTTCAAGACGACCGGCAAGCGGGTGTTCCTGATGGCCCCCATTCACCACCATTTTGAGAAACGCGGCTGGCCGGAAAGCCAGATCGTCATCCGCTTCTGGATCATCTCGCTGATCCTGGCACTGGTGGGGCTGGCGACGCTGAAACTGAGGTAATTTGCGCCGGATTTGGGCGTACAGAAGCTGTGCAGAACCTGTACAGAACCTGTACATACGTTTTGCGGGTGGGATTGGGTGCCAAATAGCCGCCGCAACAAGATCTGAGATGATCGGTTGATCCATTGGTTCTAGGTCTTTTCGGCGGTTCACACGCACCGCCCGGGTCGCTTGCGTCCCGGGCCGCGCCCGACCTCCCCAAGGAGGGCGCGATTGCGCCCCCCAGGTCGAGCACGGCCCTTATGTTGTGATGGGGAAGGAAGGGTTTGCGGTGGTCTTTTAATGCAAGCCAGTGGAGACACAATTGCCGGGCGGTTGTCCAAATGCAGTGACACGTAGCAACGGAAAATTTATCGGTTATAATTTGAACAAGGAGGTCAAATCCTGGACCAAAGGCGGTTGTCAAACCCTGTGAAGCGAAACCACCCATGAGGGGAGCCGCGAGAACCAATACAGTTGATCCCGATCAAGTTTTGGGAACAATACAAAAGAGAAAACAGGAATAGGGAACGATTTGAGCACTGACCTTGAGTACCATTTTCGGCAAGCTGTTAAGTTGAATTAGTCTCGATGTGATCTGACACCGCCCCCAATTTTTCAAATTGGATT
>CAZMNO010000043.1:0-29486 GCA_964567685.1 uncultured Rhodobacter sp. | reverse complement strand
ATAAACGCATGTGCAGCGCTGTTGAATAGCCGGTGAATCTCAACAGACCCTAGTGGGGACAACACCTCTTCGGGCAATATCTCTCAGTGCATTCTTATTTTCGGCCAACAATCGCTGATCAATTTCTTTGGTCTGGCTCAAACGCACGCTCCGCTTTTATTCACCTGATCAATAGCACCACTATAGTGTTTCACTCACAAATCAACCAACCGTTTGGTTTGGCTATTTGGTTTAACTCTGCCGCACGATCTTGGTGCCCCTTAACAACAGCCAGTCTCGTTTACTCTTTCGGTACCCCTCTGAATCGGTCGCTTGGTCAGGAGCCGCCGTTTAAAAAAACGCCACGCGCGGAGCCAAGGGCGAAGCCCGCCGCGCATCGCCGACGCGCACCCTCGCGGTGGCGATTGGCTGAGGTAATCGCAAGGCTGAGAAGTTACACGTGTTTTATTGGCATAAAGTGCCGACACACCAGTGTTGGATCGCCCCCGCACGCGTCGGCGATGCGCGGCTCTGCGCCAAACCGGCCAATTTCAGTCCGGGCTAGTCTCGTCACCTGCTGAATGCATCAATCAAAAGCACTGTGTTCATTATTCGTGCGCACCATCCCCGTGTGAGGGGTCTTGCTCCACAGTTCCACAACCACGGCAACAGGCACATCCGCTGGCTAAAGCTCCCTCATCCCGCACCCGATCCCAGATCGCACAACATCAGCCCTCCGGGCTATTCCCCCCGCCCCTTCCCCATCCGCGCCCTGATATCCCCGACCTCCGGCCTCCGCATATCCCCGCTTCGGTAAAGCTTGATCCGTTCGACAATCTCCTCGCTCTCCCAGCCTTCCACCAGCCCGGTCAGCCGCGTCTGCATGAAAGCGCGCAAGACGCGGTTCATCCGGCTCTGATAGCCCTCGCCGGCCACCCGAAAAAACTTCACCACGTCAGCGTCAAACCGCGCCGTGATACGGGTCTTTTTCGGCGATGCCACCTCTTTGGCGATCGTCTCCCATTCGATGGGAATACGCCCATAGCGCACGATCGGCTGCATCAGGTCAAACTCCACCATCGACATTGTATCCATCAGGAGCGTCCAGTCGATGCGCTCTTTCCTGGTCAGTTTTTCCGGTTCTTTCATCACACTACCCGTTTCCTGAAAGACCCCAGATTGCCCGAATTTGATTAAAATTGCGTAAGGCCAACTGTATGTACAGGTTCTGTACGGGTTCTGTACGCATTCTGCACAGGCCAAAAACCCCCTTGAACGCCCCCGCCTGCCGGGGCAAAACCACATCCATGGCCAAGCTCTATTTCCACTACTCCACCATGAATGCCGGCAAGTCGACGATCCTGTTGCAGGCCTCGCATAACTACCGCGAGCGCGGCATGGAAACCTATTTGCTGACGGCCAAGCTTGACGACAGGGCGGGTGAAGGGCGCATCGCCTCGCGCATCGGTTTTGGTGAGGCGGCGGATACGTTCACACCCGAAGACAACCTCTTTCAAACCCTTGAAAACAAGTTGAAAAATGGCCCCTGTGCCTGTGTCTTCATCGACGAGGCCCAGTTCCTGACCAAAGAACAGGTCTGGCAACTCGCGCGTGCCGTCGATGACCTCAAAGTGCCCGTCATGTGTTACGGCCTGCGGGTTGATTTCCGCGGCGAGCTTTTCCCGGGTTCTGCGGCCCTTCTGGCTCTGGCGGATGAGATGCGCGAAGCCAGAACCATCTGTTTTTGCGGTAAAAAAGCGACAATGGTGGTGCGGCAGGGCCCCGATGGCAAGGCGCTGAAAGAGGGCGCTCAGGTGCAGATCGGCGGCAACGAAACCTATGTTTCCCTCTGCCGGAAACACTGGCGCGAAGCGGTTGGTGACACCGCATAGGCGGCGATTTCAATACATCCGTGCGCCGGGTTCAACATCGTGATCCGGGGCCAGCAAAACAACCTCACCCTCTTCATCCGGCACGCCGAGAACCAGAATTTCAGACATGAACCTGCCGATCTGACGTGGTGGAAAATTCACCACCGCCATCACCATCCGGCCTTTCAAATCCTTGATATCATAGTGTTTTGCAATCTGAGCCGAGGATTTTTTTTCGCCAATCTCTACCCCAAAATCCACCCACAGCTTATAGGCAGGCTTGCGCGCTTCGGGATACTTCTCGGCCCGAACGATCCGGCCGGCGCGGATATCAACCTTGAGAAAATCGTCAAACCCGATCTCAGCCATCAGCCTTCCCCAACTCCCGTCCCCGGTTCGCTGCAGCCTTGACGGCGGATTTCAGGAGCGGTGGAAATCCCGCCTCCGGGTCCATCAGCACGCCCAGCGCCGCTGCAGTGGTCCCCCCCGGCGAGGTCACGTTCACCCGCAGTTGTGATGGATTTTCTTCAGCGTTTTCAGCTAGATCGCCAGCTCCGGCAACCGTTGTCAGGGCCAGCTTCATCGACAATTCCGCGGGCAATCCTTCTGCTTCACCAGCAGCGGCCAGCGTTTCGATCAGGTGAAAAACATAGGCCGGGCCCGAACCGGATACAGCCGTCACCGCATCCATCTGGGTTTCGCTTTCCAGCCGCACGGTCTGGCCCACTGCGCTCAGCAGGGTCTCGGCCAGTTCCATGTCGGTTTCACCGGTTTTATCGTTACCAATCAACGCTGTAATCCCGTGCCCCACGGCTGCCGGCGTATTCGGCATCGCCCGGATGATCGGTGTTGCGGAACCCAGAACACGCTCAAAGGCAGCAATGGACGTTCCAGCGGCGATGGAGATGAAAACCGTCTCGCCGTTTCCAAGCGCCTGAAGGGCTGGCAGAGCCTCGGTCATCATCTGCGGCTTGACCGCAATGATACAAACCGCAGGTGCCGCAGGAAGGGTTGTGTTGAGGGCGACGCCAGCCGCCTCCTGCTTAAGCAGCCAGGGCGATGGGTAGGGGTCGAGAATGGTCACCGAGCCCGGCTTCAGCCCGCCGTTCAGCCAGCCTTCCAGCATGGCCGATCCCATCTTTCCGCAACCCAAGAGAACCAGCCCCTGACTGTTAACCTTATCAAGTGTCATATGGTGCCTCGCGCGATCAGTTTTGGCGATGTTAACGCAAGTAAACCGCCAGCGCATCAAGAGAGATTAATCCACCGATGGCTCGAAAATCAGACCGGTCGCTGCCGCCTATCAGGCTGTTCCGAAAGCAGAATCCAATGCTACCCGCATGGCATCCGCAGGCGTGTCGTCGCCCCAGCACACCAGCTGAAACGCCGGATAAAACCGCTCGCAACTGGTCACCGCTGTCTGCACAAGCTGGTTGATCTGCGCCGGTCCAGCGGTTTCGCCCCCTGTCAGGACCAACCCGTAGCGATAGACCATCAGCCTTTGTTCCTGCCACAGGGTAAACGCGCCGGACCAGCATTTGTCATTGGCGCTGTTGAGCACCTCAAAAAGCAGCGGCAGTTTCTCTTTTGGCGGGTCCATCTCAAAGGTAGAGATCAACCTCAGAGTCTCGTCATAGTGTGACCAGGCCAGGGTGATCGAATAGGTCCGCCAGGCGCCTTCTATGGCCATGGCAATCTGATCATCCGCAACCCGGTCGAAATCCCATTCGTGATGTTCGGCCAGTGTTTCGACAATGTCGATCGGGTGGATTTCTGCGGTGCTGAGATAGTGTTCAATATTAGCCATAGCCTGCGCCCCCTGTTATAAGCCTGTGCGAGTTGTTTCCCCCGCTATAGGCTGAGTGCCTCACTAGTGGTCGTGTGTTCAGATTCCGACCTTACAAGATATGGTGGGCCGATTCATCGGGTCTGTAAAGGAAAATATTTGGGAAAATCTTCTGATCGCGCTTTGTTGTGGATCAATGGAAATCTTGGCTCGTTTTATCCACAGAAGGAAGTGATTTGTTAATAAATTTCAGCTACTATTGCGCGCGGCGGGCTTCAGGTATCGCTTTTCTTCGCAGTCTTGGCCCGTGGTTTTGCTTTGGCGCGGGGTTTGGGTTTGGCCGCTGATTCCATCGCATCCAGTCGCGCTTTAAGCGCCTCGTTTTCTTCGCGCGCTTTTTGCGCCATTGCGCGCACCGCATCAAACTCTTCACGCGTGACGAAATCGCGATCGGCGAGCCAGCGGTCGACCCAGCTTTTCATCGCCCCCTCGGCTTCGTCCTTGGCGCCTTGCGCCACACCGACGGCATTGTTCATCAGTTGTGAGATGTCATCGAAAATCTTGTTGCGGGTCTGCATCATGGCCTCCCATCGGGCTGGTTTCGCCCTCTATATGGCGATGTCACAAGGATTTGCCAAGGGAACGGTTGACTTATATCGCAACCACAGAGAAGGAATGGGATAACCGAACCGAAAGGCAGAACGTGCAGGCGCTGATCCCGTTTCCGGATATATCCCCTGAGATCTTCTCGATCCCGCTGGGGCCCATCACCTTGTCGCTGCGCTGGTATGCGCTGGCCTATATCGCCGGGTTTCTGCTCGCCTGGCGCTGGATCGCCGCCCTTATCAATCGACCGCACCTTTGGCAGAATAACACGCCGCCGCTCAGCCTGAAGCAGCTTGAAGATCTGCTGACATGGGTGGTTCTGGGCGTGGTCATCGGTGGTCGGCTGGGTTTTGTCCTGTTCTATCAACCGGGGTATTATCTGGCCAATCCGCTTGAAATTCCAATGGTCTGGCAGGGCGGGATGTCGTTTCACGGGGGGTTTCTTGGCGTCATCGCGGCAGGTGTTCTTTTTGCCAGGAAACACAACCTCTCGGTCGCCGACATCGGTGATTGCTTTGCCGTCACGATTGCCATCGGCCTGTTCTTTGGCCGCATCGCCAATTTCATCAATGCCGAGCTTTGGGGCAGACCCACGACCATGCCCTGGGGTGTGGTCTTTCCCGGCTCCCACGCGCAAACCTGCCCGCCTGACTGGGAAGCGATCTGCGCCCGCCACCCTTCACAGCTTTATGAAGCGGGGCTTGAGGGGGTGCTGATCGGCGTGGTGATGTTCGTGCTGGCACATAAACGCGGCTGGCTTAAGAAACCGGGCAGCCTCGCCGGGCTCTTTTTCATTCTTTACGGTGCCGCGCGGGCCTTTGTAGAGCTGTTCCGTCAGGCCGATGCGCAGTTTGCAACGGCTGATAATCCATTTGGATATGTCATCAGGTTTGGCGCTGATGCACAAAGCTGGGGGCTGACCATGGGGCAGGTTCTGAGCCTGCCGATGATCCTGATCGGGTTTATCATCCTCTGGCGAGTGTGCCGCCGGGCATGAGCGCGCTCAAGCACATCCTGGTCGATCAGATCCGGCGGTTCGGACCCATCAGTGTGGCTGAATATATGACGCTCTGCCTTTTGCACCCCGAGCACGGGTATTACACCACCCGCACAGCGCTGGGAGCGGACGGTGATTTCACCACCGCGCCGGAAATCAGCCAGATGTTTGGCGAGATGCTGGGCCTCGCGCTGGCGCAGAGCTGGCTTGATCAGGGATCGCCCACACCTTTCACACTGACCGAGCTGGGCCCGGGGCGGGGCAGTCTGATGGCGGATATTCTGCGGGTTACGGCTGGTGTGAAGGGGTTTCATGAAGCCGCAGATATCTGGCTGATCGAAGCCAGCCCGGCCATGCGACATCTTCAGGAACAGGCCCTCGCAGGGATGCGCGTGACCCATATCAGCGAGATTGGCGACCTGCCCGCGCAACCGATTTTTCTGGTGGCCAACGAGTTTTTCGATGCGCTGCCAATCCGGCAATTCCTGCGCTGCGATCAGGGATGGCAGGAGCAGATGATCGGGTTAGACGGCGACAGGCTGGTCTTCGGCCTGACGGCACCGCTGCCGTTTGACGGGGATGATCAGGATGGGCACGCCCTGCCAAACGGGGCCATTGTAGAAACCTGCATCTCAGCGCAGAGCATAGTCAGCGAAGCCGCGCAGCGCATTGCTGACAGGGGCGGGGCTGCCATTGTCGTTGACTATGGTGATTGGGGGTCAAGAGGGGACAGTTTTCAGGCGGTTCAGAGTCACCGGAAGACGGATCCGTTGGCCGCCCCCGGCGAGGCCGATCTGACGGCACATGTGGATTTTCGTTCTCTGGTAAGGGCTGCCAAAGGCGTGGCAGCAACCGGGTTGACGCCGCAAGGCGTGTGGCTTGAACGGCTGGGCATCACCGCCCGCGCAGAGGCACTGGCAGAAGGGCTGGAAGGGGCCGCGCTTGAAAACCACATCACCGCACATCGCCGCTTGACCCATCCCGGTGAAATGGGGACGCTGTTCAAAGCCATCGCGTTCCATCCGCATGGCACCCCTGCTCCGCCCGGATTTGACTGAATGACACTTGAAATCCTGACAGAAGATGCGCTTCTGACCTGCCGCCACGGGTTCTTTACTCGGCGGGGCGGTGTTTCAACGGGCATTTATGCGGGTTTGAATTGCGGCACCGGCTCAAAGGATGCGGCCGAGGCGGTGGCCACCAACCGCGGATTGGTGATTGCCAGCTTTGATCTGCCGGAGGAGAATCTGGTCTCGGTCTATCAGACTCATTCCGCCGATGTGTTGCATGTTGACGGCCATACCGGGCCGACACAGGAAAAATGTGATGCAATGGTAACCCGGCACAAAGGCGTGGCGCTGGGAATCCTGACCGCGGATTGCCAACCGGTGCTGTTTCAGGACGGGGCTGCCGGGGTGATCGGGGCGGCCCATGCCGGCTGGCAAGGTGCGATTGACGGGGTTTTGGAAGCGACCGTTGATGCGATGGTCGCACTTGGTGCCAGACGTCAGAATATCAGTGCGGTGATCGGGCCCAGCCTCGGCCAGCAGGCCTATGAGGTTGGGCCGGAGTTTCAGAAGCGCTTTGAGGCTGATGACATTGAGAACAACCGCTTTTTCATCGCGGGCAAGGGCGACCGGATGCTGTTTGATCTGACCGGTTTTGGGTTGCATCGGCTGCGCCGCGCCGGTGTTGGCCGCGCGCATTGGACGGGGCATTGCACTTATTCCGATCCCGACCGGTTTTTTTCCTATCGCCGGGCAACGCATGCGGGTGACGCGGATTACGGGCGTTTGATCTCGGTCATCGTGCAGTAGAATTGCGGCTTTGGTGTCAGGAAGTTGCGTAGCGCGACAAAATCCCGCCGCATTGGCGCGCAAAACCTGATGTCTTACCGGAGGTTCGCACCCACCAGTTCTTCTTAAATTACTGTAATATTTGACTTAAATGTTAATTCTTTTGATGCCCAAATTCACCCGCCTCAGCCACCGGATCGCCCAGAATATCTCTCGCTTCGGTCATTAACCCGCCGCATTGCCCACCGAGATTGGGTCAGCTTCGCCTTGGGGCGGATAACCGGTTGTCGCATCTATGACAGCCTTCGGATCGGAGCAAGAGTATGAGTACACGCAAGCCACGCCGCTGGATGAAGTGGATTTTTGAAGAGGCGGACAATTTTGATGTTGTCTTGCCATTTGAACGGGGTGCGCGGCGCAAGCTGTGGCGGCGGCATTTGTCGGCGGAAAGCCTGCGTCTTTTGTCCTCTAAAGCCTGAACCTCCAGGATAATCACTAGCGCGCACGGCCCAGCATCATCGTGGCACTAGTGCGTTTGAGGTTGCGCCAAAAAGCGCGGCCCGACAATTGCAGGATCATCCTGGTTGGCAGAACCATCGGCTGATCTGACCGTTCAACCGGGCCCGAAACGGTTGAACCTTCGCTGCCAATCTCATCAAAATCATGGGTAAATACCGGCTCGCGCAGGAAATCATAAAGCACATCCATGACCTCTTCGGGATCATCGGCCAGCCGGTCGTAATCAAGCACGAACATCCTTTCGGCGTGGCGGCTGGTCAGCGCGTCGCGCAGTTTGGCGATCTCAAGGCCAACCTCACCTTCCGGAGCCATAAGTTTGGCCGCCGTGTTGGAAAGCGTTTCCTCATCGCCTTCAAGCGGGCCTGAAAGCTCGATCGAATTGACGATAGCCGCGGGGTTGCGCACCATGATGATGAAGCGGCTTAAGGGGAAAAGCCGTACCAGAATGTCGGTATGTTCCAGCCAGTCGCGGTTGGCATCAAACACTGCAGAATCAAAGGGACGGTCGTGATAAACCGCATCAATGACCCCGCGCCAAAGCGCGATTTTCTGCGCATCATCCAGCAAATCAGTCTCTGGACCGGATTTTGACAGCAGTTCCACCATTTTACCAAAAACAGGCGCTGCCGGACCGTGATTTCCGGCAACAAAGCGGGGGTTCTGGTTGAGCAGGGCCGTCAGCACCGATACGCCTGACCTCGGCAAGCCACCGATAAAGTGAAAGCGTGCCAATGATCTGATATTGCGGACTTTTTCGATTCCCTGCAGATTCATTGCTTGCCTGTATCCAAAAGCGAACGCTGCCAATGCAGATCAGTTTGCATGAAAGCACCAAGAGGTGCAACACAGCGCGGCAAATCATGCCTGGCTCGCCTTAACAAAAAAGAAACAATTCCCAGGCATGATCGGCATTGTCTGCAGCAGGTGCAAAATCGCCCCAAGCATTTGACTTATAGTGCTTTTTTATGTCATATTGTATGCTGTAGTAACGGTCGCGAAAGCGGCCAAACCGTGTTCATCTACATTATGGTGGGTAGATGTGGGCGTGCACTCAGACCGATGAAGGACTGAACGCATGACTTATACCACCGGCTCTTCCTGGACCTCCGGAAATCGCGCTGAAAAGCCTGCTCAGGATTTGCGAGGGCGCGATTCCGGCCTTGATGCAAAAGAGAATCATTTGCGGAATTTGTCGCGCAGAGCGCCGCAGCCGGTGTCGCGACTGGATAAAGAGCGCGTCGAACCAAAAGCTCTCAGCAGGTATACTATATCCGTTCTGCTGGATGACGGATCGGTCAACAGTTTCGATCACAAAGCCCCGTCGGACCTCTATCTTGAGGATGTCTGTGCCTGTTTCGCCAGGGGGTCCCTGATCGCCACGGCCAGGGGGCAGATCGCAATAGAAGACCTGCAACCGGGTGATCTGGTCGCCACCCGCGATAACGGCATGCAGGCCCTGCGCTGGATCAGTTCCTGCACGATGCCGGTCAACGACTCAGCGGAAGACAATCATCCGATCCGCATCAAGGCCGATGCGCTGGGCGAGTTGCGCCCGTTGCAGGATCTGGTGGTTTCGCCAAGGTTCCGGCTTTTGTCAAACCACCCCAGCTGTGCTGCGCTGTTCGGTTCACCCGAAACACTGGCCCCGGCGGTTGATCTGCTTGATAACGACACGATCCTTCGGGTGCGCCCGGCAGAGGATCTTTATTTCTACAACCTGATGTTTGATCAGCACCAGATCATTCAGGCCAACGGTCTGGAAACCGAAAGCTATCATCCCGGCAATTTCGGGGTCGCGGTGATGACGCTGGAGCAGCAATCGCATCTGCGGCAGATTTTCCCGCATCTCAATGGCGATCTGAGTGGGTTTGGCCGCACAGCGCGGCCGATTCTGAAAGGATTTGAAGCCGAGGTTTTACGCGTCGGTTGAGGCTCTAATCGTCAATCGTGGCGCGCGCTTCCAGCACGTCAAACGGCACGCCGGGTTCGTCTTTTGCGCCGCGAATAACCAGCGAGGTTTTTACGCTGGCGACGTTATCCGCTGAGGTCAGGCTTTCGGTCAGGAAGGTCTGAAAGGTCGACAGATCGGGGGCAACGCATTTCAGGATGAAATCGATCTCGCCATTCAGCATGTGGCATTCACGCACCAGTGGCCAATTTCGGCATTTTTCTTCGAACGCGGAAAGGTCAACCTCGGCCTGGCTGTGCAGGCCAACCATGGCAAAGACCTGTACTTCGAACCCCAGCGAACGGATGTTGACATCGGCATGATAACCGCGAATGAGACCGGCCTCTTCCAACGTGCGCACCCGACGCAAACACGGCGGGGCCGATATACCGACGCGGCGCGCCAGTTCGACATTCGTCATGCGACCATCGTTTTGCAGCTCGCTTAGAATCTTGCGGTCAATCGGGTCTAGTTTACTGCCTGGCATCGGTTGGTCCTTGGCGTCGCTTTACAGCGTTTTGCATTCAATCTGAGGTCGCGCAAAGTCTGCAAAACGCAACCCTGCGTGAGCATTGTTGTTCAATGGGCGTCTTGAGTGATCCATTTTGAAAGCAAGACACCTTTAGGCGTAAATTATCGGGATCGACACATCTCCGCAATATTATTTCACAATTGCGCAATAAATGTCACCAGATTTACGGTTTCAGGTAAACTTGTCACATCAGTGTCAGGGCGGCTTTCCCCACCAGTTGCGCCACCCTATATACGGGGGAACGTATCAATATAACAGCCGAGACAAGCCATGACCCAATCCCGCCACTCCCGCCTTCTGATCATCGGTTCAGGCCCTGCCGGATACACCGCCGGTGTGTACGGTGCCCGCGCCATGCTGGAACCCGTGCTGGTTCAGGGAATGGAGCCCGGCGGCCAGCTGACCACGACGACCGAGGTAGAGAACTGGCCGGGGGAGACCGAGATTCAGGGCCCCGATCTGATGACGCGGATGGAGGCGCACGCCAAAGCGATGGGGACCGAGATCGTTTCCGATCACATCAATGCGCTTGATCTGTCAAAACGCCCGTTCACTGCGACAGGTGATAGTGGCACCACCTACACGGCGGATGCTCTGGTTCTGGCGACCGGCGCGCGGGCGCGTTGGCTGGGGTTGGAAAGCGAAGAGAAGTTCAAGGGCTTTGGCGTTTCCGCCTGCGCCACCTGTGATGGTTTTTTCTATCGCGGGCAGGAGATCGTGGTGATCGGCGGTGGCAACACGGCGGTGGAAGAGGCGTTGTTTCTGACCAATTTCGCCTCCAAGGTAACGCTTATTCATCGCCGCGATGAACTCAGGGCCGAAAAGATTCTTGAGCAGCGGCTTTTGAAAAACCCGAAGATCGAACCTTTGTGGTTTCATGAACTTGATGAGGTTCTGGGGGATGACAATCCGCTTGGTGTGACCGGGGTTCGGGTCAGGCATTCCAAAACCGGTGAGACGCGGGAAATCCCCTGTAAGGGTGTGTTTGTCGCCATTGGCCATGCGCCGGCTTCTGAGCTGGTCACCGATCAGCTGGAAACCCATATGGGCGGCTATGTCAAAGTCACGCCGGGCAGCACCGCGACGTCAGTCGCAGGTGTGTTTGCGGCTGGTGACCTGACCGATCACACCTATCGGCAGGCGGTCACATCCGCCGGAATGGGCTGCATGGCAGCGCTGGACGCTGAGCGGTTTCTGGCGGAAGAAGACGATTGATCCCGGCACCAATTGGCTGATGCCGGGAGCCTCCGGCGGGAGTATTTGCTGAAACAATGATGCTTGCGGCTTTAGCGCAGCCCGTCTTCACCCTTGACCTGATCAACTTCCAGACCGCCCATGCGCGCATGAATGCGCCCGCCTTTGGTCATTGCCAGCGCGAACAATAATTCGCCTGATTTTGGCCCGTCAGGCACGCCGACCTCGATGGCATCAAAATGGCTGCGCACATAAGCGGCATTGATATGGCCAAGCGGGATGTCGATGCGCGTGCCGACACCACCGATTTTCATCGACGAGGGCACGATGGCCTTGGCTTCCCCAAGGCGGGCGCGCATGGAATAGCCGCCGGGGACATGCCAGAGTGCTGTGTGCTCAAGCTCCCCGCCTTCGCCGACAAGACCGGCTTTGCCATAGCCGTCAATGCCATCGACCCCGCCAAGGGTTTCG
The DNA here is from genome assembly GCA_964567685.1 of uncultured Rhodobacter sp. GTDB lineage: Bacteria > Pseudomonadota > Alphaproteobacteria > Rhodobacterales > Rhodobacteraceae > UBA5972. The sequence goes on along the minus strand of CAZMNO010000043.1, from coordinate 17,787 downwards.
ATCAGCTTGTCGGTCATCATCAGACCTAAGGGTTTCAGATCGTCCATTGCCGATTGCAGATCGGCCTGAAAGCGCCCGGCGAACGGGTTGTTGACGAGGGCAACGATGGCGGCACGCTGCCGTGGAATCGCGGCTGTTTCGCCGCCGTCATGGTGGATTTCCTCCATGAAAATCATGGTTTTACGCAATTTGAAGTCGTTCATTCCTTGCTCCGTTGGTTGTCGGATCGGCGATTTTTTCAAAGCTGCCGATAATTTGGGATTGTCCCTGAAGAAAGAGGGCGGCTGAGTCAATCAACCCCTTTTCGGCCATGTCCTGCGCCGCAGCTTTTCCATTTGCCAGGGCCTGGCGGATTTCGCCGTGCGAAAGGTTATCAACGGCGATTGTTCCCGGCATTTCACCAAGATCGCTGTCCGGGGCCAGTTCACAGGCGGGGCGGCGGCGGATGCCGGGATGCCCCGGCAGATCAACCGCGTTGGCAATGAGGGTTGCGGCCACATCGGCCATCGCGGCGGTTCTGGCGATGACGGTCACCGCATCGGCAATACCCAGCGAATGGCTGCGCCCCTGCCAGCCTGACGTTGCAACGCCACGCGCTGGTTGATCGGCAGCAAGGCGCAGGCGGTCAGTGGTGGTGGTGGGGTTGAGTGCTGCCGTCAGCGACTGTCCGTCGGTGAGATAGAGCGAGATATCGCCACCGTTATTGACATAGGCGCGCTCAAGATCGCAACCCGACGAGAGAGCCGCGCATATTTCGTCAGCTACCGCACCGGCAACCGCGGCCATTGGCGTTACGAAAGTAGTGCAATGCGGGGCAACCGCCTTTGCCATGCGTCGCGCTACCGCGCCTTTGGGGTGCGCATCGCCAAGCGGTCGGCGCAGGAGGTCGAGTTCGGCCACCAATTCGCCGAGCAACGTCTGAAACCGCGCTTCGGCTTGCTGCATGGCCCGCTCACGATCCAGGCCGATAGCCTCGACAATCAGGTCAATCGGCCCGTGGTTGAGGTGGAGCCGTCGCCCGTCAGGCAGGTATCTGGCCTCAGGGGTCTGCATCTAGTCCCGCTCCCATGGCAGATCGCCGGGGTTGGCGGAAATGCCGCGATTGCCTTTGCCGTATTCACCGCCGCTGGCCAGAATATCTGCAACCGATCTGAGGTTTCCCACATGCCCGCCAAGACGGGTGTACTCGGCCTTTGGCATGGTAAACTCCAAAGGGGCGACCAGTGCAGGTGTCGGCACATAGCCAAAGGATTTTTCCGGCATTGCCATCACATCAACCATCAAAGTGATGCCACCACCGGGCCAGACATAGACCGGGGCACCGCCGCAGGTGACGCGCGTGTCCTTTGATTTGACCGAACGGGTCAGTTGCACCGGATTTTCCGTCACGCCCGAGCGCAGGGAACCACCGGCGCCACCCATGAAAAGCACGGTTGAAAGCGCCGGTTCGCAGTTTTCCTCGATCAGGTTGACGGATTTCACAAGATTATCCGGCAGCGGTTTTTTCACCGGTTGCAGATCACCATCAAGTTCGTAATAGGCAAATTGCTCGCCGGTTGTGGACACCATCATCAGGCGCAAACCGGGTCTTGCACCTTTCTTTTCGTTCCAGGGACCGAGAATGCGCAGCGGATCCTCGATTGAAGTACCGCCCCAGCCCAGCCCCGGTTCCGCCACCTGAAAATAGCGCCCCGGGGTCGAGCGGCGACCAAGGATCTTGATGCCGGTGCCTTCCCAGCCCAGCACCTTGCCGGCCTGATGTTCACTGACAACGCCGGTGATATGGTCGTCAACCACCACTACCTCGTCAACCAGCCCGTGCCATTGCGAGGCGAACATGCCGATGGTGGCGGACCCACAACCAACCCGCATCCGTGCCTCGCGCTGACCATCGACAATGGGGGGCTGACCGGCTTCGACGATAACCGTGGACCCGCCATCGACGCTCAGCTCGACCGCCTCGCGGTTGCAGAGTTTCAACAAAGCATCGCAGGTGACCCGGCCTTCGGGTTTGGAACCTCCGGTCAGATGATCGACCCCGCCAAGTGACAGCATTTGCGAGCCGTATTCGCCGGTGGTGACATGGCCAATCGCCTCGCCCTCGGCACGCACCACGGCTGTTTCGGGTCCAAGATGCCGGTCGGTGTCGATTTTGATCTTGGTGCCGCAATAGGAAAAGATCGCTTCGGTCACCACGGTAACCATATCGACCCCTTCGATTTCCTGGGAAACGATGAAAGGGGCCGGTTTGTAATCGGGATAGGTCGTGCCTGCACCGATGGCGGTGACGAAAGTTTGGGAACTATCCACCAGCCCGCCATCCCATTCGCGGCTGAGGAAGGGTTTAACCTCGTCCCCGGCAGCGATGCGTGCATCGAGCAAGGTGAGCGGATCAGTGCGGATGATCTGCCCGCCGTAATTGGCATAACGGTCACAGGCCCCGGCCATGCCATCGGCGATATAGCACATGACCGGGCAGGCATCGCAGCGGATTTTCTCGGGCCGGTTCAGGCGTTTATCAGCCATTCTGAGCCTCCTTTATTGCATTGAGCACCCGATATGGCAGGGCTGGCAGGCGGGTGATCCGCGCGCCCGTGGCATGGCGGATGGCATTGAGGATCGCCGGTGCTGTCGGGATCAGCACATGCTCGCCCAGCCCGCGGGCACCAAAGGGACCTTCGGGGTCGGGTTTTTCGATGAAGATCGAGTGGATTTGCGGCATGTCACCAGTAGTCGGGATCAGGTAGTCGTGCAGATTGTCGGTGCGGCCGGGGATATATTCCTCCATCAAGGCCATGCCGATCCCTTGCGCGACACCACCCTCGACCTGCCCCTCGGACAGGGTGGGGTTGATCACACGCCCCAGATCATGGGCGGCGACAAGGGTGCGGACCCTGACCTTGCCAAGCTTCAGATCGACCTCAACCTCGGCGAGATGGGCGCCATAGCCGTAGACGGCATAAGGGCTGCCCTGCCCATTCTCATCAAGCGGGATGGTCGGCGGGTCATAGGTTTCCTCGACCGCAATGGCATAGCCGTTGGCATCGGGAGTGAAGGAAGCGAGATCGAGTTGCTCTTCCTGACCGGCATTGCAGAAATGGACTGCGCCGTCTGCAATTGATATCTCAGCATCTTCGCCTGCATTGGATTGTGCCAGCAGCCTGGCGCGCAGGGCTTGCCCGGCCGCTTCGGCGGCGCGCCCGGTGACGAAGGTCTGGCGCGATGCAGAGGTTTTGCCGCAATCCGGTGTCAACGAGGTATCCGGGCCGATCAGATTAATTTGCGAAAGCGCAATGCCCGCAGCATCGGCAAAAATCTGGGCGATCACCGTGTTGGCGCCCTGCCCGATATCGGTGGCCCCCTGATGCAGTATCAACCTGCCTTCGGGCGTAATCCCGGCGCGGATGGTCGAGGGGTTGGGCAGGCCGGTATTGCCACAGCCATACCAGCAGGAGGCAACGCCGACGCCTCTCTTAACATATTGATTTTTTTCATTGAAAGCGGTGCAATTGCCCAGCGCCCGCTGCCAGTGCGGTTTCAGCGCATCAAGGCATTCGCCAATACCGGTTGAGCGCAGAACCTGACCGAAGGTCGCCTTGTCACCATCCTGAAGCGCGTTTTTGCGCCGAAACTCCAACCGGTCGATGCCGGTGGCAAGCGCCAGATCTTCATAGAGCGTTTCCTGTGCAAGTGCTGCCTGCGGTACACCAAACCCCCGAAACGCGCCTGAAATCGGGCCGTTCGTGTGGATGGCGCATGCTTCGGCATCATAGTTCGGTGTGCGGTAAGGCCCCGAGGCGTGAACCGGAACCCGGCCCGCTACTGTTGGACCCCAGCTTGCATAGGCGCCTGTGTTGTAATCGCCGCGATAATGCAGGGCCGAGATGATGCCATTCTCATCGCAACCGGCCCGGGCAACGGCTTTGGACGGGTGGCGCTTGGTGGTGGTGATCATCGATTCTGCGCGCGAATAGACCATGCGGCAGGGCCTGCCGGTTTTCAGCGCCGCCAACCCGATCAGCGGTTGCAGGGAGACATCAAGCTTGGAACCGAACCCGCCACCGGTAGCCGAAGGGATGATCCTGACCTTGTCTTTGGCCAGCCCCAGCACTTTGGCGGTATCTTCCTGATCCATCACCGGGGCCTGGGTTGAGGCGCGGATGACCAGCGTGTCGCCGTCAAGCCAGGCGAACCCTGCTTCGGGTTCAATATAGGCGTGTTCGACATAGGCGGTTTCAAAGGAAACCTCGGCGTTGAATGCGGCAGTTTTCAGCGCCGCCTCGGTATCTCCGGTTCGCACCACGCCGGTTGTCAGAAGGTTGCCCTGGCGGTTTTCATGGACAAGCGGACCTTCGTCAGATTGCGCGTTGTCCGTGTCGACCGTAGACGGCTGAGAACCCCAGATGACCGGGAAATCATCGAGTGCGAGAGCCTGCATCACGTCGGCCTCACCAACCACCAGTGCGACCGCTTCACCACGCATACGAACGTGGCTATCCGCCAGTGCCGGCTGGTCGGCAAAGGCCGGAATGGTGCCAAAGCGATTGATGCCCTCAATATGGCTGGCTGTCAGGATTGCCACGATGCCGGGATGCCGCGCCTGCCAGTCGTTAAGATCGCCAAAGCTGAAACCAGCGCTGAAATGCGGCGAGCGGATGGCCCGCACCAAAAGCGTTCCGGGCGGGTTTTCGTCTGCCCCGTAGCTTTCGGACCCCGCAACCTTGGCCGTTCCATCCACCCGGTCCACCCCCTGCCCCACGGCCTGACCGGCGGGGGCATCTGCCGCCATGGGCAAAGGGTCATTGGCATGGCACACCGCCTTGATGATCTTGGTATAACCGGTGCAACGGCACAGCACGCCACCTAGCGCCTGCTCTGCTTCCGGGGCCGTCGGGTGCGGGTTTTTCTGCAACAATGAGGCGGCGGCCATCAGCATGCCAGGCGTGCATATCCCGCATTGCGCCGCACCATAGCGCAGAAAAGCCTGCTGGAGTTTTCCAAACCCGCTGTCCGGCAAACCCTCGACCGTGGTTATTTCGCTGCCATCTGCCTGTGCTGCCGGGGTCAGGCAGGCACAGACCGGCTTGCCGTTGACAAGAACCGTGCAGGCGCCGCAATCGCCCGCATCACAGCCGGATTTGGTGCCTTTCAGGCCCAGCTCCTCGCGCAAAACCTCACTGAGACGGCGGCCCGGCGGGCTGGAAATTGCTGAAGATCTGCCGTTTACCCTGAAACTGATCCCCCCCGCGCCGGTCATGGTGCCGCTCCGATCTTCAACAAATCCCCAATCGCCGCATTGACCATTTCGGCAACCGCGTGGCTGCGATAGGCGGCATCGGCACGCAAATCGTCAATCGGGCTGAGGTCGCTGGCGATGGATGCCTGAAGCGCCTTTAGCCAGTCGGTCTCGATCAATGGGGAGGCACCGATCAATGCACGCTCGGCCCCGGCAAGGCGGCGGGCAACCGGGCTGCACGCACCGACGGCAATTGCGGCTTTCGTGATCTGACCGCCCGCGAGTTCCAGCCTGACGGCGACCATTGCGATTGAGATCACCAGATACCGCCGCGTGCCAAGTTTCCTGAACTGTGCCTGCCCCTTCGCGCTCTTTTTCGGAACATGTACCGCAGTCACGATCTCATCCGGGCCAAGGGCAGTCTGGCGCGGCCCGAGGATAAAATCCGCAAGCGCCAGACGGCGGGATTGCCCGGCCGCAGCCAGTTCGACCGACGCATCGAGAATCATCAAAGCCGGAACCCCATCTGCCGCAGGGGATGCATTGCAGAGGTTGCCGCCGATTGTGCCACTGTTCTGGATCTGCACCGACCCAACCTCAATCGCCGCCTGTTTCAAAGCGTCAAAGGCCGGAGGCAGCGTGGCGTGCGCGATTTCCGACCAGCGTGTAAGCGCCCCGATCCGCCAGCCGTCACTGGTTTCCGCGATCCCGCTCAAGCCAGAAATCGATGTGATATCAAGGATTTCCCCGGTCAGATCACGCGCAGGCGTGGCCGGGTAGATATCGGTGCCTCCTGCCAGCACCGTCGCGCGCCCCTGAGCCAAAAGCTCCAGAGCGGTCGTGAGATCGGTTGGGCGGCTATAAGACATCGGGTTTGCGTCACGCTTTGAAAAATTGTTGGTATACTAACGGATTTTGCGACTTAGTTGCTTTACTGTCAATTGCTTTTGCGCCACCTTGTACCTCAATGGATCAAAACACAGATACCCGCCCTACCGGTTACCAGATGGACGAGCAGATCGGCTTTATTCTGCGCCGTGCCAGCCAGCGGCACCTGTCGATTTTCGCGCAGATGTTGCCGGAATTTACGCCGATGCAGTTCGCAGCACTGGCAAAACTGCGTGAATCCGGTGCGATTTCGCAAAACGCTCTGGGGCGGTTGACGGCGATGGATGCGGCCACGATCAAGGGTGTTGTCGACCGGCTTCAGGCGCGAAATCTGGTTGTTTCCCGGCGTGACACGAAAGATCGCCGCCGCATGACAATTGAGCTGAGCGAAGAAGGCCGCGCGCTAATCGGCGAGCTTGAGACGCGCGCTGCCAAGATAACCGATAAAACGCTGGCCCCGCTTGACAGGCGCGAAAAAGAGCGCCTGCTTGCTTTGCTGAAGAAACTGGCGAAGGACTAGGGCAGAAGTTTTCCCGGGTTCATGATCCCGTTCGGATCAAGTGCTGCTTTGATGCTGTGCATCACTTCAAGGGCCGCCTTGTCCTTTCTGCGCGCCATCGTACCGAGCTTGGAAATGCCAATGCCATGCTCGGCTGAGAAACTGCCGCCCAGCTCTTCCACCACGTCCTCAACCATTGTGTAAAATGCGGTCTGCACCTCTTTTGACGCTGGTTCCCGGGTTTCGGGGTCGATCCAGGCGCTGTAGTGCAGATTGCCGTCGCCAAGATGGGCGATTTCAATCAGCTCGGATTTCGGCGCGATTTCCTGCAAACGCGCATTTGCCATACGCAGGAAATCGGCGACCCGGTCCAGCGGAACGGCGATGTCAGTGGTAATCGGCACGCCCAGATGGTTGGCCACCTCAAACGCCATCTCACGCTGGCGCCACATTTCCGCGCGCTGCGCTTCGTTGGTGGCGATGGTCGCATCGAGCAATTCGCCACTTTCCATCAGATCGGCCAGAGTTTCCGTCAGTGTATTCTGAACCGGGGTCGAGCCATCCTCCTGCAGTTCTGCATCACGGTCTGCGACTGCCGCAACTTCGATCATGACACCGATTTCCGCTGGTTCCTGAAATGGCATCGGGGCCTCGGGATCAATCAGTTTCAAATGCCTGAAATAGTTTTTGGGCATATATTCAAAGGCTTCCACCCCGCCACCGGTGGCGGCCTGCACCCGGTGCAGCAGGCTTAGCGCGTCGTCCAGCCGACGAACCGACACCATCGCCGTGGCATAGGCCTTTGGTTTGGCAAAAAGCTTGACCACAGCGGCGGTGATCACCCCAAGGGTTCCCTCCGCTCCGATAAACAAATCCTTCAGATCATAGCCTGTGTTGTCCTTGTGGAGCTCGGACATCAGGTTGACGATGCGCCCACCCGGCAGCACTACCTCAAGCCCCAGGCACAGCGCGCGCGTATTGCCATAGCGCACCACATTCGAGCCCCCGGCATTGGTCGAAAGATTGCCCCCGATCATGCAGGAACCGCGGGCACCGAAAAGCAGCGGAAACACCAGATCATGCTTGTCCGCGGCTGCGTGAAGGTCAGCCAGAATCACCCCGGCCTCGACCTTTGCAATGCGGCTGACCGGGTTGATTTCGCGAATGGCATTCATCCGGTCCAGTGACAGGATCAGCGTGTCCTCAGCGTTACCGGCATAGCCCCCGCCTGCCAGCCCGGTATTGCCGGAAAGCGGTACAACGGGTGTGCCGGATTCGTCAGCCAGCCGCAAAACCTCGGAAACTTCGCCAGCATTGGCCGGACGCACGACCGCGAGTGAGCGGCCCAGATACTCCCGGGTTATATCGTGATCGTATTTTTCGCGCGCGGTGTCACCGGTCAGACAATGGGCCTCGCCGACGATTTCCTTCAGCTTTTCCACAACTGCGTTCATATTAATCCCCCGAAAGACCACTACCCAACCCTAATCAAGCCCCTACCCCTTGGCCAGAGCCTCCCCGCCTTTCATTGTTACATAAATACTCCCCGCGCGGAGCGCATTGAACCAACTAAGGCTTCATACGGCCCAGCCTGATGTCCTTTTCCATAAGGTCAGGATCGCGCATTGCCGGGTCGCCGTAACCGCCGCCGCCCGGGGTTCGCACCCGCACCCGGTCACCGGGTTCCATGGCGATATCCTGTTCCTTTGAAAGATGCTCGGGCACATGCTTTTCGCCCCCCTGCCAGACCTCAACCTTGTTGACCGCGCCATCCTCACCGCCGAGAACCCCTTGCGGGCCAAAGCGCCCATGATCCATGACAAAGCTCGCTTTGGCGTGACCGCGCAACAGTTCAACCTCGTAATCAAGCCCAAATCCGCCACGATGCGCCCCTGCCCCGCCTGATCCTTCGCGCAGGGCATAGCGGTGGTAAAGCACCGGAAAGGCCTGTTCCATGATCTCGACCGGCGGGGCCTTGGAAATGCCGATGGTCGAACAGCCATTGGCCAGTCCGTCGTGATGCGCACTGCCGCCATAACCGCCACCGGAGATCTGGTACATGACGAAATTGCGATCCTTTTCAGGGTCATACCCACCAAGGGCAAAGTTGCCGCTCGTGCCCGCCGGTGCCGCAGTCACCCGATCCGGCAACGGGCCGACAAGGGCGGCAAAGACCGCTTCGGCGATGCGCTGGCTGACTTCGGCGGCACAGCCGGACACCGGGCGCGGGTAATGCGCGTCAAGGAACGTGCCCTCGGGGCGGATGATATGCAGCGGCTCAAAGGCCCCGGCAGAGATCGGCACTTCGGGAAAGATATGCCGCATCGCCAGATAGACCGATGACAGGGTGGTTGCCAGAACCGAGTTCATCGGTCCAAGGCAGGGCGGGCTTGATTTGCTGAAATCAAAGCTCAGCGCGTCATCCGCTTTGGTTATGGTCAGATCAATCACCAAGGGCTCATTGACCACCCCGTCGCTGTCGACAAAGGCACGCCCGTGATAGCTGCCGTCTGGAATATCGGCGATACGCGCCCGCATCTGTTCAGCAGCACGCTGGCGCAACTCGCCAATGGCCTGCCGCACAGTGTCATCGCCATAGCGGTCAAGCAGCTCGTTCAGTCGCGCCTCGCCCACTTTCAGCGCAGCAGCCTGTGCCTTGACGTCCCCGATGCGCTGATCGGCAACGCGGATATTTGAGCAGATGATCGAATAAATCTCCTGATCCAGCTTACCCTCTTTGAACAGGCGCACCGGTGGCAGGCGCAGGCCTTCCTGCTCTGAAGCTGTGGCCGAGGCGGAAAACCCGCCGGGCACCGCGCCCCCGGTATCGGGCCAGTGTCCGGTATTGCTGAGCCAGCAGAAAATCTTGCCATCCCGGTAATACGGTCGGGCAAAGCGCACATCCATCAGATGGGTGCCGCCAAGATAAGGGTCGTTGACGATGTAGATGTCATCCGGCTTGGGCGGCGCAACACTTCCATCAGCAATCATTTCGATGAGCGTGCGGGTGGAATATTGCATCGTGCCGACGAAAACCGGCAACCCGCCTGCCCCCTGTGCAATCAGGGAGCCGTCTGCGGCGGAATATATCCCGTCAGACCGGTCATCGGCCTCCGCGATCACCGGTGAAAAGGCGGCGCGGGAAAAGCTGAGATCCATCTCGTCGCAAACCTGCTGCAACCCGGCCTGGATAACCGAAAGGGTGATGGGATCGATCATGCGCCTGCTCCCAATGTGATGATGATATTACCCTCGCTGTCGCTCTTCGCAACATCGCCGGGTTCGACCAAAGTGGTTGTATCCATCTGTTCGATGATGGCGGGCCCGTTGATCACCGCCCCAAGGGGCAGGTGATCGCGCCAGTAGATCGGCGTATTGTGCCAGCTTCCGTTAAACAACACCTCGCGCGTGCCGGTCAGGGCCTGATCGACCGTTTCGCGACGACCGGCTGGATCGATCAGCGTTGACAGATCCAAGGGCGGGCGGGCGCCGATGACGGAGGTGTTGACGTTGACCAGATTGACCCGGATATCGGCAAGCTCCACCCGGAAGCGTTTGAAATAGGCAGCTTCGAAAAGTGCCTGCAAGCTGGCACGGTCGGGGTTTGGGGTGTCAAGCTCCACCCGCAATAGATGGGTTTGCCCGATGAACTGCATATCGACGCTGTAAAGGCGGCGGATACCGGTCAGCTCGATTTTTTCCTTTGTGATCAGGGCTTCGCCTGTGGCTGTCTGTTCGGCAAACACAGCGTGAATCTCTGTATCATCAAGCTGATCAAGCGGGCGGTTGAGCGTGCGCACATAGTCATGGCGCAGATCGGCGACCACACAGCCCAGCGCATTGGTGATACCTGGGCGGCAGGGCACCAGAACTTTCGGCACGCCAAGCTCACGCGCCAGAGCCGAGGCGTGCAAGGGCCCCGCCCCACCAAAGGCAAAGAGGGCAAAATCACGCGGATCGGCACCAAGCGAGACCGACACCATGCGCACAGCGCCTGCCATGCGGGTGTTGGCAACGCGGATCACCGCTTCGGCGGCCTCAGCGGCATCAAGGCCCAACGGTTTGCCGAGCTTTTCGGTAAACACATCCGCGACCTGTGCTTTGACGTCCTCAGCCGTTCGGTCTTCAGCTCTGACAGGAGGATTGAGCCGGCCCAGCAGCAGATTGGCGTCCGAGATCGTCGGAAGCTCGCCGCCCTTGCCATAACAGATGGGCCCGGGATCAGCGCCCGCACTTTCCGGGCCGACCTCCAGCAGACCGGCAGCATTCACTTTGGCGATCGAGCCGCCGCCTGCCCCGACAGTGCGTACATCGACCATCGGCACATGAATCGGCATCGCATATTCGATCTCGATCTCGTTGCTGACGGCGGGTTCGGCGTCACGGATAAGCGCGACATCGGTCGAGGTGCCGCCCATATCATATGTGAGAAGGTTCAGAACCCCGGCGCGGCGTCCGGTATAGGCGGCCGCCATGACGCCCGAGGCCGGGCCGCTCATCACCGTTTTGGCCGCTTCACGCGCCACCGTGCGGGCCGAAACCATGCCGCCATTGCCGTTCATCACCAAAACGTCGTGCTGATAACCGCGTCCGGCCAGTTCATCGGCCAGCCGGTCCACATAGCGCTGCAAGAGCGGCTGTACCGAGGCGTTGACGGCTGCGGTCACACCGCGCTCGAACTCCCGGCTTTCCGACAAGAGCTGATGGCCCTGAGTTATGTATTCATTGGGCCAGATCGTCGCCGCAATCTCAGCGGCGCGGCGCTCGTGATCGGGATTGGCATAGGCGTGGATGAAATGGATGACGAGGCTTTCGCAGCCCATCGTCAGCAGTTCAGCCACGGCGTCCTTGACGGCCTGTTCATCAAGCGGGGCATATTCGCTGCCATTTGCCAGCATTCGGCCGGGAACTTCCAGACGCCGGTCACGCGGAATGATCGGCTCGAACTCGCCGAACATGCCGTAAGGTTGCGGTCTGGTGCGCCGCCCCAGCTCCAGAATATCACGAAACCCCTGGGTGGTAATCAGCCCGGTTTTACATAATTTGCGCTCCAGAACCGCGTTGGTCGTGGTGGTGGTACCATGTACGATCAGCGCCACCGAAGGCAGGTCGGCCCCGGCATCATCAAGGGCATTCAGAACGCCAAAGGCCTGATTATCAAGGGTTGATGGGACTTTGGACAGGCGCACTTCACCACCCGGCGCAAGCATCACCAGATCGGTAAACGTGCCCCCGACATCGACGCCGACAATTGATCCCTGAACCGTTTCAGCCATGCGAAACCCTTTGCAAAAACCTTCTCAATTTCATTTGTATACAAACTAATTCACGTGGGTCCAGTGATTCCACACAAATGATGGTTCACAGGGGTATTGGAAGTGGCGCTTACGAAAGGGTATCAGCCACGCTCAAGCTCGATAAATTGCCTGACCCAGGTCATGAAAATTGAACCATGTGCACCCCCGGTCAGGCTTTCACGGGATGCCTGCGCAACCTCCGCACCAAGGAAATCATCGTATTCCTCGACCAGTGCTGCGACAAATTCATCACTCATTTCGGGATGAAACTGCGTGGTAAACACATGGTCCTCAAAACAGGTCATGGCAATTGGGCAAATACCGCTCGTTGCAAGCAACTGCATTCCATCCGGCAGACGATCCGCCTGCGCACTGTTTGCCGCATAAAGCCGCATATCCTTTAGCGGTGGTTGCATCCATGGACGCCGACCGGTGACGGTGCACCCCGTCGCCCCGAAAATCCAGAAATCCCGCTTGCTCACCTGCCCGCCAAGGGCGGCGATAATGGCCTGATGGCCAAAGCAGAGACCCACCAAAGGGGTTCTGGCGGCAACCATTACGCGGATATCTTCCAAAAGGCGCGCAATCCAGCCCTCGGGATCATCCACATAGGCCGGACTTCCGGTCAGGATGACCGCATCAAACCGGGTGGGATCGGCTGGAAACTCACCCTTCATAACCTCATATTTGATGAAATCAAAATCGGCCCCGACGTCCCTCAGTGAGGTCGTGACCTTTTCCACATCATCAGGATGCCGCTGAGCGAAATCGCTGTCATCTGTATTGGTCATGTAGATGGCGACCTGTTTCTTCGTCACAGCGCGCGCTCGTCTAGTCAAAGAAATATGGGCCTGCCGCGTCCAGCAGAATCTTGGCAAGGGATGCCCCCAATTCGGCACCATCCTCGGTCGCACCGGTCAGTTCATGCGACAGACATTCCGACCCGTCCGGGCGCAATATCTCGCCGCGCAGGCGCAATTGCCGGTTGGAGATTTCCGCCAACCCGGCAATGGGCATTTCGCACGACCCGTCAAGCCCCTTCAGAAAGGCGCGTTCGGCATCAAGCTGATACCCGGTCAGGAAATCATGGATCGGCGACAGCAGGTCCTTGACGTTTTCGTCATCTGCACGCCGCTCGATCCCGATCGCCCCCTGCGCTACCGCAGGCAGCATTTCAGACAGCGCAATCGGCGCGTTGGCAGCTTCTTCCATGCCCAGGCGATTAAGCCCGGCCATGGCCAGAAAGGTGCAATTGGCAACGCCTTCTTCCAGCTTGCGCAGCCGCGTCTGAACATTGCCGCGAAACTCCACCACCTTGAGATCCGGGCGTTTATAAAGGATCTGCGCCCGCCGTCTGAGACTGCTGGTGCCAACCAGCGAACCTGCCGGCAGATCGGTCAGGTTTTCGACCATGGGCGACAGGAACGCATCGCGCGGGTCTTCGCGCGGCAGGTAACAATCAAGCGTCAGCCCCTCGGGGAAAACCACCGGCATGTCCTTCATTGAATGGACCGCGATGTCGATGCGCCCGTCTAAAAGCGCCTCTTCAATTTCTTTGGTGAACAGGCCCTTGCCGCCAACCTCGCGCAACGGTTTGTCCTGAATGCGGTCGCCTGAGGTTTTGATCACCACGACCTGAAAGGCCCCGATGTCGATACCGTGCATCTCGACTAGGCGACTGCGGGTCTCATAGGCTTGAGCCAGCGCCAAAGGCGAGCCACGCGTACCAATGCGTAAGGGGGAGTCCGGGTTTGGCCAAAGTGGTTGCATGACACCCCTCTAACGTCCGGCTCAAGCGCTGACAATGGCAAAGCCAATGACCGCTTGAGTTCAGTTGTCGCGCGCAGGTTTGCCGGGATCAGATTGCCGCCGGAACGCCCGAGGTGACACATTGACATCCTCGCGCCCAGACTTGATTTAGGGGCGTTGAAGCAAACGACAGGGGCGAAAATGGCCGAAAAACTGCTGATGAGAGCCTTGCGCGGGGAAACCCTTGCCGTACCACCGGTCTGGATGATGCGGCAGGCCGGGCGCTATCTGCCGGAATACCGCGCGACCCGGCAACAAGCCGGGGATTTCCTGTCCCTTTGCTACAATCCCGAACTGGCGGCGGAGGTGACCTTTCAGCCGATTCGTCGCTATGGGTTTGATGCAGCGATTCTGTTCGCCGATATCCTGTTGGTGCCGCAGGCGTTGGGGGCTGATCTGTGGTTCGTCACCGGCGAGGGCCCGCGCCTGTCGACTATTACCGGTGCTGAAGACCTCAAACAACTGAAACCGGCGGAAGAGATTCACACCCATCTGGTCCCGATCTATGAAACCGTGAAAATCCTGGCTGCAGGATTGCCTGGCGAAACCGCCCTCATAGGCTTTGCCGGTGCTCCCTGGACCGTGGCGACCTATATGATCGCCGGGCGCGGCACCCCTGATCAGGCGCCGGCGCATGATCTGATGCAGCGCGACCGGGCGACGTTTGATGCGTTGATGGACCTCATAACCGAAGCCACAATTGCCTATCTGCTGGCCCAGGTCGCCGCCGGGGCGGAGGTGATCAAGGTATTTGACAGCTGGGCCGGGTCGCTGCGCGGTAAGGATTTTAACAGATACGCGCTGGAACCGGCGCGAAAGATCGTCGCGGCGCTGAAAGCCCGGCACCCTGATCTGCCGGTCATCGTTTTCCCGCGCGAAGCCAAAGAGAACTATGTCGGCTTTGCCCGCGCCACAGGGGCGGATTGTGTGGCTCTTGATAACTCGGTCGATGCGAACTGGGCGGCGGAAAAGGTGCAGGTTGACGGGTGCGTTCAAGGCATTCTTGCGCCGGGTCACATGGTCACCGGTGGGCAGGCTCTGATCGATGAGACCAGGCGCATTGTCACGGCATTTTCAGGCGGGCCGCATATTTTCAACCTCGGTCATGGCATCACACCGGATGCGGACCCGGCCAATGTTGACGTGATGCTGAAAGCGATCCGGGGTTAAGCGCGCACCCCCTTCAATCGAAGGTAAAAGGCCATTAACGTCGCCTGCATGAATTTGCAGGAAAGGCCGTGCCATGATCCCGAATGAAGAACAGGCCCTGATCCGGGATATGGCGCGGGACTTCGCCCGCGAGAAGCTGAAACCGAACACCGCTGAATGGGATCGCGATGGGATTTTCCCCCTATCCACCATCCGCGAAATGGGCGAACTCGGCTTCATGGGCATGCTGATCCCTGAAGATTGGGGCGGACCGGGCGCCTCTTATCAGGCCTATTCGATGGTGCTGGAGGAGCTGGCCGCCGGGGACGGATCTGTCACAACCGTGATTTCGGTGCAGATGCTGGTGAATAATATTCTGCACCAACAGGGAAGTCCCGAGCAAAAGGAAAACTGGCTGAGGCTCTTGGTTCAGGGGCAGGCAATCAGTGCTTTTGGCCTGACGGAACCTCATGCGGGCTCGGATGCGTCCAATCTAAAAACCCGCGCGCAGCGCGATGGCGATGACTGGGTGATCAATGGCTCCAAGCAGTTCATCACCAACGGTTCAGTGGCTGATGTCATTCTGGTTTTTGCGGTCACGGCGCAGGGGAGAGGGGCGAAAGGGATCTCGGCCTTTCTGGTGCCAGCGGATGCACCTGGATTTGCCTGCGCGCGCAAGGAAGAGAAGATGGGACAGCGCGCCTCGGACGCGACATTTCTGACGTTTGACGATGTCAGGGTGCCGGCATCGGCAATGGTGGGCGCAGAAAATCAGGGGTACCGCTACGCTTTGCGAAACCTTGAAGCCGGGCGGATCGGCATCGCGTCGCAATCCATTGGCATGGCGCGCGCGGCTTACGAGGCGGCACTGGGCTATTCAAAGGAACGTCAGAGTTTCGGCAAGCCGATCTTCGAACATCAGGCGGTAGCTTTCCGACTGGCGGATATGGCCACAAAGATCGAAGCCGCCCGCCAGCTAACCTTGCATACCGCCGGATTGCGCGATGCCGGACTGCCTTGCCTGAAAGAAGCGGCAATGGCCAAGCTGTTCGCCACCGAAACGGCCGAGGAAGTGTGCCGGGACGCTATCCAGATCCACGGCGGATACGGGTATATCAGGGATTACGGGGTCGAGCAGATCTACCGCGATGCTCGAGTAACCAGCATCTACGAAGGCACCAGCGACATCCAGCGGATGCTGATCAGCCGGCACTTGCCATAACCGATTGGTCCTACTCCCAGACGTCTCTGGGTACTTTCAGAGCGTCGACCGGAGTGCCGCCTAAAAGATGCTCGTCGATAATCTTGTTGACGTCGCTGACCTGAACGCCGCCATACATCACACCCTCAGGATAGACGAGCACAATCGGCCCGTGCTCACAGGCACCCATGCAGCTTGTGGTATTGAACTTGATCCGCCCCCAAAGCCCGCGCTCGCCAAACTCTTTGGAAAAGGCTTCAACCAGCGGGTTTGCGCCATGCGCTTGGCAGCTGCCCTTCGGATCATCCGCTGCACGGGAATGGGTACAAAGAAGGACGTGTTTTTCTGGGCGGGCCATGAGATTCTCCGAGGGAAAAAGAGCGTTTCAGGCCACCTAAACGCAAAAACCAGTATTACGATACCGATTTTAGCTCAACGGCGACTTTTCGCCGCTGCACTCAGACCCATTTTGCCATTGGCGGCAGGCTCATCAGAACCGCATTGGCGTCATGCCCCGTTTCCAGCCCGAATTTGGTGCCCCGGTCGTAAACCAGATTGTATTCGGCATATAGGCCGCGGTGAATGAGCTGGGTCTCTTTATCGGCATCGCTCCAGCCGGTATCGCGCCGCTTTCTTGTGACCGGAAGAAAGGCTGGCAAAAAGGCGCGACCGGCATCCTGGGTGAAGGCGAAATCAGCCTCCCAGTCACCACTGTTGTGGTCATCGAAAAAGATACCGCCGACCCCGCGGGCGCGGTTGCGGTGCGGGACGTAGAAATACTCATCCGCCCATTTCTTGAACCGCGGGTAGTAATCGGCATTGTGCCTGTCGCAATGTTCGCGCTGAACGGCGTGAAAAGCGGTGGTGTCCTCGTCATACTCTATGCAGGGATTCAGATCCGACCCGCCACCAAACCACCAGGAATGCGGTGTCCAGAACATCCGCGTGTTCATGTGAACCGAGGGTGTGTGCGGATTTTGCATATGTGCCACCAGCGATATGCCGCTGGCCCAGAAGCGCGGGTCATCGGCCATGCCGGGGATGTTCTTGCGCGCTGCCATTGCGGCTTGTGCCCTTGCGCCCAGCCTGCCGTAAACGGTTGAGATATTGACCCCGACTTTTTCAAACACCCGACCGCCGCGCATGACCGACATCAGCCCACCGCCCGCGTCGGTGCCGTCTTGCGAACTGCGTTTGGTTTCGGTCACCTCGAACCGGCCTGCCGGTTGATGGGCAAAGGGGCCGGTCGACTGTTCATCCTCCAGAGTTTCAAACGCCGCGACAATGTCATCGCGCAGATGGCGAAACCAGGCAGAAGCGCGGTTTTTATGGTCGGTTTCGGTTTGATCTGGCATCGGGCGATCCTGTCTGTTTTCATTCGCCGCTGGTTCTAACCGCTTTCAAATCCGGGGGCTATGGCTTTATCCCGGGTTTGGTTCTGCGCCCGTTGCACCCATTGAGGCATTGCGGCGGAAGTGAATCGCGATGGTTTCACCGGTCGATTTGATCCCTGATACTTCCTGGCGTTAACGAACCGCCTGGCTATCCGACACACCGGTCCACCGACATATCGATAGTCTGGTTGACCAGTTGACCAGTTGACCAGTTGACCAGTTGACCAGTTGACCAGTTGACTAACCTACTAGTCTGCCGGTCAACTAGTCACCTGGAACTATAATACGTATCATTATAAGCTCTGATTTTTGGA
>CAZMNO010000042.1:0-32658 GCA_964567685.1 uncultured Rhodobacter sp. | reverse complement strand
ACGCTCGGCCTGCCCTTCATCCGCACCTCCCCTGATCATGGCACCGCTTTTGATCTTGCTGGCACCGGCGCTGCCGACCCTTCCAGCCTGATCGCAGCCCTCAGGCAAGCCGCTGATCTTGCATACCGGCAAGGCAAAACCGGATGAGCACGCTTGACGGGTTACCGCCCCTTCGAGACGTGATCAAAGAACATGGGCTGAGCGCGCGCAAATCGCTGGGGCAGAACTTTCTGATGGATCTGAACCTGACGGCGAAAATCGCCCGCCAGGCCGGTGACCTGACCGCCTGCGATGTGCTGGAGGTTGGCCCCGGTCCCGGCGGGCTGACACGCGCCCTGCTATATTCAGGTGCGCGCAAAGTGCTGGTGATCGAAAAGGATCCGCGCTGTCTTCCGGTTCTCGCTGATATTGCTGAACATTACCCCGACAGGCTGCAAATCATCTCAGGCGACGCGCTGGAAATTGACGTGCGCCAGCATCTGACGTCACCGGTTCGTGTGGTGGCGAACCTGCCTTACAATGTCGGCACGGAGCTTCTGATCCGCTGGTTGACACCTGAAAACTGGCCACCCTTCTGGGCCAGTCTGATCCTGATGTTTCAAAAGGAGGTCGCCGAACGTATCGTTGCCGATCCGGGAAGCAAGGCTTACGGACGGCTTTCGATCCTGACCCAGTGGCGGGCAAAGGCACGGATCGCCATGGAAATCTCCCCTCAGGCCTTTACCCCTCCGCCGAAAGTGACGTCGGCGGTTGTCCATATCGAAAAACGCGATGCGCCGGCTTTTCCGGCCGATGAGGCCACGCTGACAAAACTTGTTGCCACCTCTTTCGGACAGCGGCGAAAAATGCTGCGGGCAAGTCTGAAGTCGCTCAGGCCTGATATCGCAGATGTGCTGAGTGCCAGCGGAATTGCACCAACCGAGCGGGCAGAAAATCTGAGTATTGAAGAATTCTGCCGATTGGCGCGAGCGCTGAAAGGCTGAAGCCGTGGCTATTCAGCCGCCTGCCCGGTGTCTTCAGCTGCTTCAGGCGCTGATTTTTGTGCATCAGGGGCAGGTTTTTGCTTACCTTCCGGGGTTTCCACCAATCCGGTATCTGTATCCGCCTTAACACCCAGTTGCGCATCGCCGATATCCGGCTGCTCGGCATTTTGGGCATCTGCCGTGGCCGCATTTGCCTGAGCTTCCTTGCGCTGCGCCTGCTGCGCCTCGTGCTGCTCGCGCCGCTGCGCCTGTTCGCGATGCGCTTCACTCAGCAACCGGGCGTAATGTTCTGAATGCTGCAGAAAATTCTCAGCCGCGACACGGTCACCGGAAAGCTGCGAATCCCGTGCAAGCATCTGGTATTTTTCGATAATCTGCTGAGGTGTGCCACGCACTTTGCCGTCAGGGCCAGAACTGTCAAACACCCGATTGATCACATTGGCCGACGACCTGCGGTTTTGATTCTTGTTGCGCGAACGCGACTTATTCGAAGATCTCATTTTGTCCGGTTTTCTGCCCATTTCCGGGCCTATTGGGATGTTTTTGGTTAGCTTATCCAGCGACTCTGGCTGTTTGGTCCCAAGTTTACTTTTCGAGAGCGTCCCGCGGCTGAGATGCTGTCTCTGCTCAATCAACCGCTAACTGAAATCCTATACAGTGCGGTTCGTTCAAGACAAGGGATAAAGCTGAAGAATCCGTATGTTTTTGCTGAAATCTGGCAAAAATACACGGTTTCAGCCCGGATGCCTGAGTTCAACCACCCGGTCACGGCCATCCATGTCGGCATGAACTCTGACCAGTTCAAGCCCAGCACATTCAAACAAGGTGATAACATCACCGGCCTGCGTTGGACCGATTTCCAGCAGAACGCGCCCGCCCGGCAGAAGAAACCGGCGAATATCCAATGCAATTTCACGATAGGATTCCAGCCCGCTCGGCCCCGGCGTCAGGGCGCTTTTCGGCTCAAAGCCAAGAACCTCGGGCGACAGGGATTTGAACTCTTCCGATGTGATATAAGGGGGATTGGCAACGATCAGATCAAACTTTCCGGCCACCTCGGAAAACCAGTCAGACACGATCAGCGCCGCCCGGTCTTCCAGCCCGAAAGCGGCCCGGTTCTCTGCCGCGATTTTCAAAGCTTCCGGGCTGTTATCCACACCGGTACCGGTTGCGCCCCGGGTTTCGGCCAGCAAGGTCAGAAGTATGCAACCGCTACCTGTGCCAAGATCAAGAACTGTGCCAAAGGGCTTCGAAAGCGCCTGTTCGATCAGGGTTTCCGTATCCGGGCGCGGATCAAGGACGGCTGGTGTCACCTTGAAACACCGCTGCCAGAACTCGCGCGTTCCAAGGATCTGCGAAACCGGCTTTCGCTGACATCGCGCCCTTATATACCTGCGAAACCGGTCTGCCGCCGCGTCGGAAAGAGTATCCTTCAGGTGCAGGGTCAACCCTGCCGATGTGAGCTCCAGCGCTGATATCATCAAACGGCGCGCATCCCCCATTGGCTGTTCAACGCCGGCCTCAGCCAAGCGCTCAGCGGCGGTGGCCAGCGCCTGCTCGACAGTGTCAGTCATGGCTCAAGCTCGGCCAGCCTGCTTGCCTGATCGTCAGCAATCAGTGCGTCTATAACATCATCAATATCGCCCTGCATGGCCGCATCAAGCTTATAGAGCGTCAAGTTGATCCGATGATCCGTCAGTCGTCCTTGCGGGAAATTATAGGTGCGAATACGTTCGGAACGATCCCCCGATCCCACCTGCCCCTTGCGGGTCTCAGCCCGTTCTTCATCGGCCTTCTGGCGTTCCAGATCATAAAGCCGCGTGCGGAGCACCTGCATGGCGATCTCGCGGTTGCGGTGCTGTGATTTTTCGGAGCTGACGACCATGATACCAGACGGGATATGGGTGATCCTGACGGCGGAATCCGTTGTGTTCACATGCTGCCCGCCGGCCCCACTGGCGCGCATCGTGTCAATGCGGATATCGGTGGTTGGAATGTCGATATCGACCTCTTCCGCTTCAGGCAGCACCGCCACGGTGGCAGCTGAGGTATGAACACGCCCGCCGCTTTCCGTCGCCGGCACCCGCTGCACCCGATGCACCCCGCTTTCAAATTTTAGGCGCGCAAAAACGCCTTTGCCATGAATGCTGCCGATTACCTCACGATAGCCGCCAAGCTCGGTCGGAGTTTCCGAAATCAGTGTGAATTTCCAGCCCGAGTTTTCCGCCAGACGCTGATACATACGCAAAAGATCAGCCGCGAACAGCGCCGCTTCATCGCCCCCCGTGCCTGCCCTGATTTCGATGATCGCAGCCCGCTGATCAGCGGCATCCTTTGGTAGAAGTGTCAGTTTCAGTGCATGTTCGGCCTTGGGCAAAGCCTCGCGCAGAGCCGCAAGCTCCTCTTCCGCAAGTGCCTTCATCTCAGGGTCGGTCAGCATCTCCTCGGCGTCATCGATATCCGCCAGCAATTGCCGATAGGCCTGAACCTCCTCAACCACCGGTCTGAGTTCGGCATATTCCCGTGCCAGCGCGGCAAAATCATCACCCGTATCAAGATCGGCCATCTTCGCTTCCAGAAAATCGAAACGGCTGGTGATCTGCTCAAGTTTTTCTAAAGGAACCATAGGCCCGGATGTGCCCTGATCACAGGGGTAGGGTCAAGCAAAAGGCGCAAAGCCTCAGGCCCGCCGGGACCGCCCGCCCCTTCGCTTTGCAGGTGCGGCGGCTCGGCTGAGCCCTTCTTCAATGATCCGGCTCATCGGATGATCAGGCTGGGGAATTCCATATTCGGCCTTCAGTGTTTCAAGCGCTGCCGTCATATCGCTGCCCTGCGGCTGTCCCAGCGCCCAATCAAGAAAAATCGTCCGGCATTCACCATCGGTAATACCGTCCATGCGGTAGCTCTCAAAAATCAGCCCGCGCGGATCAATCGCAAGATCACCTTTGTTCATGCCAACCCTCCCTGACACGCCCTTCAACCCGGCAAGATGGCTCATCCCATCTTCTTCTTTTCAAAAATATCCTCGCCGAAGGCCAGAGTCATTTAGGCAGCCCCAAAAGAAATTTCCAGTGCAAATTTGCGCTTCTTAACACCACCGGGTTCTACCCCAAGACCCGGTCGATCACATACCGCACGGCCTCGCGCGCAATCTCAAGCCGGTTCTTCAGATCCTCGACACTCTTTTCGCCGGTTTCCGCCAGCAGAAGCGCCTGCCCGCCCTGCCCCAATGTCTCCGGCGTCAGCGCCCCTTCCACCAGCAGCCGGCCTATCTGCTGAATGCGCCGCAAGCGCCCATAGCTCTCGGTCATGAGGGCGCAATCGCTTTGACTGAACCAGCCCAGAGCAACGCCACTGCCGAGTTGCTGATCAACATCGCGCTCCGGATTGCCCCCCACCAGCGCAACCGCTTGCGCCAGCAATTCGATATCAAGCATCCGCCCCGGCCCAAGCTTGGTCTCCCAGACCGACCCAATGCGTTTCTGATCAGCCGCATCCGCCAGTCGCGCACGCATATCAGCAACATCCGAAAGCACCGTTTCTTCCGCCCGCACCCTTGAGATTATCTCGCGCCGCACAGTCTCAACCTCACTGCCAAGTGCCAGATTGCCAGCCACGGGACGCGCCCGTGTCAGGGCCAGATGTTCCCAGGTCCAGGCCTCATCGCGCTGATAGCGAATAAACCCGCTCAATGGCGTTGCCACCGGGCCTTTGCGGCCCGAGGGGCGCAAGCGCATGTCGACCTCGTAAAGCCTGCCTTCAGCCATTGGCGAGGTCAGTGCGGTGACCAGCGCTTGCGTGAGACGGGCATAATATGTCGTTACCGCCAGGGGGCGCTTACCTTCAGATGCCTCCTCGCCCATCGCGTCATAAATCACAATGAGATCAAGGTCCGAAGTTGCGGTCAGGCTTTCTGCGCCCAGTGACCCCATGCCCAGAACCATCGCGCCGCGCCCCGGCATCGGGCCGTGGCGTTTGGCGAAATCTGCACAGACCGGGGGCAGGATGGCGCGCAGAACCGCCTCGGCCAGATCGGAATAGTTCTGAGCCGCTTCCTTGCTTGAAATCATCGCTTTGAGATGCTGCACCCCGATCCTGAAATGCTGCTCTTTCATCCAGCGCCGCGCCGAATTCAGCTGGTCTTCATAGTCAGTAGTCCCGGCCATCAGGAACTCCAGTGCCGCTGTCAGTTCGATGACCCCGGGCAAGGGCTCAAAGAATGTTCCGGCAATTACCCCGTCAAAGACAGCAGCGTTGCGCGACAGATAGCGCGCCAGACCTGGGGCCAAGCCGCAGATTTCGATCAAGAGATCAATCAGCTGAGGATTGGCCTCAAACAGTGAAAACAACTGCACTCCAGCCGGCAGACCGGCCAGAAATCCGTCAAACTGACGCAATGTATCGGCGGGATGCGCGGTTTTGCCGACACGTTCCAGAATGGCCGGCAGAAGGCGGTTGAAAATGCCGCTGGCACGGGCCGTACGCAGGGCCGGCAGCAGGCGCCATTTCTCGATCATTTCGCGCTCGGCCTCGCCAGGGTCAAAGGCGACGCCAGCTTCCTCGTCCTTGGCAAAGAAGCTTTCGGTGAGATTGTGCACCATCTCAAGACGTGCCGTCAGATCGGCGCGAAAGACGGCCTGATCGTCATGGCCGCAAAACGCGGTCAGGCGAGAAAATTGAGTTGAAGAGGTCGGCACCGCATGGGTCTGCGCATCGCTCAGCATCTGAATGCGGTGCTCCAGCGTGCGATGGCTGACATAGGCCTCAGAAAGAGCTGAGGCAACGGTTTCCGATATCCAGCCCTTTGTGGCCAGTTGCGTCAGCCCCTCAAGCGTGCCGCGGGCCCGCAAGTCCGGATCGCGGCCCCCGGCGATAATCTGCCTTGTCTGGGTAAAGAACTCGATCTCACGTATACCGCCACGCCCAAGCTTCATGTCATGACCGGCAAGCGTTATCGGCCCTCCCAGCCCTTTATGTTCACGGATGCGCAGGCGCATGTCATGGGCATCCTGAATGGCGGCATAGTCCAGATGTTTGCGCCACACGAACGGGCGCAGGGTTTTCAGGAACTCTTCTCCAGCTTTGATATCTCCGGCACAGGGGCGTGCTTTGATATAGGCGGCCCGTTCCCAGGTTCGGCCCAGACTTTCATAGTAGCGCTCGGCTGTACCCATCGACAGGCAGACTGGCGTCACCGAAGGATCGGGGCGCAGCCTAAGATCGGTGCGAAACACATATCCTTCACGGGTGACATCGGACAAAAGCTTGGCCATACGGCGGGTGACGCGGATGAAGCGTTCGCGGATGGCATCAAATACTTCCGGGTCATGGCGGGTCTCGTCAAAAAGGACAATGAGATCGATATCGGAGGAATAGTTAAGCTCAAACGCCCCCATCTTGCCCATCGCCAGAACCACCATGCCACAGGCCGTTTTGAGATCGCCTTCATCGCATCCGGGCAACGATCCGCGTTCAAGTTCGGCCTTCAGAAGTGCCTGAAGGGCGGTTTCAACCGCAAAATCGGCAAATTCCGTCAGCGCCCGCGTTACTTCACCCAGCGACCAGGCCCCTCCTGTATCGGCCAGCGCCACATAAAGGGCCAGCCGCCCCTTGGCGCGGCGCAGTTCGCGCCCCAGCGCATCAAAACTCTCAGCCGCCACCTCTTTGCGAATATCGCTGAGAACAACTTGCGGATCCTTACCCAGAACCGCCTTCAGCCAGGTTGCCTCGCGCATGATCAGGCTGCGCAGATAGGGGCTGCTCCCGGCAACTCCCCTTATCAGCTCGGCGATATTCTCAGTGATATTCCCAAGGTTCAAAACCGCCTCATCGCCGTGATCCGGCTCAAAGGGAATCGGTGCTGTGTTGGTGAGGGAAATCAGCGACATGCACCAAGGATGAAACGCCGCGCCAGCGCCGTCAACCGGGGTTGCGCCGCCAGCGTCAACCCGCGATAAAACCCCTTGAAACTTCTGAGGGACAGCATGAGCAAAAGTCTGAAACGCGTCAAAGCCCATATCGCCGATCTTGGACTTGAGATCAGCATTCTGCATGTCACCGTGCCCACCAATACGGCGCAGCAGGCGGCGGATGTTGTGGGCTGCGAGGTTGATCAGATCGTCAAATCGGTGATTTTCTGCGGCCAGACCAGCGGTAAGGCCATCCTCTTTCTGACAGCAGGTGGAAACCGGGTGAATGTTGACGCCGCCTCGCGGCTTGCGGGCGAGACACTTGGCAAGGCGGATGCCGCTCTCATTCGCGAACAAACCGGCTTTGCCATCGGTGGTGTCTCACCCTTTGGCCATCTCAACCCGATCCGCACCTTTCTTGACCCGAGGCTCAACGATTTTCAGGTGATCTGGGCGGCTGCCGGAACCCCGCATCATATGTTTGATATCGCAACGGACGTGCTGATTGAAAAAACCGGTGCTGAGGTGGCTAAATTTACCGAGTAAGGCGATATCTCAATCAACGCATGCTCTGCCGGAGGTCAAAGCCGTTTCGAAACGGCTTGCAAAGTGATTTCGAAATCACTTTTTCAAGCGTTGCAGGAATTTTCAGACCGCATTTTAAAGAGCCGACAATACCGAGCGGGCCGCCTGCATCCCCGGCGCTTCACCGCCTCTGCCCAACAGTTTCATGGCCGCGGTGCCCGCCTCCTGTTGTTTCTGGCGCGCCGCCTGATTACCCAGCAGATCAATCACCAAAGGCGCGATCAGTTCGCTCCGACAACGCTCAAACAGAAACTCGGGCACCGCTATCGTATCCGTCAACAAATTGACCAGTGTGGCGGATTTGACCTTCACCCGTTTCTTCACAATCCGAGTCGTCAGCCAGTTGAAACGATAGGCAATCACCATCGGCGTGCCGGTGGAGGCAAGTTCCAGCGAAACCGTGCCCGAGGCCGCCAATGCAAGATCAGCAGCGGCAAAAGCCAGCCGTTTTCGCCACTCACCATTGGCGGCACTGGTTTCACGCGGGTCCAGCAAGATCGGTTTGCCGGGCCAGTTTTTTAGCCTCTCTGCCACATCATCAGTAACATTCACCGCCGCAGGGACAATGACCGCAACATCCGGGCGTTGAGAGGTGACCTTCTCAATGGTCTCAGCAAAGACCGGTTCCATCCGCGCAATTTCACCTCTGCGCGAACCGGGCAGAACCACGAGCAAGGGCTGTTCGGGCAATAGACCGAGCTCCATTCGAAACGCCGCAACCTCTTCGGGTTCCGGGGTTTTTTCAGCGACCACGGGATGACCGACGAAATCGCAGCTCATCCCTTCGGCCTTCATATAGGCAGGTTCAAACGGAAAAAGCGCCAGCACATGATCGATATGCCTGGCCATTTTTACCGCGCGCTCCGGCCGCCAGGCCCAGACGGTTGGAGCGACGTAGTGGATGGTTTTCAGATCCGGCATCTCTTCGCGCGCCTTTTTGGCAACGCGCAGGCAGAAATCGGGGCTGTCGATGGTGATCAAAGCATCCGGTTTTTCTGCCACCACCGCATCGGCGGTCTCGCGCACCCGGGCCAGCAGTCCGCGCAGCTTGGGCAGCACTTCAAAAATGCCCATGACCGACAGCTCATCCATGTCAAAGCGGCTCTGCAAACCTTCAGCGGTCATCAGAGCGCCGCCAATTCCGCTAAAGCGGATACCCGGCTCCAGGGTTTTCAGCGCTGCCATCAGGCTTGCCCCAAGGCGGTCACCCGAAGGCTCGCCGGCAATGATAAAAAGATGTCGCGGCGCACTCATCCCGCCGCGAGACCGTAAAGAAACAAGCCCAACCGGTTCGCCGTCTCAACGGTGGTTTCGCGATCCAGCAGCAAAACTTCCCCGGCTTGAACCGCAACGCCTGCAAGCCCGGCTTCGTGGGCCAGTACCAGGGTTCTGGGGCCGATGGCCGGCATGTCCATTCGCAAATCCTGCCCCGGCTTTGCTGCTTTGAACAGAACACCCTTGGAACCGCTGTTATCCGGGCGCTGTTCCTTGCCGGTGCTTGCAACGAACTCCAGCATTCGATCCGTGCCTTGCAGCGATTCCAGCCCAAGGCACAGGCCTTGCGCAACAACCGCCCCCTGCCCGACATCAACCGAACCCAGAGCCTTCACAATCTCGCGGGCGCGGTCCATATCTTCCAGATCAGCGGCATCGGGCACCTCACTGCCTATTGAACCGGGGCTGGCAATTGCGCCTGCCAGCAAGTCATGCGCCGCTTCTATGAGAAAACCCTCACTCTCAAAAATCGAGGCGATGGCCTTTAATGTCCCCGCATCCCCGCCTTGGAGGCTTGGTAAAAGAACCGGCGCGATCTGCAGCGTCTTTTCGTCAAACCTCTTTGGATCAAACTGCGGGCGGTCGATGCCACCAGCAAACACGACCGATGTGCATCCCACCGCACGCATCGCCTCAAAAAGCGCCCCCAGCTTTTCAAATTCAGCTGCGATATGGGGTTTTGAACCAAGCCACGGGAACTGTTGACCGGGGAAGCCGACAATCACGGCATGCCGTCCGGCGCGCCCGCATTCATCCGCCAGCAGGCGTGGCAAGGCCCCACGTCCGGAAATGATTGCAAGGGTATCTTTTGTCATTTCTCGGCCTATTGCGGCGTGCAGAACGACCGGTCTGAATTGGCCAGAATGAATTCCACAACATCCATCACCAGCGGGTTGTTCAATTCAGAACTCTCAAGTGCCCGCGCCCTGTCAAGCAAAGCGCCTTCACCGGAAAACAGGTCTTTATAGGCGCGGCGCAGTTCGTTCATATCCGATTTTTCAGCACCCCGGCGTTTCAGACCAATGAGATTAAGCCCGCCCAATGTACCTCGGGGGGAAATGACCGTTCCGTACGGAATGACGTCATTGACGACAATCGCCCCACCGCCAACCATAGACCCTTTGCCGATCCGGCAAAATTGATGGATGCCCGCCATAGACCCCAAGACCGCATTGTCGCCGATGGTCACGTGGCCCGCAACCTGTACGCCATTGGCAAAAACCACGTTGTTTCCAACATCACCATCATGCGCAATGTGAACCTGCATCATCAACAGATTACCATCGCCAATCCGGGTGATCCCACCGCCTCCGGCGGTGCCCGGATTGACCGTGACATATTCACGGATCATGTTGTTCTTGCCGATACTCACCCGGGTCTTTTCACCGGCAAATTTCAGATCCTGCGGTTCACTGCCGATCGAAGCAAAAGGCCAGATGCGTGTGCCGTCACCAATCGTTGTATCGCCGGCAAGCGATACGTGATTGTCCAGGGTAACCGACGCCCCCAGCTTGACTTCTGCTCCGACAACAGAATACGCCCCGATCCGACAGTCAGGGCCGACGGTTGCACCGCTTTCTATGATCGCGGTCGGATGGATGGTTGCGCTGGGATCAATCACTGATCGTTCCAATCAAATCACGCCCTTGGGCACATCGATCATCGCGGCAAACTCACCTTCTGCGGCGGTTTCGCCGTTGACCTTGCCATCACCCCAGAGTTTCCAGATCTTGCCGCGGCCGCGGATCACGTTGACATGAAGCTCAAGTGTATCGCCGGGAACCACCATCTTGCGAAAGCGAAACTTGTCCATTGTCATGAAGTAAACCAGAGGGTCCTTATCAATCAGATCAAGGGTCTGTGAAATCAGAACTGCCGCGGTCTGCGCCATCGCCTCAACGATCATTACGCCGGGCATCACCGGTTTGGCTGGAAAATGTCCCTGATAATGCGGTTCGTTAATGGTGACGTTCTTGATGCCAACTGCACTTTCCGCCACCCTGATATCACGCACGCGATCAATAAACAAAAATGGATAGCGATGCGGGATCATCCGCTGGATCATGGCAAGATCAACCGATGGCAGGGTTTCAGTGGTCAACTCGTTCATGTAATGGCCCTTGTTCTTTGATTGATCAGTATTCACTCAGTAGCAACCGCACCCCATGCTTTCAAGCGCGGTGAATGATCATTGCTCGCTCATATCACTGCCATCTCCGATGGTCTGGTTTATGCGCTGAATGGCCTGATCTGTGATGTCGATTTTATCTGACGAGATGATGGTTGATCGCTGATCAAGAATGACCGAAGCGCCAATTTCACCTGCCAGCTCCAGAAGGATTGGAAAGGCCGCCTCAAAAAACCGCCGCTGCTCGGAATCAGCCCAACCCGCCAAATCGGCAGATTTCTGCGCCTGGGTTTTGCGGATTGCCTCGACTTTTTCGTTGAAAGCATCCGCCAGTTCACGAAACTCAGCCGGTGTCAGATCCGGACGCGTTTCGGTAAGTTCAAGCTCTTCCGCCTTCAGTTCGGTTTCAATCGCGCGGTTTTCCTTTTCAATTGCCGCCGACCTGACAGCCACGTCCTGGCGCACACGTTGACCAAACTCCGAGCGGATAAACAGGTTTTCCTGATTGAGTGTGAATATCTTCTGCCCACCGGTCTGCGCTGACAGCAGATCCGTCAACATCAGCAAGCCGGTCAGAGCAAATGCAAGAACCCTGAGCTTACACTGCCATTTCAGCATCTAAAAGCGGGCACCAACCGTCATGTTGAAGACTTCCGACTGGTCA
This sequence comes from uncultured Rhodobacter sp., assembly GCA_964567685.1. Classification (GTDB taxonomy): domain Bacteria; phylum Pseudomonadota; class Alphaproteobacteria; order Rhodobacterales; family Rhodobacteraceae; genus UBA5972. The sequence continues at coordinate 21,114 of CAZMNO010000042.1, read as the reverse complement.
TATCCAGGCCCAGCTAGAACTCTTGTAAAATTGAACCTAAGTGGACCGATAGCAGTTTCCCAGAAGATCGAGAACCCAACCACACTTCTTAGGATCATACTGTCATCAACCGGGTCCAGCCCAGCAAGGCCACCAGCTGTATCGTCCAGCCCCCAAAGCGAACCAACATCCAGAAACGCCCCGCCAGCTACGCCGTACTCTTCCGGAAGGCCGAGAGGGAAATTCGCTTCAAGCCGAAGCACGGCATAGAAATTTCCGCCGAGAGCTTCCATATTTGGAGCAACGAGGTCACGCGGTCCAATACCATTGTGGCGAAAGCCTCGCATGATCGATTGGCCCATAAAAAACCGATCTGTTATAGAACTGGCTCCTCCGAAATTAACCAGGGCTCCACCCTCAACCTCAGCACTCAAGCCGACCTCGCCATTGAAGATCGACGTGCGCGCACCAAGCAATGCAGTAGTCTTGGAGAACTTTGATGAGCCCCCCGCGCCAGCGAACTCTTGGGATACTCTGATGAAAGTTCCGGCTTTCGGATTCAAACCGGTGGACCGCGTGTCGTAGGTGTAGAGCCCTCCGAACGAACTGACTGTATTTGTACCAGCCGTAATCAGCGCCGATGAGCCGGTTCCACCCGGATCAACATTGAAAACGGTATCGGAGGAAGCATTATAGCTCAACTGGATCCGGCCATTGTCACTCAGGGGAAAACTAAGTTTTGGGGAAAATCCCACTTTTAGAGTGTCAAAAAAAGCGTTCTGCTGTTCTGTTGTATTGCGAAAGAAGCTTAGCTCAACTCTGAGGTTTCGATCCAGAAACGCCGGCTCAGCAAAGGTCACTCCTGCGTTGGCGTTATCAATACCGCCGCCCAATTCGATTTTCAGAAACTGACCGCGCCCCAGAAAATTTGATTCCGAGAGGCTTACATTGGCGCCAAGCCCGCTGGATCCGCCATAGACCACGCCAAACGACAAAGCCCCGGTTGGCTGTTCTTCGACATCAACATCAACGATCACCCTATCCGGGCTGGTCCCTTCACGGGTCTGAACCTCTGTCTTGGCAAAAAAGCCAAGCGCGCGGATGCGGTCAGAGGCCGCGCGAATCTCGCGTGGGTTAAACGGGTCGCCCTCAACCGTGGTGAACTGCCGCCGGATCACCCGGTCAACGGTTGTTGTGTTGCCCTCGATATCAATCCGCTCGACAAAGACGCGCGGGCCGCGTTCGATGACAAACTCGATATCAAGCGTGCGTTCGGCGTCGTTGCGATTTATGCGCGGATTGACCCGGATGAAATTCAACCCTCGCTGAGTGGCCAATTCCTCCATGCGGGCAATAGTGCGTTCCAGGTGGTGCGGTGAATAGGTGACACCCGGTTTGACCTTGATGATCGCTTGATACTCATCGGGATCGATCTCGGCCAACACGCTGGACGTGGTAATTTCACCAAATTTATAGGACTGGCCCTCGCGCACTTTGAAGGTGATGAAAAAGCCGTTGCGCTCGCGGACAACCTCAACTGATGCCGATATGACCTCAATATCGATAAAACCACGAGACATGTAGAAATCACGCAGAACCTGTTTGTCAAACTCGATCCGGTCCGCAATGAACGTATCGCTTTTGATGAAACGGCGCAGAATACCGGCCTGTTTGGTGCCCAGAATGCGGCGCAGGCGACGGTCGGAGAATTGGCGGTTGCCAATGAAGCTGAGGCGCTGGATTTCCACCACCTTGCCTTCGAAAATCTCGAACACCAGATCGACCCGATTGTCAGCGCGGCGGATGATCTTTGGCTTGACCTCGGCTGAATAGCGGCCGGACTGCCGATAGGCCTCCACAATAATCGCCGCATCCGCCTCGGCCTGGGCCGGGCTGTAGGTGTGGCGTGGCCGCGACGTGATCAACTCGGCAAGCACATCGTCCTTGATGCGTTTGTTGCGTTCAAAATTGATGCGGTTGATCGAAGGAAATTCAAGAACAGCGATGATCAGACTATTGCCGCTGGGCGTGATTTCCACCTTTTCGAAAAGACCGGTTTCCTTCAGCCGCTGATGGGCAGCATTAATCTGCCCGGGTGTCACCGGCTGACCGGGTTTGATCGCGGCGAAATTTCGAATGGTCGCCGTTTCGATCCTGATATTACCTTTGACTATAATCTGCCCGAAACTGACAGTCTGGGCAAACGCTGGCGCGGCTACGAAACTGACACTGCCACCCAGAAGGGCGCATAGCAGCAAAACAACCCGCACAGCCTTAAAATTCATCAAACGCATCATCATCAGTTTACTGTCCCACCACTCGGATATTTGCGATCCGCATTCCTGGTCAGGTGCAGATTCTTTAACAAACTGAATAGTTTGATTCCCAGACCTTGTCAAAACGACAACACGCGAAAAGCCGCTGTTTTTCAACAGCGACCCGAAAGCAACACATCCGGCTTTTAAACTTGTCTGTCCCGAACCCGCCTAGAGAACCGCAGTGGTTGCAGCCACGCTATCCTGAACAATCACCGAATTGGCGTATTCCACCCCAACCCAGCCCACGGCGGCCATTGCAACCGCAATGATCAGAATCGACAGCAGCCGGTCATTATTGACGTCAATGAGAAGCCCTAGACCCTTATATCCTGTTGCGACCTGTTGCATGAGAGAAACCTTTGCCTCGATTGCCTGTTTAGTGAGTGTGTTATCACCCAGGATTAAGGCATCAATATGACAATTCTGCTAAATTCCGATGGCAACCGGTTTTGCCGTCAAACCGGTGCGACAAGAGTTTCTGGCTGAAATAACAGTAGCTTGCACGCTTTATCAGACACCTCGGCTCAATCGCCAACACAGCTAGCAAAAAAAATCATTGCCAAGTGCAAAGACCATTAGCGCGATGATCAGAAACAGCCCGGCGGTCATCATGACATTCATCACCCGATCACTTGGCGGACGTTTCGCAATGGCTTCATAGCCGAAAAACACCAGATGCCCACCGTCCAGAACGGGAACCGGAAAGAGGTTCAGCATTCCGATTGCTGTCGATAAAACCGCAATGAACCAGACAAAACTCGCCAGTCCCTGCGAAGCAGCGTCGCCAGATGTCTTGGCAATTCCGACCGGCCCCTGCAGATTGCAAGCACTGATGCTGCCGGAAATCATATGCCACAAACCGTTAAGAGAACTTGTAATAATGTTACCGGTATTGGAGATGCCAAGCCCCAGTGCCCGAAAAATACCAGGTGTGTAAGTGTCGGGCTCAAAGAACAGACCGCCAGTGATTCCGATCAGCACGCGCTTTTCAAACCCGCCTTCGCCATTGGGCATATCGACGATTTTTGCGGTGAGATTGAATGTCAGTGCCTCGCCTTCACGCCAGACATCAAACTTCATTTCCTGCCCGTCTGAAGTTGAAACCTTTGCCTGCAAGTCACTGAAGGCCGAGATCGGCATATCGTCAATCGCCACGATCAGATCTCCGACCTTAAGCCCGGCGGCTAATGCGGCAGACTGGGGCTGAATATTATCGATCAGTGGCAAAAGCGCGATTGGCCCGGCCACGTTAAATGTCTCGCCATCGCGTAGCACTTCATAAGTTTGCACCGCTTCAATGCCAAGATCACTGCGGGCATATTCATAGAGGGCAGCATAATCCGGCGTCTGCACACCGTTGATCGCCAGAACAACATCGCCCTGTTTCAGATCCGAGTTCATTTGCGGCAGCGGCTTCAGTGCGCCGATGGTCGGCTCTGTCGTTGCCAGCCCGGAAACCAACGCCACGCTGGCAAAAATCAGTGAGGACAAAATGAAATTGGCAAATGGCCCGGCAGCAACGGTTAGCGCTTTCTTATATAACTTGGCACCATGAAATGAACGAGACCGGGTTTCGGCATCCATACCAGCCAGCGCCTCGGGATCGTTGCGGCTTGACGCATCCGCATCCCCCAGAAACTTGACATAGCCGCCAAACGGAATGGCCGCGATCTGCCATTTTGTTCCGCGCCTGTCGTGCCAGTGCTTAATCACCGGGCCGAAACCCATCGAGAATACCTCGGCGTGAATCCCACACCAGCGACCGACGATGTAATGGCCGTATTCATGAATGAAGATGATGACACTCAGCACCGCCACAAAAGCGATCAATGTCGAAAGAAAACCGCCAAACAGCGGAATAGAGCCGATCAGTTCCAATTTACCCTCACGATGCCTGTCGTAGCGTTACTGCTTCGTTTGTTTTTGCGCGCGCCCGTTGATCTGCGGCGAGCACAGTTTCAAGGTCAATTGTGGTGGTTTTAAGGTCACCGGAGGCAATTTGCGAATCAAGTATTTGTTCCACCACAGCCGCCATGTCCAGAAAGCCCAGCCTGCGCGCCATGAAGGCCTCATAAACCGTTTCCTTGGCAGCATTGAACACAACACCCGCCAGCCCGCCGGTTTCCATCACAGCCCGCGCCAACCTGAGGGCCGGGAACCTTTTCTCATCCGGGGCCTCGAAATCCAGCTTGCCGAGACCGGCCAGATCAAGGGCATCGATTGGCAAAGGTTTGCGTTCAGGCCAGTTCAGCGCGTAACCGATGGCAAAGCGCATATCGGGCACACCCATATGTGCGATGACGGAGCCATCGACGAAACCGACCAGCGAATGCACGATTGATTGCGGATGGACAACGACCTCGATCACATCAGGCGAAACTCCGTAAAACTCTTTCGCCTCAATCATTTCCAGCGCTTTGTTGAACATGCTTGCACTGTCAACCGAGATCATCTTGCCCATGTTCCAGTTGGGATGTGCCCCGGCCTGTTCGGGCGTAGCCCCGGCCAGTTTTGCCAGCGGCCAGTCACGAAACGGCCCACCCGAAGCGGTCAGGATCATCCGGTTGACGCGGGTGATATCCTCACCCACAAGTGCTTGAAATATCGCTGAATGTTCGCTGTCGACCGGCAGGATCGTTGCCCCCCAGCGACGGGCGTTTTCCATCATCAACGGGCCTGCTGCAACCAGGCTTTCCTTATTGGCCAGCGCCAGAATACCGCCATGCTCCAGTGAAATCAGGCCCGGTTCCAGCCCGGCGCAGCCGCCGATGGCCGACATCGTCCAATCCACCGGGCGCGCAGCGGCCTCGGCAACAGCCTCGCGACCGGAAGCTGCGGAAATTTCGGTTCCTTCAAGGACCTGACGCAATTCCTTCAGGCTTTCCGGATAGGCGGTTACGGCAATTTCGGCGTTAAGCTCTATCGCCTGTCTGGCCAGCAACTCAACATTGCGCCCACCTGTCAGGGCAACCACGTCAAATGCAGCCCGCCCACCCTGCGCTTCCAGGAGGTTGACCGTATTGCAGCCGATTGACCCGGTAGAGCCGAATATTGAAACCCGGCGCATCTTCAGACCGCGCCGCCCAGCGGCAGCCCGATCAGATAGCCTGCCGGCAGCATGAACAGCGACGCACCGATCAAGGCATCAAAGCGGTCAAGAAACCCGCCATGCCCCGGAATGAGGTTGGAACTGTCCTTGATGCCGGTATAGCGTTTGATGGCGCTTTCCACGATATCGCCTATCTGCGAGGCAGCAGCGGCAAGGATGCTGAGGATCACCATACTCGGCCCTTCCGTCGTGATGACCAAAAAGAAAAACCCGACCAACGCGGCCAGCGCCAGCCCGCCAAGCGTGCCCGACCAGGTTTTCTTCGGGCTGATCACCGGCAGGATTTTCGGCCCGCCGAAGATGCGGCCAAAGAAATAGCCGCCGATATCAGCAGCAATAACCACCAGCACCAGCCAGATCGCCCAGGCCAGCCCGCCCCCTTCGCGTAGCCAATAAAGATTGACCACTGCAAGGATGATCACCGCTGCATAGAGACAGAAAAGCAGGCGATTGGTGCTGAGCAAAGCGACTCCTGCCAACGGCGTCAGCGCCAGCAAGAGCAGAGAAACTGGTCCGGCATTATATCCAGCCCAAAACACCGCGCCTGAAGCAATCAGCGCAGGCAAGACCAGTTGCACCGGCTGACCCGCGGGCACCAGCATTCGCGCCAGTTCCCAGATCATCAGCCCGGATATTACGCTTAAAAGAATAAGGAATGCCAGCCCGCCAGCCCAAACGGCCGTGATCCCGACCAGTGCCAGAACAAGGGCTGAGACAACGCGCAGCCGCAGGTCAGCGAAACTGCCTGCCGTGCCAGTCATCCGGTGGCGGCTCCGAACCGACGTTCGCGTGTCGTGGCCCCCTGAACCACGGAAGCGAATTCTTCGGCCGAGAAATCAGGCCACAGCGTTGGCAGAAACTCGTATTCGGCATAGGCCGATTGCCACAGCAGATAGTTCGATATCCGTTGCTCACCCGAGGTGCGGATCACCAGATCGGGATCGGGCAGATAGCGCGTATCAAGATAATAGCCGATGCTTTCCTCGGTCACATCAACCGGGGCGACCCGGCCATCGGCGACATCCTCGGACAAGGTTTTCATCGCGCGCGTCAGCTCATCCCGACCACCGTAATTCAGCGCGATGGTCAGGTTCAGATGGTCGTTCTTGGCGGTTTTCTCTTCAAGCTGGGCCATCAGATCAATCAGTTTGAGTTCAAGCCGCGTGCGATCGCCGATAAACCGAACCCGTACGCCATTGGCATCAAGTTTCTTGGCCTCTTTCAGAATGTAGCGACGAAAGAGCGACATCAAACCGGCAACTTCGGTCTCGGCGCGTTTCCAGTTTTCCGTCGAGAATGCATAAAGCGTCAGGTACTTGACGCCGATATCCGGGCAGATATCGACAATCTCCCGCACCCGTTCAGCCCCTTTGCGATGCCCCACAAGCCGGGGCAGACCGCGCCGTGTGGCCCAGCGGCCATTGCCATCCATGATGACCGCCACATGATTCACGTTGCGCGGTTTACTGCTATCTGTCGCCACCCATTTCGCTTTCTGTTCTGCACGGCCCGAATTCGGTCAGACCTGCATAATTTCTTCCTGTTTGGCCTCAAGTGCCTCATCGACCTTGGCAATTTCCTTGTCGGTCAGTTCCTGAATCTCGTCATGCCAGATTTTCTGGTCATCCTCGCTCATGTGGGCATCTTTGGCCTTCTTGATCTGGTCCATTCCGTCGCGGCGGACATTGCGAATGGCAATGCGCGCATTTTCAGCATATTGCGCCGCCACACGCGTCAATTCCTTACGGCGTTCTTCGTTAAGTTCGGGTATCGGCAGGCGCAAAATCGTGCCGTCCATCACCGGGTTCAGCCCCAGCCCGGAATTACGGATCGCCTTGTCGACCGCATTTACCAGGCTTTTGTCCCAGACATTCACCGTCACCATACGTGGTTCCGGCACATTGACGGTACCGCATTGGTTCAGGGGCATGGTCGAGCCATACGCATCAACCATCACCGGGTCGAGCATCGAAGCCGAGGCACGCCCGGTTCTGAGGCTGGCAAACTCGGTTCTCAGTGCGTTCATCGCCCCGTCCATCCGGCGTTCCAGATCGTCTATGTCGATTTCAAGATCCTGGTTTGACATAACAAGTGCACCTCTGTGTTTTGCACCCTTTATCGGCGATTAGCTGACGATTGTATAGGTGCCTTCACCGCGCAGGATACCGGCAAATCCGCCGGGTTCATCCAGCGAAAAGACGACGATCGGCAGATTGTTGTCGCGCGCCAGCGCAATCGCCGAGGCGTCCATGACCTTGAGGTTCTTTTGCAGAACCTGATCATAAGTCACGCTATCATAGCGCCTGGCATCCGGGTTGGTCTTTGGATCCTTGTCATAAACACCATCAACCTGGGTACCTTTGAAAATCGCTTCACAGCTCATCTCGTTGGCTCTGAGCGTAGCCGCCGTATCAGTGGTAAAATAGGGATTTCCCGTGCCCGCGGCAAAAATGCATACCCTGCCCTTTTCCAGATGGCGCACGGCGCGGCGGCGGATATAGGGCTCGCAGACCTGATCCATCGGAATGGCGGAAATGACGCGGGTGAAGACCCCCTTGGCCTCAAGCGCGCCCTGCATGGCCAGCGCGTTCATCACGGTCGCGAGCATCCCCATATAGTCAGCAGTTGTACGCTCCATCCCCTGTGCGCTGCCTTGCAAACCGCGAAAGATGTTACCCCCACCAATAACCAGACAAACCTCGACCCCAAGATCGTGCACTTTCTTGATTTCCCCGGCAATGCGTTCAACGGTTGGCGGATGCAGCCCATAACCCTGATCCCCCATCAACGCTTCCCCCGATATCTTCAGCAGCACCCGTTTATAGCCAGAACCCTCGTCGGATGATGCAGTATCGGTCATTGCCGACTCTCCCCAAATTCAATCATTTGTTCGCGGCGCAAAATGTCTTAAATAGCCACTGGATTCAATGTTAAAGGTCAAAGCCGATGGTTTTTAAGCGAATTCCTGCAGGAAGCCCGAGATTTAATGTAAAGCATAACTTTAAATATGGATGTTATAACATTGTTTTCACTTGATATAATAGACAATGATAAACCAGTGTTGATCGCCGGGCCAACGGCCTCTGGCAAATCAGCGCTGGCGTTGCGATTGGCTGAGCAGACAGGTGGCATCATCGTCAATGCAGACGCTTTGCAGGTCTATTCCTGCTGGCGGGTGTTGTCCGCGCGACCGCCTGAAGATGACCTGGCCCGCGCTCCACACGCCCTTTACGGGCATGTACCCTGTGATACCACATATTCCGTCGGCATTTGGCTACGCGAGGTTGCCGATCTGCTGAAAGCGCAAGATAGGTGCCAGCCAATTATTGTCGGGGGAACCGGGCTGTATTTCACTGCGCTCACAGAAGGTTTGGCCGAAATACCTGAGATTCCGGATGAGGTGCGCCAGCGTGCGAATGCAAGAATAGAGGTCGACGGCCTGAGCGGCCTTCTGCGCGATCTTGAAGTTGACGATCCTGAAACCCTTGCCCGTATCGACCGGCAAAACCCGATGCGGGTTCAGCGCGCCTGGGAGGTTTTGCAGGTGACGGGTCGGAGCCTTGCCTCCTGGCAGGAAGATACGCCACCGCCTCTCCTGACATTGAACGCCTGCAATGCCTTCGTGCTCGATATGCCCAAAGACATTCTGATACCCCGGATCAACGCAAGGTTTCGCCAAATGTTTGATGATGGCGCGCTGGAGGAATGCCGCCAAGCCTTGCCGGACTGGGACCCGTCACGCCCGTCTTCGCGTGCTATCGGCGCGCAGGAACTGATCGGCTATTTGCGCGGTGAAAGCGATCTCAACAGTGCCTGTCTGGCGGCGGAAATCGCAACACGGCAATACGCAAAGCGACAGCGCAGCTGGTTTCGGGCACGCATGAAATCCTGGGTATGGCTTGATGCCGGTGATGCTGGCGGTTGATAAAAACCCCTACATTTCCAACATTATCTGCTTGCTTTCCACGCTTTCGGCGGTAGATATTGCATGAAACCAACCTCTGGCAAACTTATCCACAATTTCTATTCACCGGATGTCCACAGCTAAAACCCCACATGAACGCGCCTCGATCGAGATCAGCACCCTGCCTGGACAGGCCGCAAAGGGGCGCTGGCGGATCGACAGTTTGCGCGCGCTTACCAGTCACGGTATCTTCTGGATCACGCGCGGTCAGGGCCGCATCACGCTTGGCCCTACGACCCGGGGCATCACCCCGAACAGCCTTTTGTTCATACCCGCGGGCCGGGTCCATGCGCTCCATCTGAAGAAAAGCATGCTGGGCTATGCTGCCTTCCTGCCTGACAGCCTGCCGGTGCCCGTGCCTGATAATCCGGCGCTGATCAAGGCGACCAGCATATTCGAGCAGGGCCAGATAACGTCGTATTTTGAACAGGTCGCGACGGAATATTCATCCGATGCACCTGGGCGTGACAATGCGATGGAAAGCTACCTGACGCTACTCAGCATCTGGATCGAACGCCATCAGCCGCGCAATGACTGGCAGGGCAGGCAGGACCTAGACGCCGCTGCCCGTCTGGCCGAAAAGTTCCTGCTGCTGCTGGAAAAGAAATATCACAGCCAGCAAACGGTGGCCGCCTACGCTGATCTTCTCGGCGTGACATCGACCCATCTCAGCCGCTGCTGTAACGAGGTTTTTGGCAAGCCTGCGTCGGATCTGATCCAGGCACGCCTCATTGCAGAAGCCCGGCTTCTTTTGGCGGATGGCGACCAGAAAATAGGCCAGATCGCCACACAGCTTGGGTTCACTTCGGCCGCCTATTTTGCCCGCCTTTTTCGCCAGCATACCGGCCAGTCACCGCGGGCATTTCGAATCAATCCGATCGACGCGATGCCTCCAAGCCGTTCCAGAGGCTGACAGCGAGTCAATCAATCGTGACGCTTTTGCACCTGAGAACGCTTGACTTTGACAGGATTTGGGGAAACCATCAAATAATGACACGCTGCCGGGGAGTAATCCGCGCGATGCAAAAAATGTTTCCCGCGCAAATATTTAACCCGTTATCTGGAGCTGCAGATGACAGGGTTTCGTGTCAGGACATGATAACAAATCCATCATGGAGTCGTATTGGAACTAAGAAAGGTCGTTCGCGACATCGGGTTTCCGCGTCTCAAATCTAACTTTCAACATCACGATGATAAACAGGGAGTATCACATGACGAAAGAAACACTCAGCGGAGGCCCTCTTCACAGTGCCGTGGCAATGTATGCAGAGGAATTCAAGGCCGGGCTGCTTAGCCGCCGCGAATTCCTTGCACGCGCCACTGCGCTTGGGGCAACCACCGCCGCTGCCTACACCATGATTGGCGCAACCATGCCGACACCTGCACAAGCTGCTCCGAATCAGGGCGGCACCGTGCGGATGCAAATGGAAGTGCGCGCACTGAAAGACCCACGCACCTATGACTGGACCCAGATTGCCACCTATACAGCTGGCTGGCTGGAATATCTGGTTGAATACAATTCCGATGGTTCGTTCGGCGACATGCTGCTGGAAGGTTGGGAAGCCAACGAAGACGCGACCCAGTATACCCTTCATGTCCGTAAAGGCGTGAAATGGAACAACGGTGACGACTTCAACGCCGACGATGTTGCCCGCAACATTGCTGGCTGGTGCGACAAGTCGGTCGAGGGCAACTCGATGGCCGCCCGTATGGCGACGCTGATCGATGCAGATACCGGCAAGGCGCGCGATGGCGCAATTACCGTCACCGACAGCCACACCGTTGTGCTGAAAACCTCGGCTCCGGACATCACGATCATTCCGGGCATGGCCGACTATCCCGCAGCTATCGTTCACAGCAGCCACGATCCGGCTGACATGATCGGTACAGCTGTCGGTACCGGCGCTTATAAGCCTGAAAGCCTTGAAGTCGGCGTCAAAGGTGTTGTCGTGCGCAATGAAGGCCATGAGTGGTGGGGAACCGCCGCTGGCAAGGGTGCTTATATCGACCGGTTCGAGTTCATCGATTACGGCACGGACCCGGCAGCATTCGTTGCTGCGTTCGAAGCTGATGAGATTGACCTGAACTGGGAATCCGTTGGCGAGTTCATCGACATCTTCACCAGCCTCGGCCTGACGCAATCAGACGTGGTTTCCGGTGCGACAGTTGTTATTCGCCCGCATGCCGGCGCTGAAGTCGACGGCAACAAGCCCTATGCTGACGTTCGTGTACGTAAAGCGCTTGCCATGGCCGTTGACAATGCGGTCTGCCTTGAGCTTGGTGTTTCCGGGCGCGGTATTCCGGCGGACAACCAGCATGTTGGTCCAGTACATCCGGAACATGACCCGTCTGTTGGCCGTATCCCGCATGATCCCGCTGGTGCCAAAGCCATGATGGATGATGCCGGAATGGGCGATTTCGAGCACGAGTTGATCTCGATCGACGATGACTGGCGCCGCAACACCACCGATGCCGTCGCTGCGCAATTGCGCGACGCAGGTATCAAAGTGAAGCGGACCATCCTGCCGGGCTCGACCTTCTGGAATGACTGGGCGAAATATCCGTTCAGTTCGACCAACTGGAACCACCGCCCACTGGGCACACAGGTTCTTGGTCTGGCCTATCGTTCCGGTGAAGCCTGGAACGAAACCGGTTTTGCCAATGCCGAGTTTGATTCGACTCTGGCGCAGGCAAACTCAATCGCCGATGCTGATGCGCGTCGCGTCGTGATGGCGAAACTTCAGGCAATCATGGTCAACGAAGGTGTGACCATTCAGCCCTACTGGCGGACGCTTTCCCGCCACCATAAGGCAAACCTTGCTGGCGCTGATATGCACATCGCCTATCTGCCCCAAATCTACAAATGGGGCTGGACAGGCTAAAAGAACGACCGACAGGGGCGCCCCACCGGGTGCCCCTGTCAGACTTTCGGGGGGACTCTTCCCGGTCCAGAAGATAGCCGGGCAACAAATGCCCGCACAAAACAACAGGGACCGATATGCTGCTATTTCTGCTGCGCCGTCTGGGCGTGATGTTGATTACCGCGCTGTGTCTGACATTCGTGGTTTTCTTTCTGACCAATCTCTATCCTAACCTTGAAAAGGTCGCCAAGCTTGAGGGCACCCAGCGGATGACCGACGAACAGGTCGCCAACTGGCTGGACAAGAACGGCTATACCCAGCCGGTTCTGACGAGATATGGCGAGTGGCTGGGCGTCTTGCCGGGTTTTACCTATACGCATGATGATGGCACCGTAACCGGGCGCTGCATCCGCAAAGCTTCAGAGGCGGCAACGGCACCGACACGATGTGGTGTACTGCAGGGCGATTTTGGCCAGTCGATCGTGTTCAAGGAAGGTGTTGGCAGCATCGTCTTGAAACGACTGGGGCTCACAGGCTGGCTTATGCTGTTTGTTCTGATCGTGATGATCCCCTCGGCCCTTGTGATCGGTGTTCTGGCCGGCATGCGAGAGGGCTCCCGTACCGACCGAACGCTGTCGACGTTTTCTATTGCCACAACGGCAACGCCTGAATACGTCTCGGGCGTCATCCTGATCGTGGTCTTTTCCTCCTCCGTTGTCGATTTGAAATGGTTCAAGGGGACGGCCACCAGCGCGATGGATGACATCACTTTCGTCAATTTCACCCTGCCGGTTATCACCATCGCGCTTTATGGCATGGGCTATATCGCCCGCATGACCCGCGCTTCGATGGCTGAGGTGATGACAGCGCAATATATCCGCACGGCACGCCTCAAGGGTGTGAGTTTCCGCAATATCGTACTTAAACACGCGCTTCGCAACGCGCTGATCGCACCTTTTACCGTGATCATGCTGCAATTCCCCTGGTTGCTGACCGGTGTGGTCATCGTTGAAACCCTGTTCAATTACAAAGGGTTCGGATGGCTTCTGGTTCAGGCAGCCGGCAATAACGATATCGAGCTCTTGCTCTCTGTCGGCATTGTTTCAGTCATCGTGGTGCTGGTGACCCAGCTGATATCCGATATCGGCTATGTCTACCTCAATCCACGCATTCGTATCGGGTGAGGGAGAAAAATCATGGAACCTCTAACCTGGACCGGCGGCTTTGGTGATGTTGTAAATCCGGTCTTGCAGATCGTCACCTTGGTTTTCGCCTCGCTTGCGATTGCACAGATCGTACTTGGCTTATTCATGCAAGCCGGACGCACTCATTACCATCCGGATGGCACAATCACTGTAGAACGCGGCGCCTTGGAATATATCGGAATTGGCGTTCGGTACAGCGGTTTTGCACTGATCGTGGTGATCGTGTTGTACGCGGTTGCTGGCAATGTAACGCCCTTTGGCACGGTTGGCATTGTCGGTGAAATATCGAGACAATTGCGACCAGTTTGGGTGGCGTTGATAATAGTTTTCGTCTTGTCCATCCGCTACAAGCGACGGCTTGGCCTGTATGGAAAACTGTTCGATAATCCCGTTGGCATGATCGGCTTTGGCCTGGTGATGTTCTGGGTTTTCTGTGCGATTTTCTCTGACGCTATCATTACTCAGGATCCTTTAACCCAGATATCCGGCATGAAAAACAAATTGCCAGGCACGCCTGTGCGCGGCACGCCGGATGCGTTTTACCTGCTGGGTGGTGACAATCTGGCACGGGACATTTTCAGCCGCCTCATCGACGGAGCAACCATAGTTCTAAAAATTGCTCCTTTTGCGACGCTGTTTGCTTTCATGGTTGGAATCACGCTTGGCTTGCCTGCGGGGTATTACGGCGGTTTGCTCGATACCCTGTTAAGCTTTGTCTCCAATCTTGTGCTGGCATTCCCGGTTATTCTTCTTTTCTATCTGCTGGTGACACCGGAAATTCGGTCGACGGGCGTGGTGACTTGGGTGGCCGGTGTCTTGTTCATCTTCCCGGTTATCTTCCTGTGGACGCTGATGTATTCGCGCTGGCGAATATCACCGCGGGTTCTGGGATATGTTGCGGCACCAATCGTGATCATAATGCTGATGGTCTATTTTGGCACTGTGTTTGAAATGGATCCCTTTGTCGGTGTTTGGACTGCGGTGATGGGGCACCTCAATCAGGGCAATCCGGTTGGCGAATGGATGGCCTCAACCTGGGAGCAGCATAAACCGATCTTTTCATTAGGGCTGGAACCGGAAATGCTGAACATTTTCGTGGCGGTTGTTTTTGTCAACTCCCCGACGATTTTCCGCATCGTGCGCGGGCTTACGCTTGACATTCAGACCCGCGACTATGTGGCTGCGGCGCAAACCCGCGGCGAAGGTCCTTGGTACATCATGCTCTGGGAGATCCTGCCAAACGCACGGGGTCCGCTGATCGTCGATTTCTGTCTGCGTATCGGCTACACCACAATCCTTCTGGGGACTTTGGGTTTCTTTGGGCTTGGTCTCGGATCTGAAGATCCGAACTGGGGGGCAACGATCAATGACGGTCGCAGGCTGCTATCGGTTTACGTCCATCCGGCGTTGCCACCTGCGCTGAGTCTTCTCAGTCTGGTGCTTGGTCTCAATCTGCTGGCCGACGGCCTGCGTGAAGAATCACTGAAAGATTAAGGGAGGTTATCATGGCAAAATGGGACTATGACGGCCCGATCCTTGAAATTGAGAACCTCTCGATTTCATTCTTTACGCGCTTGCGGGAAATCCCGGCGGTTATGGATTTTTCCTGTGTGGTTCAACCCGGCGAGGCCATGGGCCTTGTCGGCGAGAGCGGCTGCGGCAAATCCACAGTGGCGCTTGGCGTCATGCAGGACCTTGGCGTCAACGGCAAGATCGTTGACGGCACGATCAAGTTCAAGGGGCGCGATCTCAACCAGATGTCGATGGAAGAATTACGCGATCTGCGCGGCTCGGAAATCGCCATGATCTATCAGGAACCGATGGCATCCTTGAACCCGGCGATGAAAATCGGGATGCAACTGGCTGAAGTGCCGATGATCCATGAGGGCAAATCGAAAGAGGAAGCCATGCAGTTGGCCAGACAGGTCGTCGAAGACGTCCGCCTGCCAGACCCTGACCGGATCCTGAAATCCTTTCCACACCAGCTTTCCGGTGGACAGCAGCAGCGGATCGTCATTGCCATGGCGCTGATGAGCAAACCGTCTTTGCTGATCCTTGACGAGCCAACCACCGCGCTTGACGTGACGGTCGAAGCCGGGATCGTCGATCTGGTCAAGGCACTGGGTGAAAAATACGGCACGTCGATGCTGTTCATTTCACACAATCTGGGCCTTGTGATGGATACCTGCGACCGGCTTTGTGTGATGTATTCCGGCGAGGCGGTTGAAACCGGCTCCATCGAAGATGTCTTTGACAAGATGCAGCACCCCTACACACAGGCCCTGTTCCGTTCGATCCCGCTGCCCGGGGCCGACAAGAACTCGCGCCCGCTGGTGGCCATTCCCGGCAACTTCCCCTTGCCGCACGAACGCCCCAATGGCTGCAATTTCGGGCCTCGCTGTGATTATTTCCAGGATGGATTGTGCAATGCCAGTGACATTCGGATGCAGCCGATTACGGGTGACGACCGCCATGACAGCCGCTGTCTGCGTATCGCCGATATCGACTGGAATGCGCCCATTGTCGCGGCGGCTGAACAGGAAAGCGCGGAAAAGGGCGAGGTGGTTCTGAAGCTTGAAAACCTCAAGAAATACTATGAGGTGGCGGCCAATGCGCTCTTTGGCTCGTCGGGCGAAACCAAAGTGGTCAAGGCCAATGAAACCATCAGCTTTGACGCGCGCGAAGGTGAAACCCTGGCCATTGTTGGTGAATCCGGTTGCGGCAAGTCAACCTTCGCCAAGGTTCTGATGGGGCTGGAAACGGCTACTGCTGGTTCGATCCAGATGAATGGCGAAGAAATCTCCGCTGTTCCGATTGAAGATCGCGACACAAAAACCGTTTCCTCGGTGCAGATGGTGTTCCAGAACCCGTTTGATACGCTCAATCCGTCAATGACAGTGGGTCGGCAAATCGTCCGGGCGCTGGAGATTTTCGGCATTGGCCACAACAACGCCGAACGTTGGGCCCATATGCTGGAGCTTCTCGATCTGGTAAAACTGCCGCGCGAGTTTGCCACAAGGATGCCGCGTCAACTTTCCGGTGGGCAGAAACAGAGGGTCGGCATAGCCCGCGCTTTTGCCGGGGACGCCAAGATCGTTGTGGCGGACGAGCCGGTTTCGGCGCTTGATGTTTCGGTGCAGGCAGCGGTCACTGACCTCTTGATGGAAATTCAGCGTAAAGAACTGACAACGCTGCTCTTCATCAGCCATGACCTTTCCATCGTGCGCTATCTCAGCGACAGGGTGATGGTGATGTATCTCGGGCACGTGGTGGAACTGGGTTCGACCGATCAGGTCTTCTCGCCCCCCTACCACCCCTATACCGAGGCGTTGCTTTCTGCTGTGCCGATTGCCGATACCCATGTAGAAAAACAGCGTATCGTGCTGGAAGGTGATATCCCATCGGCGGTCAACCCGCCCCCGGGCTGCCCGTTCCAAACCCGCTGCCGCTGGAAGGGCGAGGTCGAGGGTGGGCTTTGCGACGCTGAGGTGCCGCCGATCCGCACGCTTGCTGACGGGCATCAGGTCAAATGTCATCTGGCGGATGAAATCTTTGCCAAGATGGAACCGGTGATCAAGATCGCTGCGGAATAGAGGCGCACCTGGAATGGCCGAGAACGGGTCACGTTTCGCCCCCTTGGCGACCGCGCCTTATTTCGCCGTCATTTTCGCCAACCAGCGGCGCGAAGGCGACGCGGGTTACACAGCGATGGCCGACAAAATTGCTGCCCTTGCAACCGAGCAACCCGGCTATCTCGGCGTTGAGACAACACGTGATGCCGAGGGTTTCGGCATCACCGTCAGCTACTGGCAAGACGAAGCGGCGCTGAAAAACTGGAAGGAGGTCAGCGAACATCTGCTGGCCCAAAAACTCGGCAAAACCCGCTGGTACGAGCACTACACCCTGCGTGTCGCAAAGGTAGAACGCGACTATGACGGCCCCGAAGGGCGCTGATCACCGCGTTATCATTGTTTTAGTAAATACGCCGGGGCCTGGGGCAGCGCCCCGGTCTTACCGCCCCTCAAACCGGGGTTTGCGTTTCTCATTGAACGCCAGCACCCCTTCGGCGAAATCACGGGATTTCCCGGCCTCGCCCTGTAATTTGGCCTCAAGCGCAAGTTGCTGATCCAAACTGTTCTCAAAACTGGCGCGCAAGGACTGCTTGATCTTTGCATAACCCGCGGTCGGGCCTGATGCCAGCTTGGTAGCGCGTGCAGCGACCACCGCATCAAACTCGGCCTCGGGCACCGCTTCCCAGATCAGCCCCCAGTCTGCTGCCTGACGCCCGGTGATCTTGTCAGCAAACAGTGCCGCCCCCATGGCTTTGGCAAAACCCATGTTGCGCGGCATGAAATAGGAGCCACCAGCATCTGGAATAAGCCCGATCAGCGAAAAGGCCTGCATGAAATAGGCGTCTTCGCGGGCAATCACCACATCGGCTGCCAGCGCCAGATTGGCCCCTGCCCCGGCTGCGGCACCGTTGACAGCGGCGATGGTTGGAATCGGGCAGTCATAAATCGCCCTGAGCATCGGCTCGTATTCATCGATCAGTGTGCCTTCAAGATCGATGCTGGTCACGTCAGTGGCCCCGCCAAGATCCTGGCCCGAGCAAAAGCCGCGCCCGGCACCGGTGATCACAAGCACCCGGGCCGAACGACCGGCCTCCTTCACCGCATCCTGAATTTCCGCCCGCATCTGGCCGCTCATGCCATTCAGCACATCCGGTCGGTTGAGCGTCAGTGTTGCGATATCGTTTTCTGCGGTCAGGGTGATCGTTGAATAGACCATGATCACGGGGCTCCTCATTCATTCGGCGTTGCCGCCTTATTACGCCAGCTTTGCCCAGCCTGCGAGCATGTTTTCACGCGAACCCTGCGTCACTCTTTGAGAATTTCCTCAAGCCGCGATTTTTCCGCCGCGCTCAGCGCTTTGACCGTAGCAGGCCTGCGCCGGCGAATTGTGACGTAACCGATCACGAGCACCACAAGCAGCATCAGCGGCCCCGCAAGCCAGAGCAACAGGTTTGCACCACTGAACAGTGGGCGCAGCAACACAAACTCGCCGTAACGGCTGACGACAAAAGCCATAACCTCGGCATCGCTATCCCCGGCAACAAGGCGTTCGCGCACCAAAAGGCGCAGATCCCGTGCCAGTCCGGCATTGCTGTCATCAATGGATTCGTTACGGCAAACCAGACAGCGCAGCTCTTTTGAAATCTCGCGCGCCCGCGCTTCCAGCGCCGGGTCTGCAAGGATTTCATCGGGCTCAACCGCCAAGGCCGGAAGTGTCAGCAGCAGCAACAGGCCGCAATATGCAAATACGCGCCTCATTCTGCAGCCACCGTTTCTGCTCGCCGCCTCTTGGCCCCTGCGGCCACCCGGAAACGACGATCCGTCAGGCTCAAAAGCCCCCCCAGTGCCATAATGGTGGCCCCGGCCCAGATCCAGTTGGCAAAGGGCTTGATGTAGGAGCGCACCGCCCAGCCACCGCCTTCCTGCGCATCGCCGATAACCAGATAAACGTCGCGGGTAAATCCGATATCCATCGCCGCTTCGGTCGTTGGCATGCGCGACACCGGATAGACGCGTTTTTCCGGGAACAGGCGCGAAATCACCTGCCCGTCAACCAGTACCGAAAATGCCCCTTGTGTTGCCCGGTAATTTGCCCCGTTCACCTCGTTGACGCTATCAAACCGGATCTCATAGGTGGTCACCGGACCGGAAAGCTCAAAGCTGTCGCCAATATGCGCCACACGGATATCCTCGGCTTCCCAGGCGGTAATCGCGGCAATTCCAAAAATGGTGATACCAAGGCCTGCATGGGCCGTCATCTTGCCGAAATCCGCGCGCGGCAGGTTTCCAAGCCGTCTCAGGCTCTCTGCCAGCGGGATTTTCCAGAGCCGCACTCTTTGCGCAATATCCGCCAAAGACCCCAATACCAACCAGACTGCCAGCGCCAGGCCTATCGGTGCCATCATCCTGATACCGGTCTGCATCACCAGAACCAACGCCCCCAGCGCCAGGGCCAGCGCCAGTACGCCCCAGAGCGGCCGCATCGCCCGCCCAATATGCCCGCGTTTCCACGGTAACACCGCGCCAATCGGCAGCACGATCGCCAGTAAAACGAAGAAAGGCGTGAACGCGATATCAAAAAACGGCGCGGCGACCGAGAGTTTGCGGCCAAAGACAATTTCGGCGATCAGCGGCCAGACAGTCCCGAAAAAAACCACGAATGTTGCAACCATCAACAGGATATTGTTCACGATCAGCGCCGCCTCGCGGCTGACCAGCGAAAACACACCTTTGCCAGCAAGGCTGGACGAGCGGGCAGCGAAAAGTGTCAGCGAACCGCCGATTGCGACAGCGAGAATGACCAGAATGAACACCCCACGCTCAGGATCATTGGCAAAGGCATGAACCGATGTGAGAACGCCTGAACGCACGATGAATGTGCCAATGAGCGAAAAGGAGAACGCCAGTATGGCAAGAAGAACCGTCCAGGCCTTCAGGCTTTCACGCTTTTCCACCACGATTGCCGAATGCAGCAGTGCAGCGGCAATGAGCCAGGGCATGAAACTGGCGTTTTCCACCGGATCCCAGAACCACCAGCCGCCCCAGCCAAGCTCGTAATAGGCCCACCAGGACCCCAGCGCGATGCCGATTGTCAGAAACATCCAGGCGGCCAGCGTCCAGGGCCGCACCCACCGCGCCCAGGCGGCATCGACACGCCCCTCGATCAGGGCGGCGACCGCAAAGCTGAACGCCATCGAAAGACCGACATAGCCGAGGTACAAGAACGGTGGATGAAAGGCGAGGCCCGGATCCTGCAGCAACGGGTTCAGCCCCTTGCCATCCATCGGCGGAAAATCCAGTCTGATGAACGGATTGGACGTAAACAGCAGAAAGGCAAAAAACGCTGCCGCCACAGCAGATTGCACCGCCAGCACCCGCGCTTTCAACGCCATTGGCAGATTGCGCCCCCAAATGGCGGCAATGGCCCCGAACAGCGTCAGGATATAGACCCAGAGCAGCATGGAGCCTTCGTGATTGCCCCAGGTGCCGGTGAGCTTGTAAAGCATCGGTTTGGCGGAATGCGAATTATTGGCCACCAGCAGGATCGAGAAATCCGATACCGCGAACCCATACATCAGAGCGCCAAAGGCAAATGTTGTCAAAAGCGCCTGCGCCACGGCGGCAGGGGCAGCAAGTTCCATCCAGCCTACCCAGCCCTTCTGCGCCCCAACAAGCGGCAGGATCATCTGCACCAGAGCAACGACAAAGGCAAGGATAAGGGCAAAATGCCCGAGTTCGGCAACCATCACGGAATCCCAGATGAATTGATCTTCAAGCTGGGAATATAAGGATAATTACAGCGGCAGCAAATAACAAAGCCCGTGAAGGCTTTGGGCCTATTGCCTCAGTCAGATTGTGGCCCCAATCTCACCGAAAAGAGGCGTTTAGTATACCCCCGGCACACAGGCGACGCCGAGTGGCATTAGCGCAAACAAGTATTCAGTTCATGAAGTATCAGACAGTAAAAATAAATCCTATGATTTTGCGGTCAGCCAGTGTAGGTTCGGTACAGAGCAAAACCCAACTCTGCCAGAAAATGATAAGGATTTCGATTATACCGCACCTACGCCAAAACCCGAAACCTCTCATGGGTTATGACGCGGAAG
>CAZMNO010000041.1:0-34090 GCA_964567685.1 uncultured Rhodobacter sp. | reverse complement strand
CAGACGCTGCCTGAAAAAACGGCCAACTGTCAGATCACATCTGAACCACTACACCGCAGGTCATTCTGGTTGCTGGCGTGTCCTGTGCAGGGAAGTCGACATTCATTACCAACCTGCTAAAGGATCACCCAAATCCTGAAGCGATTGAAGTCGTCATGGCCAAGAAGCTCTCAGATGGCGCAAAGAGCTCAAATGCAAACCTGAAGCTGGTTCACTATGACTTGCTGCAAACCGTCAAGCGCAATGGGTACAAATCTGCGGGTCGCGGTGAGACTGGAAGAGATTTGCAAGTCATTCCGGTCCAATCGCATGTGAACTTTCAGCGGATATGCCGGTCTCTTAAACTGACCAAGGCGACTTTGTTGTACTGTTCCACCCCTGTTTTGCACAAGAGAATGAAGCGAAGAGCATTTAGTGATGAGCGTTTGAGTCCATCATTAAGGCCGTATAGACGGGACCTGAATCTCAGAAAGCTGTCCAAGGTGGATCAGGCGACTCTTCTCATTAAATTTGGGCGACTTCTGCGTGAAAAGGGTGTTGAAGTGGATGTAGTTTTCACGCATTGCAGGAAACCCAAACCGGTCTCTTTCAAAACGCTTGAAACCCTGGCTAGTGTTCGGGCCGTATGATGTTTCACCTCCGCACTTAGCGTTCCATTACCAAAGCGACCAGTTCTCTGACTCACAGCTGCTGTGCCATGTGAGGCCATGCACTACCACACTGAAATCGATGGATTGCGGGGTGCCTACGGTCCCTTATCACGCCGGAATCAGTCTATTGGCTGGCCGGCTTCGCCCTCTGCTCCGCGCGGAGTATATTTTGCAAATGGCGGCTCTAGTTCAGAATCGGCCAATGGCGTTGGTCGCCAGTTGGGTCATTCTAATAACCACCTACCATCAAATTGATTTGCGTTGCGCAGGCAGGCAAATTCCGCTTGAGTTCATCAAGAGCCCCGTTTTCGGAGGATGCCGGTGATCTTAAGATATGTCGCACCTGTTGTTGCCCTCTTCGCGGGGCTGAGCCAGCCTGCTTATGCTGAACCCACCATCCTTTGCTCAGGAACAGATCCGGACTGGAAGCTTGGCATCACCAGTGAAACCGCCGATCTGACCTATAAGCGCCACGTCAGGCTTAAGATCCCGCAATCGACCAGTGCGATTAACCGCGACTGGCCGAAAGCCTTTACCCTGATCGCCCGCACCGACACGGCGATTGTAGTGTTGGACCGCGATGCCTGCTTGCTTGACGGAAAGGAATTCCCGATCTCTGTCGACGTATTAACCCAGGATGGTTCGGCTGCGATCATGTTGACGGGATGCTGCCAGGAACCGGTCGAGTGAGCGGGGCGCAACCGATCAAAGCCGCCCTCTTCATGGTTATGGCGGGGATATCCTTTACTTCGATGGCCGTGGCCGGGCGTGAACTGGCGCATGAGCTTGATACGTTTGAGATCATGGCCTATCGCTCGCTCCTTGGCATCGTGATCGTCCTCATGGTTGGCAAATGGGCGGGTACGCTTGGGCAGATCAACACCCAGCAACTGGGCCTTCACGCGATCCGCAATGTCAGCCATTTCATAGGGCAGAACCTGTGGTTTTACGCTGTCACCGTGATCACCCTGCCCCAGCTTTTTGCCTTTGAGTTCTCGGTTCCACTCTGGGTGGCCATTTTCGCGCCGTTCTTTCTGTCTGAACGCCTGACGCCAATGCGTATCGCAACGGCCCTGATCGGGTTTGTCGGCATCCTGATCGTGGCACGCCCGGATCAGATCGGATTATCGCCGGGGATCATGGCCGCTGCCGTTTCCGCCCTTGGCTTTACCGGGGCGGCCATTGCCACCAAGCTGTTGACGCGGGCGCAAAGCATCACCTGCATCATGTTCTGGCTAACCCTGATGCAGGCAGGGTTCGGCATTGTCTGCGCAGGCTATGACCTTGATATTGCCCTGCCCACGCTAACCTCCTTGCCCTGGGTTTTATTGGTGGGTGTTGCGGGTCTTTTTGCCCATTTCTGCATCACCAGCGCCCTCAGCATCGCCCCGGCGGTCATTGTGTTTCCGGTTGATTTCATTCGTCTGCCACTGGCGGCAACGGTTGGTATCCTCTTATATCAGGAACCTTTTGAGATCGCCGTTTTCGTTGGTGCCGTGATAATTTTTGGTGCGGTCTTCATGAATATCCGCACCGAAAGCCGGGCGGCGGCGCGGCTCTGAGCCCAATTATCCTTTCCAATTGATTTTCCACGCGAATTCAAGCAAAAGCGCGGCAGGCGGGAATGGAGCAGGTATTGGAATGATCTACCGATCTAAAGATGAATGGGAGAACGCGCAAAACAAGCGTGTCGTGCTTTTTGGCATGTCGGGCCTTGGGAAAACCCATGTTTCCAACATCCTGCGTCAGGGGGGAGACTGGTTCCACTATTCCATCGATTACCGCATCGGCACGCGCTATATGGGCGAGCATATCGTCGACAATTTCAAGATGGAGGCGATGCGCAACCCGTTTTTGGCCGAGTTGTTGCGCAGTGACTCGCTTTTTATCGCCTCAAACATCACTTTTAATAACCTGTCACCCCTGTCGACCTATATGGGCAAACCCGGGAATCCCGAACTCGGTGGCATTCCGTTTGCCGAGTATCAGCGGCGACAGGACCTGCATCGGGCGGCGGAAATTGCGGCCCTTTTAGACACACCGCACTTTATCGCCCGCGCCCGTGCGCTTTATGAATATAGCAATTTTGTCTGCGATTCCGGTGGCTCGCTATGCGAGGTGGTGGACCCTGACAACCCTGATGACGAGGTGCTGCGCTCACTTAGCGAAAACCTCCTGATGGTCTGGATTGAAGGTGGTGAAGATCATGCGGCCGAGCTTGTCCGTCGCTTTGATAAAGCCCCGAAACCGATGTATTTCGATGCCGATTTTCTAACCGGTCTCTGGCGGAGTTATTGTAATGATAACAATGTCTCAGAAGCCGAAGTTGATCCGGATGACTTTATGCGATTTGCCTATCGGAAATGCCTTGATCACCGATTGCCGATCTATCGCTCCATGGCGGAAAAATGGGGCGTATCGGTAGCCGCAGCTGATGTCGCCAAGATCCGCGCGCCTGGCGATTTTGACGCTCTGGTGGGCAAGTCACTTGAAACGCAATTATCGCGCAACTAGCTCTGAATTTAAGAAAACCCATGCCAATCAAGATACCCGAAAACCTGCCCGCCTATGACATCCTGACCAAGGAAGGCGTCATGGTGATGACCGAGGCTGAGGCAGCGCGGCAGGATATTCGCCCGCTTCAGATCGGGCTGTTGAATCTGATGCCCAAGAAAATTCAGACCGAAACCCAGTTTTCCCGGCTGATCGGTGCGACGCCTTTGCAGATCGAACTGACGCTGATCAGGATGACGGAGCATCAGTCACGCAATACATCACCTCAGCATATGGAAAGCTTTTATCATCCGTTTCAGGAAGTAAAATCGCGCAAGCTTGACGGGTTGATCATTACCGGCGCTCCGATCGAGCATCTGCCATTTCACGAAGTCAGTTACTGGGCCGAAATGCAGGAGGTGATGGACTGGACCCAGACCAACGTACATTCCACATTCGGTGTTTGCTGGGGCGGAATGGCCATGATCAACCATTTTCACGGCATTGATAAGCATATGCTTGATCACAAGGCATTTGGCTGTTTCAGGCATCAGAACCTGGCCCCCGCCTCGCCTTATCTGCGCGGATTTTCCGATGATTTTGTCATCCCCGTCAGTCGCTGGACCGAAATGCGCCAGGCAGAGATTGATGCAAATTCCGCATTGGTCACACTTTTAGGGTCAGACGAGGTCGGTCCCTGTCTGATTGAAGATGCCGCCCACCGGTCGCTCTATATCTTCAATCACTTTGAGTATGACAGCGGCACGCTTAAAGACGAATATGATCGTGATATCGCCAACGACACCCCGATCAATATTCCGTTGAATTACTACCACGACGACGACCCGACAAAATCGCCCGATAATCGCTGGCGCAGCCATGCGCATTTGCTTTACGGCAACTGGATCAACCAGATCTACCAGACCACACCCTATGATCTTAACAAAATCGGAGGGGCATGAGCCTATTATCGCGCTTTATGGCCCGCAAATTACCCGTCAAAGGGTATTTGCTATGTCACAGAAAGACTGAAATCGCCGCACCGGCGGTTGATCGGTTAACCCTAAATGTGGCAATTCAAAATCAACAATGATGCTCAAGGCACGCAAAAGAGGCAGAGAACAGGCATGAGCAGCGGCTCGGTTTTTTCTGCCGGCCTGCTTGGCGGGCTTTCGGGGCTCGGTCATATCAGCCGTCGCAAAGCTGCCGAGGCTGAGGAAACCCACCCCCCCATTGGTGAGTTGCTGGATATCGAAGGCACACAGGTGCATTTCAGCCGCCAAGGCACCGGGCCGACGCTGATCCTGATCCATGGCGCAGGTGGCAATCTTCGCGATTTCACCTTTGAACTGGCCGGGAAGATGGCCAAGACCAATGAAGTCATCGCATTTGACCGCCCCGGGCATGGCTATACCGATCTTTTGCACCGCGGCGGTGAAAGCCCGGCTGAACAGGCCCGTCTACTGCACAAAGCTGCGCTGAAACTGGGGGTCGGGCATGCCATTGTCTGTGGATACAGTTTTGGCGGCGCTGTAGCCCTCGCCTGGGCGCTGGCGCATCCGGAATTTGTAAAGGGCCTTTTGTTGATTTCGGCCGCCAGCCACCCATGGCCGGGGGGGGTCGGGCTGTTGTTCGGCAGCGCGGCACATATGTTCACGGCCCCCTTCGTGGTACCGGCAATCGCGGCTTTTGCGCCGGAAAGCATTGTGGAAACCACGCTTGCGTCGGTATTTCGCCCACGAAAACCTCCCAAAGGATATATCGATTATATCGGCGCAGGCCTTTCGCTGAGGGCGCATTCCGTCCTGGCAAATGCCCGTCAGGTGGCACGGTTGAAACCGCATGTTCTTCAGATGGCAAAACACTATCATACCCTTGAAATGCCAGCGGAAATTCTGCATGGCACCGAGGACCGCTCGGTCTATGCGGCGCTTCATTCCGAAGCCCTCCACCATGATCTGCAAAATTCGCGCTACACACCTCTGCACAGGGTCGGTCATTCGCCGCATCACCATTCACACGATGAAATTCTTGCGGCTCTGGTGCGGCTCAATGCGTTGCACTAACGCGATTGCGTACGCATATTAACCCAAAGCGTGGTTCAGGAGGGCACCAATTGGGCTTAAATCAGTCAGACCTGCCATTTGACGGTGAAATCAGCCGGTTTTACCAAAAAGACGCACCTGAAAATATTCGCAGCGCCATCGCAGATGCGGATAAAGACGATATTCTGACCGAAGATTATCCCTATCACCAACGCTGGAACGGCAAAGAGTACGAGGATGAGCTGGAGACGCTGCAGATCGAGTTGGTCAAGCTGCAGGCCGCCGCCAAGGAAAGCGGTGCGCGGATTGCGGTGGTGTTTGAAGGCCGCGATGCTGCTGGCAAAGGTGGCACAATCAAGCGGTTTCGCGAATACCTGAACCCCCGTTCGGCCCGCGTCGTGGCGCTTTCCAAACCGTCGGACAAAGAGCGCAGCCAGTGGTATTTTCAGCGCTACATCCCGCATCTGCCATCCGGCGGTGAAATCGCGTTTTTCGACCGTTCCTGGTATAATCGGGGGGTGATTGAACATGTTTTCGGATTCTGCACGCCCGAGCAGCGAGCGCATTTCTTTGAGCAGGTCAATCCGTTTGAAGCGATGCTGGTTGATGAGGGTATTCAGCTTTTTAAGATCTGGCTTAATGTCGGACGCGGCGAGCAATTGAGACGGTTCCTCAAGCGCGAGCGGGATCCGCTGAAGCAGTGGAAACTGTCATCAATCGATGTCAAAGGTCTGTCAAAATGGCAGGCTTATTCCGATGCCATCGCCGAAACCTTCGAAAAATCACACAGAAAAGCCGCCCCATGGACGATCATCAGGTCCGATGACAAGCGCCGGGCAAGGGTGGCGGCCCTCAAGGCGGTGCTCAGCCAGATCGAATATGACCGCAAGGACAGCAAAGTAACAACCGCGCCTGATCCAAAGATCACGGGCGGACCGGAAATGTGGAATGCGTAAACGCGGCTATCATCACGGCAATCTCAAGCAGGCGCTGGTCGATGCGACGCTTTCTCTTATCGAAGAGAAAGGCCCGCAAGGTTTTACCATGGCCGAAGCCGCCAAAGCCGCCGGTGTGTCACCCGCAGCCCCCTACCGGCATTTTTCCGGCAAGGAAGACATGATCGCCGAGGCCGCCAAACAGGGCTTTGCGATTTTTGCCGATTTGATGGAATACGCCTATCGCAAAGGCGCGCCATCGGCTCTGGCCTCGTTTGAGGCAACCGGGCGGGCTTATCTGGCGTTTGCGCGCAAACATCCCGGGCATTATATCGCGATGTTTGAAAGCGGGCTCAGGATCAACGCTGATCCGGAGCTGGCGCTGGCCTCAAACCGCGCGCTTTCGGTTCTGGATCGGGCCACGGCTGAACTGATGGCGCACCTGCCACCTGATCGCCGCCCTCCCTCGACAATGGTCAGTCAGCACATCTGGGCGATGAGCCATGGCGTGGTTGAATTATTTGCCCGGGGCGAGCCCGGAGCCCGCGCGCCCTACTCGCCCGAAGACCTGCTGGAAAGCGGAATTGGCGTTTATCTGCGCGGGTTGGGCATTTTGTCAGATGATAAAGTCTAGCGTTACCAAGCGCTTAGATATTTAATCGGGAATAATGTAAATATTCTTCACATTTATGCTTGCATTGCGCCGGAAAACTCCCATCTTGAGAGATGTAAAGAGCATTAACATACCAAACTCAAAACAGAGGAGCACCTAAAATGAGTTCTGTCGCAACCTGGCCATCGCAAGCTGAAAACTGGCTGGATGAACGTGGTAAGGGGGCCTGGATTGCCGCAATGGTTCTTGGTTTCATCTTCGTCTGGCCACTCGGGCTGGCGATCCTCTTTTACATGATCTGGAGCAAGCGCATGAAATCTTCGTTTTATGGCTGCGCGCGCCGTAGCCATCACCACCCACGCCATTCCTTCCGCTCGTCGGGCAATGTTGCCTTTGACAGCTACAAGGAAGAAACCCTCAAACGCCTGCAGGACGAGCAGGAAGCCTTTCAGGCCTTCCTTGACCGCCTGCGCGAGGCAAAGGACAAGACCGAGCTCGATCAGTTCATGGACGATCGCGCGCGCGATGCAAAATCCGCAGGCGGTGATACTGCCGAAGCCTGATACCGGAACTTGCTACAATAACAAAGGGCTGCCCCCAAGGGTGGCCCTTTGTGCATTTACCACATCCTTTGAAAACTGTTGTTGCTGAGGGTCTGAATTGCTAGGCTTTTCTTCAGAGTTTTCCCCGCACGGGATCGTTTAATGCGTCATACACTGCCTTTGGTGCCTCAGTTTTACGTAACCGCCCCGCAACCCTGCCCTTATCTTGATAGCCGGGTCGAGCGGAAGCTGTTCACGGCGCTACAGGGGGACTATGCGGTGAAACTCAACAACGCCTTGTCAAAACAGGGGTTTCGTCGCTCGCAAAACGTGCTCTACCGACCGTCTTGCTCCGATTGCTCGGCCTGTTATTCCGCCCGAATCCGGGTCAGCGATTTCGTGGCGACGCGCAGCCAGCGCCGGATCGCAAAGCGCAACCAGCATCTCAACCGCGAAGCCTCGACCCCCTGGGCCACTGAAGAGCAGTTTCAGCTTTTTCGGGAGTATCTTGATGCGCGCCATTCCGATGGCGGCATGGCGGATATGGATATTTTCGAATTTGCCGCAATGATCGAGGAAACGCCCGTTCGCTCGCGCGTTGTTGAATATTACCGCGATAGCAAGTCAGGATCCGGCCGGCGTGAATTGTCGGCAGTTTGCCTGACGGATGTGCTCGATGACGGGCTGTCGATGGTTTACTCGTTCTTTGAGCCTGACAGTCAGGCGAATTCACCCGGCACCTACATAATTCTCGACCATATCGAAATCGCCCGCGAAGCCGGGCTGCCATATGTCTATCTCGGGTATTGGGTGCCAGGCAGCCAGAAGATGGGATACAAGGCCAATTTCACCGCGCTCGAAGTGTTCCGGGACGGTCAATGGAAAGATATTGGTGACGCCGGTGATTACTCCTATGAACTCCTTGCCGGTGGCAGTGATCCGATATCAGATCAGGTTGCGCAGATCGATTTACCGGACATTGCCTTGCCGGATCTGCCAATCCGATAAAACCGGCCCTGGTACCGCATGATTAAACGGTCGGATATACTGATAGTTATATGAATGATATATATTTCGCAATATTCTTGCGCAACACCCTACTATTGAAAGAATATTCTTCATGAAATTGACTTGACCTTCCGAATCCCCGGACATATTCTCCGCCGCGAATTGGAGACTGATATGAAAAATTTGCTCGTAGTGGTGTGCTTTCGCAAGGCGCGTTAACGGCAGGTTCGTTTGCACTCACGCGCCCCCTTTAAACGGGGGTTTTTTTATGTCAGGTGGTTGGCAAGTAGCCAGAATAATGGAGTTGAAGATATGACCCGTCAGATGACCGGCGCACAGATGGTAGTTCAGGCCCTGAAGGATCAGGGTGTGGACACGGTGTTTGGCTATCCCGGTGGCGCGGTTCTACCGATTTACGACGAACTGTTTCAGCAAAACGCAATTCGTCACATTCTTGTGCGCCACGAACAGGGCGCAACTCATGCCGCAGAAGGCTACGCGCGTTCAACCGGCAAACCTGGCGTGGTTCTGGTAACCTCCGGTCCCGGGGCGACCAACGCCGTAACTGGCATGACCGATGCCCTGATGGATTCCATCCCTATGATCGTTCTTGCCGGACAGGTTCCGACCTTCATGATTGGCACCGACGGGTTTCAGGAGGCTGATACGGTTGGCATCACCCGCCCCTGTACCAAGCATAACTGGCTGGTCAAAGACACCAACAAGCTGGCTGAAACCATTCATCAGGCTTTTCACGTCGCCGTTTCCGGGCGACCGGGGCCGGTTTTGGTGGATATCCCCAAAGATGTTCAGTTTGCCAATGGCACCTATGTTCAGCCGCAAAAAACCAAGCTTGGCCATTATCAGCCACAGGTCAAAGGTGACATTGCGGCGATTACCGAGCTGGTTCAGGCGATGGAAACCGCCAAACGACCGATTTTCTATACCGGTGGTGGCGTGATCAACTCGGGCACTGGCGCCTGTCAGCTGCTGCGCGAGCTGGTTGCGGGCACCGGATTTCCCATTACTTCGACCCTGATGGGTCTGGGTGCTTATCCCGCGTCCGGTGATGGCTGGCTGGGAATGCTGGGAATGCACGGCACTTACGAGGCCAATCTGGCCATGCATGGCTGCGATCTGATGATCAATATCGGCGCGCGCTTTGACGACCGGATCACCGGGCGAATCGATGATTTCTCGCCGAAATCGAAAAAAGCGCATATCGATATAGATGCCTCCTCGATCAACAAGGTCATCCATGTCGACATTCCGATCCTTGGCGATGTCGGCCATGTGCTTGAAGATGCGCTGAAAATCTGGAAATCCAGAGGGCGCAAGACCAATAGTGCAGCACTTGGGAAATGGTGGGCGACAATCAATGAATGGCGGGCGGTCAAATGCCTGACCTACCAAAATTCCGACAAGCTGATCAAACCGCAATATGCGATTGAACGGCTTGAAGCGCTGACAAAAGGCATGGATCGCTATATCACCACCGAGGTTGGCCAACACCAGATGTGGGCAGCCCAGTTCATGGGATTTGAAGACCCGCATCGCTGGATGACCTCTGGCGGCCTTGGAACAATGGGCTATGGCCTGCCTGCCTCGCTTGGCGTGCAGATCGCGCATCCGGATGCACTGGTTATCAATGTTGCCGGTGATGCATCTTTCCTGATGAATATTCAGGAAATGGGCACCGCATCCCAGTTCAACCTGCCGGTCAAACAGTTCATCCTCAATAACGAACGCCTTGGCATGGTACGCCAGTGGCAGGAACTTTTGCATGGCGAGCGATATTCGCACAGTTGGTCGGAAAGCCTGCCGGATTTCGTCAAACTGGCCGAAGCATTTGGCGCCAAGGGGATATTGGTGGATGATCCGAAGAACCTGGATGACGCGATCAAGGAAATGATCGCCCATGACGGACCGGTCATTGTCGATTGCGTGGTTGAGAAACACGAGAATTGTTTCCCGATGATCCCCTCAGGCAAGCCCCATAATGAAATGCTTCTGGGCGACGCGTCTACCGAGGATGCAATCGCATCCGATGGCGCGGTTTTGGTTTAAGGAGAGTTGTTATGAGCGCGTTATCATTGAAAAAAGGCGTTTCTCGCAAAAGCGCATACGACCTAAGAAACCCGCTGAGTGACGAGATTGAGACCCACACAATCGCGGTTCTGGTCGATAACGAAGCCGGGGTTCTGGCACGTGTTATCGGCCTGTTTTCAGGCCGTGGCTACAATATCGAAAGCCTGACCGTGGCTGAGGTGGATCACACCGGTCATTTGTCGCGGATAACCATCGTCACCACGGGGACACCGGCAGTGATTGAGCAGATCAAGGCACAACTTGCGCGGATCGTGCCGGTACATGACGTTCACGACCTCACGGTTGAAGGGCCCAGCGTTGAGCGCGAGCTGACAATGCTGAAAGTGTCGGGTACCGGCGAAAAGCGCGTGGAAGCCATGCGGCTGGCAGATATTTTCCGTGCGTCCGTTGTGGATTCCACATTAGAAAGCTTTGTCTTTGAGATCACCGGGACGCCTGAAAAGATCGATGCGTTCATCGATCTGATGCGCCCCCTCGGCCTGACGGAAATTGCCCGCACCGGCGTTGCCGCGATGCTGCGCGGAGCCTGAAAAAAGACCCCCGCCTGAGACACAAAGTTCCTCTCAAGAAAGTGTCTGAGACGGGGGTGGTCCCCAGGTTGGCACACCGGCCGCCAAAAATTCAGTTCATATCCCAGCTTGACACCACGATCGATGGTGTCCGAGCGGGTTTTCCCGATATCAAGATCAAGGCTGACGAGCCCCTTTCCCAGCTCGCCTTTCAGCCCGACCGCAACACGCGGGGCTGCGACCACGTCAAGTCCACCCAGGGTGGTATTCATGCGTTTGATATCGGCGGCGGCGCTGACATAGGGTACGAGTTTCTTTGTATCCCCCTCCTTTGCCAGTTTCACCCGTACACCCAAGGACGCAGCCAGCGCCCTTGTTTCATTGGCGCCAATAACCGCGCCGCCGCCGGTGGTATAAGAGGGCTGCTGTTCCTGATAACCGGACGCCTTGATAAAGGGTTCGATGGTCAGCCCCTGATGATAATATTGACCTGTCAGTGTCAGCCCGGCGGAGACCCGCGTTGACTGAAAGACCGCGCCACTGATTGCATAGGTTGGATTTGCAGCCGAGATAAACCCGTCCAGAATGAGTGAATCGGCAAACAGCCGGCCGAAATAGGCACCCACCATGGGCGAGTTTGCCTCTTCTGCCGTACCGGTATCGGTTATGAAAGTCCGACCATACCCGCCAAGCACACCGATCAGAGAATCAGGCGCGACCAAGCGATCGACACCGCCAACGAAATCATAGGTCACGCCTGTAATCCCGCCATTATATCCCCGCCCCTCCAACGTCATCCACGCGCTCCAGTCGGCAGGCAAATACCGACCGGAGCCCGGGTTGGAGGTGGACATAAAGAGTTGATTTTCCGAGACAATATTTCCACTAAAGCCAAATCTGTTCTGGCTGTTGGTACCGACTCCGATATTGGTGGCAAAGGTTTGACTGTTGGCCCCAGCCGTTGCAGAGACGCCAAACTCGGTCTGATCTCCGGCACCGACATCACAGGAAACAGCGATCGCCGCATCCTCGCCAGTGATCCTGATCTTGAATCTGTCCAGCCCTTCGGTCGTGTTGTAGCTTCCGTCGCTGGCGACGCTTTGATAACCGTCGCCGATGTTGATCTTGACGCTGGTGTCACCACTCACCTGGTACCATTCAATCTGGTAATAGCCGTCAACAGAGATGGAAAACGCACGTTCGTTTGCTGTCAGAAGACGAAAAGAGGCCCCGCGCTCGGAACAATCGATCCTGATCGGAGACGCCTCGGTCCTGATCGGAGAAGACAGCGCTGCTGCGGCCAATATCCAGCCGGTCGCGCCCATGCATTTACGCAGGCTACTCATTTTGGTTTCTTATCTGCCTCAAGCGGTATTCTTGTTTTTTCAAGTTGTGCCCAGATTTCGTCACAATTGGAACAGATTTGTGGCCAATTCAGGCAATTAAGGCAGGATTGTGGCGAAAACTGTGACTCAAAAGACTCAATCTGGAAGAGAGCCTCACTCTGGCCAGCAACATCTTGTATTCGGGCCATTTTCAGCCACAATGAAGGCTTGCTTTGCTTGACACATTCTGGGTCATACTCCCAGAAAGCCTTCCCTTCCTGACAGAAAATTGCGGATCAAGATCGCCTAGCCCTGACCTTTTATGACGTCGTCCTTAAAATCGGCGCCAGAGTTAAAGCGATTTCGAAATCGCTTTGCAAGCCTCTTCGAAGCGGCTTTAAGCTGTGGTTTTACTTGCGTTGATTCAGCCCCAGGCGCTCAGCGTGTACAGGTAAAAATAAAAGGGCGGGGTTTCCCCCGCCCAGTTTCACGTTTCAGGCTCATCATTGGTACCGCTCGGTTTATTGCCTGCGGCCTGAACGCTTAGAGGTGAGCGCACCCACCTCCGATCCCTGAGCGACCACTTGG
Source organism: uncultured Rhodobacter sp. (assembly GCA_964567685.1). GTDB lineage: Bacteria > Pseudomonadota > Alphaproteobacteria > Rhodobacterales > Rhodobacteraceae > UBA5972. Next base: position 21,273 of record CAZMNO010000041.1, on the reverse strand, counting down.
AGGTACGCCGCCCGGGTATGTCATCAGCTACATCCCGAGGTCGCCCCGCAGGTGTTGCATTTCATGCAGGTGCCGTTGCGCACCAAAGTGTAATTGCCGCAATCGCCGCAGCTGTCGCCTTCGTATCCCTGCAGGCGCGCCCGCGCGCGGGCATCAAGCTCGGTGCTGCCGGTCAGCTTGGTTTCCGGCACAAGGGTCGTCAGGGCGCTGACCGGATCGGCCAGTGCCTCGCCGCCAGAAAAGACGTTGCCTATGCCCCCCTGCAGCACCACCAGTTCCTGCGGCAGTCGTTTGCGCAGATAGCCTGACGAGGAAACCTGGCGGATCATGTCGATGGATTTTGACGCCTGATTGCCCGAGACCTCGCCGAAATTTGGCTTGCCCTCTTCATCGCCACGCCCCAGATCGTCAAAGCTTTCACCTTCTGGCTTCACATGCGCCAGATCCGTGCGGTCGAGATAGGAAATCGCCAGTTCGCGGAAGATATAGTCAAGGATAGAAGTCGCGTTCTTCACGCTGTCATTGCCCTGCACCATGCCCGCCGGCTCGAACCTTGTGAAGGTAAAGGCCTCAACGAATTCATCGAGCGGCACCCCGTATTGCAAGCCAACAGACACCGCGATGGCGAAATTGTTCATCATGGCGCGGAAGCCCGCCCCTTCCTTGTGCATGTCGATGAAAATCTCGCCAATGGCGCCGTCTTCATATTCACCAGTCCTGAGATAAACCTTGTGCCCGCCGACAATCGCCTTTTGTGTATAGCCTTTGCGGCGCTCCGGCAGTTTGGCGCGTTGCGAGCGTACCACTTCCTTGACCACGACCTTTTCCACGATCTTCTCGGCGAGCGCTTGCGCCTTTTCGCCCATCGCAGCGTCTGAGGTCAGCACCTCTTCCAACTCGTCATCATCCTCGATCAGGGCTGATGACAGCGGCTGGCTGAGTTTTGAGCCATCGCGATAAAGCGCATTTGCCTTCACGCCAAGGGACCAACTCAGCTCATAAGCTGCCTTGCAATCCTCAATACTGGCATCGTTGGGCATGTTGATAGTCTTGGAAATCGCCCCGGAAATGAACGATTGTGCTGCTGCCATCATGTGGATGTGGCTGTTGACGCTGAGGAATCGCTTGCCGGTCTTCCCACAGGGATTGGCGCAGTCAAAGACGCTGTAATGGTCCTCTTTCAGATGTGGCGCCCCTTCCAGCGTCATGGTTCCGCAAACGTGATTGTTGGTGGCCTCGATCTGCTGGCGGCTGAACCCCAGATGCCTAAGAAGATCAAAGCCGGGATTGTTGAGCTCTGCTGCCGGGATGCCAAGGGTGCCACGGCAGAAATCTTCGCCGAGCGTCCATTGGTTAAAGACAAAGCGGATGTCAAAGGCAGATGGAAGGGCTGCTTCGATCCGGTCGATCTCGGCCTGACCGAACCCATGCCCCATCAACGCCGTGTGATTGATCCCCGGCGCGTTGCCCAGCGTGCCGTGACCGACGGCATGTGCAATGATTTCCTCGATCTCGTTTGACTGATAGCCCAGCGTTTCCAGCGCCGCAGGGACCGAACGGTTGATGATCTTGAAATACCCGCCACCGGCCAGTTTCTTGAATTTCACCAGCGCGAAATCAGGCTCGATACCGGTTGTGTCGCAATCCATCACCAGCCCGATGGTTCCGGTCGGGGCGATCACAGTGACTTGGGCATTGCGATAGCCGTGTTTTTCGCCAAGCCGCAGGGCCTCGTCCCAGCTGGCGCGCGCCAGAGTGACAAGTTCCTGATCAGGGCAAGCGACTTGATCAAGCGGCACAGGCTTGACCGACAGGTCTTCATAGCCATCACTTTCGCCATACGCGGCGCGGCGGTGGTTGCGGATGACTCTCAGCATGTCCTCGGCGTTTTTCTCGTACCCGGCAAAGGCCCCACGTTCTCGCGCAATCTCGGCAGAAGTGGCATAGGCAACGCCAGTCATCAGCGCGGTCAGCGCCCCGCACATGGCACGGCCTTTTTCGCTGTCATAACCAAGGCCCATATTCATAAGAAGGCCACCGATATTGGCATAACCAAGGCCCAGCGTGCGGAACCTGTAGCTGAGATTAGCAATCTCACGGCTGGGGAACTGCGCCATCATCACCGAGATTTCCAGCGTCAGTGTCCACAGACGGGTCGCGTGCATGTAGTCTTCGGCGGCGAACTTGCCGTCCTGATGAAAGGCCAGTAGGTTCATCGACGCCAGATTACAGGCGGTATCGTCAAGGAACATGTATTCCGAACAGGGGTTAGAAGCTCTTATCTCGCCATCCTTCGGGCAGGTGTGCCAGGAATTGATCGTGTCGTGAAACTGGATGCCGGGATCAGCACAGGCCCAGGCGGCGTGGCCGACATCGTTCCACAAATCCCGTGCCTTGACGGTTTTCGCCACTTTGCCATCGGTGCGGCGGACCAGCTCCCAATCAGCATCGTCTTTGACTGCTTGCAGGAACGCATCGGTTACCCGTACCGAGTTATTGGAGTTTTGCCCGGCAACGGTCAGGTAGGCATCCGAATCCCAATCCGTGTCATATGTCGGGAACTCGATTGAGTCATAACCCTGGCGGGCATATTGCAAAACGCGATTGACGTATGTTTCCGGGATCGCGTTCTTTTTGGCCGAGCGGATGGCCGTTTTCAGCGCAGTATTGACTTTCGGGTCAAACGCATCCGCTTCCTTGCCATCCCAGTCACGAATGGCGCCGAAAATCAGGTTGAGTTGCTGCTCGTGCATTTTGGAACCCGCCACCAGCGAGGCCACTTTCTGCTCTTCGCGCACCTTCCAGTTGACGAAATCCTCGATATCCGGGTGATTCATGTCGCAGATCACCATCTTTGCCGCACGGCGCGTGGTGCCGCCCGATTTGATCGCGCCCGCTGCCCTATCACCGATTTTCAGAAAGCTCATCAGGCCCGAGGATTTGCCACCACCGGCCAGCGATTCGTTCTCTGCCCTGAGCGAGGAAAAATTGGTGCCGGTGCCTGAACCATATTTGAACAGGCGCGCCTCACGCACCCACAGATCCATGATGCCGCCATCACTGACCAGATCGTCCTTGACCGACTGAATGAAACAGGCGTGGGGTTGCGGGTGCTCATAGGCACTGGCTGACCGCGTCAGTTTGCCTGTCGCATCATCAACATAGAAATGCCCCTGCCCCGGCCCGTCGATCCCATATGCCCAGTGAAGGCCCGTGTTGAACCATTGCGGGGAATTGGGGGCGGCCATTTGTGCCGCCAGCATGTAGCGCATTTCGTCAAAGTAGACGCGCGCATCCGCTTCAGAAGTGAAATTGCCGGCCTTCCAGCCCCAATAGGCCCAAGCCCCTGCCAAACGGTCAAAAACCTGCTTGGCTGAGGTTTCACCGCCGCTGCGTTCCGCTGCCGGCAGTTTTGCCAGTGCCGCTTTGTCAGGTTCCGAACGCCAGAGAAACTCTGGTACACCATCCTCGGCGACCTTTTTCAGTACCGTTGCCACGCCTGCTTTGCGGAAATATTTCTGCGCCAGCACGTCAGAGGCGACCTGTGACCAGTTGGCAGGCACTTCGATATCCTCAAGCGAAAACACCACTGTGCCATCGGGATTCCTGATCTCCGAACTTGTCCGGCTGAACTCGATGGCTTCGTAAGCGTTCTGGTTATCGCGCGTAAATTTGCGTTCAATTTTCATTTCTGCCCCGTCACTTCAGTCTTTTTGTTTGATACCCATGAGCCGTGCGGTTGGTCCGCCGTGCCCCATTTCTTGCCAGTCAGAGGAGACACGCTATCATTCAAAGCCCCTTGAAACTTTGCCGATGAACACGAGATATTGTGGTTTCCTTGCTGGTGGCTACAAGTTGGCGTAGAGAGAGGGTATTGGTCAACGATTTTATTCGCAAATTTTCCACATTTTGTAGTTGACGTAGCCTTAACCACCAGATGAAGGCAAACCATCGACTCCACTCTGAAGGCAGTCAGATCGAGTGCAGTCGCCTCAGCTTGTATCAAAAAACGAAAGTTGCGCACCTCGCGCTGCCTCTGAAACCGTCAGAAAATCAAAGATTTCCTTTGAGAATTTGATGTTGTCCCAACCGAGATCAGCAGAGCGCCCGATCGGAAACACGTGGTCGGATTCGCAACTTAGGGCGTCAATTTGATTCGCATCAAATGGGAATTAGGGGGAAAATATTTCGCATCAAATGCGCTGGGTACAAATCGGGAAAAAGTGACTTCGGCCCAATGTTATTTTCGATATTGATCCATGAAGCAAACCTGCCAGGGAATTGGAGATTTATCGTAAAGCTTTGCCATCACAGGTAAAATCCAGTTCTCCAAATAGGCGTCATAACGGAACCCCTGCCCCAGCAGCACTTCGTAGGATCCTTTCTTAGCTGAGACAATCACAACCTCGAATGATTCGAAAAGTGTTCGCCCAAGTTCAGCTGCCATGCCCGGATGGTTCGGCAACACGACCAAGGCCGCTCCATCGAGTTTTTGGAAGTCAGTTCGCAGGTCCTGATTTCGGCCGAAGACCGATTTTGAAAACACGGTCGTATCCTCAAAACCCGCATTGTCAAAGATTGCTCTGATACCATAGTCCATCGCTGCAAAAACCCGGTCATTTGCAAATGGACGGATCGCCTCAATCAGCGAGCCATTGTCAAGATCAAGGAGAAGCCTTGCTGATTGGGCGCGGCGCGGATTGACCAGATCGTCCGGCTTGAGCAGATCATGTTTGAGCGTGAAGAATACCCCGGCCAAAGGCAGCACGATCAAAGCAGAAAGAGCAAAGCCTGCCATATGGGCCGGTCGCAATTTCGCCAGCCAGTTGTGCTCGGCCAGTGTCAGCAGGGCCAGGAACCCAAGGGGAGCCCCCCAGTTGACTCCGAAATCCCGACGCAACACGGAGACCACAAACATCACCATCATGCTTGCCAGAAACGTTCGGCAGAAGAATCCGGGTGTGCTGATATCGGATCGGGTGATTGCAATCAGTGCCTGAAAACCGAGCAGGCCAGACATGATCAACAGGCTCAAAAGCACCCAAAGCGGGCCCCAACCGGTGGCGTTTGAAATGCGAAACCCGAAATTGAAGGCAAGGTTTATGCTGCAATGGTTGATGTTCCACCACAAGTGCAGGCCAAACGGGACCAGCGCAATCAATGAAATGATGACCATGCGCCCAAACAGAAATCGTCGCCCGCCAGGCCAAGTGATGAGACCCAGCAATATGCCCAAATAAATCACCGCACCGTTGTACTTGGTCAACAAGACTGCAGTAAAAGACAGCCCTGCGCAGATCATCGCCAACACGGCATATTTTTTGGCGCGGAATGCCCATTCCGTTGCCAGAACAAACAATAGCACTGTGAAGGCGAGCAGTGTGTCGTTGAGATAGAGATTAAACAGAATCAGATAGCCGGGTACCAGAGTCAACACCACCAGAGCACCTCCAACGGGTTCTAACGTCATTCCGGAAATCCGCTGGGAAATCAGCCAGAGGCTTGCCACTGCCAGGAGCAGTGAAAACGTTCTGTGCAGTACGCCCTGCGTCTGCAGGCCGACAGCTTCTCCCAATTTCTGCAACAAGGTTGAAATCCAGCCCGGTAATGGCGGATGGTCGTAATACCCCGCAGCCCAATCCTTGCCCCAGGAAATGAAATAAGCCTCGTCGCTGACAATCGGAAATCCGGCTTGCAGTAACAGGCAAATGAGGACCACTAGCGCCCAGGACCAACGTGTTTTCGGGGAAATGGTCATTTTTTGCACCACCCTGGGGCACCACCGCAACTGGTCTGAAGGCGCTGGCGGTAAACTGGTCGGGGCGGCGAGATTCGAACTCACGACCTTCTGTACCCAAAACAGACGCGCTACCAGGCTGCGCCACGCCCCGATCCATTCGCAGCCTAGTACATGCCCGCCAGAGATTTGAAAAGCGTAAATTTAGCCACCGCAACCTGACGCCACGATGTGGTGGGTTGCTCTTTGCCGTTTACACTTACGCATAGTGGTTTTGAAGTATCGCGGCGCTTTTGGGGATAGGGTTGCACCCTCACAGAATTCCACGGACAGGAAATACCATCACCAGATAATTTTGTCAGGTCAGCAAGGAAAAACACCGGCCACACGTCCGGTTTTTAGCTTTTCAGGCCTCGGACAAACCGGGCGCACGGCGCGTGCGATATCCAACCCGCTCAGGCCGGCTGACAGCAGGCCGGGCGCGGCCAGATACCGGGGCTGCCATTCCGGGCGAAAACTCTGTTTGAATTGGAAAAGCCCTTGCGCGCCATGCCAGAGCGGGCGGTGGGTGAAAATCCAGCGGCAAATCCATTCTGGCACACCGGCCGGTTGATCAAGGCCGGCGAGTGGGACGGATGAAAGCGAAAACCGCTTGATACCCGCAGTTTTTGCATCGTTCATTGCTGCAACAACAAGGGCATGGATCGTACCGTCCGGGGCACCCTGACAAAAGCGGACAAGATCGAGCGTCCATTCACACTCAGTATGCCAAAACGAAATGAACCCGATCAAGTGTGCCCCGTCCCATGCGAGATAGTGGTGATGATGATCAGTACCTTCGCAGGTATAGCGCCCCATGGAAAAACCGCGCTCTCCACCACGCTGCTTGGTCCAATCAGCAGAGATCTCTGCCATCTGCTCACGCGGCAACTGCCCCGGACCCCCGCGTTCCACGCGAATGCCAGAGCGCCGGGCCAGCGAAAGCTTGCGGCGCAAACCGCGCATCGGGCTGCCGCTAAGGGAAAACATTGCCGGATCGAGATGCGCTTCAATCCCGATCTGATGGCAGTGCAGTCCTGCCCGTTTCAGCATATCCACGGTTTGTCCCCCACATTTGTAAAAAACCGGGAAAAGGTTGCGGCAACGGGCGCGCTCGATCACTGTTTCAACGGAGGAAAGACAAGTGCGGTCACAATCGATGGAATCGCCAAAGGCGATCAGTGAATTCCCGACCTCGGCCACCAAAAAACCAGGCGCTGTTGCATCCGGCGCGAGAAAATCCAGCCCCCCATCATGAATGAGCATGACGTCAGCGCGGTTTGCAGAATTAAACCTGGCTTCAAGGGCCGGAGGCAGGTGTTGATTCTTGGGGATCAGATAGGGCGGTTTTTGATCTTTGAACGGCAACCGTCCACACAATTCGATCGCGATCAGAACCACAATCGCCGCACCGCCCGGAATCAGAAAATAGATCAGCCTAAAACCTATGATCGCTGACAGCAGCGTTTCTTCACCAAGTGTGGGCAGCAAGGTCAGGCAGGCCAGTTCAAACGGGCCGATGCCCCCCGGTGTCCCCAAAAGGATGCCAGCCGTGCTGGCCAGCAGGAACACTGGCAGCACGGTCAGGAAATCTGGGCCCAGATCGCCGGGGATCAGGGCCCAGAAGGCCAGCGCAGCAAATCCCAGATCCAGACATCCAAGACCAAACAGATCACGCAGCGCCTTCATTTTTGGCAAGGGCAACAGGCGGCTTGCAACGCCCAGATCAGGGCGCATGGCGACGAGCACAATCAAGGCAGCAACAGCAAGCAGTGCAAGAACCGCCATACTGTCCAATGCAAGAGGCAGATCGAGCCACAAAAGGGCGGTAATTGCGATCAGTCCAAATGACACACCCAGAAACCCGGCGGTCACCCACATTGTCATGACCGAGGCGCGCCAAAGTGAAACCCCGTACGCCCCAAGCATTCGCCAGCGCACCAGCGATCCTGTTGCCAGACCAAGCCCGATCAGCTGGGCCAGTGCGGTTGCGACAAATCCCGCAACAAGGGCGTTATGTCGGGTGATCGGCAGGCCGAGCCCCCGGCTCGCAACCACATCATAGCCAGCGACAGCGGCAAAACTGATAAAGGTAGCGATTCCGGCAATCGCCCAACGATGGGGGGCAATATCGGCCAGCCGCTGGGTGAGAAGAAACGGATCAAACCCATCAAGCCGCGCTGCCAGCAGCCAGGCAAACCACAACCCGATCAGACAGGCAGGAAAAACGCGCGCATAGGGATGCGCCACCAAATGCCACAATTCCGCGGCCTTGCCCCTAACCACAACAGCGGCTTTGCCCATGACACCCCCCGAACGCATGTGTCAGAGGAGCTTTGCAGCAAAGCCTTTCACGCAGGATAATGGTGCCTGGGAAACTTGCGGGGATTTAGCTAAAAACCCTCAAAACCCAACGGTTGAAGGTGTTCGGATCAGCTTTCGCCCATCAGCTGTTCTTTGGCCTCGACCAGGCATTCGGCCATGCGCTGGCGGATCGTCGCTTCGTCCGATTTGCCACCCAGATCACCGGCAACCTTGCGGTAAACATCTTCGTGGCCAGCTTCTTCGAAATCGGCTTTAACCACCTCGATCGCATAGGCATCCGCCGCATCGCCGGATTTACCCAAAAGCTCGGCCGCCCAGAAACCCAGCAGTTTGTTGGCGCGTGCCTGCGCCTTGAACTGCATTTCCTCGTCATGGGCAAACTTGGCTTCAAATCCGGTTTCACGATCGTCAAATGTGGTCATCTTGGTCTCCGCAGAACTCTGAGTTGTTCTCTTCTATATGACGCTCCCCGAGGCTCTCTGCAAGTCGAGATGCCGCTTTGTGCCCATATCCTTGCCCCGCGTGCATTGATTATCTATAGAGGCGCCAACAGCGGAATCGCGACCCCTCAATGTCGTGATTTGCAAGACCTTCCAAACCGGAGACACCAATGGCACGCCGCAAGAAGCTTTATGAAGGTAAGGCGAAAATCCTTTATGAAGGGACCGAACCCGGCACTCTGGTGCAATATTTCAAAGATGACGCCACCGCCTTTAACGCCGAGAAAAAGGCGACAATCGAGGGCAAGGGTGTTCTCAACAACCGGCTGAGCGAACATTTCATGTCAGGGCTCAATGCAATCGGTGTGCCAACTCACTTTATCCGCCGGCTTAACATGCGTGAACAGCTTGTTCGGTCGGTGGAAATCATCCCGCTTGAGGTGATCGTGCGCAATGTTGCCGCCGGGTCGATCTCTAAGCGGTTGGGTATTGAAGAAGGTACCGCCCTGCCCCGGCCCATTGTCGAATTCAGCCTGAAAGATGATGCGCTGGGCGACCCGATGGTCAGCGAAGAATATATCATCGCCTTTGGCTGGGCCAGCCAGCAGGATCTGGACGACATCGTGGCCCTGGCGCTGAGGGTCAACGACTTCATGTCGGGCATCATGTATGGCGTCAATATCCGGCTCATCGATTTCAAGATCGAGGTCGGGCGGATTTACGAAGGCGATTATCAGCGCCTGATTGTTGCCGATGAAATCAGCCCTGACTCTTGCCGGCTGTGGGATCTGAAGACGGGCGAGAAACTCGATAAAGACGTCTTTCGCCGTGATCTCGGCGATCTGGCGGACGCCTATACCGAAGTGGCCAACCGCCTTGGCCTGATGCCCAAGAACAATATTTCTGACGGCCCGAAACTGGTGAATTGAGGATATTTCAATGAAAGCACGCGTATTTGTCACCCTGAAAGAAGGCGTTCTCGACCCTCAGGGCGAGGCGGTGAAACACTCGCTCGGGACTTTGGGGTTTAAAGGCGTCAACGCGGTACGTCAGGGCAAAGTGATCGAGCTTGATCTGGCGGAAACCGAACGGGACCGCGCCGAAGCCAGCCTGCGCGACATGTGCGAGCGCCTTCTGGCCAATACGGTTATCGAGAACTATTCGGTGGAAATGATCGAATGAAATCGGCCGTCATCGTCTTTCCGGGCTCCAATTGCGACCGTGATCTGGCAGTTGCCTTTGAACGGGTCAGCGGGCGCGCCTCTGAAATGATCTGGCACAAGGATGTCAGCCTGCCTGAGGGGCTTGATGTTATCGGCATTCCCGGTGGATTTTCCTTTGGCGATTACCTGCGCTGCGGTGCAATTGCGGCGCGCTCGCCGATTTGCCGGGCGGTGGTTGATTTTGCCAATCGCGGCGGGCATGTGCTGGGGATCTGCAACGGGTTCCAGGTATTGACGGAAACCGGGATTCTGCCCGGGGTTCTTATGCGCAATTCCGGGTTGAAGTTCGTCTGTAAAGACATTGATCTTGCTGTTGAAACTTCTGCCAGCCCGTTTACAACTGCCTATAAAAAGAACCAGATTATCCGCGTTCCGATCGCCCATCATGACGGCAATTATGTTGCCGGAGATGACCTTGTCAGCCAGTTGCGCGATGAGGACAGAATCGCCTTTACCTATCGCGACAATCCCAACGGATCTGTGGCGGATATCGCGGGCATCCTGTCGTCAAATCGCCGGGTTCTGGGCATGATGCCACATCCGGAGCGGCTGAATGATGACGTCCTTGGGGGGACAGACGGCACAGGGCTTTTCCAGTCGCTGACCGAGGCGTTGGTTTCTGCCTGAGTATCGCCTGTTTTTGCGATGAGCCGGTTACAACAGACGCAACAGCTTTTCTGACACTGCGAGCGGATATGAACGATGCGCTTGGTTCTTCGATCAAAGAAACCGGCCAAACGAGGCAAACTGGTTAGTATTTTGTAGTGGGCAGCTCTCCCCTACTCCAAACTCAACAAAGACCCGAGTAGCCCACCAAAACCCAGAGACCTTCAAAATCTCACCTCTTAAGCTGTTGTCTGCAAACAATGAACCAATAAACTAGTCGGTTGGTCTACCGGTCGACCGGTAGACCAACAGACCGACGAACCGGTTTACTGGTTTTCCCGTTGGGCGCGCTGACCTGAAACGGTTCCACCCCGAACCGATCCAATCAAACTCAATCCCTGGACTTGCCTCTGGGCAGACGGCCAACCCCATTCCCAACTCCAAGCCTCAAACCCCCATTGCTCAGGCAAAGCTTGAGCCCGCCTCTACTCCGGCGTAAACTCGCACCAATGGCAACGCAGGCAACAAACACCGAGGAAGTCCGTGCCCGGACGTCACTCGTCGCCCGGCTCGTGGTGGCAGTGGTGATTGCGATCGCGATTCTGCTGATCTGGATTTCAAATCTTTACCTGACCGACCGCTTTACCCAGGAAACCCGCTCGCGTGCAGGATTACGGCTTGCCCTTTATTCCGGTAATATTTCCAGTGAGTTACAGCGCACTTCTGTGGTTCCTCTGCTGCTCTCACGCGATCCGGTGCTGATCTCAGCGCTCAATTCGGGCGATTTCGTCGCCACGTCGCAGCGTCTGATTTCGATCAAGGATGAAATCGGCGCCGCCGCCCTGACGCTTTTGGATGAAGACGGCAGAACCGTCGCCGCCACCGACCGGCGCGCCATAGGCACGCATCATCGAAACATGGCCTATTTCGTCGAGGCACTGCGCAGCCAGGATACGGTATTCACCACCGAAACACTTGAAAGCGGTGGTCTGCAATTCAGTTATTCGCGCAAAATCCAAAGCGGCAAGGAAGGCATCGGAGTCATTGTTGTTGAGGTCGGGCTGGCAAAGCTTGAGCAAAAATGGGCCTTTGCCGGTGAAGCGATCATGGTGACCGATTCAGAAGGTGTGGTTATCCTGTCAAGCGAACCCCGCTGGAAATACCAGACCGTTGAAGAGGCGCTGCAGGTCGAAAACGCCCCGACTGTGGTTGAGCGCGCCATCCGTGCAACCAGCGAATGGATCCCCAGCCCGGCAGATGCGATCAGTCAGGGTCGCGCGATTCTCAGAATTGATGGAAAGATCGGGTTTCAGGGGTGGCGGCTGACATATTTTTCCACATATGCCTCGGTGCGCGAACGGGTGAACGGCGTTCTGGCTATTGAAATCATGGGCTTTTCCATTCTGGTGGCGCTGGTTTTTTACATCCTGTCGCGCCGCGCGGTACAACAATCCAACCTGTTTCAGCGCGAATCAATTGAACTGAGGGCGCTGAATGATCGGCTGAGCCAGGAAATCTCGGAACGTGAAAAAGTCGAGCGCGACCTGGAAGTGGCCGAGCAAAGCCTTGCCCAAAGCTCCAAACTTGCAGCGCTCGGTGAAATGTCCGCCGCCGTCAGCCATGAGCTAAACCAGCCTCTGGCGGCGATGAAAACCTATCTGGCGGGGGCCAAACTCCTCCTTCAGCGGCATCGCCCTGACGAAGCGCTTTCCAGCTTTCAGCGTATCGACGATCTGATCGGGCGCATGGGGGCGATCACGAGACAACTCAAATCCTATGCGCGTAAAGGCGGAGACGATTTTATCGAGGTCGATCTGCGCGACGCGCTGGCAACCGGGCTGTCGATGATGGAGCCACAGCTCAACCAGATGGAAGTCAGGATCAGCCAAAATATCCCGCGCGAGCCGGTTCTGGTGCTGGCCGATCAGCTGCGCCTAGAACAGGTCATTGTCAATCTTCTCAGAAACGCGCTTGATGCGATGAAAGAGCTGAAAGAACGCGAGTTGACCATCATTCTCAGCGCAGGTGAAGTGGCCAAGCTGTCGGTACGCGACAACGGGGCCGGTATTGATGATCTCGATCAGTTGTTCGAACCCTTTTATACAACCAAGAAACCAGGTGACGGCGTTGGGCTGGGGCTGGCGATTTCCTCGGGTATCATAAGCGATCTTGGTGGCCGCCTGATCGCACGCAACGGCACAAAAGGCGGTGCGGTCTTTGAGATTCAGATGCCGATCCTTAAGAAAAAAACAGAAGCAGCAGAGTAACAAGACAGGACAGATATGCCCGAAGCCATGACAATCGCCATCGTTGATGATGAAGAAGATATGCGCCAGTCAATCTCGCAATGGTTGTCACTGACCGGCTACAACACCGAAACATTCGCCAGTGCCGAGGATGCGCTGAAAACCCTGTCAGCCGATTTCAAAGGCATCATCATTTCCGATATCCGGATGCCGGGGATGGATGGAATGGCGTTTCTCAAGCGCGTGATGAGCATGGATAACGCCCTGCCCGTCATCCTGATCACCGGTCATGGTGATGTACCTATGGCGGTCGAGGCGATGCAGGTCGGGGCCTATGACTTTCTGGAAAAACCCTTTGATCCTGAACGGATGAGTGATCTGGCGCGGCGCGCAACGCAAGCCCGTCGGCTGACGCTTGATAACCGCACATTGCGCCGCGAGTTGTCAGACGGCACTGTGCTTTTGCGCAAACTGATCGGCTCCAGTCCGGTGATGGAGCGCCTGCGCGAGGATATTCTTGATCTGGCGCAGGCCGATGGTCATGTGCTGATTGACGGGGAAACCGGCACAGGCAAAAGCCTGGTTGCGCATGCGCTTCACGCGTGCGGGCCGCGACAAGGCAAGAAATTCCTGTCAATTTCCTGTGCCGCCTATGACGAAGATACCCTGTCCGCACAACTCTTTGGCCCGCCCCCGGCAGGCACTGCACTGCCGATGGTTGAGGCCGCGCGCGGGGGCACGCTTTGCCTGGAAGATATCGAAAGCCTGCCAATGGCGCTGCAGGCGCGGCTCTTGAGCCTGATCAGCGATCAGCAACCGGTCAGCGACACGATCCCGGTACGCATCATCGCGATCTGCAACAATCAGGACCCCGAGACCAAATGCGAAGATCACCTGCGCAACGATCTTTATTATCGCCTGGCCGCCATGCTGATCACCCCGCCACCCTTGCGCCAGCGCGGTGAAGACATCCTGACCCTCTTTAACCGCTTCACCGAAACCTTCGCCGAAGAATACGGCTGCGACGCCCCGGATGTCAGCGCCAAAGAAGCGGCCCAGCTTTTGCAGGCCCCCTGGCCTGGCAATGTGCGCCAGCTGATCAACCTTGCCGAGCGCGCCGTTTTACAAAACCGCCGCGGCTCTGGCACCATCACCAGTCTGCTGATGTCGGACAATTCCGAAATCCAGCACTCGCTGGTCACCGAAGGCAAACCCTTGAAGGAATATGTCGAAGCCTTTGAGCGTATGCTCATTGACAACACCATGCGCCGCCACCGCGGTTCCATCGCTTCAGTGATGGAGGAACTGAGCCTGCCACGGCGAACACTGAACGAGAAGATGGCTAAATACGGCCTCAGCCGTTCAGACTACCTCTGATCCTTCATTGTTTCCCAAAATACTCCCGCCGGGGGTCTCTGCTGCACCGTTCAGGTGCAGCTAGAAGGTCATGTCCCGCAGGGACGCCTCAAGATCACCATAGCCTGTAAAGCGATACTCAAATTCAAGCCCCAGCTTCATCGCACATTCCCGTGCCTTGGCCTTCAGCACCTCGTCCTCTGTCTGCGCCTGATAAACCAGCTTGGTGTAATTGCCAAAATACATGTCTCTGAGCTCAGGATGCCTATCAAGCCCCATCGGCTTCATGATGAAAACATCAAACTGGCGCACCAGAAAGTCGGTCAGATAAAAGGCCGTGATCTCGTCATCGCCATGGGCAGCGAAGATCTCGTTGCCCTCGTAAAACGAATAGCAATGCGGGCCGGCCAGCATTGGCACGCCAAGCTTTTTGCAGCTGGCTGCGAGCAGACCGCCGGTGCCGCAATCGGCATAAAGGACGAAAATCTCCTGATAATTATCCCGGTGTTTCGCCACTGCTTCGGCAACTGCCTGTGTAATTTTTTCTGGATAAAGATGCAGTTTGGCGGGCAGACAGGTCAGGTCCATGTGATCCCAGCCATTGGCCTTGATCAACGCCAATACTTCACGTGCCAGTGCCCCACACGCCAAAAGAAGAATGCGCCCGGCGGGGGATTCCCGGGGCGCATCCAAACCTTGTTCGGTCAATTTCGTGTCATCGACCGGTTCCGCCATCAGGCGGTCAGCAGATTATGTTTCCGGGCCATGAATTCCTTGGCGGTTTCCACCGCCACGGCGGCATCCCGGCAATACGCATCCGCACCGATGGCAGAAGCAAACTCCTCATTGAGGGGGGCACCGCCCACCATGACGCTGTAATCGTCACGAATGCCTTTTTCGACCATCGTATCAATCACGACCTTCATGTAAGGCATGGTGGTTGTCAGCAGGGCCGACATGCCAAGAATGTCAAATTCCTCGCTTTCAAGCGCCTCGAGGTAGTTTTCAACCGGGTTGTTGATGCCCAGATCCTTCACTTCAAAACCAGCGCCTTCCATCATCATGGTGACAAGGTTCTTGCCGATGTCATGGATATCGCCCTTGACCGTGCCGATCACCATTTTACCCATGCGCGGCGCTCCGGTTTCCGCCAGAAGCGGTTTCAGGATCAGCATTCCGCCTTTCATCGCATTGGCGGCAAGCAAAACCTCGGGTACAAACAGGATACCATCGCGGAAATCGACCCCGACAATACGCATGCCCTCAACAAGGGCCTTGGTCAGGATGTCGTAAGGCATCCATTTGCGTTCAAGCAGGATGTTGACCGCCTCTTCGATTTCCTCTTTCAGGCCATCGTATAGGTCGTCATGCATTTGCAAAACAAGCTCGTCATCGTCGAGCTCGGAAAGGATGATGTCGTCTTCTTCGTCAGACATGGGCGTGGTCCTAATTGCGGTATTACCGGTTAAGGGTCAGATTATCCCCGGAAATTGCGTTTGTCGCAGGCCAATATCTGCAACACCAGCGACATTCTGTTTTCTCATTCCGACAGTTAGGCGACCTGAAAGCGTCAGCGCCGCCTTCGACGACCACCACGGCGCTCAGCCTGAGGTTCTGCATCGGTTCCGTCGGACGCCGATGAAAATGGCCCAATCACTTCGGCGATTCGCTCCAGTGTTGGCCGCTCACCCGTCTCGTTGCTGTCCAGAGCCGCGCGCATCGCTTGCAGATGCGCGGGCATGGTGCCGCAACAACCGCCGATGATCGAGGCACCAATTGCCCGCGCCATCAACGCATATTCCGCCATCAGCTCCGGCGTGCCGTCGTAATGGATATGCCCGTCAACAAATTTTGGAATGCCGGCATTGCCTTTGGCAATCATCGGCAATTCCGGGTTCTGATCGCTGAATCCCATCAGCGTGCGTAGCAAATCTGACGCGCCGACCCCGCAATTGGCGCCAAATGCCAGCGGTCGGTTCTTCAATGTGCCAACCAGAGCGACCATATCGCTGGAGGTCAGCCCCATCATGGTACGCCCTGCCGTGTCAAAGCTCATGGTGCCGCACCAAGGCATTTCTGTCAGTGCAATGGCTTCGGCGGCGGCCAGAAACTCTTCCCTGGCAGAAATAGTTTCCACCCACAGAACATCCGCTCCGCCCTCTTTCAGACCCTCGGCCTGTTCGTGAAACATTTCAACGGCTTCGCTGTGGCTGAGCGCCCCGACCGGCTGCATGATCTCACCGGTTGGCCCCATGGAGCCCGCCACCACGACCGGGCGGTCTTCCTTATCGGCAACTTCACGGCCAATCTCCGCAGCAATCCGGTTCAGTTCGCCCACCCGTTTCTGCGCATCATGCAGTTTCAAACGTGAATAGGTGCCGCCAAAGGAATTGGTCAGAAATATGTCGGATCCGGCAGAAACCGACCCCTGATAAAGCTGTGTGATGCGGTCAGGATGGATGTCGTTCCACAATTCAGGCGCCTCGCCCGCTTCAAGCCCCATGTTAAACAGGTTCGTACCCGTGGCCCCATCAGCCAACAGCCAGCCCTGAGTGCTGAGAATCTCTGTAAGATTATCAGACATTCAGGCGGCTCCTTCCAGTGTTGCCGATGCCAGTGCATTAATGCGTGCCAGCATAGATCGCAGCCCGTTTGAGCGTTGTGCAGAAAGATGCTGATCAAGCCCCAGCCGTGCCATTTCCTGTGCCGCATCCACTGTAACAACCTCGCGCACCGGCAATCCGTCAAAAAGCGCCACCAAGACCGCAATCAGCCCGCGCACGATCATCGCGTCGCTGTCCCCGCGAAAATGGAAAATAGCATCACCTCCGGTGCCTTCGATCAGTGGTACCAGCCAGACCTGACTTGCACAGCCATCAACCTTGGTTGCCGGCACTTTCAGCGCGTCCTCAAGATGTTCCATCGCCTTTCCCAGATCGATGACATAGCGATACCGATCTTCCCATTCATCAAGGAATTCGAAGTTTTCGGCAATATCTTCAAAGGCTGCGCTGGCCACGGTTCCGTCCTGATTGGTGTCGATTGCTGATCACCTATGATGCCGATCTGCTCCTGTCCAGAAGGAAAACCGGATAAACCGACCCAGCAAGCCTTTTCAAACGGGTTTCATTTGGTCTATCCAAAGGAACCCGGCCAAGGACGATGCCCAAATGACCAGAATAATCGCTGCCCTCACGCTTTTGATGTTTCTCGCCTCCTGTGGTGGGGTGCGCGACAGCAAGCTCAACCCTTTCAACTGGTTTGGGAAAAGCAAGGAAGAACGCCTGGAAGCGGCAGCAGCAGCCCAGATCGACCCACGCCAACTGGTTGCTGAAGTGATCAGCCTCAAGGTCGACCGGATGCCCGGAGGGGCAATCATTCACGCCATCGGCCTGCCGGCAACTCAAGGGCATTGGGAGGCCATCCTGATGCCGCTGAATGGTGAGGTTCCGGACAAGGGTACACTGGTTTACGAGTTTCGCCTGATGCCACCGCCAGGCCCGACACCTGCAGGCACCAAGCGCTCACGGGAAGTTGCGGTTGGGCATTTCCTGTCTGACCAAAGCCTGATCGGTGTACGCCGCATTCAGGTTATCGCTCAGAAAAACCGGCGTACGGTCAGGCGCTAGAGCCACCGGAGCATCACCCGAAAAACCTGAAACGGTTAAAGGACCACAGGTCAAAGCCGCATCAAAGCGGCATGCATTGCGTTTTCGAAGTTACTTTTTCGGAGTGCGGGTTTTTGAACGAGCCACTAAATCGTCACCAGCCGAACCGAGCGGCCATTGGCCGACAGCGCGATTTTACCGGCGCAAAGCTTTAGCGCATCATCACCAAACACATCCTTCCGCCAGCCGCGCAACGCATGACCATCGGTGTTTCCGGCAGCGATTTCATCAAGCTCCGCAGCGGTTGCAATGAGTTTTTGAGCCACCCCCGCCTCTTCGGCCTTGGCTTTCAGAAGCACCCGCAACAGATCAGCAAGCCCTTCATTCCCAACAAGTTTCTCCCGCGTTGGCTTGGATTTCGGGAAGTCTTCGGGATCACATTCATTGCCCGACTTGATGGCACTCAGAATTCCCTTGGCGATCTCACCCCGGCGTGCCTCGCGTAGCAACAACCGCGATTTGCCAAGGTCCGATTGCGTTGCAGGTTTGGACGATGCCAACTCTAACAACGCGTCATCCTTGAACACGCGCGACCGCGGAACATTGCGTGTTTGCGCGAACTCCTCTCGAAACCGGGCCAGTTCCCTCACTATGGCCAGAAACCGGCCTGAACTGGTGCGGGTCTTTACCCGTTTCCACGCATCCCCGGGCTCAATGATATAGGTTTGGGGTTCGGTCAGAACCTCCATTTCCTCCTCAACCCATTTACCGCGCTTGGTTTTCTTGATCCTCGCGGCAAGAAACTCGTAGATCTCGCGCAGATGGGTGACATCAGCCAGCGCATATTTCTGCTGACGTTCGCTTAAGGGGCGATGGCTCCAATCGGTGAAGCGCGACGATTTATCGACCGGTTTCCTGGCGATTTTGCGCACCAGAGTTTCATACCCCACCTGCTCGCCAAATCCGCAGACCATCGCGGCAATCTGGGTATCAAAAAACGGACGCGGGAAAACCCCGCCATCAAAAAAGAAAATCTCAAGGTCCTGGCGTGCAGCATGAAATACCTTGATCACATTTTCGTCTTTGAAAAGCGCATAAAGCGGCGCAAGGTCTATTTTGCCCGAAAGCACATCAACAAGAACCGCATTTTCCTTCTCATCGCCCCTGACCGCCATCTGGATCAGGCACAGCTTTGAATAATAGGTCCGTTCGCGCAAAAACTCGGTGTCGATGGTGACATAAGGATGTCTGGCAGCCATCTCGCAATAGGCAGCGAGTTCTTTCGTGGTTTTGAGGATTTTCATGAGGCGATAATGATTCTTCTAATACTGTTACTGCCGACCCCGTAACGCCAATACTAGAGGGTTCGCTTTCGATTGGAAAGGCATGAAAGATGAAACAAATAAGGCGCGAAACTCTCAGTTTTGCCCATGATTTGCAGTGGAAAACAGATTCGAACACCTGTTGCCAGCGCCATTCCAGTCGGGAAGCTAACGTGCTGGCGGAGAGATTTCATATTATTGGATCGGTTCGGCTTGGGCGCCTGTATAAGTATGTATAACAAGTAGTTGAAGGTTATAGTTCATGTATATTTTGGTGGCTTCAATCCCGTATCACCGATTTTGCCCATTACCTCTCTGACCAAGTCGACCAGCAGGTGCGCAGTATTTTCCTCCAAGAGCCTAGGAAATGCCACAGTTCCGCCCATTTCCCGCCATGATCAGGGCCTAGGCATCGCCCGTGTGGGGCGCGTTCCCAGCAAGTAGTTGCCCTGGATAGTTTATTCGCAAGAGGGGTGGACAGTTGGGGCTGCAGTTGGGGCTTTTTCCGAACGACGAGAGGATTTACCGGGTGCTGCGGGTGGGTGCGTTCGGTGCGCTGGAAGTAGCAATTCTCGCGCGCTAAAAGGAGGTGATCAGGCAGATAAGGCACCGGGGTTAAACTCGGCTGGTCGAACCCTAAACGTGCCTTAGAGCAGCGTGTAGCGTCCCAGAACGGGGTTCAGGCGCTTCCCAGTTCGTGGCCAATGTCCTACCGGTGATCGACCAGGTAAAGACCTCTGGGGTTACGTCATCACGTGGTATTTCTGACCTGCTGAACCAGCGGGGAATTAAAACCGCGCGTGGTGGAAATCGGCATGCTGGTACAGTCCGAAACGTTTTGATGCAAAAAGGCTAGGGCCAGTTTTTGACTTTCACATTTAAGAAACTCGGCCAATCCACATTCACATCAAGACCATATGAGGATTTGATAGCAAGAGCATTTCTGGATTTGATATAACACGGATCGCTCCCACTCCCGCAACCGTTACCCAAGGCGTACGCAGGGCGCGACACATTCTGGGCGACCAGCGCAATCATTCCCGCCGCAATTACCGTCAACACTGCTTTCGTGTATATGTCGATCTTCATTGTTTTCTCCTTTGGGTTATCAATCCGTTAACATACAGCTATAATGCCCAACGTAGGTTGTGTTTGTGTACAAATGACCAAGAACGGGTCCTTCGTGCCTTCGATCACGCGGCGGGTAACGCGCCACCTCAATAGATTTCTAGGTGCGAATTCTGGCAGCGATTTCGTTCGGATTGTCTAATTTTCAATTTCAAGCAAGACTATACTGTAACATCAGATGAGATTCAGAAGTTTCGGAGAGTATTTCCGAATTATTTCAAAATTCCAATTAGGAGACAAAACATGAAGTCGATTGTGCCCCTTGTTATTTTGTTGACTTGTTCAATGACGGCGAGCGCGAGCGAGTCCGATCCAGCTACATGCCATATGTTTGTTTCGTCTGATCAAACTCGTTTGCTTTGCTATGACAAAGCCACTGGATTTGGAAAAAACTCGGTTTCTGAAATTGATACTGAAGATAGTGAAGCAGAAACTAAAACGCCTCTAGTCGTAAGCAAATGGGTGGTTGAAACCAAGATATCCGAAATTGACGATTCTACGAACGTCTATATGCACCTTACCTCTGACGATGAGATTCGCGGGCGATTTGGTTCAGCTGGACCAATGGAAATGTTCATTCACTGTCGTGAAAACACCACGCTCTTCTACATTGTTTTTAACAGTTTGTTCATGTCTGATCATCAGTACGGTCGAGTTACTTATCGCCTTGATTCCCAAAAAGCCCAAACGAAAAAAATGAAAGAATCGACAAGCAACATGGCGCTCGGTCTCTGGCGTGGCAGATCTTCAATTCCGTTTGTTAAGAGCATGTTTGGACACGAAAAGATGCTCGTCAGGGCAACCCCCCACGGCGAAAGCGCTGTGACTGCAACATTTTCTATTACTGGACTTGAGGAGGCAGTTGAACCACTCCGCCGGTCTTGTCATTGGTGAATGTCGTCCCATACTTAATCGACTTCATAAGTAACCATCTTGCCGCGCGTAGCAAACATTAGTATCCCTAAAACCAAGGTGCCTAAGAACCAAACAAACCAGCCTCCGACAGCGATGAAAGCGCCTCCTAACAGAGCCCCAGCTTCACAGGCAGATTCAGCACATTCTGACGACACTTCGTTCACGGCGGTGAAATTGACCACTATCAAACCAAGCATCGATAGTTGAAATAACCAGAAAACGATCTGCCAAACTCGCCCAAAAAATCCACGTTGATGTTTGGTAACTGTTCTTTTTGTTAGGGGCTGTTGACGTTCAGGATTCCCAAATCACCTAAATTCTGATTCAA
>CAZMNO010000040.1:0-34449 GCA_964567685.1 uncultured Rhodobacter sp. | reverse complement strand
AGACGCTGCCTGAAAAAACGGCCAACTGTCAGATCACATCTGAACCACTACAGTTAAGTGCATTGCGCAAATAATACCGATTTGTCAAAGTACTGGAATTGAGACCGAAGAACATCGCGCCTACGACGAATGGCATGAGCTTGTTAGACAGGTTTTTACGTCATTTGTTCTTCACCCAATCTGCGATGAAGGTACGGAACACGGACTAGATGATTTCAATCCACTTGGATTTGAACTGCCGACAAACGAAGAGAAAAAATTCGTTCAAGTGACATATGAAAACGAGCGTTATGTTGTGAAGGATATCGTCAATCCTACAGGCAGCGCACAAATTCAAATTGAACTGGCCAAAGTGGAAAATGGCACGCACCCAAGAAAAATCGCGACAACGAAAACGCCAATCGAAAATCTGTCTGAATTTCGGATAAGTACGGTTTGTTTCGGTGTAACCGTTCAGGATCAGTGAGTGACACCGTTGCCGCCCTGCACCAGATGTGGGGCCACTTGGATGCAAAGAGCTCCCCGCTTTCGCGGGGATGACAGTTGCATCCCATCTGGTCAGCCGCCCGTAAATCCGCTAGCACCAGAAGCGCTAAGGAACAGGTCTTCGGGTGAGTACGTATGATACCGGTGCGCGGATATAAGGATCACAAGGTTGCCGTGCTGGGGCTGGGGCGATCGGGGCTTTCGGCGGCCAGGGCGCTGGAGGCTGGCGGGGCGGCGGCGCTTTGTTGGGATGACAGCGCGGAAGCACGTGCGAGGGCCGAAGATGAAGGTCTGACGCTTCATGATCTC
The DNA here is from genome assembly GCA_964567685.1 of uncultured Rhodobacter sp. Taxonomy (GTDB): domain Bacteria; phylum Pseudomonadota; class Alphaproteobacteria; order Rhodobacterales; family Rhodobacteraceae; genus UBA5972. The sequence goes on along the minus strand of CAZMNO010000040.1, from coordinate 33,654 downwards.
AGCCGTCAGGGGTGTTGGGAGGGTGTTGTTACCCTCGTCGTTTCGCCGGGCATTCCGCATCTTTACCCGGAACCCAACCCGATTATCAAAGCGGCTTGGGACAATGGCGTGGTGGTCGATAATGATATCGGCCTGTTTTTTCGTTCTTATGCCACCCCGGACTGGGACAAGTTTGATGTGCTGCCGCGCGTGGTTGCGGTGACGGGGTCAAACGGCAAATCCACCACCTCGGCGCTTATTCATCACATCCTGACCGATCAGGGCCGACCGGCGCAGCTTGCCGGCAATATCGGACGCGGGGTGCTGGACCTTGATCCAGCGCGCGAAGGTGAGGTTGTGGTGCTCGAACTGTCCTCATACCAGACCGAACTGGCCCGCGCGCTGGCGCCGGATATCGGTGTCTTTCTCAACCTCACCCCGGATCATCTGGACCGGCATGGCGGGATCGGCGGGTATTTCGCCGCCAAGCGGCGGCTGTTTGTTGAAGGGGGCCCGGATCGGTCGGTCATCGGGGTTGACGAGGATGAGGGGCAGTTTCTGGCCAATCAGCTGCGCGAAAATGCCGAAGGTGGCGAGCCGGTGATCCGGATTTCTTCGAGCCGCAGGCTTAAGGGTGGCGACTGGTCGGTCTTTGCCCGCAAGGGATTTCTGGCGGAATGGCGCAAGGGAAAGCAGGTTGCCTCGATCGACTTGCGCGAAATCGCCGGGTTGCCGGGGGCGCATAACCATCAGAATGCCTGTGCGGCTTATGCGGTCTGCCGCAGTCTTGGGCTGGCACCGCGGCTGGTTGGCGAGAGTTTTCAGACCTATCCGGGCCTGCCGCACCGCTCGCAGGTTCTGGGCGAAAAGGATGGGGTGACCTTCGTCAACGATTCCAAGGCGACCAATGCAGAGAGTGCCGGCAAGGCGCTTGAGGCGTTCAAGCGCGTGCGCTGGATTGTCGGGGGATTGGGCAAGGACGGTGGAATTGCGGCGCTTGCACCGCTGTTTGAGCGAGTGGAGAAAGCCTATCTGATCGGCCATTCGGCTGAGGAGTTTGCCTTGCAGTTGGGCCAGACGGAGTATGAAATATGCGGTGATATGGCCAGCGCGGTGGCACGTGCGGCTGAGGAGGCCAAGGCCGGGGAGACGGTTTTGCTGGCCCCGGCGGCGGCGAGTTTTGATCAGTATCCGAATTTTGAAAAACGGGGCGAGGATTTTGCGCGGCAGGTGGGGATTGTGTTGAAGGTGGAGTGATAGTTCTATTGGTAAAGCGGATTACTCCTTTTCCGGATTTCGGTTCCCAACGAGATAATACCTGCCATCCCTCAAGCAATCCGCCCGGCGGCACCGCCGGTCTCTCGGCGATTGCTGGCAATCGCCTGCCGACAGCGCATTGCAGAGCAATGCGCGAGAGGCAGCGCCCGACCCTCCCCAAGGAGGGCGCTTTGCAGCGTTGGATGCAATCACTCGGTTCAAATTGATTAGGTGCCGCGGTCTCCATATCCCTCTGCAGCGCCCTCCAGGCTCGGGCGCTGCCCTCATTTACTTAACACAGGGATATTCGTCCGTGGCTGGTGGAAGTGGGCAGGGTAGATTTCACGTATAAGGGGATTCAATCTGACTTGCCCACAGCACATAATAATCTGGCTTATTGAGCCTAAAACAGCTACACTCCCCGCCAATAATAGCCGAACCGGGCAAACCGGCGGCACTTAGGCAAAAACGGGTTTCTGGGCAGGTCCATGACAGAGATGGTCTATGGCGCGTCGCCGGTCAGGCATGGCGAGCCGATTTTACCGAAATGGTGGCGGACGGTTGATCGTTGGGTGATGTCCTGCGTTCTGTTGTTGTTTGCCGTCGGGCTTTTGCTGGGGTTTGCAGCCTCGCCGCCTCTGGCGGCCAAGACCGGGTATCAGCCGTTTCATTTTGTCATCCGGCAGGCGGTTTTTGGTTCTGTGGCGCTGAGTGCGATGATCATCACTTCGATGATGTCACCGCAACTGGTGCGCCGGCTTGGGGTGCTTGGGTTTATCGCATCTGTTGTTGCAGTTTCGCTGCTGCCGATTTTCGGCACCGATTTTGGCAAAGGTGCGACACGGTGGTATTCGCTGGGTTTTGCCTCGGTTCAGCCATCGGAGTTTCTGAAACCCGGTTTCGTGATTTTTACCGCATGGATGATGTCGGCCTCGGGCGAGATTTTCGGCCCGCCCGGCAAGCGCTTGTCGCTTCTGGTGGCGCTGGCGCTTGTGGCGCTTTTGATCATGCAGCCCGATTTCGGGCAGGCGAGCCTGATTCTTGCTTCCTGGGGGATCATGTATTTCGTTGCCGGGGCACCGATCCTTATTCTCTTGGGAATTGCGGCGCTGACGGTTCTTGGCGGCACACTCGCCTATCAGCATTCAGAGCATTTCGCCCGGCGCATTGACGGCTTTCTCAACCCCGAGATCGATCCGACGACACAGCTTGGCTATGCCGCCAATGCCATTCAGGAGGGCGGTTATTTCGGTGTCGGGGTTGGTGGTGGGACGGTCAAGTGGTCCTTGCCCGATGCGCATACGGATTTCATCATTGCGGTCGCGGCCGAGGAATACGGGCTGGTGCTGGTGCTTGTTGTGATCGCGCTCTTTCTGCTGGTTACCGTGCGTTCGATGTTCCGCCTAATCCGCGAGCGTGACCCGTTTACCCGACTGGCGGGTACCGGGCTGGCCGCACTCTTTGGTTTGCAGGCGCTGATCAATCTGGGCGTGGCGGCGCGATTGTTGCCAGCCAAGGGAATGACGCTGCCTTTTGTCTCTTACGGGGGGTCTTCTTTGATTGCGGCAGGGATTGCATTAGGTATGCTTCTGGCGTTTACACGCACCCGACCGCAAGGCGAGATGAGCGATATCATCCGGCGGCGATGAAAGTTAAGGGCCGATGAGCGGACAAAGAACCCTGATTATTGCGGCAGGTGGCACTGGCGGGCATATGTTCCCGGCGCAGGCACTGGCCGAGGAGATGCTGAAAGCCGGCTGGCGGGTTGTCTTGTCCACCGACGAGCGCGGGGCGCGTTTTACCGGAGGTTTCCCGCATAGCGTCGAGGTCGAGGTGGTCGACAGTGCCAGCTTTGGCCGCGGTGGGTTGATTGCCAAGCTGATGGCGCCGTTTCATTTGCTGAAAGGTGTGGTGCACGCAACTTTTAAAATGCTGCGTGACAAGCCGGACGTGGTCGCGGGGTTTGGCGGTTATCCGGCCTTTCCGGCGATGGCAGCGGCCTGGATTACCAGAAAACCGCGCATGTTGCATGAGGCGAACGGGGTTCTTGGTCGCGTCAACCGGCTGTTTGTCCGCCGGGTCAATCAGGTGGCCTGTGGCACCTGGCCGACAGACTTGCCCAAGGGTGTTGAGGCGATCCACACCGGCAATCCGGTGCGCGGTGCCGTTCTGGAACGCGAACACGCACAATATATTACCCCCGGCGATTATCCGATGAGCCTGTTGGTAATCGGCGGATCGCAGGGCGCACGGGTTTTGTCGGATGTGGTGCCAGCGGCGATTGGCCTGCTGCCGGATGATGTGCTGCAGCATCTGCGCATTTCGCATCAGGCCCGCCCCGAGGATATTGAACTGGTGCGCAAGCGTTATGCCGATATCGGCGTGCCTGCCGAGGTCGAACCGTTTTTCAACGATGTGCCGAGCAGACTGGCGGAGGCGCAGCTGGTTATTTCGCGCGCCGGGGCCTCGTCGGTTGCTGATATATCGGTGGTTGGCCGTCCGGCGATATTCATCCCTCTGGCTATCGCCATTCGTGATGAACAATCCGCCAATGCACGAGGGATGGTTGACGCCGGAGCGGCCTTTATGCTTCAGGAAGCTGACCTGACCGCGCTAGATCTGGCACGGCATGTGCATTCGATCCTGTCCGATCCGAATGTTGCAATAACCATGGCCAGTGCGGCGAAAGACTATGGCAAGCCGGAGGCCACGGAATCACTGGTTCTGATGGTCGAGGAACTGGCAATCGGGGATGAGGAACTGGAATGAACGCGGCAACCAAACTCCCCACCGATATCGGGCCGATTCATTTTGTCGGCATTGGCGGTATCGGCATGTCAGGCATTGCCGAGGTTCTGCTCAATCATGGCTATAGCGTGCAGGGGTCGGACCTGAAGGCCAGCAAGATCACCGAACGACTGTCCGAGCTTGGTGCCAAGATCTTTGTCGGGCAAGAGGCTGAAAACCTGAAAGGTGCGGCTGTCGTGGTTATCTCGTCAGCGATCAAACCGGGCAATCCCGAGCTTGATGAGGCACGCAAACTGGGCCTGCCAGTGGTGCGCCGGGCGGAGATGCTGGCCGAACTGATGCGGCTGAAATCAAACGTCGCCATTGCAGGAACCCACGGCAAGACAACGACGACGACCATGGTGGCGACGCTTCTGGATGCAGGCGGGCTGGACCCGACGGTGATCAATGGCGGCATCATTCACGCCTATGGCAGCAATGCGCGCATGGGTGAGGGCGAGTGGATGGTGGTGGAAGCCGATGAAAGCGACGGCACTTTCGTCAAGCTGCCGGCGACCATCGCTATCGTCACCAATATCGACGCGGAACATATGGAACATTACGGCAGTTTCGATGCACTCAGGGATGCGTTTTACACATTCGTGCACAACATTCCGTTTTATGGCGTCGCGGTCTGCTGCACCGATCACGCCGAGGTGCAGGCGCTTGTCGGGCGGATCAATGACCGGCGGGTGATTACCTATGGGTTCAACACGCAGGCAGATGTACGCGCCGGGAACCTCAGATACCAAAACGGTGTGGCGCATTTTGATATTTATCTGCGCGACGAGGATAAGCGGATCAACGAAATCTCGCTGCCGATGCCGGGGGATCACAACGTTCTCAATGCATTGTCGGCAATCGCGGTGGCGCGGCATCTGGGCATGAAGGCCAGCGAAATTCGTGAAGCGCTGGCCAGTTTCAAGGGCGTCAACCGGCGCTTTACCAAGGTGGGCGAGGTTGACGGGATCACCATCATTGACGATTACGGCCACCACCCGGTGGAAATTGCCGCCGTGCTGAAAGCGGCGCGTCAGGCGACCGAAGGGCGGGTGATCGCGGTGCATCAGCCGCATCGCTACACGCGGCTTTCCAGCCTGTTTGATGATTTCTGCACCTGTTTCAACGATGCCGATGTCGTTGCCATAGCTGAGGTTTATGCCGCTGGCGAAGAGCCGATCGAGGGCGCCAGCCGGGATGATCTGGTGAACGGGCTGATCGCGCATGGGCATCGCAATGCCAGCGCTTTGCTGGAAGAGAAATGTCTGGCCGATCTGGTGCGGCGTGAAGCTAGGCCCGGTGATATGGTGGTGTGCCTTGGGGCCGGGACAATCTCGGCCTGGGCGCACGGGCTGCCAGAGGCGCTGGGGTCATGAACACGTCTTTGCTGGTGACGATTGCCTGGGTGCTGGTGGTGTCATTGGTTGGCATGTTGCTAAGCAAGTTCCATAAACGCTTTGGCTTTCCGCTGCTGGCGATGTTTCCTTTCGTGCTGGTTTATCTGGGCTGGGAAACCGGGTTTTTCTGGGCCCTGGGGTTGTTTGTGGCAGCGCTGTCGATTTTTCGCTATCCGGCGCGCTATTATGGGCGGGCTTTGTGGCGGAAAGTTTCGGGCGGGCCGGCTAAGCAATAGGGCGTGCGGACCTGATGCAAACGGCGCCCGCGTCGTGAATGGATAGTGTGAAATTGACCGACGATAACTGGAAAGACAGACTGCCGGATGTGGCCGGGAAGATCACCCTCAACCGCCCGTTGGCCGATCTCAGCTGGCTGAGGGTTGGCGGCGCGGCGGAGTTGTTTTTTCAACCGGCGCATATGGCTGATATCGCGACTTTCATGAAGGCGTTGCCGGAAGAGGTGCCGGTGATGGCGATGGGCGTGGCATCAAACCTGATCATTCGTGACGGTGGCATCCGCGGCGCGGTGATCCGGCTGGGGCGGGGGTTCAACGGTTATGAGGTGATGGCAAACGGCTGCGTGCGCGTCGGTGCGGGCGCGCTTGATTCGCAGGTGGCCAAGGCGGCGGCGCAAGATGGCTATGATCTGGCATTCCTGCGCACCATTCCCGGTGCCATCGGTGGCGCGATCCGAATGAATGCCGGGTGCTATGGCAGCTATCTGGCGGACGTATTCGTCAGTGCCACGGCTGTTGCGCGTGACGGAAAGATCGTGACCCTGAAGAAAGACGATATGGGCTTTGGCTATCGTCAGTCCGGCCTGCCCCCTGACATGGTGATCGTGCAGGCGGTGCTTGCCCCGCCAAAGGGTGAACCTGCGGAGATCGAGGCGAAGATGGAAGCGGCGCTGGCGCGGCGGGCCGAGACGCAGCCGGTCAAGGATCGCTCCTGCGGGTCGACCTTTCGCAATCCTGCCGGTTATTCCTCGACCGGAAAAGCCGATGACGTACATGATCTGAAGGCCTGGAAAGTGATCGACGAGGCCGGTTTGCGCGGCACAAAGCTGGGCGGGGCGCAGATGTCTGAGAAGCATCCCAATTTCCTGATCAATGCAGGTGGCGCAACTGCCGCTGATCTGGAAAATCTGGGCGAAGAGGTACGAAAAAAGGTTTTCCAAAACTCGGGAATTTGGCTAGAGTGGGAAATCATGCGGGTTGGCGAACCGACCCCCTGAAATAAAAAGACAAAAAGGCCCGCAAAAAGGGCTGGTGAGCAGTAGATTGAGGCGGGAATGTCAAGTGGTACATCCCCCCGTGTAGCGGTCCTCAAAGGCGGCCTGAGTGCTGAGCGTGAGGTGTCATTGGTGTCAGGGCGTGAATGCGCCAGGGCGTTGCGGGGCGAAGGCTATGAAGTGGTCGAACTGGACGCAGGTCCGGATTTGGCTGCTGTGCTGATGCAAGAAAAACCAGATATCGTGTTCAATGCCCTGCATGGCCGCTGGGGGGAAGACGGCTGTGTTCAGGGGATGCTGGAATGGCTGGGAATTCCCTATACCCATTCCGGTGTGCTGGCGTCGTCACTGGCGATGGACAAGGAGCGCACGAAAGCGGTTTACCGGATGGCTGGTCTGCCGGTTGTGAACAGCCTTTTGGTTGCGACTGAGGATGCCCGGCGTGCCCATCCGATGGCACCGCCATATGTGGTGAAACCCTATAACGAGGGGTCATCTGTCGGGGTCTATATCGTGCATAAGGATGCCAATGGTCCGGCCCAGCTTTCAGAGGAAATGCCGAAGACCGTGATGGTGGAGGCGTTCGTTCCGGGGCGTGAACTGACTGCCAGTGTCATGGGCGACAAGGTGCTGACTGTCACCGATATCATTACCGATGGCTGGTATGACTACGACGCCAAGTACAAAACCGGCGGGTCGCGGCACGAGGTGCCGGCAATTCTTCCGGCGGAGATTTTTGACGCCTGTATGGACTTTGCCAAACGGGCGCATGAGGCGCTGGGGTGTAAGGGTATCAGCCGCACTGATTTTCGCTGGGATGAGGCGCTCGGGGTGGATGGGTTGATCCTGCTTGAGACCAACACCCAGCCCGGAATGACCCCGACATCGCTGTCGCCCGAGCAGGCGGAGCATTGCGGGATATCCTTTGGCGCGCTCTGTCGCTGGCTGGTGGAGGATGCCTCATGCAACCGTTAGAGCCGCTTGTCGCCCCCAAACGCGATCCGGCGCCGAGCCGGGTATCTTACCGGTTCCAAAGGTTGTGGCTGACCCCGGTTTTCCGTGCGGTTCTGCGCACTGGCGTGCCTGCCTTTTCGGTCATGTTTCTGGCCAGTTGGTACCTGTCTGATCCGGTTCGGGTTGAGACGATCCGCTCGCAGTTGAGCGAGCTGCGCCGGAATATCGAGCACCGGCCCGAATTCATGGTCAACCTGATGCGGATCGAGAACGTGTCCGAAGAGGTCGCCACCGACATCCGCGAAGTGACGGCGCTGGATTTCCCGATCAGCTCGTTTGATCTGGATTTGGAGGCGATGCGCATCCGCATTGAGGAACTGGATGCGGTGGCGCAGGCCGAGCTGGTCGTGCGCCCTGGTGGGGTTTTGGATGTGGAGATACGCGAGCGCGTACCGGCGCTGGTCTGGCGCGGGCGCGAGGCGCTGGAGCTTCTGGATGTCTCCGGGCACCGGGTGTCGTCGCTAGCGGCACGCCAGGACCGGGCCGATTTGCCGCTGATTGCCGGAGAAGGGGCTGATCGGGTCACGAAAGAGGCGCTGGAGCTTTATCGGGCAGCACAGCCAGTAGCGGGCCGCTTGCGTGGGCTGACGCGTGTTGGCGAGCGTCGCTGGGATCTGGTTCTGGATCGCGATCTCAGAATCATGCTGCCTGAGAGCAACCCGATCGCTGCATTGGAACTTATTCTTGCTCTTAATGAAATCAATGACTTACTGGCTCGTGATCTGGTGTCGATTGATTTGCGTGACACCAGCCGCCCGACGCTGAGGCTGGCGAATGACGCGATCCGAGAGCATTTGCACATTCCCGGGACCGAAGACGGAGACGACGCCTGATGACCGAGCTTTACCAAACCCAGCGCGCCATGCGGAACCAGCGCCAGGCAGCCATGCAGCGCGGGATCGTGGCCATTCTGGATATCGGTACATCGAAAATCGCCTGTCTGGTTCTGCGATTTGACGGGGTTGCCATGGCGACCGCAGGCGAGGAGGTTGGCTCGATGGCCGGGCAATCGCGATTTCGCGTCGTCGGGGTTGCCACGACGCGTTCGCGCGGGGTGAAATTCGGCGAGATCGACCGGATGGAGGAAACCGAACGCGCCATTCGCACGGCTGTGCAAGGGGCGCAGAAAATGGCCAATGTGCGGGTTGATCATGTGATCGCATGTTTTTCGGGTGCCCGCCCTCGGTCCTACGGGCTGACCGGCAATGTCGATCTGCATGAAGCCGGGGTCAGTGAACACGATATCGCGCGGGTGCTGGCAGAATGCGATGTGCCCGATTACGGCCCTGACCGGCAGGTCATTCACGCGCTGCCGGTGAATTTTGCACTCGATCACCGTTCGGGCCTGTCTGATCCGCGTGGCCAGATCGGCAATGCGTTGTCGGTTGATATGCATATGCTGACGATTGACACCTCGGCCATTGAAAACCTGCTGCACTGTATCAAGCGCTGCGATCTGGAACTGGCGGGGATTGCCTCGTCTGCCTATGTCAGTGGCGTGTCATCGCTGGTGGAGGACGAGCAGGAGCTTGGGGCGGCCTGTATCGAGTTTGGCGGCGGAACCACCGGCATCTCGATCTTTATCCGCAAGCACATGATTTATACCGATGCGGTTCGCATGGGCGGGGCGCATATCACCTCGGATATTTCGCAAGGCTTGCAGATTCCGTTGCCAATGGCCGAGCGGATCAAGACCTTTTATGGCGGGGTTGAGGCGACCGGAATGGATGACCGGGAAATGATTGATATCGGCGGCGAGACCGGCGATTGGGAACATGACCGCCGGAAGGTCAGCAGGGCCGAGCTGATTGGTGTCATGCGGCCACGGGTTGAAGAGATACTGGAAGAGGTGCAGGCGCGGCTTGACGGTGCGGGGTTTGAGCATCTGCCGGGCCAGCGCATCGTTCTGACGGGCGGTGGCAGTCAGATACCCGGGCTTGGTGATCTTGCCGCAAAGGTTTTTGGCAGGCAGGTTCGGCTGGGACGGCCATTGAGAGTGCAGGGCCTGCCGCAGGCGGCTACGGGGCCGGCTTTTTCCTCGGGTGTGGGCCTGTGTTTGCACGCGGCCCATCCGCAGGATGAATGCTGGGATTTTGAAATTCCGGCGGACCGCTATGCCGGGCGCTCGTTCAAGCGGGCGGTAAAATGGTTCCGCGAAAACTGGTAATGTTGCGGCAATGACGGACAAATCGCCTTCAATAGGCAAAAATGTGCCAAAAACCGGGTCTAACCCCTATATATTGTGGATAAATTCACAAATTTTTGGTGACCGGGCAGATAGGCTCGGGTACGATACGGAATCAGCAGTATAAAAAATCGGTCATAAGACCGGATCGACAGGCAAGCAGGCGGAACACAAAATGACCCTGAATCTTCGGATGCCCGACACAAAGGACCTGAGACCGAAAATCACAGTGTTCGGCGTTGGTGGGGCAGGCGGCAACGCAGTCAACAACATGATCGAAAAGGCGCTCGAAGGCGCCGATTTTGTCGTCGCGAATACCGACGCGCAGGCCTTGGCACAGGCCAAGGCGCCACAGAAAATTCAGATGGGTGTGAAAGTCACCGAAGGGTTGGGGGCTGGAGCACGGCCTTCAGTCGGAGCCGCATCTGCAGAGGAAAGCATTGAAGATATCGTGGACCGACTTGCCGGGTCGCATATGTGCTTCATCACTGCAGGTATGGGTGGGGGCACCGGTACCGGTGCGGCTCCGATCATCGCTCAGGCGGCGCGCGAACTTGGCGTTCTGACTGTCGGCGTTGTGACCAAGCCGTTTCAGTTTGAGGGTGCCAAGCGCATGCGCCAGGCCGAGGAAGGTGTCGAGGCGCTGCAGAAAGTCGTGGATACGCTGATCATCATCCCCAATCAGAACCTCTTTCGCATCGCCAACGAGAAAACCACCTTTACCGAGGCGTTCTCGATGGCCGATGACGTGCTTTACCAAGGCGTCAAGGGTGTAACCGATCTGATGGTACGCCCGGGGATCATCAACCTTGATTTCGCCGATGTGCGTTCCGTCATGGATGAGATGGGCAAGGCCATGATGGGCACCGGCGAGGCCAGCGGTGAGGACCGGGCCATTCAGGCGGCAGAAAAGGCCATTGCCAATCCGCTTTTGGACGAGATCAGCCTTAAAGGTGCGCGTGGCGTTCTGATCAACATCACTGGCAACCATGATCTCACTCTGTTTGAACTGGATGAGGCGGCAAACCGGATTCGCGAAGAAGTGGATCAGGATGCCAATATTATCGTCGGCTCGACCCTTGATACGGGTATGGACGGCGAGATGCGGGTATCTGTCGTTGCGACCGGAATTGACGCGGCAGAAATCGTGCATGAAATGCCGGTGCCGCGGCGCAAGATGTCTGAACCGCTGATGCCGAAGAAAGCGGAAGAGGTTGCGATAGCACCGGTTGAGGTTGCTCCGACAGAGCCGGTAGAGCAACCAAGCCTCTTGTCGGATCTGGAAAGTGAGCCCGAGTTTGCCGATGGCGATAATCTTGGCATGTCGCTCTTTGACGATACTTCGGGCCAGCACGAAGCTGATGACCTGCCGCCGCCGGTCTATCAGCCGGAGCAAAGACAGATGCAGCCAGAGCCGATTGAAACCAGCGCGTCTGACGAGTTGTCAGGCTTTGTCGCGCCCAAACCGCCATCCCCGGGAACCCCTTCGCCGGACGCCATGGCAAGGTTGCAGGCGGCTGTGAACAAGGCCCCGAAACCCCGCACGCCGGAGGTCGGAACCCGCGCGGAGGGCCAGCCTCAGGAAAAAACCGGTCGGTTTGGCATCAACAGTCTGATCAATCGCATGACCGGGCATGGGGCAGAGCCAACTCAGAACGAGCAACAACAGCAAATCCATCCCAGAGTTGGATCAGCGGATGAAAACGATCATGACGCAGAGCAGGAACGCATTGATATTCCTGCATTTTTGAGGCGTCAGGCGAACTAGATAAACGCGCGAAATGCGGCAAATCCAGCGCGCGCCAAAGGGTTTTGGCGCGCCTTTTTGCACCGAGAATCAGCAGAAAATCAGAGGAAACAATCTGTTTCCAAATCCATCGGCGGAAATCCGCAAATGGCCGGCGCCAATGTTGCAAACGGTCACAAAGATTGAGTTGTGGTAAACAAATCCCTTCACTAGGAAAGGTCCAAATTTCCATAGCGCCATTTCCGGCGTGAATTCGGGGGCCTTAAGTGCAGACAACGGTAAAAAATGTGATCAGCCTGGTAGGGACCGGCCTTCACACCGGTCGCCCTGTGCGCCTTCAGATTTTACCCGCATCGGCTGAATATGGCATCTGGTTTCGCCGGGTTGATATCAAGGATCGCGACAACCTGATCGCGGCGCGCTACGACAATGTCACCGACACCAGGTTGTGCACCAATATTGCCAATGATGCCGGTGTCAATATTTCGACCATCGAACATCTGATGGCCGCCCTTGTGGGATGTGGCATTCACAATGCCCTGATCGAGGTCGATGGTCCGGAAGTGCCCATCATGGATGGCAGTTCGGACCGGTTCGTACGCGAAATTCTGGCAGTTGGTGCTCAGACGCTGCAGGCCCCGGTTCGTGTGATCCGCGTGCTGGAACGGGTCGAGGTTGAAAACGACGGCGTTAAAGTGTCGATCGAGCCGCATGAAAATCTTGAAATTGATTTCAGCATCGAATTTCCCGATGAAGCAATAGGCCGTCAGAGCAAATGCCTGAACATGGCCAATGGCGCCTTTGTGCGCGAGCTTTGCAACAGCCGGACGTTCTGCCGCAAGGCGGATGTCGACTGGATGCTGTCACAGGGGCTTGGCCTTGGTGGAAACCTCAACAATGCGCTTGTGGTTGATGGCGACAAGGTTCTGACACCGGGTGGTCCCCGGCATGTTGATGAATATGTGCGCCACAAAATGCTGGATGCGCTGGGCGATCTCGCTCTGGCCGGGGCGCCGATTCTGGGGCGTTACAATGGCATTCGCGCTGGTCATGCAGCGACCAATGCGCTTCTGAGAAAACTTTTCGCAAACCCGATGACCTATGAGATGGTCATCTGTGATCCGGATACCGCCAACAAGCTGCCGGGCGTTGGTGTGCGCCGGTCGGATTTGAGCAAGGTTGCCTGAATGTGACGCGACCGGGGATTTGACTCGGTCACAGGTCGGTAAAATCATGGCGAATCCGTTTTTACTCTTGGCAATTTGTGTTAGGTAAAGCCAGTATGCGTGCAGCGCGATCTGCTGCTTGATTGTGACGGGATGACACGGGCATGAAGACGGGAAAGAAACTGGCAAATCAGTGGCTTGTCGTGGCCTGTCTGGTCTTTTTGGTAGCTTGTGCCAAAAAGGAAGAGGGCGATCCCCTGGAAAACCAGCCACCTGAGCAGATTTTCAAGGCGGCTGAGGCCGAGCTTGCCTCTGGCCAGGAAGAAGAAGCGGCGCGGTTGTTCAGCGAAGTTGAACGCCTTTATCCCTATTCTGAATGGGCCAAGCGTGGCATTGTCATGTCGGCCTTTGCCTATCATCAGGGCAAGGAATACGAGCAGGCGCGCAGTGCCGCCCAGCGTTATCTGGATTTCTACCCGGCCGATGAAGATGCCGCTTATGCGCAATATCTGATGGCGCTCAGCTATTATGACCAGATCGACAAGGTCGGGCGTGATCAGGGCAACACATTTCAGGCCTTGCAGGCTTTGCGTGTGGTGATTGAGCGCTATCCTGACAGTGAATATGCGAAATCGGCGATCCTGAAATTCGAACTGGCGATCGACCACCTTGCGGGCAAGGAAATGGAAGTCGGGCGTTATTATCTCAAGCGCGGGCATTTTACCGCAGCGATAAACCGGTTCCGGGTTGTGGTCGAGGATTATCAGACGACCACGCACACGCCAGAGGCCCTGCACCGGCTGGTCGAGGCCTATTTGTCACTTGGCCTTGATGCCGAAGCGCAGACCGCCGGGGCCATTCTGGGGCATAACTTCAAGGCGACGGACTGGTATGAGGACAGCTATGCGCTGTTGACCGGCAAGGGTCTGAGGCCCGAGGCCAAGGGCGACGGCTGGCTCAGCCGGGTTTATCGCCGGGTGATCAAGGGCGCCTGGCTCTGAGTCGGGTTATCGGGGGCTGACGCAAATGCTGCGCGGGCTGTCTATCCGTGACATGTTGCTGATCGGACGGCTGGAACTTGAGTTTCAGCCCGGGCTGAATGTGCTGACGGGTGAGACCGGGGCAGGCAAGTCTATCTTATTGGATTCACTTGGTTTTGTGCTGGGTTGGCGCGGCCAGAGCGATCTGGTGCGCAAGGGTGCGGATCAGGCGGAAGTAACAGCGGAATTTGACCTTTCGCCAGATCATCCTGCGATGTACCTGCTTGATGAGGCCGGGCTGCCCGGCAGGGCAGAGTTGATTTTGCGGCGTGTCAGCAAGCCTGACGGGCGCAAGCAGGCCTATGTGAATGACCGGCGATGCTCGGCGGAAACCCTGCGCCGGATCACCGAAACACTGGTTGAGCTCCATGGCCAGCAGGATGATGGTGGCTTGTTGAATATGCGTGGGCACCGGGCCTTGCTGGATGCTTTTGCCGGGGTTGAGGCCTTGCTTTTAGAGGTTCGCACCTGCTGGAAGGAGCTTTCCCGGCGGCAGGATGAACTATCGGCCGCGCGGGACGAGGTGGCGGCGGCGGAAAAGGACCGGGAGTATCTGTTGCATGCGGTTGAGGAACTGGATGCGCTGGCGCCCGAGCCCGGCGAAGATGCGGCACTGGATGCAAAGCGGCGGCTGATGCAGGCGGCGGAACGCATTCGCGAAGATATCGTGAAAGCCGCAGGTGCCCTTGGCCATGAGGGGGCGGAAGGGGCGTTTGGGGACGCCGCAAGATGGCTTCAAGGGGTGGAATCGCAAGCCGAAGGTCGGCTTGATGCCCCGTTAGAGGCTTTGGCGCGGGCGGCTGAAGAGTTGGATAGCGCGCAGCGTGGTGTGGCGGACTGTCTGGCAGCACTTGAGTTCAATCCGCATGAGCTGGAAAACGCAGAGGAGCGGCTTTTCGCCATTCGGTCGCTGGCACGCAAACACGGGGTGGCGGCGGATGATCTGGGGGCGTTCGGAGATCAGTTACGGCAGAAACTGGCGGCAGTTGAGGGCGGGGCTTCGCGCATCGCAACTTGTGAAGAGGCGGTGGTTCGGGCGGAAAAGATATATCGGGAAAAGGCAGCGAGTTTGAGCGGCCAACGCCGGGAGGCGGCGTTGAAACTTGATCTGGCAATGGCCGGTGAACTGGCCCCACTCAAGATGGAACGTGCTGTTTTTAAAACGGAAATTACCGACCTCAATCCGGGTAGCGATGGCATCGATGGGGTGCAGTTCACTGTTGCCACCAATCCAGGCGCCCCGGCAGGACCATTGAACAAAATCGCCTCGGGCGGTGAATTATCGCGCTTTTTGCTGGCGCTTAAGGTCTGTCTCAGCGGGCAATCGGGTGATCAGACCATGATTTTTGATGAGATTGATCGCGGCATTGGTGGGGCGACGGCCGATGCTGTCGGGCGACGGCTGGCGGCGCTGGCCGAGACCGGGCAGGTGCTGGTGGTGACCCATTCACCGCAGGTCGCAGCATTTGGTGCGCATCACTGGCGGGTTGAGAAACGGGTGAAGGCGGGGGCCACGACGTCTGAAGTGGTGCCGATTGCCGGGGGGACGCGCGTCGATGAAATCGCCCGGATGCTGGCAGGTGACGTTGTGACCGATGAGGCGCGTGCAGCAGCGGGAATATTGCTCAAGAGCGGTTGAACCAAGGCCCGAAACGGTTGTTCCATACAGGTAAACCACGAAAACGCTACGCAAGGCTTTTGCCGACATGTTTCTCCGTGCGGTAGGTGAGCCGGTCATTTGGTATGCTGGTGGACTGATAGATCGGTCTATTGATCGACCGACAGACCGGTAAACCGATGCACCGGAAGACCGGAAGACCAATCGACCAATCTACCGGCCAACCAGTTTAGTAGTTCATTGTATGATTTCAGTGGGTTGCGCTGGGTCTTCAGGGTGCCAATTGGGTGCGGAGGGATCGAAGGTAAAGGCGAGAAATTACGCCTATGACATCCATCACCCCATATGTTGAGGGCAATGACCCAAGCCAAGGGGTTAATTCATGCGCACCATTTTGCCGGGATTCATCAGGTTCTGGGGATCAAGGGCGCGCTTGATCTCGGCCATGACCTGCCAGCCGGTGCCATGCTCGGCTTCCATGAAATCCAGCTTGCCCATACCAACGCCATGTTCACCGGTGACGGTGCCGCCAAGGGCAAGGGCCCGCTTGGCCATCCTATGCGCCAGGTCAAGTGCGATCTGTTTTTCTGCAGCATCCCCCGGTGTGATCAGAAGCACGGCATGAAAATTTCCGTCACCCACATGCCCCAGGATCGGCCCCGGAAGACCGCTGGCGGCGATATCGGCGCGGGTTTCACTGACTGCCTGCGCCAGGCGCGAGATCGGCACGCAGATATCCGTCACCACAGCCGTTGCACCCGGTTTGAGGGCAAGGGCTGCGTAATACGCGTTGTGCCGCATCCGCCAGAGCGCGTTGCGATCTTCGGTCAGGGTCGACCATTTGAAATCGCTGCCACCCATTTCCGAAACGATCTCACCGACCCGTTCCGCCTGCTCGGCTACTGCGGCGTCCGAGCCATGGAATTCCAGCAGCAAATGCGGTTTTTCCGGCATGTCGGCATTGGCAGAGCTGTTAAAGGCGCGGGCAGTGGCCTCATCGACAAATTCGATCCTTGCCATCGGGATGCCCATCTGGATGGTGGCGATGACTGTCTCAACGGCGGCTGCGATATCGTCAAATGCGCAAACAGCGGACGAGACTGCTTCGGGCTGGCCATAGAGCTTGAGAGTCAGTTCGGTGATCAGACCCAATGTGCCTTCTGAGCCCAGAAACAGCGCTGTCAGGTCATATCCGGCTGAGGATTTTCGTGCCCGCGTTCCGGTTCGGATGATGCGGCCGTCGGCAAGCACCACCTCAAGCGCCAGAACATTATCGCGCATGGTGCCGTACCGCACCGCAGTCGTGCCGCTGGCGCGGGTGGCGGCCATGCCGCCGAGTGAGGCATTGGCACCGGGATCGATGGGGAAAAAGAGGCCGGTTGCACGGAGCTCGGTGTTTAACTCTTCGCGGGTGAGGCCCGGCTGAACGGTAACGTCAAGATCGTCGGCATTGACCGACAACACCCTGTTCATGTGGGAAAAATCAACCACCAGACCTCCATGTACGGCCAGCGCGTGGCCTTCAAGCGATGTGCCCGTGCCCCAGCCGATCACCGGGCATCCATGGGCGTGGCAAATCTTCAATGCCTGGGCAATATCGGCTGTAGAGCGCGGAAAAAGCACCGCATCAGGCAGAATGGCGTCAAAATGGGTTTCGCTTTGTCCATGCGTGGTCAGATCGGGCCTTGAAGTGCTGATTTGATCCGCTAAAACCTTGCGCAATTCCTGAAGTGCGGTCTTGATGGACATGAGCGTTCCCCGGTTGAGCGATACAGGGCCAAACTAGGCCAGGTTGCTTGCGGGGAAAAGAGGCCAAAGCGGATTATCAGTGTGGCAGAGTCCAGTCGTGATTTTGTAAAACAGAGCCTGAAACACTGGCGCAACCAGATTATTCGCGGTTGGCGGACGATGCTGGAAAAGGGCCCCGGCCAGGTTCAGTTCTGGTTCATTGCGCTACTGATCGGCATTGCTGCCGGGTTCGCCGCACTTGGCTTTCGTAAAGGCATCGCGGCACTTCAAACCTACCTTTATGGCACCGATGACGTGATGCTGGCCTCGCATGCTGAAACCCTGCCGTGGTTCTGGGTGCTGGTACTGCCGATTTGCGGCGGGCTGGTGGTTGGGCTGATCCTGCATATTTTCACGCCGGATGGGCGGGTACGGGCACCTGCCGATGTGATCGAGGGTGCGGCCCTTGGCGAAGGACGGGTTGAGGTGAAGGAGGGCTTGGCCTCTGCCGCCGCTTCGCTGATTACGCTTTCAAGCGGCGGATCCTCTGGGCGCGAAGGGCCGGTTGTGCATTTGGGGGCGATGATTTCAACCTGGGTCAGCAATCTGATCCGGGCTGACGGCATTACCGGGCGCGATCTTCTGGGCTGTGCAGTTGCGGCAGCAGTGTCTGCTTCTTTCAACACGCCGATTGCAGGGGCGCTGTTTGCGCTTGAAGTGGTGCTGAGGCATTTTGCAGTGCATGCATTTGCCCCGATCGTCATCGCCTCGGTTGCCGGAACGGTGGTCAGCCGGATCGAATTTGGCAATGTGACCGAGTTTTACCTGCCAGCAGAGAACGTGCTGGAATTTTATGTCGAACTGCCGGCCTTCATGCTGCTTGGCCTTCTGTCCGGTGTGGTTGCGGTAGTTCTGATGAAATCCATTTTCTGGGCCGAGGATATGGGCGATCATATCCAGCGCTCGCTGCATGTGCCGCGCTGGCTGCGCCCGGCCATTGCCGGGGCAATGCTGGGGGCACTGGCGATCCTCTATCCGCATATCATCGGCGTTGGCTATGAGACGACATCCGCTGCGCTGACCGGTAAGCTGGCGTTCTGGGGGGCGGTGCTGTTTGCTGTGGTCAAATGCGCTGCGGTGGTCATCACCTTTGCCGGGCGTATGGGTGGCGGGATTTTTTCACCCTCCCTGATGATGGGTGCCCTGACCGGGCTGGCCTTTGGCTATGCGGCGACCAGCATTTTTCCCTCCGTTTCAGGCTCCGAAACACTTTACGCTCTGGCCGGGATGGGGGCGGTTGCAGCGGCGGTACTGGGCGCACCGATCTCAACGACGTTGATCGTTTTTGAACTGACCGGTGACTGGCAGACCGGGCTTGCGGTGATGGTGGCTGTATCGCTGTCCACAGCTCTGGCCAGTCGGCTTGTCGATATGTCATTTTTCCTGACGCAACTTGAGCGGCGCAACGTGCATCTGGCTGCCGGGCCACAGGCCTATTTGCTGACAACCTGTCTGGTTGCCAGGGTGATGCGCCCGGTCGGCGAAGCCAGGGCCGCCTCGGAAGACAGTTGTTGGGAACTGATCGAGCAGGGGGTCTATCTTGACGGCAACGCAACGCTGGAAGTGGCCATGCCGATGTTTGAAAACGCGGCTGTTGAGTTCATTCCGGTGGTAACGCTGGGTGGGGAAGACGCGCCGCCCGAGCTTTGGGGCGCGCTGTTTCAGGTGGATGCTCTCAGGGCTTATAACCGCGCTTTGGCGGAAACGGCGGCGGAAGAGCATTCCTGACGGGGAACCTTGCGAGAGGTCTGCGTAACTCTTTGAAAAGCAACAATGAACTAGTAAACTAGTTGACTGGCAGACTAGTGGGTTAGTCTATTGGTCTATTGGTCTATTGGTCTATTGGTCTATTGGTCTATTGGTCTATTGGTCTATTGGTCTGCTGGCTGTGCAATTCTGTTTGTGGCAATGGCGGATCGGTAAGTTTCCGGCCTGACCCGAAAAATGCTTGGGTCAGTGATTGCCCGCCTTTATCGACAATGAAATTTGGGCTCGTTGCATGTTCCAGGCTTTATCGCCGATCAAAAAAAGCCAAAAACTTGCCCCAAACTGACGCGCCCAGATCCTCAGCGCACTTGGTAACTTTGACTACATCGAGGCACCGGGCGTTATGCCTTTTCAAAGAGAACCCGATACCATTCAGGGTGTCAGGATTTGCCGTAATGCTTTGCTTGACGCCATACGTTCAAGCGCCGTGTTTATCTCGTTCAGTTTCATGCGATGGGTGATCAGCTGATCGACCGGGAAAGCACCACTTTCATAAAGCCTGATGAACTCTGGGATATCGCGGGCAGGATTGCAGCTTCCCATGTAACTGCCGTGCAGGGTCTTCGCCCCGGTGACAAGGCCAGAGACATCCAGTTGAAAGGGCGTTTGGGGGCTGACAAGGCCAACAGTGCTGACGCGCCCGCCACGGCGGGTTGCTTCATAGACGGTTTTAAAAGCCGCCAGAACCCCTGCGGCCTCCATCGCGCAATCGGTGCCGCCCTTGGTCAGTTCCAGAATTTCCCCGGCTGCATCAGGCCCGCCACGAACAACATCGGTTGCACCTAAAGCCTTGGCGGTATTGAGCTTTTCCGCATCTATATCCACTGCGATAATCCGACTGGCACCTGTGAGACGTGCGCCAAGTATGGCGCTTGCGCCGACACCGCCGATTCCGACGATGGCGATGCTTTCACCTTCTTTAAGTGCGGTCGTGTTGATGACGGTCCCGGCCCCGCACATGACGGCGCAACCAAAGAGCGCGGCGATTTCTGCCGGCAGATCGCGTGGAACCTTGACCGCAGAATGTTCCGATATGACCGCCATTTCAGCGAAAGCCGACACGCCCATGTGATGGTGAAGCGGATCTTTGCCCAGCCGCAAGCGCGGCCCGCCGGTC
This sequence comes from uncultured Rhodobacter sp., assembly GCA_964567685.1. GTDB lineage: Bacteria > Pseudomonadota > Alphaproteobacteria > Rhodobacterales > Rhodobacteraceae > UBA5972. Next base: position 13,561 of record CAZMNO010000040.1, on the reverse strand, counting down.
AAAAGCGCCCCGGCGCGGTTTGCAGCCAAACCCGGCTGGCAGAGATGAACCTCGCCAGTGCTGCAACAGGGGCAGGTTCCGCAGGCGGGTTGATAGACCAGAACCACCTGATCGCCCGGCGCAAACCGCGTGATATCTGTACCGACCTCTGCCACCGTTCCGGCGGCCTCGTGCCCCGGTACAATGGGCATTGGCCAGGCGCGGACGCCGGTAACGACCGAGAGATCAGACCGGCAGAGGCTGGCGGCGGTGATTTTGACGAGGATTTCGCCGGGCCCCGGTGGCTCTGCTGATATTTCGCGCAAGCTGAGCGGGGCACTTTCAGAAAAAGGGCGATAGGTGGTGCAGGTCTCTAAGACAGCGGCGTTGAAATGGAGCATGGGGCCTACGGGTCAGACTCGCTCAACTGTAACCTTATCCCCGTAAAACGCCAAGTGACCGGCGATATCCGCAACCGCGTTTAGCGGGGTTTCGTAACTCCAGGCGGCATCCGGCAAGACGCCACTTTTACCATGGATGGCAAAATAGCTGGCCTGCCCCTTGTGCGGGCAGCGGGTGGAACTTTCGGTTTGTTCGAGAAATTCCATGCCGACATCCTGACGCGGAAAATAGATGACCGGCGGGTAATCCCCTTCGGTCAGTTCAAGTGCATCGGAGGATTCTGCCAAAACGGCCCCGGCTGCGCGAACTACCCAGGTTCCGCCGGCTCTGCGGATTTTGATATGTTCTGCCATTTTGCCTCCGGTGGTTTTGAAACCCGGACAATACAGCAGATCGACGGTTTCGCAAGCTGCTCACAAGGGCGCGCAGGCGCGGGCCATGAACTCTTGTGTTGCGGGTGTGCACTGATGCGCGACTTTTTCAAATGTTTCGGCGTGATAGGCGTTGATCCAGTCGCGCTCAACATCCGTCAGGAGGGTGACATCGATCAGATTGCGGTCAATCGGTGTGAAGGTGATGGTTTCAAAGCGCAGCATGGCGCGGTCATCCCCGCCGTCAAGTCTGGGGGCTTTTTCCACAACGATCAGGTTTTCAATGCGGATGCCAAACGCGCCCTCGCGATAATACCCCGGTTCATTTGACAGAATCATTCCCGGCTCAAACGGCACGGTCGAAATGCGCGAAAGGCGTTGCGGGCCTTCGTGTACGCCTAAGAACGAACCAACCCCGTGCCCTGTGCCATGGTCGAAATCCTGCCCTGCCTGCCACAGTGCGAACCGCGCCAACGGGTCAAGATCACGCCCGGCAAGCCCTTTTGGCCAGCGCGCCAGCGAAATCGCGATGACGCCTTTGAGGACGCGGGTAAAGCAGGTGCGATGCTCTTCAGTCGGTGGACCGATGGCAATGGTGCGGGTGATATCCGTCGTGCCGTCGCGATATTGCCCGCCACTGTCAACCAGCAACAGATCGCCCGTCTGAATGCGGCGGTTGCTGTCTTCGGTCACCCGGTAATGGTTGATCGCACCGTTGGGACCGGTGCCGCAGATGGTTTCAAAGGAGATATCGACCAGTAGGTTCGAGGCAGTGCGGAGCGATTCCAGCTTTTCCACTACATCAATTTCACAAAGATCAGGGCTTGGCCCCAACCCGTCGAGCCAGGCCAGCAGTTCGGCCATGGCAACAGCATCACGCAGATGCGCCTGACGGGCGCCTTCGATTTCGGTCTTGTTCTTGCGGGCCTTGGGCAGGGCACAAGGGTCCTGCGCATACGCGATGTCGATCCCGGCGTTGCTGAGACGATTGCTGACCCAGATCGGCGCGGCGGCTTTGTCGACCTGAACCGGGCCGTTCAGTGCATCCAGTGCGGGGCCGAATTCGGAAGGTGAATTGGTGCTGACGCTGGTGCCAAAATGGGTTTTGACACTGTCGTTGATTTTGGCGGGATCAGTGAAAAGATCCACCCGTCCGTTATCGTGAAGAATGGCAAAAGCAAGGGCAACCGGGGTGCGGCTGATATCTGATCCGCGGATGTTCAAAAGCCAGGCAATACTGTCCGGCAGGGTCAGTACAGTGGCAGAATGTCCCTCTTTCTTCAGCTCTTCGGCAAGACGGTTGCGTTTGCTTTCGCTACTCTCGCCAGCAAACTCGATTCCATGCGGACGGATCGTGCCTTTGGGCGGGTCGGGCTGATCGTCCCAGATCACATCGATCAGGTTATCGCTTTCAACCAGAGTTATATCGCTGCCCTTGAGCGCTTCGTTTAGAGTGTCGATCTGTTCTTTCACGTGCAGCCACGGGTCAAAAGCGATCTGCCCACCTTCGGGCAGGGCGGTTTTCAGCCAGTCAGCAAGCTTGGTTTCCGGCCAGTCAACCGGGGTGAAATGGTTAAGATCCACCTGCGATTTGATCTGAACACGGTAGCGCCCGTCGACGAAGACGCCCGCAACATCTGCAAGTGCTGCGCAAAACCCGGCAGAGCCGGTGAAGCCGGTCAGCCATGACAGCCGCTCGTCACACGCAGGCACCCATTCGCCCTGATGTGCGTCAGCGCGCGGCACCAGAAATCCGGCCAGTCCTCGCTTTGTCAGAACGTCGCGCAGGAGGCGAAGGCGTAGCGGGCCGTCGGCGGGGGAAGTTGTAGCCTTGAAGGACTGGAGCATGAGAAATTAATCCTGCCTGGGTTTGAGTCTCGTCAACTGCTGAGTACGGGTTTTCCGCCGACCCAGACAGCCTTGGTTGCCCGGTCATCACCCATCATGATGGTGGGAAACAGCAACTCCCAAAAGGTTTCAGCCCGCGCAGCGCGCTGGGAGATGGCCGGGGTCGAGGCCAGATCGAGGACGATGAGATCAGCCTCAAACCCCTCGCGGAGGTTGCCGATCCTGTCACCCATGCCCATGGCACGGGCCGAACCTTGCGTTGCCAGCCAGTAGAGCTGCGCCGGATGCAGCGCTGTGCCACGCAGTTGTGCCACTTCGTACGCTGCCGCCATGGTGCGCAGCATCGAAAAGGAAGACCCGCCGCCAGTATCTGTGGCAAGGCCGACAGTCTGACCCCGGGATTTTAGCCCGGCCATGTCAAAGAGGCCCGAGCCTATGAAAGTGTTGGAGGTCGGGCAGTGAACGAGGGCGGAGCCGCTTTCCAGCAGACGCTCTTTTTCACGCTCTTCAAGGTGGATGGCGTGGCCAAACAATGCGCCCTTGCCGATCAGCCCGTAGCGCTCGTAGGTGTCCAGATAGTCGAGCGCATCGGGAAAAAGCTCCTTTACCCAGGAGATTTCAGGGTGCTGCTCGCTGAGATGGGTTTGCATCAGGGAATCGGGATGTTCCTGCCACAATACGCCAAGAGCTTCCAGTTGCCCGGGTGTCGATGTCGGGGCAAAGCGCGGGGTGACAGCATAGGTGAGCCGGTCTTTGCCATGCCATTTGTTCAACAGCGATTTGCCCTCGTCATAGGCGGATTGGGCAGTATCCCTCAGGCCATCCGGGGCATTGCGATCCATTGAAGTTTTGCCACCGGCAACCCGCATCCCGCGTTTTTGCGCTTCGTTGAAATAGACGTCGACGCTTTCGGGATGGATCGTACAGAAGCTGCATATGCTGGTGGTGCCATTTGCCAGTGCCAGATCAAAATAGGTTTTGGCAACTTCGGCGGCAATCGCCGGGTCGTTGAACCGTGTTTCTTCGGGGAAAGTATAGGTGTTGAGCCAGTCAATCAGCTGTTTGCCCCAGCTGGCGATAATACCGGTTTGCGGATAATGCGCATGCGCATCAACAAAGCCTGCGGTGATCAGCGCATCACCATAGTCATGAACGATGGCCTCGGGGTGCGCGGTTAAAAGGACGTCCCTTGTGCCTGTTTTGGCGATCCTGCCATCCTTGATCAGAACCGCTCCGCGCCGTTGATAGGTGACTGAGTCAGTCAAGGGCACATGGAACGGGTCAGCGTCAAAACTGAGGGTCTGGCCCACTAGCAGGTCTGGTTTTTCAGCCATCGATCACGTTCTTCCCATTGTTCCGTCGCACAGAATACCCGCCCCTGTCACAAGGTAAAGCAAAGATCGGTGGCATTTGCCCCCTGTCGCTTGCGAAACCCATGCGGTAGTCTTCGCGGAAAGACCGGAGGGCAGGGCAGTGAGCGATACATTCGTCGATCAGCAGGAATTTTCAGACAACGCCTATGCTCTTGAGTCCGATCTGGTCGATGAAATCCTAGGTGTAGTGGAAGCCGCGGACCGGCCAAGGCTTTTGGAACTGCTGGAACCGTTTCACGCAGCCGACGTTGCCGACCTTCTGGAACAGATCAGCGAAGGCGAGCGGCGCAGTTTTCTGACGCTTCTGGATATGGATCTGGAAGGCGAGGTTCTTTCAGAGCTGAGCGAAGCCCTGCGCGACGAAGTGATCGAGCATCTGCCCGATGCGGTGCTGGCGGACGCAATCCGTGATTTGGAAACCGACGATGTCGTTGATTTGATCGAGGATATGGAGGAGCCCCAGCAAGAACTGGTATTGGAGGCGCTGGAAGAGGCTGACCGGGTCGCGGTCGAGCAGAATCTGCAATATCCCGAGGACAGTGCTGGGCGCCTGATGCAGCGCGAACTGGTGCTGGCGCCGACCCACTGGACTGTCGGGCAGACGATTGACTATCTGCGCGAAGAAAAGGATTTGCCGGATCAGTTTTACAACGTGATGATCGTTGATCCGCGTATGCGCCCGGTAGGCAAGGTGCCGCTCAGCCTTTTGATGTCGTCGCAGCGCGACGTGCTGATGACGTCGATCATGGAGGATGATTTCCGTACCATCCCGGTTTTGCAGAGCGAGGAAGATGTCGCCTATGCGTTCAACCAATACCACATGGTGTCCGCCCCGGTGGTTGACAGCGATGACCGGCTGGTTGGCGTTATCACTATCGACGATGCGATGGGTGTGCTGGAAGAAAACGCCGAAGAAGATATCAAACGTTTGGCTGGACTGGGCGATGAAAGTCTGACAGACCGGGTGATCTCGACCACCCGTCAGCGCTTTCCGTGGCTGGCGGTGAACCTTGTTACCTCGGTTCTGGCCTCGATTGTGATTGCTCAGTTTGCCTCGACCATTGAGGCGATCGTGGCGCTGGCCATACTAATGCCCATCGTGGCCTCGATGGGGGGCAATGCCGGAACGCAGAGCCTGACAGTGGCGGTGCGTGGGATTGCCACCAAAGACCTTACCGGGGCCAATGTCTGGCGGGTGATCCGGCGCGAAGCACTTGTCGGCCTGGCCAACGGGCTGATATTCGCGATGATTATCGGCGTTGTCGGGCTGATCTGGTTCAACAGCCCGATGCTGGGTGTGGTGCTGGCACTGGCGATGATCGCCAATATGCTGGTCGCCGGGCTGGCAGGAATTCTGATCCCGATTGGGCTGGATAAACTGGATATCGACCCGGCGCTGGCCTCGGGCGCATTTGTGACAACCGTTACCGATGTGATTGGCTTTTTTGCCTTTTTAGGATTGGCGGCGGCGATGTTGCTTTAGCGCTTCAGGCATCTGGTCAGATCGTGCTCTCAAAGGACGTCTGAAACAACCGGTCGAGCGCGCTATTTCGGTATCTTCAAAACCCTGTTGCGCCCGCTTTTCACGTAGCTCAAAGAGTTCACGCCAATCGCGGCAACCCTTCCACCATCGACCCTGTCACCGATTTTGACCTTGACGAAGCGCCCGCTGGGCAAGCGCAACAGCGCCTGGCGTTTGGCATCGGTGCCGTAGACGCCGACCAGATTGATGCGCCCAAGATTGATCGCGTTCTTGATCGTCGCCTGCTTGGCCACCGAGGCGCGGGTCGGCAGAACCGGCCCATCGTCGATGATCGTATCGGTCGCCGGTGTTGCCGCGGCCAGCTGAACACGGGTTTTTTCGACGGTTGCTGCAAAGTCGCTGGGGCGGTGGGCAGGTTGGAAGGAAGTCAGAACCGCCAGTTCCGTGGGTGTTGCATCGTCACCTGCCAATTCCGCCTGTGCTGAGATCGGGCGCGATTTACCGCGCTTGGCGCGTAATTGCGAAAGCGTCAGGCGGCCTTGCACAAAAATGGCATCCTCGCCGGTTTTCAGGTCGGCAGGTCGGGGTTTTGGCATGAGTGCCAGCAAGGGGTTGGGCGGTACAAGCTCTTCGGTCTTTGGCTTTTTGGGAGGTGTGGCCGCTGGCTTTCCGGAAAATACGAGGATGCCGTCCGGGTTCAGCGCCCCGTCTTTTGTCGGTTTGACAAACCCGGCTGCATCCAGATCGAAGGTGATGCCTGGGTCAAGGGGTGACAGGCGCGCGCGTGGCTGATCATCACCGGGGCCGTTGCTGAAATCAGGCAGGATGATCGCGTCATTCGCCTCAAGGGCGCGGTCAATCGAGGCGACAAAAATGTCATCGCGATCCTGATCTGCCAGAGGGGATGGTGGAGCGCGCACCCGTTGCAGCGCCCCGGTTGCCTCGTAAGCGGCAGCACTTTCTGCTGCAGTCATCTGCCCCGGTTGGTTGCCTTCAGCCCCTTCGGCCATTTCTTCCTGGGTTGGTGCCGGAAGACCGGCGGCTCTGATGTCGGCCAGCTCCTCTTCAGTCAGATCGGTGAGAGGACGAACGGTATCCGGTTTGCCTTCATCAGGGTCAACGCCGCCTTCAAAGACCGACCGTCGTTCAGGCCGGACCAGTGGCAGATCGGGATTGCCTGTGGGTTCTCCTGACACGCTGGCAACAATGGTCGCGAAATCGCTGGGGCGGGGTTGTGGGCGGTTATCGACCCTCACACCATGCTCCGGCGATCTGGTCAGCGAAACGGTTTCAAGCTCCGGCTGATCGGATTCTCTGTCAGAAACTGACACATCGCCCGGCAACATCATATAGACCAGCCCGATCAGGCCGAGAAACGCCAGAACCGCGGCAACACCCATGGCCAGCCGACGAGGGAGGGGTTTCCTTTCGCCGGTTTCTTCGCCGGTGCTGGCAATCTCGGAAAGCCCGGGTGCCGCGGGTGCAACATCTTCAACGCTTTCTGCCGGGCTCGTAAAACCGGGGGCGGCAGGCGCTGCGCCGTCTTCGACCTGATCACCGGAAGTGTCGGTCGAGCGCTTGCGCACACGGGCAAGAGCCTTTACCGCGCCTGAGCCGATTTTGCCTGTCAGCCCACCAAGGGCAACCGCTGTGATGCGTGGGATCCCTTTTAGCGGGCCGAAGAGGCGAGCGGTGATGGATTGCGCGGCGTTTTCTTCCTGATCGTCGCCAAGAATGCTTGCCCGCAGGCGGTCGTCGGCGACAATCTGCGCTGGTGAGGCACCCGTCGGTTCCTCGGCAGCTGGGCTGCCAAGTTCCGGCGCCAGTCGGCTATCAGAAAGTGAAGTATCTGGTAGGATCGCGATTCTGGGTGATATCCGGTCGACCAGATGATCCTCTTCTGTCTCATCTGAACTATCGGAGGGTTTGCGTCTGCTGCTGAATGTGACCGGGCGCGCCGGTGCAACCGGTTTGACAGGTTCGGGGGGGTCAGGCTGTGTTTCAGGGTCAGGGGTCAAGGCAGGAGCGGAAACCGGGGCATCTGGTTCTGACGGTTCCTCAACAGTATCGCTTTCCTGCGGTGCTGTGGGCTCATCGGTGAAAATATTGGTCGGTGCGCTGCCACTGCCTTTTGTTGCAAACATGTTTTCGTCAGATGGGGAAGCTTCCGCTTCGATGTCAGCAGAAAGGTCTCTCCCGTCCTCTTCTTCGTCAGAGGCATCATGTTCAGGTGTCTCGGAAAACAGACTGTCTTTGCTGACTGCTGCTATTTCCTGACGTGGTGTTTCGCGCACATCGGCATCAGCGCCAAGCAGTGCAAGCGAGAAATCAGTGCGTCCGAAAAATGGTTCCCAGCCATCGGATCCTTCGCGCGGCGGGCCGACAAAACTGACGGGATTGAAGCGATGCTCAACGGCGAAATCCTCGGCCTCGTCAAGAGTTTCACGGGCCACAACCGCCACTTCGACAACCGTGCCGGTCCCATGCCAGTCAACTGACAGATCGGCCGTTTCATAGGGTGTTCGCCCCTCAAGTGCCGCCATGATCTGCGCCTGTCTTTCCGCCTCGCTGGGGCCGGGCGCATCGATTTCCACATAAAGGATCTGCGAATTTGGAATGATCAGTTTGGTGGCAAATCCTTTGCCTTCCAGCCCGACGGCGGTACTGCGCAAAAACGAAAGATTCTCGCCAAGGGCCGGATCATCCAGAGCGATATCACCGACTTCGGTCCAGCTGCCACGCGGCGAGCGGTGCAAGAGCACGATACCTTCGTGCGACAGGTTTAGCGCAAAACTGGGTTTCATACGTCGTGTTTACCAATTTCCTGTGGCCGTTGGGAGTCGCCAAAGTGACCGAAAAATGATTATAGCAGGTTTCCGCTTACCATCCAAAGTTGTCGTAATAAAGGCTTGATATTACTGGAAATAGTGCCTTAGCTTGATGGACACACAACCATTAGGGATTGCCATGGGATTCTTCCGCCTTCTGTTAGTTTTTTTTCTCATTTCAGGTCCGGTATTTGCTGAAGAGCCGCAGGGCGTACTGGTTTCGAAAGGAGTCGGTCAGGTGGCCGTCGCCCCGGATGTGGCGATGATCAGCGTCGGAGTGGAGGTGCAGGCGCCAACAGCAGACCGGGCACTTCGGCTCAATTCAGCGCGAATGAAAGAGGTTCTGGCGCTGCTTGATGAGCGCGGGATCGCGCCAAAAGACATTCAGACGACCCAGTTCTCGCTGCACCCGCAATGGCAGGACAAGAAATCCTCATACGATCAGCCGCTTGCGATTGCGGGCTTTGTGGTGACCAATGTGGTGAATGTGCGCATCGTCAATCTTGGCATGTTGGGGGCGGTACTGGATTCGCTGACCAAAGCGGGGGCCAACCGCATCCAGTCGGTGCGATTTCTTGTGAGTGAGCCGCAGCCGCATCTTGACGAAGCACGGCAACTTGCAATCATCGAAGCCCGTCGCAAAGCCCTAATGATGGCCGAGGCTGCCGGGGTGACGCTTGGCCCGATCCTGTCGATTGAAGAAGCAGGCAGCGGCCCCGATCCGGTATTTCGCGCCGAAGCCGCGTTCGTCAGCGCCGCTGCGCCAATTGCCGAAGGTGAGCTGGCACTCAGTGCCGAGGTAACGATCCGCTTTGCGATCAAATGAAAACGCCCCGGACGGGATCCGGGGCTGCTAAAAACCTGCAATCGCCGCCTCATAGAAACGGCCCGCAAAACCGGCCCTTGCCGCAGCGTAGGCATGGCTTCGAACCCGCCGTTTGAAACCTGCCGCCAGCGCGGAACCAAGGGCGCAAGCCCGCCGTGCATCGCCGGGCCGTCCCCCGGCACGGCGACTCGCTGAGGAAAGCGCAACTTATTGAAGTTGCACTGGCTTTGCCGGGATAAAGCGGCAGTCACTTCCGTCTGTTCGCCGTACCACGACCCGTCGATGCCCGGTTCTGTGGCGAAAGAGAGAAAGTTCCGTTATGGGGCCAGTATCCGGTCAAAACGGAAAGGTCGATCTTTGGGTCCTACGATCTCAACTGGTAGCCTTGGTCAGCGCCTGATCCAGATCGGCAATGAGATCATCCGCATCCTCAATTCCGATTGAAAGCCTGACGACATTCGGCGCTGCCCCGGCTGCGACCTGCTGTTCTGTTGTCAGTTGTCGGTGTGTGGTTGAGGCTGAATGAATGATCAGTGAACGTGCATCCCCGAGATTGGCGACATGGCTGAAAATCTCCAGCCCGTTCACCAGTTTGACGCAGGAATCATACCCGCCCTTGACAGCGAAGGTGAACAAGGCCCCGGCCCCGTTCGGGCAGATGCGGTCAATCCGGTCGTAGTAAGGCGAGGATTTCAGACCGGCATAGGTGACGTAATCAACACGCGGATCGTTCTCCAGCCACTCGGCGATTTTCTCGGCGTTTTCAACGTGGCGCTCCATTCTGAGGCTGAGAGTTTCAATCCCCATCAGAGTGTAATGTGCTGCCTGAGGGTTCATGGTCATGCCAAGATCGCGCAAGCCGATGGCAATGCCGTGAAAGGTAAAGGCCAGATTGCCGAATGTTTCGTGAAACTTGAGCCCGTGATAGGCAGGCTCGGCCTGGGAAAGAGACGGAAACTTGTCGTTCTGTGACCAGTCAAACCGGCCTGAATCCACCACGACCCCGCCCATGACGGTGCCATTTCCGGTCAGGTATTTGGTGGTCGAATGCACGACCAGTGTTGCCCCATGCTCGATGGGGCGGCAGAGATAGGGGGTTGCCGAGGTGTTATCGACGATCAGCGGTATGCCCGCCTTGTCGGCGGTGGCCGATAGCCCATCAAGATCAGCGATATGGCCCCCGGGATTGGCGATGCTTTCACAGAAAATGGCGCGGGTGTCGTCGTCACAGGCTGCTGCAACTGCGTCCAGATCGTCAATGTCAACGAACTTGGCCGTCCAGCCAAAACGCTTGATTGTCTGGCTGAACTGGGTGACCGAACCGCCGTAAAGCCGGGTTGAAACGACCACATTCAGCCCCGGACCCATCAGCGGAAACAGCGCCATGATCTGTGCGGCGTGACCAGAAGAGCAGGCGACAGCCCCGACACCGCCTTCCAGTGTTGCGACGCGTTCCTGCAGAACCGCAACCGTCGGGTTGGTCAGGCGCGAATAGATATAGCCGACCTCTTGCAGATTGAACAAAGCCGCGGCGTGCTCGGCGTCACGAAATACATAGGCTGTGGTCTGATAGATAGGTGTCTGCCGAGCGCCGGTGGCCGGATCGGGCCGCGAGCCTGCGTGAATCTGGAGTGTATCAAAACCGTAAGTGGCGCCGTCGGACATGGGGTTCCTTCCTGTGATGAGTTTTCTTTTATTATCGGTGTGAAACTAGGAGATTGCCCAGCGGGCCACAATAGATAACGGACTCAGAGCTTTGACGAGATAATACCGGTGTTGAACCCACCCATCCTGAGTTCGCCAAAAAGCCGCTGGTATTCGATTTTCGGGCAATGGTTCTGCACCACCTGAAGGCCAGCGTCTTCAGCCAGCTTTGCTGCGTCTTCGTTGATGACACCGATCTGCATCCAGATGGTTTTTAGGTCGGGCAGATGTTCAATGGCGGATTTTACAATGGGCAGCACATGTTCTGACCGGCGGAATATATCGAGCATATCAACCCCGGCATCTTTCGGGATGCTTGCCAGATCGGGCATGATGGCCTCATTGAACAGCATTTCTCCGGCATGTCCGGGGTTGACGGGAATGACCCGAAATCCCTTGAGTGACAGATAGCGGGCGACAAAATAGCTGGGGCGGATGGGATTCATGGAAACCCCAAAACACGCGATTGTTTTGGTCTCGCCCAGGATTTTCCGCAAAAGGATGTCAGAGGGGTTAGTTGCCATGTAGCCGCCTTAGCAGAGTATCAGGGCCGGTGAAACCGCAGGATTATTAGGAAATCCGAATAAGGTGTGATATCTTGATTTCACCCGGTTCTCCCATCACAAAACCCCTGAATGGTACGATCCCGCAAGCGTCTTTCGGAACCGGACGAAAGGATGGCAAATGATACCTACCCTGCGATTTACATTCTTCACGGCACTTTTGGTCGCGCTCATTGGTCTTGGCAGTATGGCTGAAGCTGCAGATCCGGCAATAGCCCGCTTTGACAAGGCAATGAAGGCCGAGACTGAAAAAATCCGGAAGACGATCAATAAAACGAAGTTGCAGCGCGCTAAAAACAGTTTTCAAAAGACTGCCGCCAGAAAATACACGGTCAATTATGACCGGACCTATAGCCAAGTAAAAAAGCATCCGGTCATCTGACCTGTCCAAATTGAAATCCGGTCTCAGAAGCTGTTCATCAATGTCATCGATTAAGCGGGCGATTTCCAGTTTTGAAAGCCGGATCAAGAAACTGAAGAAGGGCCAGGCGGTCATTGATCGTGATCTGAAAAAGATGGACCGAGACAAAAAGAAGTTCTGGAGCAGCGTAAATTGGGCTATGGCTTTACAGGCCAAGTTTACGCGATCTGAACACCGGCAGATTGTTGCCGGAGTAAAGCTTTACGGCACCCCTTTTGGGCAAAGGATCAGTCTGGACGGGAAATCGCCGCCACGCGCCTATAAAGGCGGGATCGAACCTGAAAAGACTTATTTGCGGGCGCTGAAGGTGCATTTGGGCAAGGTTATTGGTAACTATAATCGGGCGCTCGCAGCCTTGCGAAAGCAACAAAAAGTTTGTGAAAAAACCTCCAAAAAGAAACCGAAGAAGAAAAGCAGCGACAAGGCCCCGCCACCACCAACTCCGCCACCAGATGCATAAAGTGTATACTTCCTGTTGAGAAACCCACATCACCGTGGATAAATCGGTTGTTTCGCTCTGGAAAGCTCTGGATTCCACAAAAATGCGCCCGCAGCGGGGGTGCCGACGGGCGCAAGTGCGGAACGAGGGACAGTGTTGGGAAGTGCATGTTCCGATTAAGCGCTTCCTTTAACGCATATAAGCCTGCCATGATTCTTTTAAAGAACCGGTAAAAAAAGCGTGAACACGCCCCGAACCGGGCATCAATCGGAAATGGCTGCTTTTTGCCTTTGGTTTGCTGCATATAGCGCAACAGCGGCGGCATTTGAGACGTTAAGCGAGCCGAAAGAGCCGGCAAACTCGATCCTGGCAAGGGTGTGGCAGGTTTCTTTGGTCAGATGCCTTAGCCCCGGCCCTTCGGCCCCCAAAACCAGGGCGGTTGCGACCGGTGGCAACTCAGATAAGCTCTCTTCCAGCGATTTTTCGGCCGTGCCATCAAGCCCGACGATGAAATACCCCATTTCCTTCAAGGCGCGCATGGCGTTTGAAAGATTCTGAATCCTGAGATAGGGCTGACGTTCCAGGGCTCCTGACGCGGTTTTGGCAAGGGCACCGGTTTCCGGTGCTGAATGGCGAAACGGTGCGATGACGGCGCGGGCCCCAAACACTTCTGCTGAACGCAGAATTGCCCCGACATTATGCGGGTCTGTCACCCGGTCCAGCAACAGAACCAAAGGCGTGTCGCCCCGGGTGGCACAGATTTCGGAAACCGAGCCCCAGACCAGCGGGGCCACCTCGATCGCGGCCCCCTGATGCACCGATTGCGGGTCAAGTGGAACTGCGAAGTTGCGTGCATCGGTCAGTTCCGGCTCAATCCCGGCTGCTGCAATCTCATCCGCCAGTTTGTCAATTGCGTTCTTGGTGACGACGAGCCGCAGCTTTTTCCGCCTGGGGTTCAAAAGTGCGTCACGCACCGCATGCAGGCCAAAGAGCCACAGGGTTTCCGCTGCGCCACCTTTCTGACCGCGCTCTTTTTTAACCACCCATTTGGGCTTTTTTGACTGCCGTGACGCCATAACCCCGTCTGCCTGCTTCGCTTGGCGTTCAATGGCATGAGGGACGGGTGAAAACAAGCCATGCGTCGGGCCGGATGAATGGAGATTTTCTTATTGACGGGCGGGCGCCTCATCTCTATCCACTCCCCGTGTTCACGGGAGAGCGATAGCGCCTGCCGATGATCGGGCGACGGGCTGCAAGGTGCGGCAGCGGACTGTAACTCCGCCGGGGTGACCCATGCCTGGTTCGATTCCAGGGTCGCCCACCA
>CAZMNO010000039.1:0-34921 GCA_964567685.1 uncultured Rhodobacter sp. | reverse complement strand
CTTAAAACAGAGCAGACCCTATGTGGCGAACTTTAGATTCGGGTGACTAGTTGAGCGCTCCATGCAGCGCCCCGAACCGGAAAATTGCATGAAAACCCCCCCTGCGGCATATGAAGCTATTGAGGCATAGCGCCAGACCCTTTACCAGTCTTCGGTAATAAATTGCGAACTCGGCGAAGATTCGCAAGCTAAGGGAAGACGTTTCAGGAGAACAAATATGGCAGACGCAGCCAATCACGCCCATGACGATCACGCGACGCCAGGGTTCTTTACCCGTTGGCTCATGTCTACGAACCACAAAGACATCGGTGTTCTTTACATATTCACTGCAGGTATTGTCGGGCTGATTTCAGTCGCAATGACGATGTATATGCGGCTCGAACTCTGGGAGCCGGGCGTTCAGTATATGTGCCTTGAAGGTGCCCGTTTCATTGCCGACGCCTCTGCGGAATGTACACCAAACGGTCATATCTGGAACGTCATGATCACCTATCACGGTGTCCTGATGATGTTCTTTGTCGTGATTCCGGCGCTCTTTGGCGGCTTTGGCAACTATTTCATGCCGCTGATGATCGGGGCACCCGATATGGCGTTCCCGCGCATGAACAACCTCAGCTACTGGATGTATGTCGCAGGTGTCTCGCTTGGCGTTGTTTCGCTCTTGTCACCGGGCGGAAACGACCAGTGGGGGTCGGGTGTTGGCTGGGTGCTTTATGCGCCGCTCTCCACCTCTGAGGGCGGAATGTCGATGGATTTCGCCATTTTCGCTGTTCACCTTTCCGGTGCCTCGTCGATTTTGGGGGCGATCAACATGATCACCACATTCCTCAACATGCGTGCACCTGGCATGACGCTCCATAAGACACCGCTGTTTCCGTGGTCGATTTTCGTCACTGCCCTCTTGATCCTCTTGTCCCTGCCGGTTCTGGCAGGCGCGATCACCATGCTGTTGACCGACCGCAATTTCGGTACCACCTTCTTTGATCCGTCAGGTGGCGGGGATCCGATTCTCTATCAGCACCTTCTGTGGTTCTTTGGCCATCCTGAGGTCTACATGCTGATCGTTCCGGGTTTCGGCATTATCAGTCACATCATCTCGACCTTCTCCAAAAAGCCGATCTTTGGCTATCTGCCGATGGTCTATGCGATGGTGGCAATCGGCGGCCTGGGCTTCATCGTCTGGGCGCATCACATGTACACCGTTGGCATGTCGCTGACCCAGCAAAGCTATTTCATGCTGGCAACCATGGTGATCGCGGTGCCCACAGGCATCAAGATCTTCAGCTGGATCGCCACCATGTGGGGCGGATCGATCGAGCTCAAGACACCGATGCTGTTTGCCTTTGGCTTTCTGTTCCTGTTCACCGTCGGCGGTGTCACCGGGATCGTTCTCAGCCAGGCACCGATCGACAGGGCCTATCACGACACCTATTTCGTGGTGGCACACTTCCACTACACGATGTCGCTGGGGGCAGCTTTCTGTATCTTTGCCGGCGTCTATTACTGGATCGGTAAAATGTCGGGCCGGCAATATCCGGAAATGCTTGGCAAGATCCATTTCTGGACGATGTTCATCGGTGCCAACCTGACCTTCTTCCCACAGCACTTCCTGGGCCGTCAGGGCATGCCACGCCGGTATATCGATTACCCGGAGGCTTTTGCCTATTTCAACAAGATCTCGTCCTGGGGCGCGTTCCTGTCGGGGGCCTCGTTCCTTTTGTTCATCGGCATCGTGATCTACACGCTGCGCGCGGGCAAGAAAGTGACCGAAAACGCCTATTGGGGTGAGCACGCGGATACCCTGGAATGGACCCTTCCCAACCCGCCACCAGCGCATACGTTTGAAACGCTGCCAACGCAGGATATGTGGGATAAGCAACCGCATCACTGATGCCGGTCATCTGGACTGAAAACTCAAGGGCCCCGGCTGAAACCGGGGCCCTTCTTCGTGAAGGTACCCAAGACGCACCTCTCTGCCGGGTGCGCATCACCCCCAACCGCTCCCTGCCACGACGAGGCTTTGCCTGGTTTCTGCTGATCATCTGGGGGCTTCTCATGCTGCCGCTGCTGTCGCTTCTGGGCAGCATGGCGCTCTGGATCATGCTGAGCTTCGTTCTCGGAGTGTTGCTGGCCCTTTGGTATTTCATTGAGCGAAATTACCATGACGGCACCCTCAGCGAAGAACTGACCCTGTGGCCGAACCGGATAGCGGTCAAACGTTACAGTCCCCGGCACCCGGATCAGATCTGGGAGGCGAATCCCTACTGGACCACACTCAACATAAGGGCAGAGGGTGGGCCGGTCGAACAGTACCTTACTCTGAAAGGCGACGGGCGAGAGATCGAACTCGGCGCGTTTCTGAGCCCCGACGAACGGCAGGATCTGTACAGTGCCCTGACCCGTGTACTGGCGCAAACCAAGGCCCCGCCGCAGCCCCAAGGCTGAAACCAGAACCACGCAAGAGTTCAATCACCCCTGCACATCCTGTCCGCGGTGGAGGCAAAAGCGGCTTGAAATCCTTGAGAAGCCCCAAATCGAAGATTTGCCACTCAGCGGCTGCGAAACTGAAGCCAGTGCGCGCGTATCGAAGGGGCAAACAGCAGCAACCATCCGGTTGTCAGGTAGAAATACAAAAGAGCAGGCCGCCACAACAGCGCAATTACCAACCCGATAAATCCGGAGAGGCGCATTGATTGGCGGCCAGGCAGCACCCGTGCCAATCCCAGATGCAGCAACTTACCCCCATCCAGTGGTTGCACCGGCAGCAAATTGAAAATCGCCAGAGCAAGATTTATCATTGCAAATGTGCTCAGATAGGGAATTACCGGAAAATACCCGGGCAGAGTTGCCGCTTGCGCAATCCCCTCTAGCATCATTCCCGTGGCAAGCGATGCCACTGCCCAGAGTCCCAGGTTGATGATCGGCCCCATGGCCACAATCAGTTCTTGTTCATACAAACTGGCTGAACGCGCGCGTTCACAATACCCGCCACCACCATGGATCATGATCCGTTTCACGGGCACACCCTGTACAAGGCAGCCCCATGCGTGACCAAGCTCATGCAGATAGATCGACACGATCAACATCGCAAAGACACTGAGCGTCCATAAAAAATCTTGAGCCCCGGAAAAGGAAAACCCGACGAAGAGCATCGCCAACAGGATAATCGAGCGACCTATATCCACGTTGACACCGAATAAACCGCGAAACCTGAAAACAACCTGATCGTCGGAAAACACTTTTGTTAATACCTAGCTTGCTTTGCGGTTCAGTACGGCTGTTTTAGTGCCGTTTTGCAAGACCAAAACGAAGCATCCCGACAAATAGTAACCTCGACAGAATACATCCGGTCGGCCATGCACTACTGCCTCAACAGCCCGACCTCGGCCGCATCCGCAATGCTCCAACTGTTGCCCGCCCGGACGGGCCGAGTTTCTTGACCGGCTGCAACGCTGGCTGAGCACAGCAGGGAACCCAACCGAAATCGCCTGAGGCGTAACGCCCTGTTCCGGTTGCCTGCCCGCGGATGTAAGCTGATACCCGTGCGGGGGCACCTGCAAGGAGACCGCCGCATGAGGATTGGAGGTTCGTAATGTTAACAAAAATTTTCCCAGCCTGCCTGGCCCTTTGTCTGTGGATGACCCCGGTCAATGCGCAGGATTTCTCTTTCACCTTCAACTGGCAGGGTCTGGCGCTCTGCACCTCGGGCAATCCGAATATTGTGCCAAATCCACGATTTGAGATGAAAAACGTACCTGAAGGGACGCATTTTATCCGCTTCAAGCTGAAAGATAAAAACGTCCCCAGCTATAATCACGGGGGCGGAACTGTGCCCTTTACCGGACATACGGTCATCACGCCCGGTCAGTTCAAATACAAAAGCCCCTGCCCGCCCGATGGCCAGCATCTTTACGAATGGACGGCAACCGCGCTTAAGAAGAAAAGCGGCGGCAAGCTTGGGGTTGCCAAATCGGCGCTGAAATATCCCTGATCACGCCCGCTGACGTCTGGTCGGCAGAACAATTATGGCTCTGCCGGGGATATTTGTGAAAAGAGGAAGGGTGGCCACGGTCGCGACGAGGGTTATTGCCGCAACAGTTTTGCCGCTGCCGCGTCTTCAATGCTCCAGCGGTCAAGAGCAATCAGAATGCCGAAGATGACCTGTTGACGCCATTCCGGATTTGCCAGATTCCTGAGGTCTGACGGGTTGGACATGAAGCCAAACTCGATGAGGACCGAAGGGATATCGGGCGCTTTCAGCACCGAAAACCCGGCCGAAAGGCGCGGGCGCGAGCGGATTTTGCCAACACTTTCAGCAATGCCGGTGACGATCTGATCCGCCAGGTTTTCCGCCCTGGGCGTGGTTTCAATGCGCGCCATATCCATCAGAACCTCGGCCACCACATCATCCTGCTGGCTGAGATCGACACCAGCCAGCAAATCAGCCCTGTCGTGACTTGCGGCAAGGGCCGCAGCGGCCTTGTCTGACGCGATTTCCGATAGCGTGTAAACGGTGGTGCCGGTGGCCTTGCCTTCCGCCAGCGCATCCGCGTGCAGGGATAGGAAGATATCGGCCCCCTGGCTGCGGGCATGGCTGACACGCCCCTCAAGGGACATGAAGACGTCTTCTTCACGTGTCAGGATCACCTCGTAGCGATCTGAAAGGACAAGCTTTTCCTTAAGCTCACGCGCCAGTGTCAGCATCAGATCAGCCTCGTTGAACCCCTGATAACGCGCACCCGGATCAACCCCGCCATGCCCCGGATCAAGCGACACGACGATTTTGCGGTCCCCACTTGGGCGGGTCTTGGCCGGGGGCGTTGAAACCGCTTGCGGCAGGGCCCAGAAATCACTCGATCCGGGGCCGGTTTCGCGGGAAAATTCATCTGGGCTTTGCGGTGTCAGGCGGATGCGCACCTTGGCGTCACCGTCATTTGGATCGGTCTCCATCGCAGCTTCATGAACCTTCATCGGTTCTTTCAGCACTAGCACGAGACGTGACCAACCGGGGCGAAACAGGCCATATCTGAGGTCGGTTATCTGTTCGGTTCGGATGAGTTTTTCCGGCTTGAGCCCGCTAAAACTCACTTCGCGAAAGTCCAGAACCAGCCGGGTCGGCTGATCCAGCGTGAAAACCCGGTAAGGGACCGCCTGTGTCAGGCCAAGCCTGATATCGACATCGCCCGAAGTGCGGCTGGTGATAGAAGAACCTGCAACGTCAAGGCGTGCAAGCGCCTGCAATTGCTGGGACATCACCGCCCCCGGAGTGATCATCAAAAGCAATGACAATAAAAGTGAGATGCGCCAGTTCAACGACCTGCCTGCCTGTTTGTCTTGTTTTTCTTGGCAGGCAGTATACATGGGGATGCAGGGAAAAACACCATTGTCATTCAAGCTTGAATGCCGTTAATGTTCCCGGACGGTGTGAACAGCCGAATAGGCTTATTGCCCGTTAGACAGATTCGTCGCTTCTGCCACGCTACAGGCGCGAGCCAAAGCTAGCCTCTGCAGAGCGCGACAGGCCACCTGGCCGCAGTTTTGCCCGATACGTTTTTAGCCGGTCGGGCCCGTGAATTGGCGCTTTGAAAAATGCGTCGGAGAATAACCGCGATGAAACGCGATACAATATCTGGCACAGGCCTCCGGTCAGCATTCGCTGATGCCGGGCGTGCTGGCGTGTTTCAATTTGCCCAAAAGAAACAATCCCTTATCAGCAGTTTGCAGCGAAAATTGCGCCCTGCCGCGGGATTGCATGAGAACCCATGTCAAAGAAAATGCTTATCGATGCCACCCACGCCGAGGAAACGCGCGTTGTGGTGGTCGACGGAAACAAGGTTGAGGAATTTGACTTTGAATCCGTTAACAAACGTCAACTCGCCGGGAATATCTATCTAGCCAAAGTCACCCGGGTTGAGCCCAGCCTGCAGGCGGCTTTTGTCGATTACGGTGGAAATCGCCACGGATTTCTGGCGTTTTCGGAAATTCACCCCGATTATTACCAAATCCCGGTCGCCGACCGCGAGGCGCTTTTGGAAGAAGAGCGCGCCTATGCCAAGGCGCTGGCCGAGGAAGACGAGAAAAAACCGAAATCCCGCTCTCGTCGGCGGTCGCGGGGCAAGGGCTCCAAAGCGGCTGCGAACAAGGATGCCAGCGTCAGCGAAGCGGTTGAAACCGGTGATATCAAAGGTATGGATGTCGTTGATGTCGCTGAATCCGACGAGGCACATGAGCCGATAATTGGCTTTAGCGAAGCCGCTGAAGAGGGAACGGAAGAAAAAGCCCGGGACTCCGGCAGTGACACGCCAGCCGCAGACGTGAATGAAGCCGATTCCCCTGCGGAAGAGGCCGAAAGCGCCGAAGATGACACCCAGATCAAGGAATGGGCCGAGGATCAGCAGGCCGAAGCTGAAGAAGCCGAAGCTTCACGCGACGAAGAGGCTGACAGCGACGAGGCTGAGGAACCTGAGGAAAACACCGATATTGAATCGGTCGCCCAGGAAGACGAACAGGAAGAGATTCATCCAAAGCGCAAACCCCGGCCACGGCGCTACAAGATCCAGGAAGTGATCAAGGTTCGCCAGATCCTGCTCATTCAGGTGGTGAAAGAGGAACGCGGCAACAAGGGTGCGGCCCTGACGACCTACCTGTCACTGGCAGGTCGCTATTGCGTGCTGATGCCCAACACGGCGCGCGGGGGTGGTATTTCACGCAAAATCACCAATGCGGCGGATCGCAAGAAACTGAAGGACATTGCCGGTGGCATCGAAGTGCCCGAAGGGGCCGGGCTGATCATCCGCACAGCCGGGGCCAAGCGAACAAAATCCGAGATCAAGCGCGATTACGATTATCTGCTCCGCCAATGGGAGCAGGTACGTGATCTGACGCTCAAATCCATCGCCCCTGCCCCGATCTATGAAGAAGGCAGCCTGATCAAACGCTCGATCCGCGATCTATACAACCGCGAAATCGAAGAGGTTCTGATCGAAGGCGAAACGGGTTACCGCATGGCCAAGGACTACATGAAAATGCTCATGCCGTCCCATGCCAAGAACGTGAAACTCTATACAGATCCGCTGCCGCTATTTGCCCGTTTTCAGGTCGAAAGCTATCTCGGTGGCATGTTCAACCCGACGGTTCAGCTGAAATCCGGTGGCTATATCGTCATTGGCGTGACCGAGGCGCTGGTAGCGATCGATGTCAACTCGGGAAGGGCGACCAAGGAAGCCTCGATCGAGGATACGGCACTCAAAACCAATCTTGAAGCGGCCGAAGAAGTGGCGCGCCAGTTGCGACTGCGCGATCTGGCCGGGCTGATTGTCATCGATTTCATCGATATGGAAGACCGGCGCAACAATTCGGCTGTGGAAAAACGCATCAAGGAACGGCTGAAAACCGATCGTGCACGCATTCAGGTGGGCCGGATTTCGGGCTTTGGCCTGATGGAAATGTCACGCCAGCGCTTGCGCCCGGGCATGATCGAGGCGACAACCGCCCCCTGCCCGCATTGCCACGGCACCGGATTGACCCGTTCTGACGACAACCTTTCCCTGTCGATCCTGCGGGAACTGGAAGAGGAAGGCGTGCGGCGACGCTCGCGTGAGGTGCTGGTCACCGCACCGATTGCAATCGCCAATTACATCCTCAATCAGAAACGCGAACATGTGGCGATGATCGAAAGCCGCTATGGGATTTCAATCCGCGTTGACTCCAGCCCAACCCTGATCAGCCCGGAATATACCATCGAGCGGTTCAAAACCGCGACCCGCAACGTGCCGGAACCCTCGGTCGATGTCGTGTCTATGGAATCCTCGCTGATCGAAACCCCGGTCGAGGATGAAACCCAGCCGGAACCCGATGACGATACGACCCCAAGAAAGAAACGGCGTCGGCGGCGGCGGCGCGGCGGGCGTGGCAAATCCAACGGCGCTCAGGCCGAGGCGGCAAGCGCAGAAGCAGTTGCGCCTGAAAGCGAGGCGCAACCGGTTGCAGAAGCTGAGCCGGTTGAACCTTCGGACCAGCCTGAGGATACAGTTCCTGAAAAGGCCAAGGCAAAGAAACGTACAACAAAACGTGCAGCCGCGAAGGCCGATAGCGAAGCCGCTGAAGCGCCGGTTGACACCGCCATTGAAACGCCTTCTGAGCCAGCACCTGAAGCGGCCGACGAAGAAGCCCCTGCCAAACCAAAACCACGCACACGTCGCCGCTCAAAGAAAGCCGAGGTGGAAGCTGACGTAGCTGGCGAGGAAGCGGCAGTTTCCGAACCCATGGCCGAAGTGAAGGAAGGGGTCGCCAGCGCGCCAAAACGCAAACCGGGCCGTAAACCCAAAGCAAAGCCAGCGCCAGAGCCTGAACCGGCACTCGTGGGGGCCGAGGCAGAGGCACCGGCAGTCACCACCCCGGAAGACGAGCCAGCACCGGCACCAGAGCCGGCACCAGTCAAACCCAAAAGACGCGGCTGGTGGTCGCGTTAACCGGACTAATCGGATAATTGGACCCTTCAAATCCCGGCCCCGCGCCGGGATTTGTATATTTAGAAGGTCTTGCGGCATTTCAGGCAGCGCACGCCTACCCAGGCCTGACCGCCATTTCTGGACGGGACCGGCAGAAACTGCTTTCTTGCAACTGAATGATCCTTAAACTGGCCTGACCGCGACCGGACTATTCGCCACAATTCTTATTTGCTGGCCGATCAAATTGCCTGACGTCAACAAGATTGAAAAAACCAAGGGCTACTATGCCATCGCAAAGGTTCAAAATGCGTAACTCGTTTAAGCCAACATATACCAGCGCGTTCTATTTACCTCAGTTTCATTCAATCCCGGAAAACGACAAGTGGTGGGGCAAAGGGTTTACTGAATGGCGGGCGATCCAAACAGGCAGACCGGTCTTCTCTGGGCATTTGCAACCGATGCTTCCAACCGAGCTTGGATATTATGACTTGAGGTTGCCTGAAACACTGGGCGAGCAGGCAGCGCTGGCGCGCAGTGCAGGGATCAGCGCTTTTTGCGTGTATCATTATTGGTTTGACGGGAAACGGCTTCTTGAGACACCCCTAAACAATCTGCTTGAGCGCCAGGAAATCGACTTTCCCTTCTATTTGTGTTGGGCCAACGAGAGTTGGCGGCGCAACTGGGATGGGCTGTCAGGCGAAATTCTAATTGATCAAGGATATCGTGATGGCTTTGAGTATGCGCTCGTCGATTCGACTCTGCCATATATGCGCGATCGACGTTATCAGCGTCCTGACGGGAAACGCCCGCGATTTGTTATTTACCGCCCGACAGATATACCCGATCCCATCGCAAGTGTGGCAAGAATGCGGGAAGCTTGGCAGAAGGCGGGAATCGGTGAAGTCGAACTAGGCGCAGTAATCTTCCACTCCAAGGGAAAAGGAGAGGCACCGAGCGACCTCTTCGACTTTTGGATTGAAATGCCCCCTCATGGACTGGTCAAAAGGAAGGACATAATTTTCGATGGCCCCAAAGGCTATTTGATGGGCAAATTGGCAGTGAAACAAGGCTTTAACGGTTTGATTTATGACTATTCGGCCATTGAAGACAATGCAACAAGCAAGAAATACTGCGCCCAACTGCCCCTCAATACCATTACAGGTATTATGCCAAGCTGGGACAACTCGGCGCGACGTGGACAACAGGCGCATATAGCAGCTGGTGCAAACCCACAGACTTTTCGAGCCTGGTTACAAAAGTTGACATTGAAGCGCCTGCCGCAATCCTACAGGGGTGAGTTGTTTATCAATGCCTGGAACGAGTGGGCCGAAAACGCAATTTTGGAACCGAGCGAAGCTTTCGGATCGGAATATTTGGAAATATTGAAAGAGTTCCTGTTTTAAGCGTAAGACCAGCGCATATTGCAATTGGGTTGATCCATATCCTGCATTTCTCAAATAGTTGGTACATTCTTGTGCTGATGTCTTGCCCGACAGCGCGCCAATACGCTGCCAAGCTTCGCGAGAGTTTGTGCAGCTGCCTCACTCTTAAGGTGCTTGAGTTTTGTGAAGACGTGTTCACCTGTGCTCAGGTCGGGCGCGTAAGGCAGCGGAAATTACCAGCGAATTCAACCAGATATAGCTCAGTAATTAGGCCCCAACAGCCTAATCCGATACTCTCCTGATCCTCTTTCTCATGAAACGTTCTAGCCGGGCCAGGCCCTCACGGATATCCTCCGTAGACCTTGCATAGGAAAACCGCAGGCTGCGTCCTCCGCGCACTGGATCAAAATCAAGACCCGGCGTCACCGAAACCCCTGCACCTTCAAGAATCTCACCCGCCAGTTCGCGGCTGTCATGTGTCAGCTCCGATACATCCGCATAGATATAGAACGCCCCATCGGGCGGAGCGATGCGATCAAATCCGGCCTTGGGCAGCCCTTCCAGCATCAGCGCACGATTTGTGCGATAGACCTCCATATTTGCCGACAATTCGCTGTTGCAATCCATTGCCGCGAGCGCCGCCACCTGGCTGGCATGGGGGGCGCAGATGAACATGTTCTGGGCCAGCCTCTCGACCTGCCGGATATGGGTTTCAGGCACCACCATCCAGCCGACGCGCCACCCGGTCATCGAGAAATATTTGGAGAACGAGTTGATCACTACCACATCATCACTGATCTCAAGTGCGGATACGGCACGGTTATCATATTGAATTCCATGGTATATTTCATCCGAGATAAATGCGATATCGCGAGCGGAGCAAGCGGCGATCAACGCCTCCAGAGCGTTCCGATCCAGCATCGTGCCCGTCGGGTTGGCCGGTGAAGCCACCAGAAGACCGGCAAGATCGGGAATGGCGGTAATTTCAGAAGCGACCGGTTGAAACCGGTTCTCTGCATGGGTTTGTATGCCTACCGGTTCCAGACTGAGCGCTTTCAGAATGTTGCGATAACTTGGATATCCCGGCTCGCCAACCGCCACCCGCTCGTCCTTGTCAAAAAGCGCAATAAAGCTCAGTTGAAACGCTGCTGACGACCCGGCGGTAACGACAATCCGCTCTGGGGCAACATCGATACCGTACCAGTCACGGTAAAGCCGTGAAATCCGTTCGCGCAGATCGGGCCGTCCTAATGCCACCGTATAGCCAAGCGGATCGCGTGCCATTTCGCGCGTCAGCGCTGCGCGTGCGCCTTCCGGTGCGGCCGTGCCCGGCTGACCAACCTCCATGTGAATGATCGAGCGCCCGGCCTCCTCTTCACGTCGCGCCGCCTCCATCACATCCATCACAATGAAGGGATCGACATCGCCGCGACTTGATATCCGCATGAAATTGCTCCTAAACTCGGCCCGATTTCACTGTTTGTCTCAAGGGGCGGAAAGAAGGTCAATGGGCTCCACATCCCGGCCCCGGTTGGTTTTGCACGCGCAGATGTTTGCGATCCTGCTGCTGTGCTGTGGCCTGATGCTGCCGGCAAGCCGTGCACCGGCGCAAATGCTGATCCGCGATGCCGAGATTGAACGCACCCTGAATATGATCGCCGGTCCCCTATTCAAGGCCGCCGGGGTCAATGGCAGCTCGATCGAAATTCTGGTGATCGACGATCCCTCGCTCAATGCATTTGTCGTCAACAGCCGCGCGATATTCCTTCATACCGGGCTGATCACGCGGCTAAAAACCATCGACATGCTGCAATCGGTCATCGGGCATGAACTGGCGCATATCACCAGCGGGCATCTGGTGCGCCGCACGATGAACCAGCAAAGTGCCGCCACCGCTGTCGGGCTGGGCCTGCTTTTAGGTATCGCCGCTTCCGCCGCTGGCCAGGGCGAAATCGCCAGTGGGATTGCTGCCGGAACCGCAGGCGCTGCCATTAAAAACTTTCTGGCCCACACCCGCGCCGAAGAAACCACCGCCGATCAGATCAGTGTGCGTTACATGGTGCGCGCTGGCATCGACCCCAACGCCGCCATCGAAGTTCTGGAGCTTTTCCGCGGGCAGGAAGCCCTGTCGATTTCACGCCAGGACCCTTACGCACGCACGCACCCTCTCAGTCAGGAGCGTATTCGCGCTCTTAAAGGCCAGATCGCTGCATATGCAGGCAAGAAAAAGCCAACTCCGGCCAAGCTCAAATACTGGCACGCGCGCATGGTGGCGAAATTCGCGGGATTCTTAGGCAATCCGTCCTATGTTCTGCGCCACACCAAGAAAAGCGACAAATCCGAGCCTGCCACGCTCAGACGCGCCATTGCCTATCACCGTCAGGGCAACGTCAAAAAAGCGGTTGCGCACATGAATATCCTGCTGGCAAAACGCCCGAATGATGCTTTCTATCACGAGCTCAAGGGCCAGATCCTGCTTGAAGGGAGGCAAGCTGGTGCTGCCGTTGCCTCCTATCGCAAGGCCGTCTCGCTGGCCCCAAAGGAGCCCTTGATCCTGGCGGGCTATGGCCGCGCCCTTTTGAGCCTGAAAACCAAAGCCGGCGACCGGCAGGCGCTCGAAATTTTGCGCAAGGCCCGTCGCAAGGATGCGCGCGACCCCAGAATGTTGCGCGATCTGGCCGTGGCTTATGCAAAATCCGGAAATAACGGAATGGCCTCTCTTGTGACTGCCGAGCGCTATGCGCTATTGGGTCGGTTCAAAGACGCCAACACCAACGCCTTAAGGGCCGAGGGGC
This sequence comes from uncultured Rhodobacter sp., assembly GCA_964567685.1. GTDB lineage: Bacteria > Pseudomonadota > Alphaproteobacteria > Rhodobacterales > Rhodobacteraceae > UBA5972. The sequence goes on along the minus strand of CAZMNO010000039.1, from coordinate 22,294 downwards.
TGCTTCCCCGCGGCTCATCAGGCTGGTTGCGAGCCCAGGACATCATCGCCGCCGCCAAACCCTTTCTCAGGAAATAGGATACCGACAAATGCGCCCAACAACTGCAAGCCTTCTGACCGCCGCTGTTCTGCTGATCGGATTCATTGCCTATAACCTTGTCACCAAAACGCCCGAGGTCATACCAGACAGCGACGAGGTCGCCGTGCTGAGCGAAAGCGAAAGAGCCGCCTTTCGCGATGAGGTCCGGGCCTATCTTCTGGATAGCCCCGAGGTTTTGATGGAGGCCATTCAGGTGCTCGAAGATCGCCAGCGACAGGAACAGGTTCGCGCTGATGCCGATCTGGTTGTCGGCTATGCAGACGAGATCTTCAATGACGGCTATTCCTGGGTCGGTGGCAATCCTGATGGTGATATCACGCTGGTCGAGTTTCAGGATTACCGCTGTGGCTATTGCCGCCGCGCCCATGACGAGGTGCACGAGCTGGTTACAAGCGACGGCAATATCCGCCTTGTGATCAAGGAATTTCCCATTCTGGGCGAGCAATCGCTGCTGTCGGCGCGTCTGGCAATTGCCACGCTGCATAAGGAAGGCCCGGAAAAATACAAACAACTGGCAGATTTCCTCATCACCTTTAACGGCAATCTGACGGAAAACACGATCACAGGTATTCTGGAGCGCTTTGAGATCACCGCCGAACCGATCCTTGCCCATATGAACAGCGACGAGGTAACCGCCGAAATCGGGCGCAGCCGCCAGTTGGCGGGTGAGCTTAATATCAGCGGCACCCCCACCTTTGTGCTTGGCAACGAGATGCTGCGGGGCTATGTCCCGCTGGCGAATATGCGCGAATTGGTCAAGGCCATAAGGGCCGAGCGCGGCTAGAAACAAAACTCTGCTACAAAAACCGGCACAGACGCTTTTCTAAGCCGGTTTTCTTCTATAAGCAGGTGAGCAGGGGCAAGCCTGCCAAAGACGGGCAAGCAAAACATCACTGAGGGTTCTATGTCAAAACGAAACAACGCTGCCGATGTGTCCTTTGTTCAGGCGCTGGCAGAATTATTGCGGCAAAACGATCTGACCGAGCTTGAGGTCCTGCGCGAATATGGCGATGACAACACGCTGAATGTACGCGTCGCCCGCCAGATCGAGGCAGCACCGGTCACGCAAGTGGTCGCCGCAGCACCCGCCGCTGCACCACTGGCCGTGGCCCCGGCAGCCGCACCTGCCTCAACAGTTTCCGAGGAAGATCCGGCCCAGCATCCGGGTGCCATCACCTCGCCAATGGTTGGCACCGCTTATCTGCAACCCGAACCCGGCGCGCCCTCGTTTGTTGCCGTTGGTGACAGCGTTGCCGAAGGCCAGACCGTCTGCATTGTCGAGGCGATGAAAACCATGAACCAGATCCCGGCGCCGCGCTCTGGCACGGTTAAACGCATTCTGGTCGAAGACGGTGCCCCGGTTGAGTTCGGCGCACCTTTGATGATCCTCGAATAGGCCCGGTCACATGGCCCTCTTTTCCAAAGTTCTGATCGCCAATCGTGGCGAGATCGCGCTTCGTATCATCCGCGCCTGTCAGGAGCTCGAGATCGCCACCGTCGCCGTCCACTCCACCGCCGATGTCGATGCAATGCATGTGCGCATGGCTGATGAAAGCGTCTGTATCGGCCCGCCATCAAGCACCGACAGTTACCTGTCTATCCCCGCCATCATCGCCGCCTGTGAAATCACCGGGGCCGAGGCTATCCATCCTGGTTACGGATTCCTGTCGGAAAACGCCAATTTCGTCCAGATCATCGAAGATCACGGGCTGAAATTCATCGGCCCTTCTGCCGAACATATCCGCCTGATGGGCGACAAGATCACCGCCAAGGAAACGATGAAAAACCTGGGCGTGCCTTGTGTACCGGGCTCTGACGGGGGCGTGCCGACCCTGGAAGAGGCGCACCGGGTGTCCGATGAGATGGGCTATCCGGTCATCGTCAAAGCCACGGCAGGTGGCGGCGGGCGCGGGATGAAGCTGGCGAAAACCAAGGCCGATCTTGACGAGGCGTTTCGCACAGCACGCTCGGAATCCAAAGCCGCTTTTGGCAATGACGAGGTCTATATCGAAAAATACCTCACCTTGCCGCGTCATATCGAGATCCAGGTCTTTGGTGATGGCAGGGGAAATGCGGTGCATCTGGGCGAGCGTGACTGTTCGCTGCAACGCCGTCACCAGAAAGTTTTCGAAGAGGCGCCCGGCCCGTCGATTGACGCGGAAACCCGCGCCAGAATCGGAGCGACCTGCGCCAATGCGGTCGCTGAAATCGGCTATTCCGGTGCGGGAACGATTGAATTCCTCTATGAAAATGGCGAGTTCTACTTCATCGAAATGAACACCCGCCTGCAGGTTGAACACCCGATCACCGAAGCGATCTACAGTGTCGATCTGGTGCGCGAGCAGCTCAAGGTTGCCTCGGGCCTGCCGATGACGCTGGATCAGGAAAAGCTGCGAATTATCGGCCATGCGGTTGAAGTGCGCATCTGCGCAGAACGCCTGCCCAATTTCACCCCCTGCCCCGGCAAGATCAGTGCTTTTCATAGCCCCGGTGGTCTGGGTGTGCGAATGGATTCAGCGATTTATCAGGGATATTCGATCCCGCCCTATTACGACAGTCTGATCGGCAAACTGGTCGTCTTCGGCCCAGACCGAACGCTGGCGCTGGCGCGTCTGAAACGGGCTTTGCGGGAACTGATTATCGACGGCATTGACACCACCACACCACTTTTCCACGCTTTGCTGGAAGAAGAGGATATCCAGACCGGGAATTACAATATCCACTGGCTGGAGGGTTGGCTGGAGGCGCATTCTGAATAAAGCGCGATGGCCCCAAAAGACAGTGTTGAAATCACGCCTCAATTATTGCTGCACGCTTACGCGTCTGGCGTGTTTCCAATGTCTGAAGGTGCTAAGGATGACGAGATCTTCTGGGTCGATCCCAGCCTGCGCGGCATCCTGCCGCTTGAAAGGTTTCACATTTCCCGCTCTCTGGCGCGCGCCATTCGGCGTGAAGATTACCAAATCACCGTAAATACCTGTTTTGAAAAGGTTCTGATGGGTTGTGCGGACCGCAGTGAAACCTGGATTAACGCCGAAATCTCAGAACTTTACCGTGCCCTTCACCATATGGGATATGCGCATTCGCTTGAGGTTTTCAGCGAAGATGAGCTGATCGGCGGGGTCTACGGCGTCGCACTTGGCGGCGCGTTTTTTGGTGAAAGCATGTTCTCACGCCGAACCAATGCCTCCAAGATCGCCCTTGCCTATCTGGTCGACCGGCTGCGCGCTGGTGGATTCACCTTGTTTGACACGCAGTTCATCACTGACCATCTGCGCTCACTCGGCGGGGTTGAGATCAGCCGCGAGGATTATCTGGAGCGATTGGAACAGGCCCTTCCCCTGCCTGCCAATTTCCTGCGTCAGCCGTCTTCCGAAGTTTCCGCCTCGGGGATATTGCAGCGCAATACCCAGACGTCATAGCGCGGATGATCCATCGCTGACAGCGCCGGCGAGGCCGCAACCATCCAGCCCCGGAACCGCGGCTCGTCTTCGCGAATATCGCGAATTGTCACGAACGCATAGGCATCACTGGCGGGGTTTTCGGTTGGATAGCGGCATTCACTCAGGGTGATTTCCAGCCGCTCGAATTGCGTTGTCTGACCCGCTGCGATTTCAAGATCCAGCAATTGCCCGGTCATCGTATCAAGGGCGCGCAAAACGGCACCATCTGATTGCGTGACCGGCAGGAGTTCCTGCGCAAATCCCATCGGCGCCAGGGCCAGGAAAAAGCCCAAAGCGGCCTTAATCATTCGTCGCCGCCGCTGGCAAATTTCAGCAAGAGGGTGACAACGCTGATCGCGCCCTGCGTATCCTCGATCTCGTCCCCGGCTGCCAGATTGTCAGGCGCCCCTCCAGGCACGATCTCAACGAAATTGCCACCAAGCAACCCCTCCGAGGAAATCAGCACCTGCGTATCGGTCGCCAGTTCAAGCCCGTCAGGCACGGTGAAATGCGCCACCGCGCGATAGGTCTGGGGGTTGAGGTCAAGCCCGGTCACGGTGCCGATCTTCACGCCAGCCATGCGCACATCGGTACCCACCGAAATACCTTCTGCCGAGCGGAAAGAGGCAAAGAGCTCCATACTGTTGCCGGGCTGAGCCACGGAAGTTGTGTTGACCGTAAACATCAAAAAACCGGCAGCCGCCGCCAGAACGACACCGCCGATGATGGTTTCTGTTGTGTTCTCTGTCATCTGAATGCTGGGGCCTGCCGGATCACTCCGGCTGCCATGCCTCGTAATCGCTGCGTGAAGCGGGTTTTGCTGACCGCAACGAGCCTGCGGGCGCATAGGCCAGTTGCGTGCCCGTCAGGTTTTCCTGATGCGGCTTTTCCCATTCTTTATGGGCAAGGTCAGAGCTTCCCGGACGGTCGGAATAGGTGTGATGCAGCCAGCCGTGCCAGTCTGCCGAGACAGAGCTGGCTTCGCAGACACCGTTGTAAATGACCCAGCGGCGCTTGCCGTCCCGGGTTTCATAATATCGGTTTCCCTCAGCATCTTCGCCGACAAGCTTGCCCTTGCGCCAGGTGAACAGTTGCGTGCCGATGGTCTGGCCATCCCACCAGGTAAACAGGCGCTTGATGAATTTCATGGGCTGGCTCCTATTCTGCCTCCCTTGAGGATATGAACCATGCCACCCCAATGGTCCAGTTGAATCTTGTTTCATACAGGCGCAATTCGACGGCGTACAAGTATACCGCAACAGTCAACACAAAGAAACGAGGCCAGCGCACGGCCCTGGGTGGGCGCAAGCGACAGCGAGTACTGGTGGTGAAGTTGCAAATGATACCAGCGGCCATTTCGAATGTCCCGTTCGGTAACGAACGCCATTGGCCAATCCCGGTCCGAAGCCGCCCTTCACCGGTTTGCCACAGAGCCGCGCATTGCTGACGCGCGTGGGGGCGATCCGACGGTGGTTTCCTGGCACTTTATACTTGCCGAACCTGAATACCGTCACAGGGTTGCACCTGCCTCGGCCAAATCTCCGTCGCGGGGGGCGTGGCGGCGATGCGCGGCGGGCTTCGCCCTTGACTCCGCGCGTGGCACTTTTTCAAACTGCGTTGCAGAACGTATGCGCGTGTTTCACAGCGATACCGAAAGAGTCAGCGATACGGGCCGTTGGCATGATTACATGTTATCAATGATTTGCAACGCTGCGAAAGCGCCCTCCCGTGGGGAGGGTCGTGCGCTGGCCGGCTCTGCCGGCCGGAAGTCGGTTATGTAACTGAATCCAGAAATCCGGTCAGGCTCTTACCTTGAGCCCGATCAACTCGCTGTCGCGCTTTCCTCGGCCCGATCCGAATAGATCATCAAAGGCGCACCTTCGCCGTTGACGGCTTCGTCGTTGACGACCACCTCTTCAACCCCGTCAAGCCCTGGCAGATCGAACATGGTATCCAACAGGATATCTTCCATGATCGAGCGCAGCCCGCGGGCGCCGGTTTTGCGGGCAATGGCGCGCTTGGCGATGGCTTTCAGCGATTCCTCGGTGAATTTCAGCTCGACCTCTTCCAGTTCGAACAGGCGCTGATACTGCTTGACCAGTGCGTTTTTCGGCTGGTTGAGGATGGTAACAAGTGCATCCTCGTCCAAATCGGTGAGCGTCGCGATCACCGGCAGTCGGCCAACAAATTCAGGGATCAGGCCAAACTTCAGCAGATCTTCAGGCTCAAGCTCGGTGAACATCTCACCCACCGTGCGCGCCTCTTCATCCTTTACATCCGCGCCAAAGCCAATGGCCGAACCCCGACCGCGCTGGCTGATGATCTTTTCAAGCCCGGCGAATGCGCCGCCGCAGATGAACAGGATATTGGTGGTGTCAACCTGCAGAAACTCCTGCTGCGGATGCTTGCGCCCGCCCTGCGGTGGAACGCTGGCAACGGTGCCTTCCATGATCTTCAGCAAGGCCTGTTGCACGCCTTCCCCCGAGACATCGCGGGTGATCGACGGGTTGTCAGACTTGCGGGTGATCTTGTCGACCTCATCGATATAGACGATGCCGCGCTGCGCACGTTCGACATTGTATTCGCTGGCCTGCAGAAGCTTGAGAATGATGTTCTCCACATCCTCCCCCACATAACCGGCTTCGGTCAGCGTGGTCGCGTCAGCCATGGTAAACGGAACATCAAGGATGCGCGCCAGTGTCTGGGCCAGCAGCGTCTTGCCGCAACCGGTTGGCCCGATCAGCAGGATATTGGATTTCGCCAGCTCAATCTCCGAGGATTTCGACGCGTGATTGAGGCGCTTATAATGGTTATGCACAGCGACCGACAAAACACGTTTGGCCATGGTCTGCCCGATGACATAATCATCCAGCACATCACAAATCTCTTTCGGGGTCGGCACACCTTCCGAGGACTTCACCATCGAGGATTTGGTTTCCTCGCGGATGATATCCATGCACAGTTCGACGCATTCATCGCAAATGAATACGGTCGGCCCGGCAATCAGTTTCCTGACCTCGTGCTGGCTTTTGCCGCAAAACGAGCAATAAAGGGTGTTTTTGCTGTCACCGTTGCTGGAATTTGCCATACCGTTTCTAACCCTTGCTCAATTCAGTTGCGGGCCTTTTCAGCCACTTATCGTTTTCAACTAACGTCCAGCCTATGGCAGTTTCAAGCCACAGACAATTCTTTTTCACGTCCGCAAAAGGGATGATATCAAAGCTGAGGAGTTCACGCACTATCAGCTTTCTTCCTCTTCCGGGCTGCGGTGATCGACGATCTCGTCAATCAGGCCCCAGTCCTTGGCCTCTTCGGCGGTCATGAAATTGTCCCGATCCAGCGCCTGTTCCACCTTTTTCAGGGTCTGGCCGCAATGTTTGACGTAAATCTTGTTAAGCCGGTCCTTCAGCTCCAGAATTTCCTTGGCATGAAGCGCAATATCGCTCGCCTGCCCCTGAAATCCGCCTGAGGGCTGGTGCACCATGATCCGGCTGTTGGGCAGCGTAAACCGCATGCCTTTTTCACCCGCCGCCAGCAACAACGACCCCATCGATGCTGCCTGCCCGATACACAGCGTCGAAACCTTGGGCCGGATATATTGCATGGTGTCGTAGATCGACAGCCCGGACGTCACCACACCACCGGGCGAGTTGATATACATCGAGATTTCTTTGGTCGGGTTCTCAGCCTCCAGAAACAACAGCTGCGCCACGATCAGGGTCGACATCCCGTCATGCACCGGGCCTGAAACGAAGATGATCCGTTCCTTCAAAAGGCGCGAAAAAATGTCATAGGCGCGCTCACCGCGACTGGTCTGTTCGACCACCATCGGCACCAGCGTATTCATGTATGTTTCAAACGGGTCTCTCATCCGGTCTGCCCTCTTTAGCGCTTGGTTGCGTCCTTCTTACCTGAAGGTTCCTGAACAGAGTCTTAGTGGCGCGTGCGAGGGGGTGCAAGAGAGGGTTGGGTGAAAGATTTGTGACTTATCAAAGGCGGTTGAAAAATCGTTGAAAACAAGGTGGGCTAGTGCCCACCCTGCCGTCTTTTTATGAGGGTCAGGCCGTCGCCAGGCTGGCAGGGCGCAAAGCCCAGACCCAGATTGCCATAATCACCAGATGGCTGATCAGATTCATGTAAGCCCCGATCAGAATATTGCCAAGCGAATCCACGACTACCCAAGCCACCATGCCGACAAGTATGGTTTTGCGAGAAAGCTCGGGCGCCTGGTCCATCCCGGTCGTCACCAGATACCAGACAACAATCCCAAAAGCCGCCATGAAGGCACCGCCAGCCACAGAATTAAGCTGAAAGGCGATCCCACCCACCACGGCATCGGGCCGCCCCGCCATTGCCGCCAGAGCATCAGCGATTTCGTGCAGTGGCGGATAGGTCGACAAGACCAGCAGCAGGCCAAAGACAATCTGCAGTAGCGCCAGGATTTTCAAGACGAGTATTCTGCTTCCCTGAGACATTTTTGCACCCTCCCTATTGTGATGCAAAACCATTACCTCCGGTTTCGGCGTGAAAACAATTACCTCAGAGGTAAGTGGAAAAATGCAAAACCTCGGCTATTCTTTGCCCAAAAAGGAGAACGCCCTGGCAAGATTTCCGGATATGCTGCGCACCTGGCGCAAGACCCGCCATCTCAGCCAGCTCGCACTGGCGACCGAGGCTGAAGTCTCGTCACGCCATATCTCTTTTCTTGAAACCGGTCGCGCGCACCCTTCGCGCGAAATGGTGATGAAACTGGCCTCGGTTCTCGATATCCCTCGTGACGCCAGAAACGATTTACTGATCGCAGGCGGCTTTGCCCCCGCCTATGCCCCCCTTGCTCTTGATCAGGCCGAGGTCGCCGCCATCCGCGAAGCGGTAGAGCGTACCATTTTCAATCACGATCCCTATCCTGCACTGGTTACGGACCGGCTGTGGCGCATTCAGATGTTTAACAAAGGTGCCAGGATGATGATGGCCGCATCCGGCTTGACTGTCGGAGATTCGCTTCTTGACTTCATGGTCGATCCCAAAGGCGCGCGCGTGCATATCGCCAATTGGGGGGAGTTTGGCCACCACACGATCTACCGGCTGCGCAGCGACAGCCGGCTGGGCGGTGGCGTGCCTGAGCTTGATGCCGCGGCCGAGGCGCTGGCAGCAGATCCGGTGATCAAAGCCTGGAAACCAATGGGGCAAATCCCACCGGTCGTGCCTGCGGTTTATCAGATGGGGGATCCGAAAATGACAATGTTCTCAACCTTCACGCCGATAGGCGGGGCTGATGAGAGATCGCTTGCCGATCTTAAGATTGAAATGATGTTCCCGGCCGATGATGAAAGCGCGCAAATGTTCAAAGCCATGGCTGACGGATCGCCTGACCGAATGCCACCGGGTTCGTGAACTTTGCAAACCGGTACGGTCTTGACACTTCGTAAGCATGCACTTACCGTAAGTCATGGCTTACCATAATGCCATATCCGCCCTGTCCGACCCTCGCCGCCGTGCGATTTTCGAAGCTCTGCACCAGGGTCCCCTTTCAGTGGCCGACATCGCCCGGGCGCAACCGGTCAGCCGTCCGGCGGTTTCGCAGCATCTGAAAGTGCTTGAAACTGCCGGGCTTGTCTCAGTGCAGAGTCAGGGCACGCGCAGGATCTACTCTATCCGCCGCGAAGGGTTGAGCGATCTGCGCCACTATGTCGATGGCCTGTGGCAGGGCACACTGGATGCCTTCACCGCTCACATTGCCGAAAAATCAAAGGAAACCAACATGCTGCCTCCCGTCGTTAAAACCATAATCCTGCCCTATACACTTGAGCACGTGTTTCGAACCTTTACCAACGAACTGGCGCTCTGGTGGCCGCTTGACAAGCATTCCAGCGCTGCCATGGAAGGCGAAACCTCGCAGGCGCTGGATGCCACGCTGTGCGAAGACGGTGAAATCTGGGAAACCGATCACAAGGGCAGGCGGCACCTCTGGGGTACATTTACCGAGTTCACGCCATTTACACGCCTCAGAATCAACTGGCATGTCAGCCGTCCGGTTGAGGAAGCAACCGAAATCATGGTCGAATTCGAAAGCGTCGGCGAAAGCACCAAAGTCACCCTGACCCATTCCGGCTGGGAGGCCCTGGGCCATGACGCTGAAACCATCCGTGAGGGCTACCACACCGGCTGGGACTACGTTTTCTGCCAACGCTTCGCTTCTGCCTGCACCTGAACAACAGGCAACGAAAAAGGGGCCGCACAGGCGACCCCTTTTGAATATCACATCAGCCGGAAAGGGCTGTGATCAATCCTCTTCCAGCGCTTCAATCGCCTTTTGCAGATCGTCCTTGCTGACCTCTTTGTCGCTGACGTCTGAGAGTTCCAGAATGTAATCCACCACCTTGTCTTCAAACAGCGGCGCGCGGATCTGCTGCATCGCCTGCTCATTTTGCTGAATGAATTCATAGAACTGACGCTCCTGACCGGGATATTCCTGGGCCTGACGCATCATCGCCTGCTGCATCTCGTTGTCGGAAACCTCGATATTGTTCTTGATCCCAAGTTCCGACAGGAACAGGCCCAGCCGCACCCGGCGCTGTGCCAGAGTGTTATGCTCCTCGGTCGGTTCAATCGGATCGTGGTTGTGGTCGGTCACATCAGGATTTTCCTCATGCCACAGTTGATGCGCAATCTGTCCAGCTTCAGCCTCGACCATGCTGGGCGGCAATTCAAAGCTGACGGTGCCATCCAGCGCATCCATCAGCTTGCGTTTCAGCACCTGACGCGCCGCACCGGAATATTCCGCACTCAGCCGCTCATCGACCTGAGTTTTCAGCCCCGCCAGATCCTCGGCACCAAACTGTTTGGCCAGTTCGTCATCAATCGCAGCCGGTTTGGGTTCTTTGACCGCATTCACCTTGCATTCAAAAACCGCATCCTTGCCAGCCAGATTTTCCGCCCCATATTCCGCCGGGAAAGTCACCTTGACCTCAACGTCATCTCCGGCTTTCGATCCGACCAGCTGATCCTCAAACCCCGGAATGAACGAGTTTGAACCGAGAACCAGCGGATAATCATCCGCCTGCCCGCCTTCAAACGCCTCGCCATCCACGCGCCCGAGGAAATTGATCACAACCTGATCGCCATCCTTGGCTTTCGCGCCCTTCTTGCGGTCTTCAAAGTTGTTTGCCGCTTCCGACAGGTTCTTCAGCGCGTCATCGATATCCGCGTCCTCAACCTTGGCTACCAGCCGCTCCAGCTTGATCGCCTTGAAATCAACTTCAGGAACTTCCGGCAAGGCCTCGTAATTCATGGAAATCTCGACATCATCGCCCTCTTTCCATTCCTCGTTTGTCATTTTGACATCGGGCTGGCCGGCCGGGCGGTCTCCGCTGGCCTCAAAATGGTTGCGCATGGCCTCATCGACGCTTTCCTGCATCGCTTCGCCCAGCACCTGAGAACCAAACTGCTTTTTCATCATCGCCATCGGCACTTTGCCCTTGCGAAACCCCTTCATCTCAAAGGTCGGCTGCGCCTCGGCCAGCTTGGCGTTGACCTTGTCGTCAAGCTCAAGCGCGGTAACAACGATGTTATAAGCCCGTTTCAGGCCTTCATTCAGGGTCTCGGTGACCTGCATTTCTTTCATCCTTTTCCTGGTGCGGGCGGAGGGACTTGAACCCCCACGCCTTGCGGCACTAGAACCTAAATCTAGCGTGTCTGCCAATTTCACCACGCCCGCGAAAACCTTAAAGGCGGCCCGTGGACCGCCTTGAAAATCCGCGTCCTTCTAGCAGAGGTTTTTGAGCGATGTAAGGGGAAAAAAACCTCAAAAGCACTTCTGATCGCCGGTTCAGAGGCCCAGTTTGCGAAACACTTTCGGTAATTCTTCCGGCAAATCCTCGGCAATCAACCCGGCACCGAAGGAAAGCGCACATTCCACATGCAGCCAGGCAGCGGTTTCCGCCGCAGCCTTCGGGGCAAACCCCCGCGCCAGCAACCCGGCGATGAACCCGGCCAGCACGTCTCCCGACCCCGCGGTCGCCAACCAAGGCGCGGCGCGATCATAATGCGCTGAATTGATCGAGCAGCGCCCGTCCGGATCAGCAATCACCGTATCCGCCCCCTTGAACAAAACCGTGCATCCGGCCCGCGCCGCCGCCTCGCGCGTCGCATCAACCTTGGAATAGGCAGGGCCTTTGGTTGGCTCCGCTGCAAGCTTTGCCGCGATATCAGGAAACAGGCGCTTAAACTCCCAGCCATGCGGTGTCAGAACCACGTCTTCGTGGAGCGCTGCAAACAGCGCCTCATCATTGTTTTCAAAAATACTCAGCGCATCCGCGTCCAAAACGCATTTCCTGCCGGATTCTAACGCGACCTTAACCATTTCCTCAGTGGCCTTGCTCAACCCCAGCCCCGGCCCCAGACAGAGAGTGGAGAGCCGCTCGTCCCCCAACGCCGCTGCCAGACCATCCGCCCCCTCAACCTCCCGCAGCATGATCGCATTGAGCTGCGCCGCATTCTCCTCAAGCGCGTCGGTCGGGCAACCGACAGTGACCAGACCAGCCCCAACCCTGAGCGCGCCCCGCGCCGCCAACCGCGCCGCGCCGCCCCTGCCGGAAGGGCCGGAGAGGATGAGGGCGTGGCCGTGTAAATACTTGTGGTCCTCGTATTTGTCCAAGTACCACGCAGTATCCTGGCTTTCCTCCGCCAAGTCGATGTCACTAGGCGATGAATATTTGCGTTTGGGTAGCCCAATGTCTTTCACAACAACCTTACCACAGGCCTGATCAGGAGAACCCACTATATGGCCAAGAACATGGCCTGGTTTCATCGAGTGAAAAGTGACGGTCAGATCGCTTGGACGATCATTATCGAAACCCAATCGCGCCCCGCTATCGGAACAAACGTAAGAGGGGCAGTCTACAGCCACCAGTTTCACACCTTCTAATGAGCGAAGATCCCAAATGGCATTGAGAGCCCAATACACATCCAATGGGATATTTCGCGTCAAACCCGTTCCAAATAACGCATCCAGAAAAAGCTCTGCTCCACTATTGAATACCTCCGTTGCATCCAGCGAGCACACCTCCCCAATCTCCACCCACCGTTCATAATTCACCCGTGCATCCGGCGGCAGCTTTTCCACCTCCCCATAAAGAAAAACCTCCACCTCCCAGCCACGCTCCGAGAGCAGCCGCGCCACCACAAACCCGTCGCCGCCATTATTCCCCGGCCCACACAAAACAACCGCCCGCAGCGCCCCTTCTTTTTGGTCAAAATACTCCGGGGAGCGCGAGGGGCTGGCCCCTCGCCCCTCCAGTTCCGGCCATTCCTCAAAAATCGCCTCAACCACGCCCGCCCCGGCCCGCTCCATCAGCTCAAGCCCGGTCACCTCGCCGCTGTCAATCGCGGCCTGTTCAAGGGCTCTCATCTGGGCAGCGGTCAGGAGTTCGGTCATGATGTTCACAATCTGATCAGGAAACAGGCAATCTGCTTAAAATTTAGGCACGCATCGCGGGATTCAAATCACCAGACACGCAGCGTCACCTTAGCCAATTGCACCCCCGTGTTGAAAGTGCTTTGACGCGGTCGATTAACAGGATCAGCGCATAAGGAATCGGCCATGAAAAAGATCGAAGCCATCATCAAACCCTTCAAGCTTGACGAAGTGAAAGAGGCTTTGCAGGACGTGGGCATTCAGGGCCTCTCGGTCATCGAGGTCAAGGGCTTTGGCCGTCAGAAAGGCCATACAGAGCTTTACCGCGGTGCCGAATATGTCGTCGATTTCCTGCCCAAGGTCAAAATCGAAGTAGTGCTGGCCGACGATCAGGTCGACAGCGCCATCGAGGCCATCGTCAACGCTGCCAAGACCGAAAAAATCGGCGACGGCAAGATATTCGTCTCCTCCGTGGAACAGGCCATTCGCATTCGCACCGGGGAATCCGGTGAAGACGCCCTCTAACAGACACATCTCAAAATCAAAGGAAGACCCATGAGCGATATCAGTACCGTTCTGAAAATGATTGGCGAGGAAGACATCGCCTATGTCGACATCCGTTTCACCGATCCGCGCGGCAAGCTGCAGCACGTCACGGTGATCGCCGATCAGGTAGACGAGGACTTCCTTGAAGAAGGCTTTATGTTTGACGGCTCCTCCATCGCCGGCTGGAAATCCATCGACCAGTCCGACATGAAACTGATGCCCGACTGCAAGTCGATCTATGTCGATCCGTTCTATGCCGAAAAAACCCTGTGCATCCACTGCTCGGTGCATGAACCCGACACCGGCGAACATTACGACCGCGACCCGCGCGGCACGGCCGAAAAAGCCGAGGCTTACCTGATCTCCTCGGGCATCGGCGATCAGGCGTTTTTTGGCCCGGAGGCCGAGTTCTTCCTGTTTGATGATGTGCGCTTTTCAAACTCGATCAACAAGGTTTCCTACGAGGTCGACGCCCAGGACGCCTCCTGGAACACCGACACCGAATATGAAATGGGCAATATGGGCCATCGCCCCGGCGTCAAGGGCGGCTATTTTCCGGTCAACCCGACCGATGCAGCGCAGGATTTGCGCAGCGAAATGCTGTCGACGATGAAATCGATCGGCATGAAAGTCGACAAGCACCACCACGAGGTTGCCTCCTGTCAGCACGAACTGGGACTGATCTTTGACAGCCTGACCAAACAGGCCGACGAGCTGCAGAAATACAAATACGTCATTCACAATGTGGCCCATGCCTACGGCAAATCGGCAACTTTCATGCCCAAGCCCATTGCTGGTGATAACGGCACCGGGATGCATGTGAACATGTCCGTCTGGAAAGACGGCAAGCCTTTGTTTGCAGGCGATAAATACGCTGATCTCAGCCAGGAGGCGATGTGGTTCATCGGCGGTATTCTCAAACACGCCAAGACGCTCAACGCCTTCACCAATCCCTCGACCAACAGCTACAAGCGCCTGATCCCGGGCTTTGAAGCCCCGGTTCTCAGGGCCTATTCCGCCCGCAACCGCTCGGGCTGCGTGCGCATCCCCTGGGCCGAAAGCCCCAAGGCCAAGCGTGTCGAGGCCCGCTTCCCCGATCCGGTGGCCAACCCCTACCTGTGTTTCGCCGCCCTGCTGATGGCCGGTCTTGACGGTATCAACAACAAGATCGATCCGGGCGAAGCCTCAGACAAAGACCTCTACGACCTGCCCCCCGAAGAGCTGGCCGGCATCCCCACCGTCTGCGCGTCGTTGCGCGAGGCACTGGATGCGCTGGATGCCGATCACGACTTCCTCTTGGCAGGTGACGTCTTCACCAAAGACCAGATCCAGGGCTACATGGATCTCAAATGGGACGAGGTCTATGCCTACGAGCACACACCGCACCCGGTTGAGTTCCAGATGTATTACAGCTGCTGAGCAGTTGCTCCAAATCACTGAATGGGCGTCCTGAGTGGCGCCCTTTTTTGTTCCGATGTCTGCAAAATGAGCGTAACGGTCATTGTCCGGAACGAAGCCTCAGCAGTAGAAAGACGGATGCGGGCATTGCAAGTAGCGCAGCTGCAAGTGGGAAGTCTGGGACGACAAATGCCGTGTAGAGAATCGAGGCACAATCCAAACTCGCCAAGATTAGCGCGAAACAGACCGCACATATGCAAATCCAAGTTAATGCCAGCTCGAAACCCGAAACTCTGCGCCTGAAGAGAAATATTCGCAGAAATAGTGGAATCACAAATAGGGCAAACGCTCCAACCATTAGGTCATCGTCTCTGCCCGAACTCATGAGATCTCTACAGAAAAATGGGCCATCTCCTGTTGGAGCGGCAAGCCCCAATGAAAGTTTTTCATAGGTCAGACCAACGGTAGCCATTAAACTCAACAGCACGATGTAAGCTGTGGAAGCGAAGCTACCTCTAAACATATTTGCTGACTAACAGATGCCAGGTAAGTCTGCTACAGGTTCAATGCTGAAATCCTGTCTCTGGATCGGCCTTCACCAAGGTTCAGATCAAGGGCTACACGAACCAGAAATGGAACGAGGTCTTCGCCTGCGAGCACACCCCGCATCCGGTCGGATTCCAGAGGTGTTACAGCCGCAAAACACAGCAACAGATTGAATCCCGCCCGGACGAAACACCAAAAGGGCGCTCATCAATTGGCGTCCATTTTGCTTGTCAAATTCAGGAACCCCTTAGAAAGGCTTTGGTTTTTGGGAAAATGCGTGTAGCCTTAAGCCCATAAAAACAAAATAGGGAAGGAGGCGCAGGACAAGCTCACATAATTCAGCTGACACAGTTCATTTATTCCGGGGAGGGAATTGTGACTTGGGTTCTATTTTTAATAATTGTCACCCCTCAGGGTGACAAGCTAGAGAGGGTTGGCGAATACGGCAGCATGGACGAGTGCTTCAGCGCCTGGAGCGTCGTCGAAAACAGGCTGACTTCGCCAAAGGTTGACACGCAGATCATATGCGTCAACACCTCGACCCGTGTTACCCGCCAGTCAGGTTGGTCGGGCGGTAAAGGGTTCGGAAAGAAAAAGACCTCGCTCAAAACGCGAGAAGGTTAGGTGCGTTTTGCACGCATCCAACGGCGGACGGCACCCGTTAACGGGGTCAGTTCGGTCGCATTGCGCAAACCGCAAGTAAGGCTGACCGGGCTCGCAATGAAGCCGGGGGGGCAAGCCTGAGAACAGCCCAAGCGTCCCGTTGCAGACCGGATGCAAAACTCCTGCTAAGATGTTGTTCAAAAACGCAGAAAGGGTGCCTGATTTGACACCCTTTCTGTTGTGAACTGCCAGAACAATCACCCCTGTCCAGGACTGATCAGCGATCACCTGAACTCAGGGTTTGATATAGGTATACGCGTTGAGAGCGCCAGCGGCAAGCGGGTCGCAACGTCAGGCTTGCAGGTGGTGGCCCGAGGCGACACTGTGCCCGCAACAAAAAGGAGATTGCACGATGACCGAACGCGTCAGCATCGAAATTAAGAATCACGTCGCCGAGGTTGCTCTGGCACGCCCGGAAAAGATGAATGCGCTTGATTTGAAGATGTTTCAGGCGATTGCAGCGGCAGGAGAAAGCCTGAAAGGCAACAAGGACGTGCGCGCTGTGGTGCTTTATGGCCGGGGCGAGAATTTCTGTGCCGGGATTGACACCAATGTGTTTGGCGAACTGATGGCCAAAATCGAGGATATTCGTGTTCAGATGCTCAATCCGGGCGATGGCGAGGTTGCCAACATGTTTCAGAAACCTGCCTATGTCTGGCAGGAACTGAGTGTGCCGGTGATCGCCGCACTCAGTGGCGCAGTTTTCGGCGGTGGTGCGCAGATTGCCCTCGGAGCTGATTTTCGCTTTGCCGCTCCTGCTGTTCGCATGTCGATCATGGAAAGCAAATGGGGCCTTATCCCTGATATGGGCATCACCCAGAGCCTGCCCAAACTGGTGCGTGCCGATCAAGCCAAGGAACTGATGATGACCGCCCGCGTTCTCTCGGGTGAAGAGGCGCATGATATCGGGCTGGTGACCCGTCTGGCCGAAGATCCGCTGGCCGAAGCGCGCGATTTTGCCGCCGCGCTCGCCGCCCGCTCTCCGCAGGCGGTCGAGGGGGCAAAAAGGTTGGTAGAGGACGCCTGGACAACCCCGGCTGATTTCGGCCTCAACCTTGAAGCCAGCCTGCAGGCCCCGATCATCGCCAGCCCCAACCAGATCGAGGCGGTCATGGCGAATGTGCAAAAGCGGGATCCAGTCTTCAAATAGGGCTTTGCAGGTGATTCTGAAGACATTCAGCGCCATTGCAAGCAAAGCGGGTATAACCGGATTATCCACATCTCTAACCCGATAATTGGGCAGAATTGGAAACAATACTCGCGTGAAATTGAAAACTGTCCGGGTTATTGCAGCAATATGACAAGTTTGTGTCAAACTAAGCGCAAATTTGTCGAATAGGTTCAGATTATCAAGTGGTGCGAAACACCCACTCTCGGTGAACCGCATTCAAGTAGCGTACAGGTGAGTTATGGATCGGGAACATTCGATCAGTCTGAAGGTCCCGGATCGGAGCGGTTAAGCCGCGTCCGGTTCGGGATCTCAGCCACCTGAGCCGCCCGGGGGGGCTGCTTACAGATTTAGTGAACATTCACCGGTGACATGTCATGCTGGCGCGCCAGAGCAAAGGCCAGAGCGCGGTCACGTACGATTGCCAGCCGCTGACCGTCCTTGTCATGCACGGCATAAAGGTGTGACAAACCGCCGGTATGGGCACGCATTTCCTCGGGAAGGTCGCTAACTGCGATCTGCCTTACATAAACGATCTGCTTTTCGTCGGTATCGCCAAAATTAAACGGTTGATCCATTTCTACCCTGCTTAGCCCCCTATTTTTATTGTCTGAACAAAGTTTTGCGGAACTGAACGCTTCAGATCCACATACAATAGCCCGTTTTCCATCGTTGCTTTTTCAACCTCCACCCCGTCGGCCAGTACGAATACGCGCTGAAACTGGCGGGCCGCAATTCCACGATGCAGATAGACCCGCTCGTCACCATCATCGGTCTGTTGCCCGCGGATCGACAATTGCTTGTTTTCCAATGTGATGCTCAGCTCTTCTTCAGCGAATCCAGCCACCGCAAGGGTGATCCTGTAACTATCCTCAGAGGATTGTTCGATATTATAAGGTGGATAGCCGTCATTGCCGGACTTGACCGTGCGTTCAACCAGCCGGTCAAGTTGCTCAAATCCCAACAGAAAAGGGTGCGAAGCGAACGTCATTTTTGTCATCTATTCAAGCCCTTATCAGAAAGCGACTGGTTTTGTGACCCCATTAACCGGCAATCACAAGTAAAATATGGGGCTTTACTCGAGCAAACTCAAGACTGCCAAGAAAAACTCGCACTTTGCGTAGGGGCTTTCTGGGTGTATGCTTGCTGTCAGGCCTGAAACACATGTGTAATGGCAACCATATGAACGCAACATCGCAAATGAACAGAAGTGAAGTTTTGACTGTCGAACTGAAAACTCTGATCCGCGAACACCGAGACCTGGATGATGCGATCGCTGCCCTTGACGACGCTCTGCGCGCAGACCCGTTGACCCTGAGGCGGCTGAAAAAACAGAAGCTGGCACTCAAAGACCAGATCGCACGCATCGAGGATGAGCTGACCCCGGATATTATCGCCTGAGGGTTAAGCATCAGCGGCTTGTTAACCTCAGCTACCGCAGGGGAGTGTGGGGTATTTCCTGTCACTATAGCGTTGAATTTGCCGCCAAACAGGGTTAAGCGGCGCGGATCAGTCAACAGCGCGCTTTTCGCCGGAACGCCGGAATATCATCATGGGCAAAACAGAGGTTGGAATAATCATGGGCAGCCAGTCCGACTGGGAAACCATGAAAGCTGCCGCTGATATTCTTAGCGAACTGGATGTGGCTTTTGAGACGAAGATCGTCTCGGCGCATAGGACACCTGACCGGCTTTGGGACTATGGCAAAACCGCAGTAGACCGGGGACTCAAGGTGATTATTGCCGGTGCTGGGGGTGCCGCTCACTTGCCCGGAATGATGGCTTCCAAGACGCGCGTGCCGGTGCTTGGCGTGCCGGTGAAAACCAGCGCACTTTCCGGCGTTGACAGCCTCTATTCGATTTTGCAGATGCCAAAGGGTTTTCCGGTGGGCACAATGGCCATCGGTGCACCGGGTGCTGCCAACGCTGGGTTGATGGCAGCAGCAATTCTGGCCAATGGCGACCCTCGGCTGGCCGAGCGTCTGGATGCTTGGCGCGCCGCACTTTCGGCCTCGATCCCTGATGAGCCAAGCGATGACTGAGGCCCTGCCGCCGGGTTCAACCATCGGCATTCTGGGCGGCGGTCAGCTTGGCCGGATGTTGTCGGTCGCGGCGTCACGTCTTGGCCTCCTGACCCATATTTTTGAACCCGGCCCCAATCCGCCCGCCGGTCAGGTTGCAGATCGTGTAACCACCGCAGAGTACACCGATATTGATGCTGTCACCGCGTTCGCCCGTTCGGTTGATATCGTGACGTTCGAATTTGAAAATATCCCCACCGAAACCCTTGATGTGATCGAGGCGATCTGCCCTGTCCGCCCGACACGAAAAGCACTGGCGGTTTCACAGGATCGGGTGCTGGAAAAGGACTTTCTGACGGATCTTGGACTGGATGTGGCCCCCTACGCCCCTGTGGACAGCCTGGGCGATCTCAATTCGGCACTCGCAAATATCGGCACCCCGTCGATCCTAAAAACCCGCCGGTTTGGATATGATGGCAAAGGGCAGATCAGAATGTCCTCGCCCGCTGAGGCAGGCGCAGCCTTTGATGCACTCAAAGGAGCGCCGGCGGTGCTGGAAGGGTTTGTCGAGTTCAGCCACGAAGTTTCAGTTATCGGCGCACGCGCCGCTGACGGGGCCGTTGTTTGCTTTGATCCCGGTGAAAACCTGCATAAAGACGGCATCCTTCATTCAACGACCGTGCCTGCAACCCTGAGTTCGGCGTTTCACACCGATGCGATCATCCTGACCGGGCGCATTCTGAACGCGCTTGAATATGTCGGCGTTATGGGCGTTGAGCTTTTCGTCACCAAACAGGGGCTGATCGTCAACGAAATCGCCCCACGCGTGCACAATTCCGGCCACTGGACGCAAAACGGCTGCGTCATTGACCAGTTCGAACAACATATTCGCGCCATATCAGGCTGGCCACTTGGCGATGGTCAGCGCCATTCAAACGTGGTTATGACCAACCTGATCGGTGATGAGGTTCATGAGGCGTTCAGTCTGGCCAACAACTCTGACGGCGGCCTCCACCTTTACGGCAAGGCCAGCGCCAGACCGGGGCGCAAAATGGGCCATATCAACCGCATCACCGGCTCGGCGCCGTGATCTGAAGGGCTGGCAACTGAATTGTCAGTTCAGCACCGATGGAAGTTTTTCCTTAATAAAATCTTTTAATTTCAAATCCTTATCAAACGACCCCGTCTCAAGGAAAATCATAGTCTGGGCGATAACAAAAGGATTGAGCATCATGAAAGTATGGGTTGTCGGCATCACTATATGGTCCTGCATCCCATCAAGTTTCGTGCTGCTGATAGAAACCTTGCCGTCATCCTTGCCCTCAATCACATAGGAAAATACAGGTGAAACTGACAGTTTCCCGGCAATAATTCCCACTTCAAAGGAAGCAGGGCCAAGGTTTTCCGGAATATGGCCGGGGCCCATTCCCAATTCCATTCCGGCAGGGCCGTTCAGCCATTCAAACAGTTTGAGGTCGGAAAACGTGTTGACGATCTCACTGCCTTGATTGGGCGGGCCCAACATGACCACCCGCCCCATATTTTCAGGCTGATGATCGCGCAGATAAGCACGCACCAGAATACCCCCCATCGAATGGGTGACGAAATGCACCTTATCCTTCCCGCATTTGGCAATCGCATCGGGCAGAACCGATGCTGTCAGTTCCTCAACACTCGCTTTGGTTGACGGATACGAAGTGTTGACGGTTGTGTAGCCATCGGCTTTCAGTGCGATTTCCATTGCCTTGAGCGAGGTTGAACTGCGCGCCAACCCGTGCAGCAGCAAAACGCAATCGGCACTTGCTGCAATTGGCAGGAAAAGGCTGAGCAGGATTGAAAGAAACGCGGTTTTCATAGGCTTTATATAAGGCTCCAGATCACCAATTCCATGTGGCATAATCCTCAAGCCGGCCACTGACGTAGCGTTTTTCTGGCGCAGGTAGCACCACGCGCCACCCGTATCAAAACGCTTTTGGGTAAATCAATTCACGCGGCAACGAGCTGAAATCAGCGGTGTCAAATACGCAGGCAGCAGTGAATTCCGGCGGGTATGGGGTATCAAATCCCGAGGCCTGTTCGACCTCATAGCCAAAGCGCCCGTAATAATGCGGATTGCCCAACACGAAGGCAGCCGTCCAGCCCTCCTCTTCAGCGGCTTCGGTGGCGATACGAATAAGGGTCGAGCCGATCCCCTGCTTCTGTCGGTCGGGATGCACAGAGACCGGCGCCAGTGCCAAACACCCCTGTGGCACGACAAATCGCGACAAGATGATATGCCCGATCAGTTCCTCACGGTCGGTCGCGACAAACTCCATGACAATATCACCGTCTCGACGCAACTCTTCCACAAGCAGCCCTTCGTCATGCCGCCCAAAGGCGGCTTCGACCAGTTGCGGGATTTTGGCAAAATCCCGCGGATTTGCAGGACGTACGAACATGGTAAAAGCGTAGCACGGTTATTTGAGTCGCAGCAAAAGATTTGATGATATGAAAACCAAAGATGTATTACGTAGAAAATCAGCACATCAAAACTCAGCCCGTTCTCGGATTGGACCGGGCTGAGCGGAGTTCTAGTCAGAATTCCTGATCAGGGATAAAGCACGCGCGTTGGCGTCGACCCACCCCCACAGGTGTAGCAGCAATCCTCGCAATATTGCGAGTTGTTCATGCCAACACCCCAATAGGTGTCAGAATCGCCGCGCACCCAGGCGCCGTAGCAGATCTTTTCGCCGGTTGAGCATTCCAGATTATATGAATGCGTCTGGCTGTCATCCAGGATATAAACCTTGCCGTTGCCCGGCCATGCCCGGTTATAGTCCTGGCTGTAAAACTCTAGGCTGACGACATTTGGATGGCGACTTTCGACTGACATCAAAAGAGTGTCGGCAAACGCCGTTGAGGCCAGAAAGCCGGTCAAAAGTATCCCCAATAAAAAGCGCATGTTAGGGCCTGTTGACGTTCATTTCAGTTCGATCATGGTTGCTGCGAGAGAGATG
>CAZMNO010000038.1:0-35744 GCA_964567685.1 uncultured Rhodobacter sp. | reverse complement strand
ACCTTGAATCAGAATTTAGGTGATTTGGGAATCCTGAACGTCAACAGCCCCTAAAACTACTTACCCGGTAGAAACAAGAAATACACAGCTTCACGTCATCCTGCTATAATCTTCTTATCTAGACAGAAAGGGAGGGATTTGTATGACACAAAGCTTACCCGTAGATGCCGATCAACTTCGCGAAGCGGTAAAGGACAAATACCGGGAAGTGGCGATCGAACCGCACGGGACCTATCATTTCCATACCGGACGACCGCTGGCCAAACGGCTGGGATATGACGAGACAGTGGTGAACGCGCTTCCTGATGAAGCGGTTGAATCATTCGCCGGTATTGCCAATCCGTTCACGCTGCGCGAGTTGAAGCCCGGCGAAAAGGTCATCGACATGGGCGCAGGCGGTGGCTTTGACTGTTTCGTCGCACGCGCGCAGGTGGGTGCCGAAGGCCAGGTTGTTGGTATCGACATGACCGATGAGATGCTCGATAAATCCAACGCGACGGCGAAGTCCATGGGGCTTGACAATGTCGAGTTCCGCAGGGGCCTGATCGAAGCGATGGATATCGAAGATGGCTGGGCGGATGTGGTCATTTCCAATGGGGTGATCAATCTGTGCCCCGACAAGCCTGCCGTGTTTGAAGAGATCTTCCGGGTCCTGAACCCGGCGGTCACCTGCAATTCGGTGACATTGCCAACGGCAATCCGGTACCTGAGTCGGCGACAAAGGATGTCGACCTCTGGACCGCCTGAATCGCCGGAGGCCTGCCGTGCGCAGGATGGCAAAAAGTGATCGAGGATAGCGGCTTTATCGACGTTCAGATCGGTCCCCCGGTGGATACGTTCGGGGGTGCCGGTGGCGAAGAGAAAGCCCGCAAGTTCGATGTCAGCGGCTACGCGTTTCTGGCGCGCAAACCCTGACTGACCTAAGGCTCTGGAATCACTTCCAGGGCCGGATCGAGCGACAATCCTGAGGAACCGGCAGGTGAACCTTGCCGGTCGGGTGAGAGTTGGCCGCGGTCAAACAGGAAACAAGGTTTGCGATTGCGAGACCCTGCGCAATCGCAAGTCTTTTCGGGGGCAAAGAATGCACTGTTCACAGCCGGAACTTGATCTCAAGGAAAGCGTTGAAGCCCGCCACCGCATTTCCCAGCACCCTACCCTGCTGGCAATAGAGCGCAGCGTATGCGGATGCGATTTCGGTGCCGATAGCTGGACCACCCGCAAGGACGCGGACAGATTGGCTGAAAAACTGAAGCTCGGCCCCGATACCCGCCTGCTGGATCTTGGCGCTGGCACTGGCTGGCCATCGCTCTATTTCGCCGAACAGACCGGCTGCGAGGTGGTTCTGGTTGATTTGCCGGAAACCGGTCTGCGGATTGCACGTGAGCGGGCGAAAAGGGACAACATCGCAAACCTGATCACAACCGTCATTGCCGACGCTTCGAACCTGCCCTTTGCAGTGGGTCGTTTTGATGCCATCAGCCACAGCGATCTGCTGTGCTGCCTGCCAAGAAAAGAAGAAACGCTCAGCCAATGCCACAGGGTTATCCGGTCAGACGGCATCATGGCCTTCACGGTCATCGCCATTGCCCCCGGTCTTTCGCCGAAGGACAAAGCGCGGGCCATAGAAAACGGCCCGCCGTTCATTGAAAGCGATGCCGATTACCGAACACTGCTTGGCCGCACGGGTTGGGCCATTATCGAAAGCGCAGATTCTACCGATGAATATGCCAAAACCCTTGATCGCCAGATTGCGGCGGATCAGGCACAGGAAAGTGGTCTTGTGGCGTTGCTCGGCCGGGAAGACTACGATCTGCGTTTGGCAAGCTGGTACGACAAGGTTTCTGCTTTGCAGGACGGTCTGTTGCGGCGCGAAACTTTCGTTGCGATCCCGGATAACAGCAGGCATTGATGCCCTCAGACAGTCAATAAAATCAACTGCGACCAGCAAATTTTGATTGCCCGAACGCAATCCCGCAGTAACTGTTTCACCCATGAAACGAACGCGCATCACATCTCGTCGGCGAAAAGACACGCAAGGGTCTTCGCACGAGACGCGCGCGCCCTTCATCCAGCGGCGGCTCGGTACCTTCAACGTCCTGAGTGACGAGGGGCTTTGCCAGATCGAGGCCAACGCCGACAGCATTCTGGCCGAGACCGGGATGGAATTTCACGAGGATCCGGAAATCCTTGCGATCTTCGCTGCCGCGGGCTGTGATCTGGAGGGCAATCGCGTCCGCTTCCCGCGCGGATTCTGCCGACGGACAATTCAGGCAACCGCCCCGGCAAGGTTCCTGCAGCACGCTCGCAACCGGGATAACACGGTTGTAATCGGCGGGGATGCGACCGTTCTGTGCCCCTCCTGGGGTCCGCCTTTCGTCCATGATCTCGACAAAGGAAGGCGCTATGCAACTTACGAGGATTTCACCACTTTGGTGAAGCTGCACCAAAGCCTGCCATGGCTGCATCATTCAGGCGGAGTGGTTTGCGAACCCGTCGACCTGCCGGCAAACAAGCGCCATCTGGATATGCTTTACGCGCATATTCGCCATTCCGACCGGGCATTCATGGGGGCTTTCATTGGTGCTGAACGCGCGGGCCATGCGATTGACATGGCGCGCATTCTTTTTGGCGAGAAGTTTGTTGCCGACAACCCGGTTCTTTACTGTGTCTCAAACACCAACGCGCCTTTGGTGATGGACGGGCATATGTCTGGTGCGCTGAAAACCTATGCGCGGGCCGGTCAGCCAGTGGCCTGCACGCCGTGGGTGCTGACGGGGGCAATGTCACCAACCACTGTGGCGGGTACCCTGGCACAGGTTCTGGCAGAGGCGTTGGCGACGCTGACGCTTGTGCAGCTCGTTGCCCCGGGCGCGCCCTGCCTGATGGGCAGTTTCGCTTCAACCATGTCGATGAAAACCGGCGCGCCGACCTTTGGCAGCCCCGAGGCCGGACTTTTGGTGTTGGCAGCCGGTCAGTTGGCACGGCGACTCGGGGTGCCGTTGCATACGGTCGGCACGCTGTCGTCATCCAAAATCCCCGACGCACAAAGCCAGCAGGAGGCGGTCTGGGGCTTGATGATGGCGATGTTTGCCGGTGCCAACCTGATCAACCACGCCACCGGTTGGCTGGAGGGCGGTTTGGTGACCTCGTTTGAAAAGACCATCATCGATCATGATCTCTGCGGCAAGGTCGGCCGGTTTTTTGACGGCATCGATCTGGATGAGAACGCGCAGGCGATGGCAGCGATTGCAGCCACCGGGCCGGGGCAGCATTTTCTGGGGTCCGAGCATACCCAGGCCAATTTCATGACCGCCCTTTTCCGCCCGCTGACCCCGGACGACACTTCCTTTGAGCAGTGGGAAGCAGCAGGGCGAGAAGACGCCGCCAAACGGGCCAATCGCATCTGGAAGGAAAAGCTGGCAGGCTATGAGGATCCTGGGCTTGATCCAGATATTGACGCGGCTCTGCAGGACTACATTGCCGAGCGCAAGTCCGAGATGTCTGACAGGGATTATTTCTGATGGGCCTGAGTTTCGGCAATTTCCCTGAGCGCTTCATAGAAAGGTCGATGGTGCCGGTCATACTCGGTGAAAGGCGCCCCAAGCTCCGCAAGCTCGGCGCGCGTGTCGTGCTTCTCATGCGGTTTCTCAATCGCACCCCGCTTCAGAACATCGCCGTGCCAGCCAACGACCGCCTGCCATCCATCAGGCACCTTGTCGTCCCATTGAAAGGCGTGACGCACAAAGGGCAGTCCCGCATGCTGCCAATACCGTGCCAGCGTCGCTTCCGGTGCTTCGCGCAGTTGATCAGAGGTGATGACAAGCGGCGACAATCCCTTACGCAACAAAGCCTGGTAAAGCCTGAACTGCGCATCGATGCCAAGTTCGGAGCGGATAAATTCCGGATCCCGCTTGTGATAGGACAGGATCGCCTCGGCCGGGTCGCGCACCAGAAAGGCGTGGCTCAGAACCCGCAGGAACCCGTCATCTTCCAGCAGATCGTCCAGTGCATAATAGGCCATGTCCTTGAAAAACACCGGCCCCTGTGCACTCAGATCAAGGAGCATCGCGCGACTGTCGGCATAGGTTCTTGGATGATCCGGCTCGGGATCAAAATCAGGAAACATCCGTTCGCTCACGTTCAGATAGTGGTGATAGAGAAACGGTTCATGCCGAACCTGCATGTCACCTCGTTCGCGCATGATCCGCTCAAAAGCGGTCGACACGGATCGGGGATGGCACCAGAGCGCGTGAATATTCATGGCCCCATGCTTGGCAGGCGCGCGGATTGGCGTCAACTCCGGTGCCCGGCGTGAGCCGCATTGTCGTTATCGGCGGAGGCGTGATCGGGCTGAGCGTGGCCTATCATCTGTCATTGCACGATGCGGGCGAGGTGCTTCTGTTGGAGCGCAACCAACTGACCTCGGGCACATCATGGCATGCGGCCGGGATCGTTGGACCGCTGAGGGCAACGCCCAACATGACAAAACTGGCATCCCATGCCCTGGAGCTGTTTCCCCGGCTTGAGGCTGAAACCGGACTTGCCACCGGGTACAGGCGCACGGGCGGATACTGGCTGGCGAGAGAGAAGGCGCGGCTTGATGAATTGCATCGCGTCGGCGATCTGGGGGCAACGCAGGGGCTGCACCCGCGTATGATCACACCAAGTGAGGTGGAGGTGCCGCAGCTCGACCTTTCCGGTCATGTCGGTGCGCTCTACGTGCCCGAAGACGGGAATGTGAACCCGGTTGACCTTTGTATGGCATACGCCCGTGCAGCCAAGCAAAACGGTGCGATAATTCGTGAAGGTGTGCGTGTTGAAAAACTGCTGAAAGACGGGCAGCGTGCTGCTGGTGTTGCTCTTGCCGATGGCACCCAGATCGATGCGGATCGGGTCATTCTGTGCGCCGGAGCATGGTCGCGCGAGCTTGCGGCAACAGCGGGTGTCGCCCTGCCCCTGCAGGCGGTTGAGCATATGTACGTGGTTACCGAGCCTATCCCCGGCTTGCCCGACCCGTTTCCGGTGATCCGCGATCTTGACCGGGGTATCTATATCAAGGGCGATGCCGGCAAGCTGGTGATTGGCGGGTTTGAACTTGACGCCAAGTGCTGGGATCCCTACGGCCCAGAGGGAGACCGCGCGTTTCTGGAACTGGCCGAAGACTGGGATCAGTTCGGCCCTTTCATGCAATCCGCACTGGATCTGATGCCTGAGCTCGAGCGCGTGGGCATCCAGCATTTCATGAACGGACCCGAAAGCTTCACTGCCGATACGCGCCCATTGCTTGGACAGACCCCGGAGCTTGACGGGTTGTTTGTTGCGGCGGGCATGAACTCGGTTGGCGTTATGTCCTCAGCCGGGATCGGTCGCGCTATGGCGGATTGGGTTATCGACGGGCATCCACCCGTGGACATGTGGGAGGTCGACATTGCCCGCGCCGATCCGTTGACTGCGAGCGCTGACCATATGACCGCACGGATGAAAGAAGCCGTGTCGGACCTTTTCGCCCTGCACTGGCCCTACAAACAACCCAAGGCCGGGCGCGGTTTGCGCAAGTCTGAGCTTCACCAACAATGGGCAAAGGCCGGGGCGGTGTTCGGACTGACGGCAGGTTGGGAACGCGGGCTTTGGTATGCACCGGACGCCTCGGAACGTGATCTGCCTTATTCAACAGGTGCCCAGCCGTGGCAGCCCCTTGCAAAGCGTGAAGCGGAAGCCATGGCGCAAGGCACGACACTGCTGGACCTCAGCCCTTTCACCAAGGTTGAGATCAGCGGCAAAGCCGCCTTGAGCGGATTGAACCAACTGACAACAGCGCAGATGGATGTGGACGTTGGACGTGCCGTTTACACCCAGATTCTGACCGCCCGCGGCGGAATTGAGATGGATGTCACCATCACCCGCACCGGCAGGGATTGCTTCCAGTTGACCTCCGGCGCCGCGACCCGCTGGCGCGATTTAGCGCTGCTGCGCCGGCAAATGCCGGAAGGGGTGCAGATCAGGGATCAGACGGAGGATTTCTGTGTCGTCGGAGTAATGGGCGCTGGCAGCTGGAAACTCCTGCAAGGCCTTTCAGATCAAATGCCTGAGATTCCTTTCGCGCATGCGGCCGAGGTGGAATTGGCTGGTGTGCCCTGCCTGCTGACCCGGATCAGCTTTGTCGGCGAATTGGGGTGGGAGGTGAGAGTGCCGAACGTCGATGCTGTTCAGGTGTTTGATGCGCTGCTCGCCGCTGGTGGTCGCCCGATGGGCCACTACGCATTGGATGGCTGCCGTATTGAGAAGGGCTTCAAACATTGGGGGCACGATATCGGCCCAACGATCACGCCGCTTGAAGCCGGTCTGAGTTTCACCATCGACTGGACTAAAGACTTCATCGGCAAGGAGGTGCTGGAGGCTCAGCGGAGGAATGGCCTGCGGCAGAGGTTGATCCTGTTGCAGATCGACGGAAACCCGCTGATGTTACATGATGAGCCGATTTATGAGGATGACGCGCCTGTGGGGCTTACGACATCAGGCGCTGTTGGCCCGCGCACCGGGTTGACGCTGGCCTTTGGGCTGGTGAAGACCACACCCGGCGAAGACTTCTCGCAAACCTGCACCCGGCGTTTCCGGGTGCGTGTTGCAGGGCGTGATTACTCCGCGATACCTTTGCAGCGGCCACCTTTTGATCCAGATGGCAAAAGGATGCGGGCATGACTGACGTTCAGGTTCTTATCATTGGCGGTGGCGTGATGGGGGTTTCGCTGGCCTATCATCTGACCGGGATGGGCTGGTCTGATATTGTTCTTGCCGAAAAGAACGACCTTACCCATGGGTCCACATGGCACGCGGCCGGTCTCTGCACCCATTTCGCCCATAACCCGACCATTCAGGAACTGCGCGCTACCTCCGTCAGGCTTTATCGCGACGTTCTGCCAAAAGAAACCGGGCAGGATTGCGGTTTCCACCGAACGGGTGCCATGCGGATCACCCGCAATCCCGACCGGATGGATGAGTTTCGACATGTGGCCGGACTTTCGGCCTTTACCGGCTATTCGCTTGAAATCCTGACGCCCGAGCGAATAGCAGAATTGCATCCGCTGGCCCGGCTGGAAGGGCTGTTGGGCGGTATCCTTGAACCCGACGACGGCCATGTCGATCCGAGCCTTGCCACCAATGCAATGGCGCAGGTTGCCATGAAAAACGGGGTCGTGATCCAACGGCAAAACCCTGTTTTGTCGATTTCCTTCGAAAACGGGTATTGGCGGGTTGAAACGGCAAAAGGGGTAATCAGGGCGCGCCACGTGGTCAACGCGGCAGGTACATGGGGCTGGGAAGTCGGCGCCATGATGAGCCTTAACATTCCCTCGGTTCCGGTCCTGCACCAGTATCTTGTGACCGACACGATCAAGGCAGTTGCCGATCGACAGGCGGCGGGCCTGCCCGAGTTGCCGATCATCCGCGACCCCGAGGAAAGCTGGTATGTCCGTCAGGAACGCGATGGGCTGATCCTTGGGCCTTACGAGAAAGAGGCCCATGTCTGGTCAGTCGATGGTGTGCCGCCGGAATTCGGGGCCGATCTGATGCCACCCGATCTGGATCGGGTCGAACATATCATCACTGCCGCCATGGACCGCATCCCGGCACTAGGCACAGGTGGCGTAAAAACCGTGGTGAACGGACCGATCACCTTTACCCCCGACGCCAATCCGCTGATCGGCCCGGCGCATGGGCTTTGCAATGCCTGGCTGCTGACAGGATCATCGATGGGGGTGATGGAAGGCGGCGGTGCTGGTTGGTTCCTGGCGCATTGGATGACCCATGGCGCCCCGCCAATGGATGCGCTGGCTGTTGACAGCCGCCGGTTCGGCACATGGGCAGATCGCGACTATCGCGTGGCCAAGGCGATCGAGTGTTTCGGTCTGCAATTCGGGGTACACTACCCATATGAGGAACGGCCTGCGGGGCGCGGCATCCTCAAATCCCCGTTGCATCAGGCGATGCTGGATCAGGGCGCGGTTATGGGTTTTGCTTACGGGTGGGAACGTCCGTTGCATTTTGGTGGGGTGGCAACGCCTGACACCTTTGGCGAACCCGGCTGGTTTGATCAGGTTGCCCGTGAAGTTGACGCCGCCGCCAACCGCGTCGCCCTTGCCGATCTCAGCGTGTTTACGAAATTCGAAGTGACTGGTGATGTTGTCGCGTTTCTACGCAATCTGGGCATTAACCGGGAACCTTCGGTTGGCCGGATCGGCCTGACCCACGTGATTACCGGTGCCGTTGGGGTGCAGACAGAATTTACCGTAACCCGGCTGGCCGAGGATCACGTCTATCTGACATCCGCCGCCGCCAGTCGGCAGATGGATTGGGATGTTCTCACCCAAGTGCCGGGAGAGGTGACGGTCAAGGATGTCACTGACGAAACCGGCGTGATCGGTCTGATGGGGCCCAAGGCAGGCCAGGTCTTGTCTGCCTGCACCGATGATCCGCTCGATTTCCCATGGCTTTCCAGTCGCACCATCACGGTTGCAATGCATGAAGTACTGGCTCTGCGCCTATCCTATATCGGTGAATTCGGCTGGGAATTGCATATGCCAATTGCAGCCATGCCGGAAGTGTATTCGGCCCTGTTCAACGCCGGACAGCCACACGGGATCGGCCTTTATGGCCTATATGCCGCCAATTCCATGCGGCTGGAAAAAGGCTATCGCGGCTGGGGCAGCGAGTTGACGACCGAACGCTCTCCGCTGGAGGCAGGTCTAAAGGCCTTTGTGAAACCGAACGGTCCCGCGATGAAAGAAGCCATTAAAGCACGGGCAAATGATTGGGAAATGGTTCTGATCGAAATTCTCGCAAACGATGTCTATCCCTTCTATGCCCATACGCTTTGGCAAGGCAATCGCGCAGTCGGGATCGTCACTTCTGCCGCTTTTGGCCACCGCACCGTCAAATCCCTGGCACTTGCTTATCTGCGCGATCCTCAAGCCCGAACCGGGCTGGAGATCGGCATCCTCGGCCAGCGCCACAAGGCGCAAATTCTTGACCGTCCCCCTTATGACCCCAGCAACAACCGACTTCGCACCGGAGGAGCGCCTTCATGACTGACCACCCTTTGCAAACCGACTGGAGCCTTGACGGAACCGCCCGGCGGCGCGACCGCTTTTACGCCGCCTCGCTGACAAGGTTCACACCCTTTCGCGATCCGATTGTCTTTCGCAAGGGACAGGGCCAGTATCTCTGGGATACCGAAGGCAAGAAATATACCGATCTTCTGGGCATGAATGTCTGCATCTCGGTCGGCCATTCCCACCCGCGTGTTGTCGCCGCTGCAATGGAACAGGCGCAGGAGCTGACCCATTGCACCACCATGTTCTATCACCCGACCCCTGCCCATCTGGCCGAAGAACTGGCCGCCACCATGCCCAAAGGCCACGACTGGGTGGTACACCTGACCAATTCCGGGGCCGAGGCTGTGGATCTTGCCCTGACGATGGCCCGGACCTATACCGGCAACCTTGATCTTCTGGCCCTGCGCCATGCCTATCACGGGCCAACGGCAGCGGCGCAATCCGTCACCGGAATCGCGGGTTGGCGGCACCCGGGCATGCCCGGCAATGTCGCCTTCGTGCCGGAACCCAACCAGTATCGCGGCATCTTCGGGCCGGGGACACAGCCTTATCTTGATGAGATCGACCGGGTGATCGCGTCGGCCACATCCGGCAAAGTAGCGGGGATCATCATTGAGAGCATTCAGGGTTATGGCGGTATTATCGAGATGCCGCCCGGCTATATGTCAGGCGCAGCCGAACGCATTCGCGCGGCTGGCGGGCTTTATATTGCCGATGAGGTGCAATCGGGGTTCGGGCGCACCGGCGAACATTTCTGGGGGTTCGAAGCGGACGGTGTGATCCCTGATATTGTCATCATGGCAAAAGGACTTGGCAACGGTTTTCCCATCGGGGCGGTGGTTGCACGCAAGGAAGTCGCTGCCCCTATGGCCGAAAAGTTCCTGTTCCACACCTATGGCGCCAACCCAACATCAAGCGCTGCCGCCCGGGCCGTGCTGGCTGTTATGCGGGATGAAGGTTTGCAGGAAAACGCGCGCAATGTTGGCAAAGCGCTGCTGGATCGCCTGAAAGATCTGCAGCAAAAGCACATGGCCATCGGCGATGTGCGTGGCAAAGGGCTGATGCTGGCGATTGAAATCGTCTCTGACCGAAAGGTCAAAACACCCGATCGCGAAACGACCTCCGCAGTGTTTGAGGCCTGCCGGGAACAGGGGCTGATCCTGTCAAAATCAGGGCCCACACAATCCTGCCTGCGCATGGTTCCGCCGCTCTGCTTGTCCCTTTCAGACGTCGAAGCGGTTGCTGCGGGTCTCGACCAGGCATTTGTGGATTTGTAGGCCGAGCATCGGGCCCAAAATCCGACCCATGTCGCGTGGCGGGTATCTGATTTCGTAGAGGACCTTGCTCCGATCTCCACAGAGCCGCGTATCGACGGGCCGTGGTGCGGCGAACAAACGAGCATGACTGCCACTTTATCCCGGCAAAGCCAATGAAACCTCAATAAGTTGCGCTTTCTTCAGCCAATCGCCGTGCCGGGGGACGGCCCGGCGATGCGCGGCGGGCTTGCGCCCTTTATTCCGCGCAAGCGGCAGGTTTCAAACGGCGGGTTCAAGGCCGGAACCGGCCAAAACAGAAAAGTCGGGCCTTGGCGTCGTTGGTATCAGCACAATCGTGGTAAAGACTGTTTAGCCCAAGCCTACGCATCAACCAGATAACGGCTGATCCTTGCGAGCGTCAGATAAAGGAATTGCCGTCTTGCGTTCCCGACCCCGCGCATGTCTCCGATCTCCAGCGCCAGCAAGATTTCAGAGGTTTCTCGCCGCATCAGCTCGGTTTCTTCACGCCACTCCAGATCACCCATATAGGCCAGCCAGGTGCGCGCCGTGCGAAAATAAAGCAGGTCTGTCATTTCACGCAGCGCCTCATTGCCGATCATTTCCAAAATCAGCTCGTGCAGTTCGTTGCACAACCGGGCGTGCGCATTCAGGTCTTTGTGCCCATCGCGCAGGGCCTCGGCACGCGCACCAATCTCTGCAACACGGTCGATAAACGCCTGTGTCGGCTCAACCGGTGACATGACACCGATCATTTCCGCCAGCCGCATCCTGAGGTCATAGATATCCCTGAACGTCTTGATGTCGATGTCGGTCACAATGGTGCCGACACCGTTGCGGGTTTCAAGCAGGCCCTCGTAGTTCAGCCGCTGGATGACGCTGCGTACAGGCGAACGGCTGACATCGAATTCTTCGGCAAGCTGACCTTCGTTCAGCAATGTGCCCGGTGCGTATTCCAACAGGCAGATGCGCTCGCGAATAGCCTTGTAGATCCGGTCAAACCGGGCGGTCTGGCTTTCGCGTTTCCATGTAGCAGTGCGGGCTGATGTTTTAACGGCCATTATTATTGCGACTGGCCCCAATCGAGGTGGAAAATTTGACCGAAGCCGTCGATCTTGTCGTCAATCCCGGCGCGGCGCAGGCAATCCCACATCATTGCCTGCGTCGAGCAGATGACAGGTTTGCCGGCTGCATCTTCAATTTCCTGAACCACATCGAGCGTACGGATGCCGCCGCAGCTGACGAAGATCGCGTCGGCATCATCCCTGTCGATACTAAGGGCGAAATCGCGCAGGAAGGCTGGGGTAATGCGGCCCATGGCCTCGCAATCGTCGATGTTGAGGCCCTGAATATCAAGGACATCAAAACCCTTTTCGCGCAAAAACACCTCCTCAACCGAGTTGATCTCGTCAAGATAAGGCGTGGCCACCACGATCTTTTTGGCCTCAAGCCGGTTAAGCGCGTTGATGACCCCGGTGACCAGAGTTGACGGTTTGGCCCAGGGCGCACCGCGTTTGATTTCGGCCCGCACCCGATCTTCGGTCAGCACGATCGAGCCCGATGTGCAGGCATAGCAAACCACATCAGGATGCGCGTCAGGTTGGATGGTCGAGGCGGCATGGGCCATATCCGTGATCTGGGCCGTCAGGGTTTCAACATTGCATTCGCGCGGCATCGCCAGACGGGCAATACTTGAGCCCACACCTTCTGGTGTCAGGCGGGCGATGTTGTCTTCCATCACCAGATCGGTGGCGATGACGATAAAACCAAGCTGTGCCCGCCAGTTGGTACCCTTGTCATAGATGACTTCGCGCACAGCGGATCGAACGGAGGGCGGGGTCGGCTGGTGAGCGTCATTTTCCCGGGGCATGTTGAGTTCCTTGCAATACCAGACTTTTCTGCAAGTATTCTAAGGCTATATATAGCTAAATCAAAGTCATTCTGGAATATTTTATTGTTCTGCGGAGCGCGCCACGGGCAAAATACGTCCGGATTTTATCCATATACCATTGTTATAATGACTATTTACTGGCTAATTTAGCTTTCACCCATCTCACAATTTGATCAGGCTCTGCCGACGAAATTGCATTGACTCAAGTGAAATTCTCACTGAAGCTAAATATAGATTAGCGCGTGATTACAAGAAAGGGCGATCAGCGATGGCACAGGAAACTCATTCCAGCGGCGTGACAGGTTCAGAGCGCGCGCAGTTGCCTCTTTTCAGACGGCGAACCGAGGAATTGCAGCGGCGGCTGAAAGACCAGGGGATCGATATCCTGATCATCACCAATGCGGATTCGATCTACTATTATTCCGCCTATTGGGGCGATCTCGGCCTTGAGTTCGGTCGCCCGACCCTGCTGGTGGTTGCCAGCAATGGTGATGTCACACTCATCACACCCGGCTCTGAATGGCTGATGGCCGAAGCGATGACGTGGGTCGGCGATATCGCCTTTTACTCTGACGGCGTGGGGACAGAGTGGCGCGATCCCTTGCGAAAGGCGCTAGGGAAAAACCCAGGCTCAGCGCATATCGCGATTGAGAGGGATGACATTCCCGCCGTCATTTCGAATTATCTGATTGACGAACTTGGCGGGCAGAACACAACCGATGGAACACCCATAATCGCAGACATGCGGGTCATCAAATCGGCCGAAGAACTCGACATGATCCGTCAGGCAGGTCAGGTGGCCATTGCGATGGGCATCGGCGGGCGCGATGCGATGGCTGTTGGCGTGCCTGAGTATGAGGTATCGCTTGCCTGTATGACCGCAGGCACGCGCAAGGCAGCGGAAATCATCGGTGCCGAGGATCGTGATGCGCTTATGAGCCCAATGATCCACAACCTTCAGTCGCTGCAATCGGGGCATTTCACCAGCTACACCCACCTTCACCCAAGGGTCAAAGAGCTTGCCCATGGTGACCCGGTCTATATGTGTTTTTGTTCGATCTGTCATTTCAAGCAATTCAAGATCGGGTATGACCGCCAGTATTTCGTCGGTGCGGTGGATGATAAAATCGCGGGTATTTACAACACGGCGATTGAGGCACAGGCGGCATCGCTACGCGAAATGCGCCCCGGTGCCATTGCAGAAGATGTTCATCGGGCGGCTGATGAGGTTTATCAGTCGGCAGGGTTCGATCCGTCCTACCGAACCGGACGCGCGCTTGGCTATTCATCGCTTGAAAACCCGCAGCTCAAATATGGCGACAAGACACCGCTTAAGGCAGGCATGGTTTTTGCTGTTGACGGCGGCATCACCGTGCCGGAAGTATTTGGTGCCCGGGTTGGCGATACTGTCATAGTCACGGATGACGGCATTGAGATCGCAACCGAGCATCCACGTGAATTGATGGTGGTTTAAAGATCAGAATTGGGGACACACATGAACAATAACTACGACGCGATCATCATCGGTGCCGGTGTCATCGGCGCTGCGGTCGGTTACGAACTTGCCCGCAAGGGTCGCAAAACTCTGAACATCGATTTTCTGCCCGCAGCCGGTTACGGCTCCACCTCCAATTCCTGTGCCATCATCCGACTTTATTATTCAACGCTGGATGGCACAGCCATGGCCTTTGACGGCTATCACTACTGGCGTGACTGGCGTGAGTATCTGGAAGCCCCCAAAGATGAACCGCTGATCGACTTCAAAGAATGCGGTACCATGATCATGCGAACTCCGCAAAACGGCGGCTTGCGCAAGCAGCTGGTGTTCATGGACCAGCTTGGGATTGATTACGAAGAGTGGTCGAATGCGCAGATTTTGCAACGCTATCCGTTTTACAATCTCTCCAACTTCGCCCCTGCCAAAAGCCTGGACGACCCGGATTTTGGCAAACCGACGGGCGGTGAAGTGGATGGTGCCATCTTCTTTCCGCAAGGCGGTTATATCTCTGATCCGCAATTCTCCACGCGCAATATCCAATTGGCGACCGAGCGCAAAGGCGGGGAATTTCTCTTCAACAGCCGGGTGAGCGAGATTTTGACCGCAAGCGGCGCTGCCCAAGGTGTCGTGCTGACCGACGGCACAAGGATAAGCGCACCGGTCGTCATCAATGTCGCGGGTCCGCATTCCAGCCAGATCAACGCGATGGCCGGGGCCGATGCCGACATGAAAATTTCGACCCGCGCGCTCAGACAGGAGGTGGCCCATGTACCCGCCCCCGAGGGTGTCGATTACGCATCGCTTGCCTGCGTGAACTCAGACAGCGATATATCCGTCTATTCACGCCCTGAAATGGGCCGCAACATCCTGATCGGCAGCGAAGATCCACCCTGCGATGCACATGTCTACGTGGATCCCGATAACTATGATCAGAATTTTTCGGATCAGTGGACCGTGCAGGCACAAAGAATGGCGCAGCGATATCCTGACCTCGGCATTCCCAGCAGGCTTAAGGGATGTGTTGATCTCTATGACGTGACCGAGGACTGGATCCCGATCTATGACCGTTCCTGCATCGACGGGTATTACATGGCCTGTGGTTCCAGCGGCAACCAGTTCAAGAACGCCCCGGTTGCCGGCAAGGCGATGGCCGAACTGGTGGAATATTGCGAAAGCGGTGCCGACCACGATGCCAGCCCGATGGAATATAAGCTTGAAAACGTCGATCACAGCATCAGCCTTGGCACCTTTTCGCGCCTGCGCGAGATCAACCAGGACAGCACCTTCTCGGTACTGGGATAGGCAATGTCCAAAGACTTTTTCACCCGTGAAGAGTTTGAAACCCGCCAACGAAACGTCCGTCGGGCGATGGAAAAGGCGGGGATCGAGCTGTTGCTGGTCATCGCCCCGATCCACATCAATTACCTGATCGGCTCTCCCGCCAAGGGCTATCAGGAATTTCAGATGCTGTTCTTCCCGCTCGAGCCGGGCCCGTTGACCATCATCAGCCGCCTGCCTGAAGTGCCGATGTTACGGGCTGAGTCGCTTGCAGATGACGTGATCGGCTGGGGTGGGCGCGAACCCGAAGATCCACTGGAGGTTTTCAGCCGCGTCATGCGGGACAAAGGCTATCAGAACCTGCGGGTCGGGCTGGAAGTGCCGAACTACTATCTCCATCCCAATGACCATCTGAAGCTGGTGGACCTGCTCGGTGAAAATCTGGTGATGGATGCGACCGATCTGATCGGCGATCAGAAACTGGTCAAATCACCGGCCGAGATCGAATATGTGCGTGCCTCCGCGGCAATCCTTGATAAAGCCATGGAGACTTGCTGTTCAGCGGTTGCCGCAGGCAGGACCGAGCGCCAGATTTCCGCTGACGTGCATCATACCTTGTTGCATGAAGGCAGCGATATTCCGGCAAGCCAGATGAACTTCCTCACCGGCCCCAGATCGGCTTTTGCCCATGGCGAGCCGACGGATCGCGTTCTTGAAGACGGCGACTTCATGCATATCCAGTTCGGCGCGCTTTACCGGCGTTACTGCGTGACCATCGGGCGCCAGCTATGCCTTGGCACACCAAGTGCGCGCATGCGCGAAATCTACCAGGTGGCGCGCGATGCCGGGGATGCCTGCATGGCGGAAATGCGGGCAGGTGTCCCGGCCACGCGCCCCCATGAAGCGGCCAAGAAGGTGATCGTTGATGCCGGGCTGGATGCGTATCGCCTGCACATGACCGGCTATGCGGTCGGGGCCGCCTACCCGCCTTCGTGGATTGAGCCGCTGATTGTCGATGGCGGCAGCCGATACACCCTGAAAGCAGGCATGGTGATTGCGGTGGAGCCGCCATTGTTCGGGCTTGAAGAGGGGCTTGGGGTGCGGCTTGTTGAAAATGTGCTGGTGACGGAAACCGGCTGCGAGCGGCTTACACAAACGACCCGTGAACTGATTTTGCTATAGTCTGGGTTTATGGTGGGTCGATCGCAGATGCCGCCGGAGCGCCGTCTCTACGATTGCAGCACCGAAAAATGTGATTTCGTAATCACTCTGCCAACCACTTATTGGCGGCTCAGGCCTCAGGTTTGACATCCGATTAGCCGGGTTTGTCAGACCACGCTCTATTCGTCCGTTGCTGGCCGCCGCGTCGCTTTCAGATCAGAGCGCCGCGCCTTGGCTTCAAGCCTTCGGCGTTTGGAGGCCAGTGTCGGTCGCGTTTTTATCCGCTTCTTGGGGGCCACCAATGCAGCGCGGATCATTTCAGTCAGCTTTTCTGCCGCCAGGGCACGGTTCATGGCCTGGCTGCGGTGTTTCTCGGCAGTTATGATGACAGCACCATCACGTGTCCATTTTCGCCCGGCGATCTTTTTCAGCCGCGACTTGACAATCTGACTGAGTGCGGGAGAGCGAGCAGCCTCAAACCGCAGCTCAACCGACGTAGCGACTTTGTTGACATTCTGCCCACCGGGGCCAGATGCACGCTGAAAATTCTCGCTGAGCTCCCAGTCCTGAATAATAATGCTATCGTTGACGCGGATCATGACCTGATACTCTTTTGCTGTCCCATATCCTTAAACTGCCCATGACCGATTTGCATCAGGCAAGGCGGAGCAAGCCAGCCCGGTACAGAGTTCACTCAATGGGTCACAATAAAATGGCCGATCCCGCCCTTCCCCCATTTAGGATGGAACATGAGCTGCACAGCGGAGAGGTAAAAGATGAACATGCGATATGTGGATCGCGCGATCATATCCTGAGAACCAGCACTACCGCCTTTGGACAGAAGTTCAAGAATTTCATCCTCGTTGGCCAGCAGATTTGCCAGCCAGGCTTGTAGCGTTCTTATGTAATTCTTACCGTCGTGATAGTGGATCGCCCGGATCTCAAGACCGGATTTTTCGATGCCATCAGTTACTTCCGAGATCTTAGGGGAATAACCGCCGGGAAAGATATATCGGTCAATCCACAGATTTGTCGCCCCGGGGCTGTGTTTCACGATTGAATGGACCAGCGCGACGCCATCTTCCCGCATCACTTCTTTGATCGCGTTGAAATAGTGGGCATATTTCGACCTTCCGACATGTTCGAGCATGCCAATGGACACCACCCGATTGTATACGCCTGCATGGAGCTTGCAAAAATCGCGGTAGTCTTGCTTATGGAACCGCATATCAACGCGCCCTTTATCTGAAATCTCGTCTGCCGTTTGTCTGGCATATGCGATCTGGCTTTCGGAAATCGATATCCCGTCCACCTCCGCTTTCAGTTCTTTGGGAAAATACCGCTCAAACGAGCCCCAACCGCAACCGATATCCAGCACTTTCAGATCATCGGCCTCATCAAGCAGCAAACGTTCAAAAATCGTTTTGAACTTGCGCGCCTGGGCCGCCTTAAGATCGGTCAGATCATCGTCAAAAAAGGCACAGGAATAGACCAGATCATCACCGATCATCCGCCGGTAAAGCTCGGTATTGACGTTGTAATGCTCCGCCACTTTACGCGTGGCGCTGAAGGTGGTCAGAAACTGCTTATAGATATGTATGATCTGCTCAGTCACACCAAAACTGAGCCCGTGGCGGGCGACAGGGCCTTTGTTTGCTGTGACCAGCATCAGCAGAAGGTCAGAAAGCCTGCCCCTGGTCAGGTGCCATTTCCCATCCATGAACGCCTCACCCAATCGAAGGCCGGGATTGGTAAAGATGGATAAAATCGCCCGAAATCGTGGGGGAGCAAGGTGCACCCTGGTAACCTGATCAGACATGGGCCTTATATCGCCATCGCCAAAATCAAGGGCAAAAGGTTGCCCGCCGAAGAATGCTCTTATCAGGGAAGTCGTTAATCTCCGTTCAAACTTTGAACGTGTTGGCAGGTAGTCCTGCGTCTTTGTTACATATGTCTCGTCGGCTTGATTATCCATCGATCAGCAGCGGTTGTTTCTCAAGTCGCAGGGAGTGAACCACGAAACCGGGAGGTCAGGCAAGTACAAGTTTCTGAAAGAAAAAGGCCGCGAATTCATCGCGGCCTTTTCGTTTTTTACAAGAGCTCTGGAGGTTGATCAGGCGGTCAGTCCCCGTTCATGGGGCCGCTGCTACCTCAGGAATGCTATAAGATACGCTCCTCTCGCATTGACCTGACCACTCTCTCCAATATCTCTTTAGACACTGGATCACCTCCTTTCGCTTGTTGTCGTTAGCGTCGATGGTGGCACATGTTGTGGATAAGTCAAACATTTTTTTATACGGGGCGCATTAAAAGCCTTCCGACAATGATGCGAAACGGCACCAAAGCGATCAGTGCAATGGACAGTTTCACCGCGAAATCGGCAACCGCAAGCGAGACCCAGAGAGGGACGACCGGGCCTGAACCGAGCAAGGGCAGCGCCTCGCCGGCCCAGCTCACATCATTGCCGGGTTCGATCCAGACAAGTGTTGCCGAGAAGGCAATGGTGAAGAAAATCGCGGTATCAAGGCTGGAGCCGACAAGGGTGGAAGCCAGCGGTGCCCGCCACCAGGCCCCGCTGCGCAGGCGATTGAAAATGATGACATCGATCAGCTGGGCCACCAGAAAGGCGGTGCCGGACCCAAGCGCGATGCGCCAGGTGACCAACGGGCCGTACTCGCCCATGATCTGGGTGCCGATGACCGAACAGATCAGGCCGACAACGAACCCGACAAGCACCACGCGACGCGCGGCTGACACGCCGTAGACACGGTTCATCACATCGGTGACCAGAAAGGCGAACGGATAGGTAAAAGCGCCATAGGTCAGCCAGTTGCCATAGAGAAACTGAACAAGAATATTGGAGGCGACAACAATGGCCGCCATGGCGAACACGCCGGGCAGAAGGGTGCGAGACATCAGAATGGGCTCCGTTTTGAAAAGGTCGCGGACACTTTACTCCCGGTGCTTTCCGGGAACCCGCGCCGTTTAAGGGGTTTGATCGGGGGATGCAAGTGAACGTGGATAAATCGGATTGAGTTTCGGTACTGAGGGGCAGTGCAGTCCGAACGACGATCACACCAAGCCCGGATTCAAGGTGCGTAGCACCGCCGGGCAGCGCCCGACCGCCCCTATGGGCGGGCGCTTCTGCAACGTCCGCAGCCTTAGCTGACCATTGATTTGAACCTCAGCATAAAGTGGCAGTCAACGCGGTTGGTGCGCCCACCCGCGGTCGGGCACTGCCCGACTTCTATTCATGCGTTTCGCACATCACTAGACTACGAAAAAGAAGCCGGCATCTGCCATTTGCTTGCCGCGGTGCCCCCTCAAACCCCCACCTCAATCATCGCCGCCGCCAGTATCGGAGCGCTCTCGGTATTCAGTCCGGCAATATTGATCCGGCTGTCACCGACCATGTAGATGCCGTGCTTTTCGCGCAGTTCCAGCACCTGTTCGGGTGTTGCCCCCATACGCGAGAACATGCCCCGGTGCTGGGCTACAAATCCAAACCTGTCCGAACCTGACAAACGGCGCAGCTCACTGGCCAGTTGCTCGCGGATGGCCAGCATGCCGAGACGCACCTCTTCCAGTTCGGCCATCCAGTCGGCCTTGAGCTCGGCATCATTCAGGATCATCGTCACCAGCCGCGCCCCGTGATCGGGCGGGAAAGAAAAGTTCTGCCGGTTGAGATGGGCAAGATTGCCCTGCGTCACCGCAGCGGTCCTGGCATCGGGCGCAATGGCCAGAACGATACCGGTCCGTTCGCGGTAAATGCCGAAATTCTTGGAGCAACTCGCCGCAATCATCATTTCCGGAAAGCGCGAGGCCAGCAGGCGCACGGCTGCGGCGTCTTCCTGAAGGCCGTCACCGAAACCCTGATAGGCGATGTCGATAAACGGGATGGCACCACGCTCAAGCAGCGTGTCGGCCACTTCCGCCCATTCGGTGATCGTCAGGTTCGCCCCGGTCGGGTTGTGGCAACAGCCGTGCAACAGAACGACATCACCGGCTTTCACGGTTTTCAGGTCTGCTATCATGGCAGAAAAATCGACCGACCGACTTTCGTTGTCAAAATAGCTGTAGGAAGCCATCTTCATGCCAAGGTGGCTGATGATCGACGGGTGGTTCGGCCAGGTCGGGTCACTGATCCAAACGGTTGCTTCGGGGTTGGCCGACTGGATCAATTCCAGCACCATATGGATGGCCCCGGTGCCGCCGGGTGTATGTGCAGCAGCAACCCTGTCACGAGGAACCGCATCGCCCAGAACAAGTGACACCATCGCATCCTGAAAAGCCGGATCACCGGCCAGACCGGTATAGGATTTTGTGGTCTCGACCTCCCACAACGTCTTCTCGGCCGCCTTGATCGCCCGCATCACCGGGGTAACGCCGCTGGCATTCTTGTAAACACCGACGCCAAGGTCGATCTTGCCATCGCGGGGATCGTCTTTGTACATCTGCATCAGCTGCAGGATTTTATCTTGCGGCTGTTCTTTCAGGTAGTTCAGCATATCGTTTTCCCGTTGCGGGGGGTGGGTATTACTCGACCTTCAGGTCGTTATACATGCCCCATTCAGCCCATGACCCGTCATAAAGCGCATGATGTTTGTGCCCAAGACGTTCCAGCGCCAGATTGATAATCGCAGCAGTTACACCGGAGCCACATGTGGTGATCACCGGTGCGCGCATATCAATATTGTTGTCACTCATGATCTGCGCCAGTTCATCAAGCGATTTCATCGTGCCGTCATCATTCAGGAGCCTGGTAAAGGGAAGGCTCTTTGAATTCGGTATGTGCCCCATGCGCAGCCCGTCACGCGGCTCTGGTTCCTCGCCTTTGAACCGGCCCTCGCTGCGGGCATCAAGAATTTGCGCATCCTTGAGTTTCGATGCCGCCGCGACCTGTGTGACATCTTTGATCAATTGCGCATTTCGATGTACAGTTATATGCCGGTCGCGCAGGATCGGCGGCATGTCTTCGATCTCGCGTTCTTCGGCAATCCATTTCTTCAGACCACCATCAAGAACCGCAATATCGGTTTTGCCAAAGAGATAGAACAACCACCAGACACGGGCAGCCGAAGTGATCCCGGCGCTGTCATAAACCACAACCTGATGCCCGTCACCAATGCCCATCGCCCGCATCCGCGAGATGAACTTTTCAGGTGGCGGCGCCATATGCGGCAGGTCGGATTTGCTGTCGGCAATCTCGTCTATATCAAAAAACCGCGCGCCGGGAATATGGGCGGTATCATACTCGGCTTTGGGATCGCGTTCTTCCTGCGGCAAAAACCAGGACGCATCGATGATCCGCAAATCCGGATCGTTGAAATGCGCTGCCAGCCATTTGGTTGAAACAAGAGTTTTGGGATCGCTATGCGGCATCAACCGTTCCTTGAGTCTGGGGTCTGACGCAACCGGATTATCCCCGTGGAAAGGGGGTTGCAAGTCTCCCTCGCAAATAGTCGGCAAAAAAGGCGATCAGCCGCGGAACCGCAGCGCAACCAATGCGCCGGCAATGATCATCAGACCCATACCGGCAAGCGCAGCCGCGACAAAATCAAAGAGCCAGAAATCAAACAGATCAGTGTTCAGCCAGCCCGGTGCGAATGTTATCGCAATGGCCCCGATGCCGCCGCAGACCGAGTTCCAGAATAGGCCGATATTGAGCGGCTTCAGAACAACCGCCCCAAGGTTGCCGCCGATGATCCCGATCAGGATTGCTGCGATCTCTAGCCCTGTCATTGCCTATCCCT
This sequence comes from uncultured Rhodobacter sp., assembly GCA_964567685.1. Taxonomy (GTDB): domain Bacteria; phylum Pseudomonadota; class Alphaproteobacteria; order Rhodobacterales; family Rhodobacteraceae; genus UBA5972. Next base: position 13,779 of record CAZMNO010000038.1, on the reverse strand, counting down.
GATCCCGCATCAGGCGCGCCTTTTGCCGCTGCCAATCACGTTTCTTTTCGGTCTCGCGCTTATCTGCCAGCTTCTTGCCCTTGGCGATCCCGAGCTTCAGCTTGGCCCGGCCCTTTTCGTTGAAATAGAGCCTGAGCGGCACCAACGTCATGCCTTCACGCCCGATATTGTTCCAGAGCTTTGACAATTCACGCTTGCTGACCAGAAGCTTGCGGCGACGGCGTTCTTCATGGGGAAAGCTCTTTGCCTGCTGGTAGGCGGGGAAATGGCTGTTGACCAGCCACAACTCACCTTCCTCGACCGTGGCATAGCTTTCAGCAATACTGGCTTTGCCTTCGCGCAAGGATTTGACCTCGGAGCCCTCAAGCACGATGCCGCATTCAATGTCGTCCTCAATCGCATAGTGAAACCGCGCCTTGCGGTTTTCCGCGACGACCTTGAAATTTGGATTGGTTTTTTGCTTGGCGGCCATTCGGATTGGGTAAGGGATTTGGCGAAAGGTGTCCAGAAAGGTTGTGGACGAAAGGGTGAACTGACCTACAAATCCATCTCCGACTGCGCAGTGGTATCCAGGCGAATGACTCCAAGGAGTTGCCAAGTCTGCGGTCTTGACGCCATGTTACCAAGTGCGAATGCCATACCTGTTTTCGGGTAGTCTTTATTGAAGGTTTCCTTCATCCATTTCAGAGCCTTTTCTTCTCCCATTCGTTTCGTTGCCTTCCAGTACATTGCGTGCACCTCCCAGTCTCCACACGCATAATTGTGCCTTCCCGAACCATCGGAAAACTCAAACCGAAAATCGTATGGTGAAGGCTCCAACGACTTCAACTCTTTATCAAACAATGAGGTTTGTCTGGCAGAATGCTCAAAAGCATCCCTCAGTAGCTGTATTTGCGACTCAGTCCTTTTCTTGAATTTGAACTCAGTATCTTCCGGTCGAACAATTGTCAGGGAGTGCCCTTGTTCAGCCGCGTGTTTTGCTGAGTCATGAAACATCGGGGCCAATAATTGCACCCGTTCCCTTTCACTGGTCCGGCCTGCGATCTTGATAGATTCTTCATGGACACGACAGCTTTCTGTTCGCTCGTCAGAAGCTGGGAGGGAATAGTCAAATTCAACGATATCCCAGCGCTTGAAACTTGCCTCCCCTGAGAGATGGCGAAAGCGCACCGGGAACATTCGCTTCCATTCACGATTTGCTGTTCTGCCAGCACAGCATACCGTTTCACCGTGACGTTTACTCGGCTGCGGCAGGGCTTTGACGAGGATGATAACGCGGGATTGTATTTTCATTTCCAATGTATTTCTTCGGATTGTCTGCAGTGATGTTGCAAACCTCTAACCCGGCTAAAACCGCAGCGTCGGCAATAAAGGATCGATGGCAATCAATCGCGCAGCGCTCATAGCAAAGCATGCAGACAATCTCTGTCTTGGCTACATCCAGCAGCTCTTGAAATGATGTTTGTGCACTTGGAGAAGAGAAGTGTTTCTGGAAAATGGAGTGAAATTCTTCAACCCTTCCAGCCTTAGCTGCATCCCGGCCCGGTTTCGGGTCTCCTAGATCTTTGAAATGTAGTTATTTTATACCGTTATTGCTGAGTTCTTCCGACAGCTTATTCTTTGAGAATCCTTTTTTGCGGGAAAGTGGCAACTCTCTCACATCAGCAACAACTGTTATTCCCAGAATCAAGAGGGTTTCAACCAGATCCTGTATCTGAATACCTTCATAGCCCACTGTGAAAAGTTTGCGCACGGGGATCTCCTTTTCTACTGATAAGGAACAGGAAAACTGTTTAAAATAAAGTAAACTGGTCAAATATGATTTGGCTGTATCAAATTTGACCCGACTAAAGAAAGCTAATTGGATCCTAGTTCAAGATCCCCGCGAACCGCATCGCATCCTCAATCTGCTTCTTGGTTTCCGGCAGAGCCCCGGTCAAAGGCGACCGCACTTCTTCAGAGCATCTTCCAAGAACCGACAGGGCGTATTTGGCTCCAACGAGCCCCGGTTCGACAAAGATGGCGGTATGGAGCGGCATCAACCGATCCTGAAGCTCCAATGCCTTTTCCCAGTCGCCCGCAAGCGTTGCACCCTGAAATTCTGCACAAATCCGGGGGGCCACATTCGCCGTCACCGATATGCAGCCAACCCCACCGTGAACATTAAAACCCAGCGCCGAGGCGTCCTCGCCTGACAATTGGCAAAAATCAACACCGCAGCTGGCGCGCTGATGGCTGACCCTGACCACATCACCGGTTGCATCTTTCACACCGATGATGTTTTCAAGTTTCGACAATTCGCCCATCGTTACCGGGGTCATGTCGATGATCGACCGGCCCGGAATGTTGTAGATGATGATCGGCAAGCCACAGTCATTGAGCGCAGTATAATGCGCGATCAGGCCGCGCTGGGTTGGCTTGTTGTAATATGGTGTCACAACCAAGGCTGCATCCGCCCCAACTGATTTTGCGTGGTTCACCAGCGAGATCGACTCAGCCGTGTTGTTGGACCCGGCCCCGGCAATAACCGGAACGCGTCCGGCAGCAGTGGCGACGACTGTCTCAACAACCTGCTCATGTTCCTTATGGCTGAGGGTCGGACTCTCACCGGTTGTACCTACAGGTACCAAGCCGTTGCTACCTTCTGCGATATGCCACTCAACAAGCTGTTTGAGCGTATCAAAATCCACTTCGCCGTTTTTGAACGGGGTCACCAGTGCTGGAATGGACCCTTTGAACATGACACGCTCCTTTCTTTCTTTGGTTTCACGTAATCGCGCCTCCCATAGCAGGGAAACAGCGGCAAGGTAATGGGGAATATTCACATTTCCGAGCGGTGCTTTGAATTCCGCATCAAGTCGCGTTAAACTGCGCCGATAACGAGCAGGCCGGATTATTATAGTGTTCCAGAGATTTCGAGTTTCATTCGTTGCACTGGTGTGGGTTTTCGCAACCACACTTGGTGCGACCGCTGTGACGGAAGAGGAAAACGGCGCCTTTCTGGTTGCCGCTTTGGCAGCGGCTGAAAAAGGCGAATGGGCCGACGCGGCTTCACTTGCCTGGCGGGTCAGTGACCCGGTGGCGACCGATATCATTGAATGGAAGCGTCTGCGTGCAGGCGGAGCGAGCTGGGAAGATTATCAGAGTTTTCTGAAAAAACACGCTGACTGGCCGGGGCTGAAGCTCATCCGCAACCGCGCTGAAGGAACGATTCCCGACAGCTATTCACCCTCCAAGGTTCTGGCCTATTTCGAAGCAATGCCACCGCAGACCGGCATCGGCGTTATGCGCCTGGCAGAGGCCTATCAGGCCCTTGGCAAAACCGATCTTGCAAAGAAAGAAGCCATTCGCGCATGGCGCAACTTTGCCATGACCAAGGCCGAGCGTGTGCAGTTGCTGTCGCGGTTCGAAGAAACGCTTGCCGACCATCACGTCGCGCGGCTCGATATGCTTTTATGGAGAAACTTCAAAAAGCACGCCGAGGGGCTCTATACGCTGGCGCCCAAAGGACATATCGCACTGGCCAAAGCCCGGCTTGGGTTGCGCAAAAAGGTCAACGGGGTCGACGCACTGATCGCAGCGGTGCCAAAAGCCTTGAGGGATGATCCAGGGCTGGCCTATGAGCGATTTTTGTGGCGGGCTCGCAAGGGGCGTTATGATTCAGCCAGGGATTTGCTGATCGAACGCTCGGTATCGGCAGAAAAGCTCGGACGGCCTGACAAGTGGGCTGGTCGGAGGCGCAGCATTGCGCGTCAGGAAATGCGCGATGGAAATAACCGGCGCGCCTACAGCATCGCCTCAAAGCATTTCCTGAGCGAAGGCTCGGATTACGCCGATCTCGAATGGCTGTCGGGGTATATCGCGCTGCGGAAACTTGACGATCCGGCACTGGCGCTCAATCATTTCATTCGCTTTCGCGCCGCCATTGCCACACCCATCAGCTATGGCCGGGCGGGCTATTGGCAAGGGCGCGCTTATGAGGCTTTGGGCGACAATGCCAATGCCATGGAGGCCTATAAGTTTGCCGCGCAATATCAGACGAGTTTTTACGGCCAGCTTGCCGCTGAAAAGGCATCGGTTGCCCCGGATGCGGCATTGAGTGGTCGGGAAGCCTTTCCAAACTGGCGCGAGGCGGATTTTGTCAACAGTGACGTATTACAGGCGGCCCTGCTGTTTCATTATGCTGACCTGCCAGGTCAGGCAGAGCGATTTATCCGGCATCTTGGCGAAAGTCAGGATCGGACCGGGTTGCATCAGCTTGCCGAACTGGCGATGGAAATCGGTCGACCCAACATAACCGTGCGGCTGTCAAAACAGGCGGCAAGGCAGGGGCACGTATTGCCCAGAACCTATTTCCCGCTAACCAAACTGGCCAAGAAACGTTTGAATATCGCACCCGAAATCGCGATGTCGATTGCGCGACGGGAAAGCGAGCTTGATCAGTTTGTCATCAGCCCCGCTGGCGCGCGCGGATTGATGCAGCTTATGCCGGGAACAGCCAGGAAAGTATCAAAGGACATTGGGATATCCTATTCCCTTGGCCGTTTGACCAGCGACTGGGAATATAACGCAACCCTTGGCTCCGCATATCTGGCGGAACAACTCAAGGATTTCAACGGCAGCTATATCCTGGCCTTTGCCGCCTACAACGCCGGCCCGCACCGGTCGCGGCGCTGGATGGAGCGTTATGGCGATCCGCGCAAGGACAGCATGGATCAGGTGGACTGGATCGAGCATATTCCGTTCAGGGAAACCCGGAACTACGTCATGCGTGTGATGGAATCACTGCATGTCTATCGCGCGCGGATCAAAGGGCGCACGCCGAAGATCAGGATCACCAAGGATCTGAAAAAGGGCTGACGGGGCTTAGATTTCCATCCCGGCAAGCAGGGCTTCCAGCGGCAGCCGGTCACGTTTCCTCTGCAATTCCAGATGGCCAAGCGGCGTCCAGCCGACAATGTTTGTCTCGACCCCGTCTTCGCGCAACGCTTTCTTCAACGCCTGTTCGACACTGCGCCGATCCTTTTTTCCCATCGGGGCGAAATCGATGACGATCTGCCCGCCAAGACCACGCAGGCACAATTGCCGGGGCAATTCCCGAACCGTCGCGAGATTGGCCTTCAGCCCTGCCGCAAAGGAAAAATCACCCCCGGTATTAACATCAACAGCCACCAGTGCACGGGTCGGTTCAATGAACAGAGACGCTTGATCTGAAAGCCGTACAAAGGGCTGGCGCAAGGCGTCAATCATTTCAAATACGTTGTGATCCTTGAAGCTCCCCTCGCTTTGGAACACTTGATCAGGGTCTGGATCAGTCCATTCACGCCAGGCAAGGTATTCAGCAGTCGGCGGGGCTAGTAGGAGTTCCGGTTCCTGCGTCAAATCCTCGGCCATTACGTTTTCGCAAATTTCACGCAGGTCGGCGATTTCTTCCAAAATCGCCTCCTCATCTGAATGAGCCGCCGCAGAGCGTAAAATCAAACCAAGATCGTCTGCCGCGCCGTCCATTGCCTCATGTGCCAATTCGGCAAGGCGGTCCCGCTCAGCCTCATCACGCACGGAACGCGCGATGTTTCGACCCGAGGCACCCGGTGTCAAGATCGCATTCCGACCTTTGAAAAGCAGTCTGGTGGTGACGGGTGCAGCTTTGCCCTCCTCCACCTGCGTCGTTACCTGAACCAGCATGGTTGTGCCTGGTGAAATGCCTTTGGCCTGGCGCAAAAATCCATGCTGGCTTGACCCGAGCTTCAGCATCACCCCGTTCTGCCCCTTGACCGGACGGTCGGCAATCGCGCGGTAAATCGCACCGGGGCGTGGGGTGTCGTCCTCGGGCGGATCAATCAGCAAATCCACCAGCCGCCCGTCATTGATGAGGGCTGCCGCCGCGCGCCCATCGATCCGGTCAAGAACGGCAATCCGGCCTTTCATCCCCGCGCCCTTTCAGACAACGGATAGCCTGCCGCCTGCAAAAGACCGGAGGTTTCCGCCAGCGGCAATCCGACAACGCCGGTGAACGACCCGTTGATCCACGGGATCAGCATCCCGGCCTGCCCCTGAATGCCATAGGCCCCGGCCTTGCCCTGCCATTCGCCCGACCGGATATAGGCCGAAACCTCTTCGTCAGAGAGGTTCTTCATGCGCACCGTGGTCACCACATCGCGCTGCCACAACTGCGCGCCACGCTTGACGGCTACCGCCGAGATCACCTTGTGACGACGACCCGACATACTATGCAACATCCTGACAGCATCGGCGGCATCAACAGGTTTCCCTAAAATTCGCCGCCCCAGCGCAACCGTCGTGTCGGCGCAAAGCACAATGTCATCCGCCTGGGCCTTAACAGCAGCCGACTTCTCGCGCGCCATGCGCTGGCAATATGGGCGAGGCAGCTCACCCGGTTCAGGCGTTTCGTTGATTTCAGGGGCCCTGAACTCGTCAGGTATCAGCCCGATCTGCGCCAGCAATTCACGGCGGCGGGGTGAACCGGAACCAAGAATCAGGCGCACAGGCGCTTACTTATAGCGGTAGTTGATCCGACCTTTGGTCAAATCATAAGGGGTCATTTCGACCTGCACTTTATCCCCGGCCAGTACCCGAATACGGTTTTTCCGCATTTTACCTGCCGTGTGCGCTATGATCTCATGGCCGTTTTCAAGCTCAACCCGAAATGTCGCATTCGGTAAAAGCTCTACCACGACACCTGGAAATTCGAGCAACTCTTCCTTGGCCATGTTTTCTCCGATTTTTGTTTCACTATGCACATTTTCGTGCGAACGCCGCCTAAATGACCCTATTTTCCTGAGATTTCAAGGCCTAAAGAAACAACGTAGCGGCACCGGAAACTCCGGACCGGGCTGTGTTGATCAGAATTGCGCACGTGCATTGACCATTTGCACCGGGTCAGGCTTTCTGCAACGATACAAGGGACTTGGGAACCCTTGGCGTCGCAGGAGCTTTACCATCGAAGACGATTTTAAACACACGCCGCTGGAGTCAGGGGCTTATTCTGAATTGCGGCGCTGCAATTCCTGCGGATCGGAGGAAATGAAAGCTGAGAGCCACTTTGTGGCAACCGGACAATACGGCCAAGGTGATCAGGGCCAGAAATACATCTGCCCGGATTGTGGGACCGAGGTGCTCATCCGCGACTCCGGATCGTTGTTTATGGGCGTTGTTTACTCTCTTTTCTGGTCCGCTGTTGGCCTTTGGGCACTGATAAAGGGCCCGATCTGGTACATTCAGCACTCAGGGTATTTTTCCGGCGATTACGGCATCGATCTGCTCCTCTTCGACGGTTTCGTTGTTCTGCTCGCACTTGCCGTGGCGGCATTCAGTTGCTGGATCGTCTGGACGTTTCTGCTGAAGCCGTTGCGGGACAGAGTGCGATTTCCAATTGTTGGCGAAATCCGCGAACGCACTGAAACAGAACGGAAAAGTCTGGCGACTGAACGCCGCGATGCGGTGCTTAGCCTGTTGGTCTACCCTCTGGGCATTTGGATCGTCCTGATCGGCCTTTCCTGGGGGCTGGAAACACTCGATGTGAACATCAAAATCTCTGATACAGCCAAATTCATCGGCGTCGGGTTATTGCTTGCAGGCATTTTTGCGCTGGCAAACAAGATCGGAATCCGTGCCTATTATTTCTTTGTCGGGCTGGTTTTCTGGCTGGCGATCATTGTTTTGCTGATCTTCAGCCTTTGAGTTTCTTTCGGCGAAACGCGCCTCAGGCCTGCTCTTCTTCTAGCGCAGGTCCAAACCGGGTTTCGATCCTTTCAATGATCTGATCCCGGGCCTGTCGATAGGCAACAAGTTTGGCCTCGCGGGTTTCACCCAGACCTGTTGGATCGATAATTGGCCAATACTCCACCTCTAGCGAGGCGAATCTTGTAAACTCAAGGACTCGTCGCTGGGCGGCCGGAGACAGCGCGACAATCAAATCATAACTTTCCAGATCATCACCCCAGTCAACCATTTCGTCTATTGTACGAACCTGATGGCGACTAAGCTCAACCCCCAGTTCCTGGCAGACCGCAATTGAGAATCCGTCGATTTCAAGGTCATTCTTAACCCCGGCGGACTGCACATAGACTTTTTGGCCCACATGTTTTTTCAACAGCCCTTCGGCCATTGGCGAGCGCACGGCATTGTAATCGCAGCAGAAGAGAACTGAACCGGGGATCTCTTTCTCCATGTCGCTCCCTCAACCCTTGAAATGCAGAACACAAATCAGCGTGAACAGACGGCGTGACGTCAGGGCGTCAATCTCAACCTTGCCTTCGAGTCGCTCCTGCAACACCCGCGCACCTTCGTCGTGGATGCCGCGACGGCCCATATCGATGGCTTCGATCTGGCTGGGAGGCAAGCGCTTGACCGCATCAAAATATGCCTCGCATATCTGAAAATAGTCTTTCACAACCTGGCGAAAGGGCGACAACGACAAGTGGATTTCGGTGACTTTCTCCGTGCTCTCGGTCTGGATATCAAAGACCAGCCGGCCATCGCGGATTGCCAGTTCAAGATTGTACGGGCCCGGTGGTACATCACGCCCGGTATCTGCCGGCAGGCCAAAAGAGTTTTCTTCCAGCAGGTCGAATATCGCGACCTTGCGCTCCTGATCAATCTCAGGTGTTGGGGCTGGCAGGCCGGTTTCGTCAATCTCAATATTGGCGAGGCGGTTGGTCTCAGTCATCCTGGCCCCGGTTCAATTGATCCAGTCGCAAACCGACCGACAGGCCGTGGGCTTCAAGCCCCTCTGAATTGGCCAGGGTTCTTGCTGCCGGACCTATGGCTGCCAGCGATTCAGGCGTCATTTTCGCCAGCGTCGTACGTTTCATGAAATCAAGCACCGAAAGGCCCGAGGAGAATCGCGCCGAGCGCGCCGTGGGCAAGACATGGTTGGGTCCACCGACATAATCGCCAATCGCTTCCGGCGCATAGGCCCCAAGAAAAATCGCACCAGCATGGGTAATCTTTGCGGCCAGCCCGTCAGCATCAGTGACACAAAGCTCAAGATGCTCGGGTGCCACACGATTGGAAAGCTCGGCCGCCTGATCGAGGGACTGCACTGTGATGATCGCACCAAAGTCACGCCAGCTTGCGCGCGCGATTTCCCCGCGTTTGAGGGTTGTCAGACGGTTTTCCACAGCCTCTGCCACTTTCCCGGCAAACGCATCGTCATCGGTGATTAGGACGGATTGCGCCGAAGCGTCATGCTCGGCCTGGCTCAGCAGATCGACCGCGATCCAGTCTGGGTTATTGTCCTTGTCGGCAATGACCAGAATTTCAGAAGGCCCGGCGATCATGTCGATCCCGACATGCCCGAACACCCGCCGTTTGGCGGCCGCAACATAGGCATTGCCGGGGCCTGTTATCTTGTCAACCGGCTGGATGGTTTCCGTGCCATAGGCCAGAGCCGCAATCGCTTGCGCGCCGCCGATCCGGTAAATCGTTTCAACCCCGGAAAGCCGCGCTGCAAGCAAAACCAGTGGGTTGACCTTTCCACCCGGTGTTGGGGCCGTAATAACCAACCTCTGCACCCCAGCCACCTGAGCCGGTATCGCATTCATCAGGACCGAAGACGGGTACGAGGCCAAGCCGCCCGGAACATAAAGCCCGGCCGCATCCACAGCACCCCAGCGCCAGCCAAGCTGTGCGCCGTTTTCGTCCTGCCACATTGCATCTGATGGACGCTGGCGCTCGTGATACCGGCGAATTCGCTCAGCGGCCAGCTCCAGCGCCTGCGCTTCCTCAGCCGGTACTTTGGCGATTTCAGCATCTATCTCGTCGGGCAAGAATGCCAGTGTTTCAGGGCTCAGGTCCAGAGCATCAAACTTTGCGGTCAGCTCGATCAGAGCCGCATCACCGCGAAGGCGAACGTCACTGATGATATCGGCAACAACGTCATCGACATCGGCGGCAGACTCGCGCTTGGTCCCCAGAAAAACCGCAAACCGGGCTTCAAAATCCGCGTCCCGGCTATTCAGGAATATCGGCATTTGTCAGGGCCCGGAATTGTGGTCAGGAACCGCTCCTGATGGGGCGGCATAGGGCCTTGTAACATCCCGCAGGCTGACGTCCAGACATTCCACGTCGATTGCCAATGCGCCATCACCGGCCAGCACCAGTTCCAATCGCCCGGCGCCATCTTCATCAGGCTCAAATGCGACGGATAGCAAGGACAGGATCAGGTCTTTGTCGCTCCGGTCAATCCCATTGGAAGCAACCTTGAGAACATCCGCGATGACCAGCATCGACTGGACCCGCTCCACCTGGCGCCCGCGCTTGATGGCGGAATCGCGATCCTCCCAGCGGAAACGGTTCAAAAGCAGCCCGAAGCGGCGCTTTGCCGGTTGCCAGGTCATCTCTGTAATCGGGAAGACAGAATCCTGAATTAGCGACGAGATAACCTGCAAATCATCTGCGTCGAGCGCCTGCAGGCGCAAGGGCTTTTCGCTCGCGTCTTCAAACCGGGCATCCTCAACCATCGGAACGGATCCGTTCAATCTGCGCCCCACAGGCCGATAGCTTTTCCTCAACCCGTTCATATCCCCGATCCAGATGATAAACCCGGCTGACCGTTGTCTCACCATCGGCCGCAAGGGCTGCCAGAATCAGCGAAACCGAAGCCCGCAAATCGGTGGCCATAACCTGCGCCCCGCGCAGTTTTTCAACACCGGTTACCGTGGCAGTGCCGCCATGCACCTCGATCTCTGCCCCCATCCGCATCAATTCCGGCGCGTGCATGAACCGGTTTTCAAAAATCCGCTCTTCCAGCACACTGACACCGTTTGCCGTGCACAAGAGCGCCATCATCTGTGCCTGCAAATCGGTCGGGAACCCGGGATGTGGCGCAGTGACGACGTTGACAGCATCGACCCGCCCGTTCTTCCGGCTGACTTTCAGCCCGTTTTCAGACGTCTCAACGGTAATTCCCGCCTCTTCCAGCTTGGCGACAAACGCCTGAACCAGATCAAGCCGTCCGCCGATCAGTTCTACTTCACCACCGGTTATGGCCGGTGCCAGCATGTATGTCCCCAACTCAATCCGGTCAATTACCACGGGATGCGTTGCCCCGCTTAACCGGTCCACCCCCTCGATCGTGATCGTTTCGCTGCCCGCACCGTCAATCCGCGCACCCATCGCGTTCAGACAATCTGCAAGGTCGGCAATTTCAGGCTCGCGCGCCGCGTTTTGCAGAACGGTTGTTCCCTTCGCCAGCGTCGCCGCCATCAGAATATTCTCAGTCGCCCCGACGGAAACCAGCGGGAACTCAAACACCCCGCCCTTCAGACCACCCGGCGCCTTGGCATGAACGTAACCATCGCGCAGATCAAGCTCCGCCCCCAGCGCCTCAAGCCCTTTCAGGTGCAAATCCACCGGTCGCGCACCAATCGCACAGCCCCCCGGCAGAGAGACAACCGCATGACCATCGCGTGCAAGCATCGGCCCCAGCACCAGAATTGACGCGCGCATCTTGCGCACAATGTCATAATCCGCCCGGTGATTGCTGATCTCGCGTGAGCTTAAGACCTGTACCTGCCCGTCCTGCAGACTTGACACCTCAACTCCAAGTGATTCAAGCAATGTCGCCATGGTGCGAATATCCGACAGACGCGGCGCATTGGTCAGCGTCAGCGGCTCTTCGGTCAAAAGGGTTGCCGGCATCAGTGTCAGGCAGGCGTTTTTGGCCCCCACTATCGGAATAGAGCCGCGAAGCTGCTGCCCGCCCTTGACGATGATTGAATCCATGTTCTGTTCTTTGCCTCAGTTTTGAGCGGAATTGTCAGATTGATTGCGCAGCCGCGTCTGCCCCTTGCGGCGCTTCAAATTGGCCTTGAGCGCCTTTTTCAGGCGCTCTTCGCGCATAGCGGCCGCATTTGGTTTGCCTGTATTTGCGGCTTTGTTTTCCGATCCGTCCTTGTTCATCAGCCTTCTCTATCCCACGACGCACAGAGCGTCCAGATTGGGCTTGCGTCTGGGCGGAATTACGCTAAATACACGCCTGATCTGATCAGGCTGCTGTAGCTCAGAGGTAGAGCACTCCCTTGGTAAGGGGGCGGTACATAGATGTAAGTTATTGTAATATAACACTTCTTACGGCAGAATGTTGAGTTCGGGTTACTGACCGGGTTATTTTGAGGTCAGAAAATTTATTTGGTGAGCTGCTGTAGCTCAGAGGTAGAGCACTCCCTTGGTAAGGGAGAGGTCGAGAGTTCAATTCTCTCCAGCAGCACCAGATAATACTTAATAATCAAAGATTTATACCTCTTTTTAGGTAGTAATTTTTGAGGCGGATCAGTAACCCCAAGAGGACTGGGGTTTATTTAATGCTCTCAATCGTCGTTACATTGCCTCCAAATGGTTGGAGCAAGAAATTTGTGTGCTCAAGACTCAAACGTCGTTTCGTATCTCTATTCGGACATCAGTATTGATCAATGTGCGCACTAGTAGTCGGCAATGCGGCAAATGCATGTTTTCAGCCCTCCTTATAAGAGTGAAGAACGGCCCTTAGCGGACCTTAGTGCTTTGCGCGTCTAACGGCAGGAAAGAGCCCGAAACTCGGATGCTGCGACCTGTGCGAATTGGCGCTATGCGCGATTAACAGACAAATCCTGTTCAGGTCACACCCAAGTGCGACCAATCGCTGGCCACCGTTTCGCTTCCATGTCGCTTCACCAAACCAGCCATTCGTGCATCCTGCAGCATCTCCGAGGCCCGGATGTCGGGGTTGTTGGGCAGAAGAGACTCTCGACAATCAAAGGTGGGTTATTTTTCTCGTTGAATTCCTATCACTCCCAACAGACGCTTTTGCAGCCAGAGGTGCAGTGGGCTGTTGGCGTCACGGACATGGCGAACCGCATGAATATTAAATGTGCCTCCGTCGATCGGTACTGGCTTGTGGGTGATATCAAACCGGCGCGAGTTACTTCGTGCGACGCGTTCAGGAAGTGTTACGACAAGATCAGAGCTTTCTACGATTGAAAGTGCGGCAAACAGGGACGGAACGATGGTCTGGATATTCCTCTTGTAACCGTGCAAATGCAGTGCGTGATCGACCATGTTTCGGATCGGACCATGAGGAGAAATGAGCAGGTGATTTGCCGAGGCAATTTTCTCTAAAGTCAGCTCTCTTGAAAACAACGGATGCCCCCGACGACCGGCCAGAACGTAGCGTTCGGAATACAGTTCTTCCGCGACAAATGAGTTTTCGCTTCGGACCGGAAAGTCGAAATAGCCGATCGAAAGATCGATTTGACCCTGTGATAAAGCATCCAAAGCCTGATCATTTTGGAGCGGAAAAGCGTGGATGCTGATGTTTGGGCTAACCCTCCTCAACTCGGCAACGAGTTGCGGGATTATGCCGGTTAACTCGTAATCAAAGGCGCCGATCCTCAGGTTGGTTGCCGCTGATGCCGGATCAAACTCTTCTGACCGTTCGAGTGTTTCGGAAATCAACCGGACGATCCTGCGAACCTTGGGTTCCAGCTCTCGTGCCAGTGCCGTGGGCTCCAACCCATGCGCCCGGCGAAGGAACAAAGGGTCTTCGTACAGGCTGCGTAGGCGTTTTAACGCGTGGCTGACGGCGGGTTGGGTCAGACCCATCTCGAACGCGACCGCAGTGGCTTTCCTGTGTCGCATGGTTGCCAGAAAGATCAAGAGGATCGTGGTGTCGACCAACCTGAGATCAATTTGATTTATATCTCTCATAGAATGAATTCATTATATGGGTCATGCCTAGCTGAGGGGGTCTTCTCTTAGGTATCGTAGCAAGAGCTTTGG
>CAZMNO010000037.1:0-36450 GCA_964567685.1 uncultured Rhodobacter sp. | reverse complement strand
AGGGCGGCTGGCATAAACAATTTCGTCATCGCGTCAGCCCCGGAAACCGTTTGGCTGTATAGGTCTCACTCGGAAACGCTTTGTTGCCGATATCCAGCATCCGTGCCCGTCCGGTGACCTGCAGGGCATTGGCCTCAACCTCAGTCAGTACCAGCGTGATCGGCGGATCCATCTGTGGCCCTTCCAGGTCGGTGGAGAGATAGGGCCGATAGGTGATTTCGATTTTGTCTTGAGAAACGGCCGCTGCGTCCAGATGGCGAACGATCTCACGGCTGACGTTGTCCAACGTCACCGTGATTTCAGGCACGGGGGCCGTGTCGATGGGGGGCAACGACAAATCAAAGGCCAGAGCAACGAAGGTGACCATCTCTCCACCGTTTACGGGCGCAGACGGCTCCAGGCGGGCTTCCAGATTACGGTGATCGCGTACCACCCGAATGGCCGTCGGGCTTCCGTCGTCATCGACAAAAGCTGGATGGCGCAATTCAAGTGTATGCAGGATCACCACATCTGAGGGAGCGGCTGCATAGGCCTCACGGATGGCCTGGCTAAGAGTTGGATCAGGCATGGGTCAAAACGCAGATACAAAAAAACCGGCTCAAGGCCGGTGGGTTGGGTTCGATTGGAAACGCGAGGGCTACCAGGTGAAGGCTTGGATCTCGTCCAATGTGGCAAGCGCAGAAATGGCGGTTTCCGCCTCATCACTGGCGGTTCGGATGGCTTCGCGCTCGGCATAAACTTCTTGCAAGCTGGTGGTGCCGTTCAGGGCATCGCGTTCTCTGGCACGATCCACTTTCCAATCGGTTGCCGCAATCCGTTCACCGGCCTCTGATTTAACCCGGCCAACAAGAGCTGATCGCGCTGTCTCCATTTCCGCAGTTTGTTGGGATGCCACAGTATCGGCGTCTTGCTGCTTGACCTCATCGTCGGTGATGCCACCGTAACGATCGACAACCTTGCCATCGACCAATTGAAACCGGTGACCGAGCTTGGACGGCACAGGCAGCTTGAACTGACCATTTGGGCCAATCACGCCCCAGTCGTCGCTATGGGGAAAGCTGATTTTATCGACCATGATTAGTTACCTCCGATGATCGGCACGATGTAGGGATAGTTGGTGGAGTGATAGGCGCTGTCGAAGATGTAGACATTGAAGCCCGGCACCTTGGAGCTCATGTCGCCCTTGTCGGCGATCGCCTCAAAAATGCTCTTGGTGTCGATGTGCGACATGTAGATGCCATAGCCGCTATCAGAATTCGGGCTATAGGAAATCATGAAGTCACTGTCGCGGATCGGCGCAAACGAACGCCCATAACTGCTGTCCTGATGCTGCAAGAACACATACTTGCCGTCGGACACGCGGATCAGAAACACCTCGGCCCCGGCCCCGTAGTAGTAATAGGGCTGGTAACAAATGACATATTTGCCGTCGTTTGAGATCTGGAAGCGGATGCCGTTGCGATCCCCCTGTTCCATCCCATAGGACGTTGTGGTGCTCAGCGTATGGGTCGCTTCTTGCGTAAAGCCACCGGAGCCATCCGGCGTGAACCGATCCAGCATACAGTAATTGTGCGGCTCCATCCGCACAACGAGCACCTTGCCGTCATCGCAAGGAACAACGACTGCACGATACTGGCTTTCACTATAGCCAGCCGAGTTTGCCGTCCAGTCAAAGAAGGTGTGGTTAGCCTCGTCCAGGGCATCAAACCAGGTCTTGCGATCAGAAGCATGGATATCAAAGGGAGCAACGTTCGCGTAGACATGCAAACGCATGCCCGTCCCGCCATCGGTGTTTTCGTTGATCACAAGGGTACGGGTTTTTTCATTGTAGCCGACCATCCCGTACTTGTTGTAGGTGCCAAAATCGTTCTGGGCGTAGAACTTGTTTGCCGTCCAGGCCAAGTGCCAGCCTTCTGTCCCGGACAATCGTCCCGGCGCGATGGCACGGGGTGCGACCCCGGCATATTGGTTTTCCATGAACAGAGCGAGGTTCTTGTTGGTCTTGTTGTTCACCCAGACGCCGACATTGCGAAGCGCCGTCGCAGCGTAAGGGGCAGCCCGGCCAATCATGGAGCCATCTGGAGCAACAGCCAAAGAGATGTGGCCGAGATGACCGCAACGCGCCGTGTTGTCGCCGTAAGACGAGTCCGTCGATGAGATATTGGAGTTGGTTTGGCCGTAGGAGTACCAGTTGTTAAAAAACTCAGTGCCTTCGCCGCCGGTGGTCCCTTGCATATAGCTGGTGGAGTTATAATTCTGCCGACCGACTTCCTGGAGATAGTGGTTGTAGAGAACGGTACCCCATGGAGATGAGCTATACATGGTCACCACCGCAAAGGCCGGACGCTTCCACGGATCGAGGAGATCCGTGTTCAGGTGATGTTGCTGCTGTTTGACAGCGTTGAACGTCAAAATATCCATCGTCAGACCTCCGTGATGGCGTCGATTTGCCCATCGGGCGTATAGGTGAAAGTGAAACTGCGGGCATAGTCGATGCCACCAATGGTCAGCATTTCGTCATAACCCGTCATCCGGCCTTGATCGTCATAGGTGATGTTGTCCACGAGACGCGGCCCTTGCTGGATTGTGATGACCCGGCCCAGGTTGTCATAGGTCAGATCACCGGAAACAATGGTGCCGGTGAACAAGGCCGCATTGGCCGCATCCACCGAATACCCGGCCCCAGTGCCCAAGTAGTTCCCCAGATTGATTTCAAACTCGGCCAATTGATCATTGATCTGGGTTTCCAAGTCATTGTTGAAGGCTTCTATGTTGGCGAGCGCAGTATTCAGATCCGCAATGACCGTGTCGTTCACAAACCCGGTCGCCGTAGCCAGCCAGAGCGTATTGATATGCGCCTTCAATGCTTCAGTGATGGCTTTTAGCTTGGCAGGAATGTCCTTGGCCTTCGAATTGCTGAAGATGTCGATGTCTTCATCGAAGGTCGCAAAAGGCGACGTATCCGGAATGGGTGGGATGGTGATGGGCATGGAAGTTTCTCCAATTACAGATTTTCAAGGACGCTTTCGCCAAAGGCTTCGAGAGAGCGCTCACCGACCATGACGTCACCGGCGAGGTCCAGATTGCATTCATCCCGGTTCATCAGCTTCCAGCGCTCTTCGCCACCAAAAGGCACGTCGCCGATACGGGTGGCCCGGGTCAGCATCAGCAAATCCTCCCCGCTCAAATCCGGGGAATAGAACCCGACGGATTTCTGGGCGATCTTTTGCTTCAAGGCCGCATAGGCCAACGGGTCCTGGATGTTTTCCATGAGCTCCATGGCCTTCACCATGAGGGCAAAGTCATCCATGCGCAGATTGGGCTGATCCAGTTTGGCGCTGATGGCCGAGAGCGCATTGGCTTCGGCTGTTTTGAGCGTTTGATAGTGAGCAAGGGTCGTCATCTCAGGTTCCCTCAGAACAGTTCGATGCCAAGGGCGCGATAGTCTGATCCACGCCTGGCCGATACGATCAGGGTTTGCAGATCAAGACCGGTGGCATTGGCGACAATGACCGCCGCCGCTTCCGCAGCAACAGCCGCACTTTCCGCTTCACCGGCCCAGAAGGTTGAATTTGTCTCCGCCGTTTGCGCTTCACCAGCAGACGAGCTTGCAGCAAGAGAAGAGGCTTCGGCCTGAGCCGCCGACTGGGCAGCATTGGTTTCAGCATTCGCTGCGTTTATTTCAGAGGTGGCCGCGCTCTCAGCAGAGAGGGCAGCCGCTTCTGCGTGGCCTTGGGCGATGCCTTGGCAATTGGTGGCTGAGCTGGAAGCCGTTTCTGCCGCCTGGGCAGAAGCTGCAGCGGTTTGTGCTGATTGCGCCGCATTGACCCCAGCTTGTTCAGCTGCCACCTGAGCTTGACCAGAAGCCGTTGCAGAAGAAGCGGCTGCGGTTTCAGAAGTTTGAGCGTTTGCAGCACTCAATGCTGCCGCGTCGGCACTACCTGCTGCTGACTGAGCACTAATCTCGGCGTTGGTTTCCGAGGTCGCTGCCGCCACAGCACTATTGGAGACACTTTCCTCGTGGGAGAGAGCATTGGCCGCACTGGTGGCAGCTTGCGCTTCGCTTTTGGTTCCCCCTCACGCATAGAGATCGTTTGGGGTTTCGGTGGTGCTTTTGCAGAGGTTGTCTGCTTCAAAAGCTTCCACGTCTTCGAGCCGGTAGACGACCCGTCCACCGATTTTGAGATAGGCGGGGCCTTCACCGGTCCACCGCCAGCGCTCAAGCGTGCGCTCACTGATATTCCAGCGATCGGCCAATTCGATCTGATTGAGATGTTTAATAGCCATGGAGTCCTCCTTGGGGGCTGTTCGAAAACCTGGGAGGAGAATGGCGGTTGTGGGGGGAGGAGCCGGGGAGGCGGAAGGTAGGGCAGAAGGTAGGAATCACCTTTTCGATGCCCAAAAACGAAAAAAGCCGCCCCAATGGGACGGCTCATAGATGATTTAAAAGGCTTTCAACGGATCAGATATAGGATTCTTCAAGCTCAACTTCGGGCTCGGGTTTACCAGTCCATGTGAAACGATACCGGGCGCTTTTACGAACATTGCCAACAAGCGCCGGGCGGAAACAGGCAAGACAATCGCCACCGGCATGGCGCACACTTGGATATATCACGCCAGGGGAATCTTCAGCGAGAAGCCGGTCGGCCAATCCTTGAGATGCAACATAGCTGTCGGCGCTCAGGCAATCGGAAAAGTTATCATCTCCTCGGATGTCATGATATTCACCACCGAAGTCAGCTAGGTAATCATCATAGGTGACGCTTTCATTCAGCCAATCGATTTCCGCAAGTTCGAGTGACTTGTGCCAGGCGACCTCAGCTTGGGATGTTTCTAGCGCAAACCCCGCGTACCATGCACCCCGGTCTGGACCATTAAACCGGCTTCCTAGTGGATGGGCATGTGTAAATGCTGCATTGATAATCCGGTAAGACGGAACACTGAATACCAGTTCATCAACGCCGATGCCGGGAAGCAGATCATTTTCCGCCAGCAACCGATCGTTGGTGGCGTGGTCCAGATCGAAGATGCTTTGAAGATGATCGTCATCATCCGCAATGCGAACGAGAACACTGTCCCCGTTCTCACTGTATTTCGAAGGAATCATCCGATGAGTATCGAGTTGGCGGATCCTACTTGTTTCGGGGAAACTCAATGGCCACCCCGCCGCGCGTCAAGAAGCTTTCTGACTGTGGCAAAGGCCGGAAGCCCCCCGTGGATCAAATAATCATTCGGAGTCATCCCTCTAAAGATCCTGTTCTTGTTCGGAAGCTGCATCCATTGATCCGCGAGATCTTCGCTGTAAATAATGTTCAGCGCCTTGAAGATACCGACCAAATAGGAGATCCGGCGCAGCTTGTCCTCATCCAATGCGCGGTCCCCGCCCTTCTTCAAAGCATAAAAAGCGCCATTGGACATTCCGCCAAGCAACTGACGAGCGGCTTCATCGCGAACCTTCCACTGGTCCATAATGTTAAAGAACGCCCGGACAGCCCCTGAGCTCAGGCGATCGCGTTCTGCTCGATCAGATAGATCGATCAAGGGAGCGACTTCGTGCCGAGTAGCTGGATAAGCGTGAGAGAGAGCCATTTGAACCTCCATTTCTGGATTGAATATAACTCCATTTACGGAGTAAATCAACCTCCAAATATGGAGGTGATGTTTTCCAACCTCAAAGTGAGATCCAGCAACGCCCATTCTTCTCCTGGATAAAATCGCGCCAATCTGACCGACCTGAGAAGGCTTTAGCGAGCGTATTCACTGAGGCACCACATTCGGCAGCTTCAAGGACAGCCGCTGTCAGGCATTCAGGTTCACCAGATTGCCAAGCTTGATATAGATTCCTGATGATGGCCCGATGCTTGGTGCCGGTAAACGAATATGGCTTACCACGAACGTTGACCGAAGCGCCGTCCGCCGTGATCACGATAGCTGCATCAGCCATCTGAGCCCCTGAAGAAACCCTTGCCACCAGGAGGTCCGGGTCGACCGCCAAACCGTCGCCACTGATAACGTCTTTAAGGCAAATGATCTCATGGCCACGATACGTTGGTTCCATCAAGCGACCAGCCGTTAAATTGATGACAACCCGCAAACCAGGGGCTGGCCTTGACTGAGCTGCCGCAGTGAACACTGACCAGACAGATGGATCAGTAAGACGCCGCACTATCCAAACTGGGACCCGTTTCCCCCTACCCGGCAACCGGACATCACCCACTTCCCAGATAAGGTCGTTTACCAATTCCTCCGGGGCCTCGCGTGATGAAACCTCTAATGATTTCAGCAAAACTTGAAACAGCGTCGGAAAGCTGACCGAATACGAGACCAATCCCTCACCAGACACCGCGACCCAACCCGTATAAGGACTAAAATAGCCATAACCACCCTGCTCCGGCGACCAGCTCAAAGTGACAGCTTCGTCCTCGTGATCGGATAATGAAACTGCCGCAAGCTGATGCCCGTCCGGGCGCAGAATACCCGAAGACTTAAGCGTGTCCGCCGAACGGCTATGAAACCCATCCAATGCCGCACTGGTGATCACCGCGTCTGGCGTCTGCAGGATCGACTGGACCAGTTGAACATCTGACCGGGAAAAAGAAACAACGTCAGTCAACATCACTCAAGATGCCCCAACGGCGCAGATACTTCTCACCGATCAATTGCTCCTCTTCCGTCTGGTCCTTCAGATTGCACCCGTGCGGCATTGTGATCGTCAGCGGCAAAGTGCGCCCACGTTTTGACGCCCCTTTCGGATGGAACTTGATGGTCAATTTGGCCTGGGTTGCAACCCAACCACCCGCGAGAGGGTCGTTTGCGCCGAACCGGTCTGCCGACATATTCCAGATGGTCCGATCCGCTTTGCGCAAGCATTCGAGAGTGACGCGCTCGCCGTTATTATCAAACGGCATCAAACGCAATTGCTTCACCTCGACAGATTCGATCCCGTCGTCCGGATCCGTCTGGAACGGATGGGGAGCCAACAGAACCGACAGGTCATAGTTCCGGAGCGGAACTTTCTCGCTCTGAAACTCCACGCCGAGCAGGTCACGCGCCATGTACCGCGCCAATTCTTCACGGCTTTCGCGGTCATTGGCCACAACCTCGATCACGCCGGTTTCCGGTTCGTAGGTCATCGCCGCTTCAAACACTGGACGACGCGCACGACGTACCAATTCACCTTCATCATCGAACGCCAAAAAGGCATCGGGAAGCCCCTCCCGGTAAATGACGATCTGCACCAACTCACAGTCTTCACCATCAAAGGTCGGGCGATGACGGCTGAAAACATCGATGTGAATGTTGTTGGAGGAAAACCGCTCCCGCAAAGCTGACTTAAATGCCTCCAGAGCGACGGCATCACGGTTCAGATCAAGATTGGCTGGTGCCATGAAGCCATCCCAGCTACGTCCACGCCGACGCTCGTCCGTGAAACGCACCTCTTCGGCGAAGCGAAACAAGGTCGGTGCATTCAGGAACATCCAAAGCGACCGCGCATGACCGTTGACCAGATCATCCAGAACAGCTCGGTCTTCCGCGACGCTGTAAAGAGCAGTCTGCCCGGCATCATCGGCCAAGGCGCTAACACGCTCAGCATCATTGAGGACGCGGGCGCGTTCATCGTCTGTCATGTCATCGACAGCCCGGAGCGTTCCTTTAACCACTTCAGGCTCAGGGCCATCCCAATTTATCGGGTTCGAAAGCTCAATGCCCGTGTGTTCAAAATATGCCTGCAGCGACGAGGCAGGCGTGTTGCGAATGAAGGTCGTCACTGAGGCCATGCTTAATCTCCTTAGCCCTTGATGTTGCGCGGGTCGTTCCCGTGGGAATCGGACTGAGCGATGCGCCCGTCCCGATTATGGATCTTGAATTCAGTTCCAGCGTTGCGGCTGATATCGCGAGCGCGATCAATCGCCTCACGTTTGGTGTCAAAATGTCCGCTGGCGCGATCGGAACCGCCGCGACGGACGTCCCAGCCACCGTTTGAGCTGGGGGTCACATGATGGGTCCCGGTAGTCTTGCTGCTCTTTGCCATTACTAATCTCCACAGTTGAAATCCGCCAATCCGGCGATCTGCTAATTAGCGTAGCAGGGGCGCGAGCGAAGTCAATCAAAAAATTACGCACATCCGCGAATTTGCGGATTTCTCTAATTAAACAGGGATTGTTGTTTGTCGGAGGCCGTCAACAAGTTGAGCTTCAACAATCGAATCCGAGCTGCTTCCTCTGAAACAGCGAATCGTTCAACCATCTGCGCAATAAGAGCCAAGCCATGCTGGGATCCTTGAAAGACGGAGCCATGAATTCCGAACGGCTCGCAATAGTCTGTGACAAGCTGTCGAGTATGCGTCAACGGCATCAAAATAGATCCACTCACATAACCTGCCTGCCATTCCATCCAATCATACTGGTTGGCATTGAGGACAGTGTCCCGCTTACAGATAGCCTTGTTCTCCGTGCTTTTCCGGTCAAAAAGCTTGCCGGACATGAACTTCTCAGCCCACAAATACCCATGAAAATGAACATGCCCGAACTCGTGCGTCAGGGTCGTCCGCAACCGGTTTTCCCTTCGATCATCGTTCGCCAACTTATCTGAGATCGATACCTTGGGCCCCTGGTCGGGAAAGAATTCCGTCATTCCTTCGACATCACTGCCGAAAGATGACAGATCGGCATAGGCATCAAGCGATGCATCCGCCTGCTCGATCAGGACGTGCAGTTCATCGGTGAGAATTGGAAACGCCACCGTCCCGCGCTTCTTGCGCAAGAACGACGAAATAATACGTTCGCATTCGCGGTCAAGGTCTTCTGGGGAATAATGAGGCCGCTCTGTAAACCGACCAGTCTTGTCCGGGACCATTTTCACCATGACCAATTCCTACCTTACTTCGTGACTGATTTCCGAAAATTGGCAAAGCTCGTCACTATTTTATCGCGACTTGTTGCCTGCTTACGGACATCGTCTGGAATTTTACCCGCAAGAACGAAAAGATATCCTTCGTCCTCGTCTAGGACCTTGGCGAACTGCTTGATTAAATGGTCCGAAGTTGGGCTACGCCGGTCGTGCTCAATATCATTCAGGTATTGTGGCGATATGGCACCACCCTCCTCGTCCTTTACGATAAGGGCTGCGAGCTCTTTCTGGCTCATCCCCTTTGCCTTGCGTGCTCTGCTGATTGCTTGGCCGAAACTCACTGATTGGTCTGACATGGCCATTCCACAATTGTCATATTAACTCCCTCCGTCAATCCGCTTGTACGCGGATCAGCGAATTGATACGCTACCTTACTCTCAAGATCAACACTAGGAAATTATCACACCAATGCTTTACTTGACCGCACGCGCTGCCTGGCACGGCATCTTCCGGAACCGCACCGTTTGCCGTCATACTTCGCGAGTAAGTTCGATTGTGCGAAGTACGTCACAGCCTTGGGCTGTCTGCCAGAGCTTAATTTTGACAAGGTGCTTGGAGGTTTGAATTGCACGACGAATTAAGAATGGCCACGTCTGATCTTGCAAATTTCTTGCAAGAAAAGCTTCCCGGCTTATCAGAGCAATGGTGGGATAAGCACGTCGTCGACCGCCTGAGCTTTCAACAACAACGGTTTGTCGATGAAAAGAAACTCAGCAGTCTGAGGGAGCTAGATTTTGCCGCCCTACTACGTGTTCTCGACCAAAACTGGTATGATCTGGCGGACAAACTTGCCCTACCACGGGAGGCAAGAAACTGGGTCAAAGAGCTCCAAACCGTCCGCAACAAGTGGGCACACATGGCCGCAGACGAACAGCCAGCAAGCGAAATTTACCGTGATGCAGATACTCTAGGACGTTTTCTGACGATAAACCACGCAGCTATGTTCCGGCATACGAACAGCACTAAAGACTTCATGCTGGAGATGTTTTCCGAACTCACTAGCAACGAGCTTGAAGTCGTTCTCGCGCAAAAAAACGAGACTTTGTACTTCACTAAAACCCACGTAGCCGACCTCAAGAAAATCATCGAAGTGGAACGCAGCACCAGCATCAATCCCGATGATGACAATGCTGATGCCTGATGACACGCAGAACTTCGCTCCCGCATGATTCCATAATGATTCCAGTGGCCCATTTCAGCACACGCCCTAAGAATCAAAAAAGCCCCTAACTCATTGAGTTAAGGGCTTTTATTTGGTTGCGGGGGTAGGATTTGAACCTACGACCTTCAGGTTATGAGCCTGACGAGCTACCGGACTGCTCCACCCCGCGCCAAGCAGCGATTTTGATCGCTGAGGCCATCCACCTATCGTTTCCTTTGGGAGTCTTCAATAGCCAAACACCGGTTTTGAACGCAAAAGGCAAAATATTTTATGGGCAGATCTCACTCAGCTTTTTCGGAAGTCAGAATTCCGTTGAAAATCAGGTCAAGGTTGGCTCTGAGCCAGCGTTTCTTGTACGCCGAGTCATTCAGGATATTCGGTCCTCCGGCCTGACTGATTGATGGGGAAAACAGGATCTGGTTCCCGAGCCTGTCCAGAATGAGCCCGGTTACCATTTCCGTGTCCAGCTCATTACGAACCAACCCGTTCTTCTTTCCGAATTCCAGAAATTCGATCAACTGTTTGTAATAGTTGGTAAATACATCAAGGAAAGTCCTTTCCCTGATTATCAGTTCGAAAAGTAACCGCTGTGAAATCAGGGCTTCGAGGGTCTCTTCGACAAATATCTCAATCCGTGAAATAAGATCATCACGGTTTCTTGGTGGGGTTGAAATAATTCTGATCGGCACCAGCAGGACCCGTTCGCTAAAACCGGAAAGCACTTCGTCGTAAAGCCCCTGTTTAGAACCAAAATAGTGGTGAATCATGTTGGAACTGGTCGCTGCCAGCTCACAAATTTCACGCACCGAAGCGCCGCCATATCCCTTTTTGACAAAGATCGAGATGGCCGCTTCCAGGAGCCGGTCCCGGGTTGGCAGATCGTGATCCGGGGGTGTTGGTTGTTCTGGGGCTGAAACTGTCGTCATCCTATCCTGTCTGCCCGAACTCGCACGGTTGACGCAAGACGGAGCATCCGTATCCTGTCGCTAAAAGTGAGCGTGATCGCCACTCATAGACAATCCCTTTCGTCGCCGTGACACGGGTCATGCATTGCATGAGCAATCCTTTTCCATGCAGGCACCCGCTTAGCACTTGCGTTCACATGGCGAAAGCACCGGTGGTCGTTCTCAACAACGTGAACAAATCGTACTTTACATTAAATATATCAATCGTTACATATTGGGCAACATTTAATACATCAACGTGATCGACAAGAAGTCAGGCATTGGAAGAGACCCACAACCAAAGTTGGAGTGAGACCAGCTTTGCCACCTTGCAACCATCCAAAAACAAAGAAACACAACCGAGATACCAAAAGAGGAAACATCGAAAATGGAATATACAACCGCACTTTTCTTTATCGGACTGATCACCTTTGTGCTGCTATTCGTCGAGGTGAATTTTACCTATGCCACTCAGGGTTTCGCCTATGGCTGGTCTAACAACCGCGATCCGTCCGCAACCTTTTCGCCATTGGCCCAGCACATCAAGAACGCCTATAACAATCAGGTTGAATCCGCAGCGTATTCGGTTCCTGTTTTTGCAGCGGCAGCCCTAACCGGTCTTGAAAACAGCGGCGCCGAAATTGCGGCACTGATCTACGTCATTGGTCGCGCGATCTATGGGCCGCTTTATTACACCGGCCTTCCTGGCGCTCGTTTGGTTGGCTTTGGGATGGGATCGCTGTCGATGATCTACATAATTTTTGCGCTGGTAACATCAGGTCTGATTTACTGAAAACCTGCCAAATCAATAGCCGCCCCCTTCTAAACGATAGAGCCCAGGGGTGGAAAATGAACAATTTCAAGCTTACTTTCGTTCACATTGGTGATGCACTCTCTGGCCTCATCGCGCTTTTCTCCGGCGGGAAGGCGAAATATGAGGGGGCGGCGGCAAAGATCGGAGCGGCCGCTCTTCAGGGCCTTGGTGATACTGATGTATTGACGGAACTGGACAATGACTTTCGCTTTCTTGCGGCCAATTGGATGATCGTCGGTCTGGGTCTGCTGATTGGTGTTGTCCTTATTCATAGCAAACCTGACCTTGTGCAAATCGGAATAGAGGCGATCATACTTGGCGGGTTGGCGCGCGCATTTGCCATGACGGAATATGGAGACCTTCCTCAATACTACGGCCCTGTTGTGGTTGAGGTCGTATTGCCAATTGTTCTTTTGATCTTATTGAAGGGTCATCAAAGGGCTGAAAAACGTCTTGCCACTACCTGAACGCATCTCTTGCATACCGCAAAACTGCGACACGGAAGGCACGCGACTCAATGGCCAAGGTCCATGGTGACGACCACCTTACCTTTGTGGTGCCCCTCACCAAATCTTTGCAAGGCTTGCGGTAAATCGTCAAAAAGGAAAGGGCCGTCAATCACCGGTTTGATCACTCCAAGATCCCACAGCTCGTTCAAATATGCCATGTCCTTGTTCGGCTTCAGCGCCAACACACTGATCTTCTTGCTGGTGAAATTGCGCACAATCAGTCCCAGCAAAAAAGCCTGAAGCAGTTTGCCGGTTGATCCCCCAACTGTGACATAACTGCCCCCGGGATTGAGAGCGCGCAGATAAGCAAACACTGAAAAGCCCGTCCTCGCATCAAGGATATAGTCATAGCGTTGGCCGCTTTTGGTGAAGTTCTGGGTTTTGTAGTCAATTGTCTTGTCAAAACCAGCAGCAATCATGTCCTTAGATTTTTCAGCGGAATCCACGCCTGTGATATCCAGAACCCCTTTGTGACGGGCAATCTGCACACCTAGCGTGCCTACCCCGCCGCCGGCACCGTTGAACAACAGTTTCATCCCCGGCCCAATCTGCCCATAATCACAGAGCCCCTGCACCGCCAGCATCGCGGCGTGCGGTAGTGCTGCGGCCGCGGTAAACGTCATATTATCCGGCATTCGGGTCAGTGCAGCTTCATCAGTTGCAACATATTCGGCAAAAGCGCCGAACCCGCTGTCTGACAGATCGCCATAGACCCTGTCACCGATTTTAAATTTCGAAACACCCTCCCCCACGGCCTCAATAACCCCGGAAACATCAACGCCTGGTACGCCTATCTTTGGGCGCACCAGGCCACAAAGCAGGCGGATGTAAAACGGGGAACCCCGTACCATGGCCCAATCCCAGTCATTGACCGAAGCTGCGCAGGTTCTGACGAGAACCTCATTGGCCTTCGGACTCGGGCGCGGCGTTTCTTCGATTCTCAGGTCGCGGGTTGAAGCGTATTTATGAAGAACGAGGGCTTTCATGGACATCTACCTTGAAGGTACGGGGTTGGGTTGAAAGGGGTTCCAGCCCTTTTGGGGCAATCCGGTTCTACATGGATCAGGTAAACGACGGCAATCCGTCTCCTTGCAGGCTTACCAGAACGACTGGGGGTGGAAAATGCGAGATCGACGAATGCGGACTCATCAACTCGTTTGTCAGCCGCTTCGTTTCAACCAGATCACAGGTCCCGATCTGCAAAACTCAGTCAATCACAAGGATGTTGCGCCGCCTGAATCTGACCGAGGAGTCCCTTGACCAAGATGGGTGTTGTTGCATCGACGATGGGGTTGCGAAAGCTGATCCTGACGATCTGTCACAGGGTATCGTAATTGATGGGCGAGTTGAAGAGGATTTCAAACTGCAGACGGGCAGTTGGGTCAGCGTGAGCAGTTTTCGCGTAGCGGCAATATCGGCAGCCGGGTCTCTCATTCAGGACATGGTGGTGGCCGGCATGACCGTGGTGAAATCGATCTTCTGATGTTTCCGTACATTGCTGAAACCTCTCGGAACGCCGGTGTCACCGCGGACACACCTGTTGACGAGTAGCGTGCCGTTCTGGAAAACCGGGCGGATCAGGTCAGCAAGCTCTACAGCAGTGATGACGCGGTTATTGCGGTTCCGTAGAGCCGGTTATTCAGGACCGGGGGGTCAAACCGTTCAGCGCAAAATCAAAGTAGGTTTCGACGATTTCTTCTATCGGCTTGCCCTTGCCGGGATCGAACCAGCGTGACAGCCAGTTGCACATGCCAAGAATGGCAAACGCGGTGATCTTGGGATCGTGGCCCGACCGGAACTCGCCGCTCTCCTGACCTTCGGAGATCAGCCTTGCCCAAAGGTCGCTGTAATCCTTCCACACCCGGCGCAAGTCGGTGAATTTCTGGTCGGTGCCGAAAAAATGGTCTTCGCGCAAGGCCACCGTCATCTCAAGATAGCTGGGATTATAGCTTTGCAGATGGTTCTGCATCGCATCATGCAGTTTATCCGCAAAACTTCGATTCGAGCTGACGATATTGCGTAAACCGATAAGCAGTGCATGACTTTGCGGCAGGATAATCTCTGCCAGAATTTCATGACGGCCCTTGAAGTAGTAGTAGACAGCCTCGCGCTTGATACCGACTGCTTTGGCAATATCCTCAATCGAAGTCTGCTTGACGCCCTGACGTTCGAACACTTCGGTTGCGCGTCGTAATATTTCGGTGCGTCTGCTCATTCGGCCTTTCCGGAAGTCCCTCAGCGCGAGCGGTCGGGGTTGACATATCTCGCTCAACTGCACTTCTACAGTAAAAGCGCAGCCACGATAAAGCAACCAAAATGACCGCTCTGTTTCATGGCTATTTACACACCTGTAAAAAGGCGCTAGCATTTTATCCGTTCAGGCCGCCCGACTTTCGGAGCGTATCTGGCAACGATGCGTCGGTTCAAAACACGGAAGTCATGTTTATTATGGAAGCATTGCGAAACCAATTCCTTGGCAAGGAATACCCCAAGTTTTCGGTTGATGTAGAGAAGGGAAGGATCGCCCAGTTCGCCAGATCAATCGGTGCGGATGATCCCGTCTTTTTTGACGAAACAGCGGCAAAACATCAAGGATACAGGGCTATTCCGGCGCCTCCTACATTCGGATACACCATCACCATGGATGCTGGCCAGTCGTTCAACGTGCTCGAGGACATGGGCGTTGAAAAATCCAAAGCGGTTCACGGTGAACAGGGTTTTACCTATTTTGGTGACATTTGCGCCGGAGATACAATCACCGGGCGGCAGAAGATTACCGACCTCTACGACAAGAAAAATGGGGCTTTGATCTTCTTCGTTACTGAGACAAAGTTAGAGAATCAACTGGGTGATCATGTGGTCGACTTACACTCTGTAATAGTAATTCGGAATGGGTAAGAGCATGTTAGACAGCCTCAATTTCGCCGACCTCAAAATCGAAGACGAGCTCCCTACCCTTACACGGGGGCCGATAACCCGCACCCAGTTGGCCCTTTTTGCCGGGGCCTCGGGTGATCACAACCCCATTCATCTGGATGATGCCGAGGCGCAGGCGGGTGGTCTTCCGGGTGTCATTGTGCATGGCATGCTTATGATGGCGATACTGGGCCAGATGCTGACAGCCGTGGTGCCACAATCCAGGATAAAGGCGTTTTCAAACCGGTTTGCTGCTATGGCTGTACCGGGTGACATGATCATTTGCACTGGCAAAGTCGTTGGCAAACGCGAGGAAGACGGCGCCCGGCTGGTAGATCTGGAAATCGCAGCACAGAACCAGAAAGGTGATGTCCTGCTAAAAGGTGCGGCAACCCTGGAACTTGGATAAGGGGCAACGGACCCCGAAAGATGCATTGATGACGTATATCGCAGAAATTCCCTATGGCGCTTATTGGAGCACACCTTTTGCCCGCTGGCAGGGGGCGCTGGCCAATCTGCATAGCATCGAGCTGGCGGCGCATGTCACAAAAGGTGAGCTCGATCGTCGCAACATAGACCCAGCCGGATTTGACTTTGGCGTGTTGGGAGTCAGCGTTCCGCAAAAGCACTCGTTTTATGGCTTTCCCTGGCTCGCCGCACAGATCGGGGCTTCGGATGCAACCGGGCCTTCCATTGGTCAGGCCTGTGCAACATCCGTGCGTTGCCTGCTGACTGGTGCGCAGGAAATCGAGGTAGGGCAAACCGATGCTGCACTTCTTGTGACCTGTGACAGAACCTCAAACGGGCCGCATTTATATTACCCCAATCCCTCCGGCCCCGGAGGGACGGGAGAGCATGAAGACTGGGTCATGGGCAATTTCTCCTGCGATCCCAATGGCGGGCACGCTATGGTGACGACGGCGGAAAACGTGGCGGCAAAACACGGGATCACGACCGAAGAACAGCACGAGCTTGTGCTCAGGCGATGCGATCAGTACCGGGCGGCGCTTGAGGATGATCGTGCTTTCCAGCGCCGCTATATGGTCTCGCCGATGGAAGTGCCGACACCGAATTTCCGCAAAACCGCAATGGTGCTGGATGGCGATGAAGGGGTGACCCTGTCAAGCGCTGAGGGGCTGGCAAAGCTACGCCCGGTGATCAGGGACGGAACCGTAACCTTTGGTGGCCAGACCCATCCGGCCGATGGCAATGCGGCGATCATCATGGCAACTGAAGCCCGCGCGCGTGAGATGAGTACTAACCCGAACATCCGCATACGCATTCTTGGCTTTGGCTCAGGGCGCGCCGATACCGCCTTCATGCCAGAGGCCACCATACCTGCAGTAAAAGCTGCGCTGAAACAGGCCAGGCTTGATATCGCGGACATGGATGCAATCAATTCGCACAATCCATTTGCGCTCAACGACATTCTGTTTGCCCGCGAAACCGGAACCGATGCCAACAAGATGAACAACTACGGCTGTTCGCTGATCTGGGGGCATCCGCAGGGTCCGACCGGAATGCGTTCGATCATCGAATTGATCGAAGAACTGGCCCTGCGCGGTGGTGGAACCGGGTTGTTCGAAGGATGCGCTGCGGGCG
Source organism: uncultured Rhodobacter sp. (assembly GCA_964567685.1). Taxonomy (GTDB): domain Bacteria; phylum Pseudomonadota; class Alphaproteobacteria; order Rhodobacterales; family Rhodobacteraceae; genus UBA5972. Next base: position 19,593 of record CAZMNO010000037.1, on the reverse strand, counting down.
ATACTTCGATGGCGGTTGTGATCAACGTGAGCGATAGCTGATGGATATTTCCACCTGGATAGAACGGCATGCCGGGTTCTCCCGTGACAAAACCGCTATCCGGTTTGTGGAAGATGAAATCTCTTACGGTGATCTGGCAGCAAGGATCGGCGATATCGCAGGTGTTCTGCGCCACCGCCTTGGTATCAAGCGGGGTGACAGAATTGCCTGGCTGGGCTTCAACCATTCGGACCTGATTGCCCTCGTCTTTGCCTGCGCCCGTCTGGGGGCAATTGTGGTCCCGCTCAATTGGCGGCTGGAGGGGCATGAATGCCGCACATTGCTGGAAGACTGCACCCCCAAGGCGCTGATCGTTGGTGCGGAATTCGTCGAACTTGGCGACCAGATTTGTGAGGGGCTGAACATTCCCGTCGTTGGTGCAGGATCAACATTCGCCAGCGCAGGCAGTCTGACCGCATCGGCAAATGATACGCCGCCCGTATCCGAAAACGAGGGCGAAGGCAGGTCCGATGATCCGGTTCTGATCAGTTATACCTCAGGAACAACCGGCAAACCGAAAGGTGTTCTGATCGATCAGAACGCGATCTTCATCAATGCGGTCAACAGCATACACATGCACGGATTAACCAGTGACGATGTGGTTCTGGGCACGCTTCCACTGTTTCATGTCGGCGGATTGAACATCCTGTCGCTGCCGACGCTGCGTTCCGGCGGTACATTGGTGCTGCATCCGGTTTTCGACGTCGGGGATACGTATGACACGATCAGGGATGACAAGGTGACCCTGACGGTATTGGTTCCCACCCAGATCAGTGCCCTGATGAGCGACAATCGTTGGCAAAGCGACGAACTTGCAAGCCTGCGTATGATGACGACCGGCTCATCGATGGTGCCCGGAAGCCTGATCAGAAAGGTCCACGCTCGCGGTGTGCCGCTAATTCAGGTCTATGGCTCGACCGAGACCGCACCGATTGCCACCTATCTGACGGCCGATCTGGCGAAGGCCAATGAGGGGTCTGCCGGACTGGTCGCGATTCATTGCGAAATGCGCATCATCGACGGGAGCGGGGCCGAAGTGAGATCAGGTGAGAGTGGGGAGATTCTGATCCGCGGTGAAAACCTGATGCGGGAATACTGGAACAAACCCGAAGCCACCGCACGCGCGCTTGTCGATGGCTGGTTCTATACCGGCGACATCGGCCATGTGGATGAGGCCGGTTTCCTTTATGTCGACGACCGGCAAAAGGATATGATCATCTGCGGTGGTGAAAACATCTATCCGGCGGAGTTGGAAAACGTGCTGGTGGAATGCCCGGACATCGCCGAAGTAGCGGTGATCGGCCAGAAGGACGAGAAATGGGGCGAGATCGTTGTCGCCGTTGTTGTCGCCGCTGATGGCAGCAGCCTGACCGACAGCGAGGTCACCGGATACCTTGAAGGCAAACTGGCGCGCTTCAAGCATCCAAGGCGAGTGGTGTTTGTTGAAAACCTGCCTCGCAACACAATGGGAAAAGTGGTCAAGGACGATCTGCGCGCAATGGTGAACCAAACGCAAGAACCCAAGGAGCAATCAGCGGGATGAGCAGTAAGATCGGCATCGATGTAGGCGGCACGTTCACTGATTTTTACTACGTGGGTGAGGGTGAAGCCCCATGCATCCACAAAACGCTTTCCACTCCGGAAGACCCGTCAATTGCCGTGGTCACCGGCCTGGCCGAGATCGCCGCTTCGCTTGATCCGGCGATGGGCCTTGAGGAATTTGCCGCCTCGATCGACACGATTGTACATGGCACCACGGTTACGACCAACGCAACGCTGACGCGGCGTGGGGCCAAATCGGGATTGCTGACAACAGCCGGTCTGCGCGATGCCCTGGAAATGCGGCGCGGAATTCGTGAGGAGCAGTACAACAACCATTTCACCAATGTAGTGCCGCTGGTGGAACGCTACCTGCGCAAGGGTGTCACCGGGCGGCTTGACCGGCGCGGGCGGCAGATTGAACCTCTGAATCCCAACGATATCAAAGCCGCAATAGAGGAGTTTCGCACCGAAGGGGTCGAGGCGGTTTCGATCTGTTTCATGAACTCATTTGCCAATCCCGAACATGAACGACAGGCGGCTGAGATCGTGCGCACCAAATTGCCCGAGGCCTATCTGACGGTTTCCTCAGACCTGCTGCCGACCATCCGGTTTTACGAACGGATCAGCACCACCGCGCTCAATTCCTATGTCGGCCCGATCCTCAGCCGCTATATCGACCGCTTGCAAACCTCGCTGGCGGATATCGGATTTGGCGGGGTCTTGATGATCATGCAATCCAACGGTGGCGTGATGTCACCGGATGTGGCGCGCAGTTCAGCCGCGCTGACGTTACTGTCCGGGCCCGCCGCTGGACCAGGTGCGGGGCTGGGGTTTGTCAAAGCCCATAATCAGGACAAGTGCATCGTCGTTGATATGGGCGGCACCAGCTTTGAAGCCGCCCTTGTCGATGGCGGCCCGGTGATGGTCAATGAGGGTTATATCGACCGGCACCGGCTGGCCCTGCCGATGCTTGGCATCCACACAATTGGTGCGGGTGGCGGAAGTGTTGGCTGGATCGATGAAGGCGGGCTTTTGCGCATGGGGCCGGAAAGCGCCGGCGCCGATCCGGGGCCGGTAAGCTATTCAAAAGACGGCAAAAAACCTGCCTGCACCGATGCAGACCTAGTGCTGGGATATCTTAACCCAGATTTCTTCGCCGGTGGCAAGATGGCGCTGGATGTTGATGCGGCACGGGCGGCGATCAGGGAGACCGTTGGCGACCCCTTGGGACTGAGCGTTGAAGAGGCCGCTGCAGGCATGTACCGCGTCGTCTGCAACAATATGGCGCAAGGGGTTCGAGAGATCACGATCAAACGCGGTTTTGATCCGCGTGAGTTTCCGATGGTGGTGGCAGGGGGCGCTGGCCCGATCCATTCCTGCCTGATTGCGGATGAACTGGAGATTCCGTTGCAGATCGTGCCACGATCCTCGTCGATCCTTTGCGCGGTGGGGATGCTGATGAGCGATCTCAAGCACGATTTTGTCCGAACCTTCGTTTCCCCGATGGAAGAGATTGACTGGCAGAAACTGGGCGATCTGGTTGCCGGCATGAAGATCGAGGGCGGCAATCTGCTGACCGAAGAGCTGATCGCCAGGGAGGCACAGGAATTCACCATCAAGTTCGATTGCCGCTACCTCAAGCAATATCACGAGGTGTCGTTCGAGGTTTCTGCCGGGGATTTCACCAACCGGGATATCGCATCGATTACATCAGCGTTTCATGCCGAACATAACCGGCTTTACGGCTATTCGCTGGAAGACAGCGGCGCACAGGTTGAAATCATCAATGTCCGGGTTCAGGCGCTGGGACGGTCCGACAAGCCCGCCTATCCCGAAGAGCCATGGGCCGGGAAGGATGCAAGCGCCGCGCTGAAAGGGGAACGCTCGGTATACGTGCCCGAGGATAACGCGTTTTCGACTGTTCCGGTTTATGATGGCCACAAGATCAAGCATGGCAACCTGATCGAAGGCCCTGCAATGATCGAGGAAGACACGACCGCCATTTTCGTTTCGCGCGCCTATGGCTGTGTCTGTGACAAGTTCGGATCATTCGCCATCTATCGAAAAGGCCACGAAGATCTGGTCGCCGCCGCAATGAAGGAGCCGAAATCATGAGCAAGATTGATCCTATCCTTCTGTCGGTCTACGCCCGCACCTTCAAATCCATCACCGATGAGATGAGTATCTCGGTCGAGAAAACCGCCCGCTCGCCGATCCTGTGCGAGGCCAAGGATTTTGTTACCGGGCTTTATGACGCCCATGGCAATATGCTTGAGCAGACCGAGAACCTGCCCATTTTGGCCTTTTCGCTGGCGCCGGTCTGTCGTTATATCATCGACTATTATGATGGTGGCATTCACCCCGGTGATGTGATCTTTCACAACGATGTATTTTCCATGGGCAACCAGAATAACGACGTTGCCGTGTTCAAACCGATTTTCTTTGAGGATCAACTGGTTGCATGGTCAGCCGTCAAGGGCCACCAGGCCGATATCGGTGGCAATGTCCCGGGTGGTTATAACCCCGAGGCCAAGGAAGTTTGGCAGGAGGCACTGCGCATTCCGCCGATCAAGGTTTATGAGAAGGGCAAGCTCCGGCGTGACGTCTGGGATCTGATCTTTGCCAATATCCGGCTGGAGATTGTTGACCATGATATGAAAGCCCAGATGGGGGCCTGCACGGTTGGCGAGCGGCGCGTGCAGGAGCTGCTGGGCAAATACGGGATCGACAGTTTTGATGCCCACAAGGCAGAGCTGTTCAATGCGTCGCGCAAGATGATGGAGGCCGAGATTGCTGCCGTTCCCAACGGCACCTACAAGGGTGAAGGCGAAATCTATTTTGACGGTCATCACGAAGGCAGTCAGTTCACCATTCGCGTGACCATCACCGTCAAAGACAAGAATATCATCTTTGATTACACCGGCACCGATGCCCAGACCGACGGGTTTGTAAACGGTACCTATACCTCCAGCGCTTCGGCAACCATCCTGACATTTTTGCAAATGGTGAACCCGGATATTCCCCATAACGAGGGCATGGTTCAGCCGATCGAGATGATCATCCCCGAAGGCACGGTACTGAATGCCTCCTATCCAAAGGCAACGACATTCGGCAACCACCTGTGCCCGCCCAATGCGGATGCAATCATTCGTGCGCTGGCTCCGGTTATTCCGGACCGCGTTACCGCCGGATGGAACAACCTTCTGTGTTCTCTGACCACCGGAATGGATGCGGAAAAAGGCGACAAATATGTCGATATCGGCTTCATGGGGCTGAAAGGTGGGTCAGGTGCGATGCTGGGCACGGATGGCTATGATCATATCGGCATGATTGATGCTTCCGGCGGGTTGCTCGATCAGGATTACGAGATGTTCGAACAGCAAACCCCGCATCTTCTTAAAAAGCATGAATACACCTGTGACAGCGCCGGTGCCGGGGAATGGCGTGGCGGGCTGGGGGTTGAGACCGAGTTTATCATCGGCTCGGAAAACACCCAGTTCGTGACCTTTGGCGATGGCGATTTTGAACCGGCTTTCGGTTTGTTCGGAGGGGGTGACGGGACGCTCAATTCGATCACTCTGACCTATCCGGATGGCACCAGACATGTGCCGAACAACAAGGACCTGATAACCGGTGTTCCCAAGGGAACTCACTATCACCAGTTCGCAGGTGGCGGCGGTGGCTATGGGGATCCGAAGAAGCGCGACCGGGATCAGTTGCGCCGCGAGGTGCGCAATGGGGTGATCTCGGCAAAAGTTGCCCGCGACGCTTATGGGCTTGAAGGGTGACCTGATGCTGATATTGAACTGCTGCACACTTGCCACACTCCCGCCCGGCGGACACGCCGGGCCGCGCCCGAGCCTCCCCCCGGGAGGGCGCTTTGCAACACTTGCGCAAACAGGCGGCGTCAGCGATTCGTTAAAACGCCAGAACAATCATTCAATGGACGATGCCCTCCCAGGCTCGGGCGCGTCCCTCGTTACTTGCGGCTAGGGGGGTAAGATATGGATTTCGCCCTAAGTCCGGAACAACAAGCGGTAAAGGACACCTTCGCGCGGTTCTCCGACGAAAGGATCGCCCCGGTGGCGGCAGCACTTGACGAGGCACATGAATACCCGCGCAATCTGGTGCGCGAGCTTTGCGCGCTTGGCTTTGCCGGGATGCGTTACCCGGAAGAAGACGGGGGATCGGGTGTTGATCTGATGACCTTCTGTCTGGCACTGGAAGAGGTTGCGCGCGGCTCCATGTCGGTTGCCGGTTGCATTGCCATGCAATCGCTGATGGGCACGCGATTTTTGCAGATGCTTGGCAATGACGATATCAAAACCCGGCTTTTTACCCCTGCGCTGAATGGCGATAAGATTGGTGCGATCTGCATGACCGAACCCGATGCCGGATCGAACCTCGGGGCGATGTCAACAAATGCAGTGAAGGTCGATGGTGGCTATCACCTGAACGGGCAGAAAATGTGGGTAACCGCAGCACCGCTGGCCGATTTCTTCACGGTTTTCGCCAAAGCGGGGGACGAACAGAAGATCACCATCTTCCTTGTTGAGCGGGAATTTGAGGGTCTGAATATCGGTCGCTCGATTGACAAGATGGGGGTTTGGGCCTTGCCGACCTCAGAAGTTGCTTTCAGCGATTGCTTTGTGCCGGACAGTCACCGGCTAAGCGGTGAGGGTGAGGGAGAGGTTCACCTGCATAAATTGCTGGCTGAGATTCGCATTATCACGGGCGCGATGGCACTGGGCGGCGGCAAGGCTGCGCTGGCCGAGGCCATTCGCTATGCCGGGGAGCGCGTGCAGTTTGGCAAACCAATCAATCGTTTTCAGGCAATCCAGCTGAAGCTGGCTGAAATGGCCACGGATATGGAAGCCGCCAGCCATCTGGTCGCCTATGCCGCCTGGCTGAAAGACAATGATCGGCCGCATGCCAAAGAGGCAGCAATGGCCAAGCTGAACGCCTCCGAAGTTGCGGCGGATGTCTGTGACAAGGCGGCGCGCATTCTGGCCTCTTACGGCTATGCGATGGAATTTCCGGTGCAACGCTATCTGCGCGACATCCGCTTTACCCTGATCGGTGGCGGCACCAGCGAGCTGTTGAAACTGAATATCGCGAGGGAGTTGTGAGCATGGCTGAGAGGCGCAAAACCCGTATTCTTCTGGCAAAACCGGGGCTTGATGGCCATGATGTCGGCGCCAAGGTGGTGGCGCGTGCGCTGATCGATGCCGGGTTTGACGTGCGCTATACCGGCCTGCGCCAGAGCGGCGAGGATATCGTCAATGCTGCGCGGGATTTTGATGCGGATGTTATTGCGCTTTCGATCCTGTCAGGCTCGCACCTGCCGATCTGTAAGCGGCTGAAAGTGCTGATCGACGAATACCAGCTATCTGACAGGTTGTGGATCGCAGGGGGCAACATTCCCGGCGAAGACCATGACGCGCTGCGCGAAATCGGGGTGGATGCGATTTACAACACCTCTTCCTCGCTCGACGATATCGTTGCCGCCATCAAGGAGAAAACCGTTGAACAAGCATGACAAAGCGACGGAAGACCGGCGGTTCAACGAAAGCGGGATAGAGATCAATCCGCTTTACGGGCCGGAAGACATTACCGCCTCTGAGATCGGTGACGGCGAGAGTATTGGTGAGCCCGGCGCGTTTCCCTTCACCCGTGGCATCCACCGGGAAATGTACCGCAAACGGCCCTGGACGATGCGCCAATATACCGGGTTCGGCAATGCCGAGGATACCAATGAGCGGTTCAAATACCTGATCCGCACCGGCAATACCGGGCTTAACGTGGCCTTTGATCTGCCGACCCAATGCGGGTTTGATTCAGACAATGACATGGCACAGGGCGAGGTTGGCCGGGTCGGCATGGCCATCGATACCCTGAAAGACATGGAAATCGCCTTTGATGGCATTGATATCCAGAACATCACCGTCAGCCTGACAATTAACGGCACCGCGGCGATCATGATCGCCATGTATCTGGTGATGGCGGAAAAGCGCGGCTTTGACCTTAGCAAACTGCGCGGCACCTGCCAGAACGATATCCTGAAAGAATTCGTCGGGCGCGGCACCTGGATCTATCCGGTGGAACCCTCGGTGCGGCTGGTGGCCGACACCATCGAGTATTGCGCCAAACACACCCCGCTTTACAGCCCGGTATCGGTCTGCGGCTATCACATCCGCGAAAGCGGCGCGACCCCGACCGAGGAAATGGCGCACGGGTTCGCAATCGCCAGGGCCTATCTTGATGAGGGGCTGAAACGGGGTATGGATATCGACGAATTCGCCTATCGGATGTCGTTTAATTTCAACATCTTCGGGCAGTTTTTCGAGCAGATATGCAAGTTCCGCGCGGGTCGTCGACTATGGGCCAAGATCCTGAAAAACGACTATGGGGCGAAGAACCCGAAATCCATGTGGCTGAGGATGATCGCCGGTGGTGGTGGTTCCGGCCTAACCATTGAACAGCCGGAAAACAACATCGTGCGCGGGGCCTATTATGCGATGATCTCAGCCCTGTCGGGTGCCCAGACAATCGCGCTTTGTTGCTATGACGAGGCTTATACGATCCCTTCGGAAAAGGCCCAGCAGATCAGCCTGCGCACCATGCAGATCATGATCGAAGAGATGGGCATGACCGATACGGTCGATCCGCTGGCCGGGTCTTATTACGTCGAAACCCTGACCAACCAGATGGAGGCCGAGATCATCCGCATCATGGATGAGGTGGAGGCTGATGGTGGCATCGTCAAGCTGATCTCCGAAGGCAAGATCCAGTCACACGTCTCTAAAGGTGCTTATGAACATCAGAGGGCATTGGAGAGCGGGGAGTTCCGCAAGGTTGGCGTCAATTGCTATGAGATCGACGAAGAAAAACCTGAAGTTGAGATGCATCCCTACAAGATTGAGGATGCGGTCAAGCAGACCGAGCGACTGAAAACTGTCAAAGCCGAGCGTAGTGCCGCCGCGGTCGAGGCCGCCTTGAGCCGCCTGAAAGCCGCCGCCGAGGGCAGCGAGAACATGATGCCTGCCCTGATCGAAGCGGTGAAAGCCTATGCGAGTGTCGGCGAGATGAACCACGTGCTGACATCCGTGTTCGGCCACTATGACGAACCCAATATTTTCTAACAGGTACTGAAATGCTGCCACAGAACAAACGCCCACCCGACATCGGTGAATATGTCGCCGCGACATCACTTAAGGCAGCGCTTGAGGCGCTGGCTGATGGGCAGGGAACAGCGCTGGCCGGAGGGACCGACCTTTGGGCACAAAAGGACAGCGGCAATGGCCGGATGCGCACACGGCTGGTCAATATCGCGCGTGTGACCGCGCTTTGCGGGATATCGGAAGCTGACGGCAACATCAGGATCGGGGCGCTGACCACCTTATCAGAAGTTCTGGAAAGCCCGCTGCTGAATGAGAAGGTGCCTCTGCTGCCTCAAACCGCCGACCGTTTTGCTTCATCACAAATCCGCAACGCCGCGACCATTGGCGGGAATATCGCCAATGCCTCCCCGGCTGCGGACGCGGTCTTGCCGCTGATCGCGCTTGATGCCGTGGTTGAGCTTGCTTCGATGCGCGGCACCCGCTCCCTGCCCCTTTCCGGTTTCTTCACCGGTCCCGGAGATACAGAGATCGCGGCGGATGAGTTGATAACAGCGGTTGAGTTTAAAACACCTGCTGACAGTTTCCACGGCGCATTCTGCAAATCCGGTCCGCGCCCGGCGCTCGAAATCTCGATGGTGGCCATGTGTCTGAGCGGTCTGCTTGAGGATGGAAAGCTCAGTAATCCACGCCTGGTTTTCGGCGCGGTCGGGCCAACCCCGATGCGCTGTGAAAAGACAGAAAGCCTGATTGATGGCAAAGCACTGGATGACGGCCTGATCGCCGAAGCTATGGATTTGATGGCAACCGAGATTGCCCCGATTGACGATTTCCGTGCCTCAAAATGGTACCGAACCCAGATGGCCCGGACATTTCTGGAACAGGAGTTGCTGGCATGTCGGTAACACAGAAAATCACCTTCACGCTGAATGGTAGGACTGCACAGGCTGATGCTCAGCTTACAGCGTCGGCGCTTGAAATGCTGCGCAGCGCGTTTGAACTTGGCGGCACCAAACTTGCCTGTGGCGAAGGTGAATGCGGGGCCTGTACCATCATTGTCGATGGGCGTTCAAAAAACTCGTGCCTCACTGCAGCGGTTGATCTGGATGGCCGCGAAGTGTTGACCGTTGAAGGGCTTTGGTCTGAAGACGGGATCGACCCGGTGCAACAGGCCTTTATCGATGAGGGCGCCATTCAGTGCGGGTTCTGCACCCCTGGCATGATCATGCAAACCAAATATCTGCTGAATAAAAACCCGAAAATGACGGCTGCGGAAATCGAACGCGGGCTGGAAGGCAATGTATGCCGCTGTACAGGCTACAAGAAGATCATCAGCGCCGTGGCCCTTGCCAGCGCCCGGGCTGCGGGGTAGCGACTATGGAAAAAATTATCGAAAAACATAGCATTATCGGAAAACGCGTCACCAAGCTTGATGCGCCCGATAAGGCGGTTGCCCGCACCCGCTACATCAACGACATGGTGTTACCCAGGATGCTTTACGGCAAGATCCTGCGAACCGATCGCGTGCACGCGCGTATCCTGTCAATCGATACGTCCGCCGCTGAAGCCCTGCCCGGTGTGCAGGCGGTTGTCACTGGCAAGGACACACCAGACGGCAAAATCGGGGTTTTGCGAGACAACCCGCCACTCAAAACCGACACCGTGCGCTGTATCCGCGATGAAATCGCTGCTGTGGCCGCTGACAGCGAAGAGATTTGTGACGAGGCCATCCGTCTGATCAGGGTGGAATACGAAGACCTGCCAACGGTTTTTGACTGCACCGAGGCATTGGCCGAAGGCGCCCCGATCATTCACGAAGACCGCCCCGACAACATCGCGATGGAGCAGAACTTTGAGCATGGCGACATGGCCGAAGGCGAGGCTGCGTCTGACTACATCGTCGAAGGGGAATACAACGTCCACTACGTCACCCATTGCAACATGGGCGTCAGTTGTACGGTTGCAGATTACGACACCGACGGAAAGGTGACGATCTACACCCAGACCCAGTATCCGTTTAACGTCAAAATGGATATCGCCCCATCCCTGGGCGTGCATCCCGGTGACGTGCGTATTGTTCAGCCACCCGTCGGGGGGGCGTTCGGTTCCAAGCTCGACGTTTACCCCTACGAGCCGATCTGCGTGTTTCTGGCCAAGAAAACCCGCCGCCCGGTCAAGCTGATCTATTCGCGGGAAGAGGAGTTCATTGCCTCCCCCACCCGCCAGCCGGTCGAGTTTAAAATCCGCGCAGGCATGAAAAAGGACGGAACCCTGACCCTCCGCGATTGCGATTCATTGCTGAACAATGGCGGCTATACTTCCTGGGGGGCAACGACACCTTACGTAACCATGCGCACGATGACCTCGCATTACACCGTACCGAACGTCAGATACCGGGCACGTGCCGTCTATACCAACAACCCCTTTGCCGGGTCGTTCCGGGGGTACGGCAATGTGCAGGCGACCTGGGCGCTGGAAACTCATATGGACAAGATGGCCGAAACCATTGGCATGGACCCAATCGCCTTTCGCCTGAAAAACGCCAATCCGCCGAATGAGATCACGCCGCAAGGATCAAACCTTGGCTGCATTGACCTGACGGGCTGTATCGAACAGGCAGCTGCGAAATCAGATTTCCTGAATAAATGGCACGCCAACAACAGTGGCTGGGACAGTTCCGAGCGTTTCAAGCGCGGGATCGGGATCGCCACGTCGCTACACAATGCAGGTGGCGCAAAAATCCACAAATCCGATGGCTGCGGTACTATGCTCAAAATGGACGACTACGCGCGGGTAACAATCATAACCGGGGGGTCCGAGATCGGCCAGGGGCTTGATACGGTGCTGGCGCAACTGGTCAGCGAAGAGCTGGGCATCCCGATGCGCGACGTCACCATCGTCAACAATGACAGTGCCCTCAGACCCTGGGATGTGGGCGTGCATGCCAGCCGAACCACCTATATTGCCGGCAATTCTGCTGTTCGCGTCGCCCGCAAGGCACGGGATCAGATCCTGAAAGCCGCGGCGTCGCGCAGCAATATGGACCACGAACAGCTGGACCTGCGCGAAGGCTATGTGGTTCAGGCGGAAAGTGGCCTTGCGCTGACCCGGCTCGACAAGGTTCTGCGTCAGATGCATTTCGCCGGGGAAGATGCTGAGCTGGTCATGGCAACCGATTATTATGAACCGCCCAGTGAACCGGAAGATGCAAATCACATGGGCGATATGTCGGCCGCCTATTCGCATGCGGCGCATGTGGCCGAGATTGTCGTCGATACGAAACTTGGAACCATCAAGGTTGAAAAGATCTGGTCGGCACAGGATGTCGGACGGGTGATCAACCCGGTCGGGTTGGAAGGTCAGATCGAAGGCGGCATTGCGATGGGGCTGGGCTATGGTCTGAGCGAGGAGTTGAAGATCGTTGAGGGCAAGGTGCTAAATCCCAGCTTTCGCGACTACCACGTGATGACCGCCCCCGAAATGCCCGAGCTTGATCTGACTTTCATCGAAACCGGTGACGCCGAAGGCCCTGCCGGGGCCAAAGGCATTGCTGAGCTGCCAACCATCGTGATCGCGCCTGCCATTGGCAACGCTCTCTATAACGCCACCGGCGTGCGCATAGATCATCCGCCGCTGACACCTGAAAAAGTGGCCCGCGCCATTGCTGAGAAGAACGGGCAGATTTGAATGAAGCGCCGGACGGTTATATCCCTGGAACAGGCATTGTCGATGCCCTACGCCACACTGCGTTTCGCGCAACTGGGCTGGCGGGTGATCCGGATCGAGGCAACGCCTTCCGGGCGTGGTCTGCCGGGGGATCCAAACCGGTATATCGGCTCGGTCGTGGCAGATGATGACCGTCGCAGTTATTTTGTCGCGCCCAATGTCGGCAAGGAAGCGATTGCGCTTAATCTGAAATCTCCAAAGGGGCAGGAAGTTCTTTACCGCCTGATCGACGAACTGGAGGCTGAGATTTTCTGCTGCAACACCTTGCCCTCGCGCCATGCTGCTCTTGGTGTGGATTACGCCAGCATGTCGGCCCGTAAGCCCGATCTGATCTGGGCTGCCATATCGGCGATGGGGGCAGAATATCCGGGCGTTCCGGGTTATGATCCGGCCATTCAGGCCATGGCTGGCTATATGGAACTGACGGGTAAAACCGACGGCGACCCGACGCTTGCAGGGGTGCCGATCATCGATCTCAAAGCTGGCGACGAAGTTTACGCCGGCGTGTTTCAGGCGCTTTTAGAAAAGGCTGAAACTGGCAAGGGCAAGGAAATCCATGTTTCCATGCTGCAGGCCGCCGCAAGCTGGCTGATCACCACATTGCCGCTTTTGGATTTTGACTGCGAATATTCCGAGATCACCCGCTGCGGCAACGAGCATCGCAAGTTCATTCCAACCAATGCCTACCCAACCGCGGACGGTTTCATTTTCATGGCCATCGGCTCTGACGTACAGTGGCAACGATTTTGCGCGTTGCCGAGATTTGCCTCGGTTGCCAACGATGTGCGCGTGACAAATGAAGGGCGGCACGTGGAGCGCGATAGTATTCACCACGATATTGCCGCGATCACCCAATTTGCCGATGCCGATGAAATCTCTGCTGACTTGCGCAGCGCAACAATCCCACACGCCCCCATTCAAACCATAGCTCAGGTGGCGGGGATGGAGGCGCTGGCCTCAAAACTGACGCGCACGACAATGCCTGACGGAAGCGCCGTGCGGATGCAGCCTCTGGCGGTCGGTGGTGCGCCTGACAAAGAACTGAGCTTCCCGCCAAAATATTCCCAGCACACCGGTCAGATACTGGCCGAAAGCGGGTATTCAAATGCAGAAATTGCCGCGCTGGCAGCCGAAGGGATCATACCTGACACAGGAAATTAACGGAGAACGGAAAATGGGTAAACTAGAAGGCAAGGTGGCGCTGGTCACCGGATCAGGACGCGGTATCGGCCAGGCGATTGCCCTGAAACTGGCAAGCGAGGGTGCCCGCGTCGTGGTCAATGACCTTGATGAAACTGTCGCCGCTGAAACCGTTAACGCGATTGATAAACTCGGCTCACAGGCCGTTGCCTGTGTCGGGGATGTCACCACCAGGGATTTCGGCGAACGGTTCATCGATACCGCCGTCAGCAGCTTTGATGGTGTCGATATCATCGTCAACAATGCCGGCTATCCCTGGGATGCGGTCATTCAGAAAATGACTGACGAGCAGTTCGAGGCAATGCTGGAAATCCACACTACTGTCCCGTTTCGCATTCTGCGGGCCGCTTCGGAGTTCATCCGCCCTGCAGCAAAAGCTGAAAAAGAAGCCGGACAGGAAGTTTATCGCAAGGTCGTCAATATCTCTTCGATCGCGGGTCTTTACGGCAATGCCGGACAAATGGGTTATGCCGCCGGAAAATCGGCCCTTGTCGGCATGACCCGCACGCTGGCCAAGGAATGGGGGCGGTACAATGTGAACGTCAATTGTGTTGCATTCGGCTATATCAAGACACGCATGACCGAACCCCTTGGAGACGACCAGTCGGTTGCCCAGATCGGCAATCGGTCGATCAACATGGGGGTTCATCCCAACATGCTGAAAGCCATGAACCAAATGATCCCGATGGGGCGCGGCGGCACACCGGAAGAGGCTGCAGGGGCGGTTTATCTGATGTGCTCGCCTGAGTCGAATTATGTCAGCGGCCAAGTGCTATTGGCCTCGGGTGGCCTGATCATGTAACGGCAAAACTGGTGTGATTACATGGTTCTCTCACCGGTAAACTTCAGCAAAATAGAGATTTGACCGCCTACCAAGCGGTTTCAACTGGTATTTATTGCGGATTTACTTGCTAATCTTTTATTTTCGTACCAGAATGCGGCTTTAAGAGATCAACACATTTTCAGCCTGTTTTCTGCGCCCTATTTCAAGGGTGCAATGCGACGAAACCTGAAGCTGTTCAAAGGCGAAAGCAAATGCGCGAGATACTGATATTGGGCCGCGGAGGACAGGGGGCGCAAACCGCTGGCAACCTGCTGGCGCGTGCCTTTTTTGACAAGGGCCAGTATGTTCAGACCTTCGCCACCTATGGCGGTGCGCGGCGCGGAACTCCGGTGATGTCGTCCATCCGGGTCGATGACCGCCCGATCCGGGTGCGAAGCAATATCGAACTGGCAGATGCCATGCTGTGTTTTGACGACAGCCTGCTTGATCAGAATTTCTTAAAAATCGCTGACAGTGATACCCTTGTGGTGGTCAATTCCTCCCAGCCTGCTGACGCTTTTTCCAGCTTGGGGGATTACAATATCGTACCCGTTGATGGCCGCAAAATCGCCCGCAATAACGAAATGGGAAAGGTAATCAACTCAACCTTGCTAGGGGCATTTGTGGCGGTGATGGAACAGCCGGGGATCGAAGCCATTTGCGAAGTGATCGAAAGCAACGCTCCGGCAAAGAAAGAACAGAACGTCGCCGCCTGCCGCGAGGCCTTTGGGGTTTTAAACGGTGCCGGTAAGGGGGAAGACCGATGAACCACGAACCCTCTTTCCTTTGGTCCAACACCACGACAGAGGGCCGACTGACCGGCACCTGGCGCACGGCGTCACCGGACTATCAAGATATCCCCTCGCCCTGTCACGGTGCCTGCCCGGTCAACGGGCTTATTGCAAAGTGGATCCGACAGGTCAGTGACAAGGATTATCACGGTGCCTGGACCACGTTGGTTGATAACAATCCCTTCCCTTCCATTGCCGGGCGCATCTGCCACCATCCCTGCGAAACCTCGTGCAATCGCGTTGAACATGACGCGGCCGTCAGCATATGCGCGTTGGAGCGGTTTGTCGGCGACATGGCGCTAAAGGAAGGATGGCAATTTCCGAAACCCGTAAAACAACTTAAGCAATCCGTGGCTGTTGTCGGCGGAGGCCCCGCTGGTCTTTCCGCCGCCTATCAATTGGCGCGGCGCGGATTCAGAGTGTCGCTTTATGAAGCCCGTGATCAGCTTGGTGGGCTGCTGCGCTACGGCATTCCCGCCTATCGCCTCGATAAAGGCATTCTTGACGCCGAGATCAACCGGATCGTCGCGCTTGGAGTTGAGGTAAACCTGAATGCCGGTGTCGCCGACGCAGGGGCTTTGAAGGCTCTGCGCGAAAAGCATGACGCAGTTTTCCTGGCAACCGGGGCGACACGCTCCAAGGCACTGCCGGGGCTCGACTATTCTCAAAACTGGGTCGTTGACAGTGCCGCCTTTCTGGCATCAACCAATGCCGGTGAACCCTGTGATCTGGGTCAACATCTTGTGGTCATCGGTGGTGGTAGTGCTGCGATTGACGTTGCCCGAACCGCCCGCCGCCTTGGCCGCAAGGTTACAATCCTGGCGCTGGAACCCGACGCCCTTTTGCCTGCGCAACGCGCTGAAGTGGTGGAAGCGCAGGAAGAAGGTATCGAGTTTGTCTGCGGCGCCATGATGCAATCAGTCGTTGCCAGTGCGGACACACTGACGCTTAACTGCACCCGCGTTGATTTTGAACCGGGCGAAAGTCGAGGTGAATTCAGCATTTCAGAGATTGAGAACAGCGAGTTTACCCTTTCGGCAGGTGGGATAATCCCATCGATTGGGCAAGATGTGGATTTGGCAAAATACGGCGACCTGATGGCCCGCGCCGGACCTGTAATTGGCACCGATGGCAACTGGCAAACCTCCAGCCCCGGCATCTTTGCCGGTGGCGATGTCGCCAGCATGGACCGCTTTGTCACTCAGGCTGTAGGTATGGGCAAAGACGCCGCCATTGCCATTGCCCGCTTTGTCGACCCTGAGCAGCCCGCAACCGAGAGTTGGTCTGATCCGGAAGCAGCATTTGGTGTGATCAACACAGCCTACCATTCCAGCGAAGAGCGAAACACACCTGCAAACACCGCTGTCGACACCCGCTTGCAGAGTTTTCAGGAAGTTCAGCAAAAATTGAGCACACGTGCCGCGCAAATTGAAGCCGCGCGGTGCTTCAGCTGCGGTACCTGCATTTATTGCGACAATTGTTTTTACTACTGCCCGGACATGGCGATCACCAAGCTTGATCAGGGATACGAGGTGAAAACCGATTATTGCAAGGGCTGCGGCTTGTGCGTTGCCGAATGTCCGACCGGTGCGATTAATATGCGCGAGGAGCTGGGCTGATGGACGTAAAAGCCAATAACCGCAACCTGCAGCTTCTCAGCGGCAATCAGGCGGTTGCCTATGGGGCTAAACTGGCCAATCCGGATGTTGCACCGGTTTACCCGATCACGCCACAGACGCCGATCTTAGAGAAGCTGACCGAGCTGCAAACACAGGGCGAGTTTGACGCCGAAATCCTGACCCCGGAATCCGAGCATTCGGTTCTGGCCGCAGCTATCGGCGCCTCGCACGCCGGGTCGCGCGTGTTTACAGCAACTTCATCGCAGGGGCTTTTGCTGATGCACGAGCTTCTGCACTATGCCGCAGGCGCGCGCGCCTCCATCGTCATGTTCAACGTCAACCGCACACCGGCGTCGCCCTGGGGGTTCTGGCCCGATCAACTGGACAGTCTTTCGCAACGCGATACCGGCTGGGTGCAGCTTTACAGTGAAACACCACAGGAATCGCTTGATAGCGTCATCCAGGCTTTTCTGGTGGCCGAAACCGCCAATCTGCCGGTGATGATCAATCACGATGCTTTCTACGTCTCACATGCAGTTGAACCTGTTGAGGTGCCCGACCAGTCACTGGTCGACGGCTATCTGCCGCCTTTCAACCCGCCGTTCAGTCTGGACCCGGAAATCGGTCGCTCCTTTGGCGCCCCGCTGGCGCAGGAAGGCTGGAACAAGAGCCGCCGGGTGCTGGATGAGGCGCAGGCGTCCGTCTGTAACCTTGTCACCAAGGCCGGGCAGAGCTGGGGTGAACTGACCGGACGGCATTATGGACCGGTCGAGCTCTATCGCTTTGATGACGCAGAGGTTGTGATCGTAACCATGGGAAGCATGTGCGGCACGGTGCGTGATGCAGTTGATGCGTTGCGCAGTGAAGGCGTTGCCGTCGGCATGCTGAAAGTGCGCTTGTTCCGCCCCTTACCGGTCGGCATCCTGCGCGACGCGCTGAAAGACGTGCCATGTGCGCTGGTGCTTGATCGAAATTACTCTCCGGGAACCGGTGGCGTGCTGCATCAGGAACTGAAAAGCGCGCTTTTTGGCACCGGGAACACAACCAGGGTGCATGGGCTGCTGGCAGGCGTTGGCGGGGTCAGTGTTTCGTCAAACCGCATTCAGGCGCTCGTGGCCGAGTACCGCGACGCCAAGCCAAATCCAGACGCCATTTGGGTGGAATAGAGCCATGGAAAAGATCAATTACGATGAAAAGGGTCAGTTCTGTTCCGGCCACGTTGCCTGCGCTGGCTGTGCCGAGGCGCTGGCTCTCAGGGTGGTCCTGAATACGGTCGGGCAGGATGCCGTCGGGGTTGTCGCCCCGTCCTGCCTCGCGGTGATCTGTGGGGCACATCCGACAAGTGCGGTGAAGATCCCTGTGTTCCACACGACGATTGAATCCTGTGCCGCCACCGCCAGCGGTGTGAAACGGGCGTTGGATAAACAGGGGAAATCCGAAACCACGGTGCTGGGTCTGGCCGGGGATGGCGGGACTTACGACATTGGCCTGCAATCGCTGTCATCCGCAGCAGAGCGCAACGAAGATATCCTTTACGTCTGCTTTGACAACGAGGGCTATATGAACACAGGCGGGCAGAAAAGCTCGTCAACGCCGGAAAAGGCGGTGACCGGCAGCACCCCCGGTGGCAAGACCACGCGTAAAAAGAACATGCTGGATATCCTGGCCGCACACCGCATCCCCTATATCGCCACCGCCAGCCCTTCGCATATCAACGACATGGTGGCCAAGGTGGAAAAAGCCAAATCCATCCGCGGCACCAAGGTACTTGTCATTCTGGTGCCCTGCCTGCCCGGCTGGGGGATCGGGGACAATGCGATGGTGAAAGTATCCCGGCTGGCCGTTGAATCCGGCGTCTTCCCGCTGTTTGAAATCGAGGACGGCAACAGGTTCACCATGAGTCACGGGGCGAAATCCAAACCGGTCGCCGATTATATCAGACTGCAGAAGCGTTATAACCACCTGACTGAAGCGGATATAGAAGGCATTCAGGCGGAAGTGGATTACGACTGGGAACGATTGCAACTGCGAGTGGGGTTGAGCTGAGGGTGCTTTCGTGGGCTTCCGGTAAGTGGCGGGTGGATGGCACGGCTAGTTTGCCGCTCCAAAGGGAAGAGCAAAAAACTTCGTCGGACAGACAACAAAAAAAGCCGCCCCTAAGGACGGTTTGAAATACTGACATCGTTCAGAGAGCACTCTCTTTGTTCCTTGCTGGGTTTGGCGGTGACTTACTCTCCCAAGTCATAGGCCGCGGCACCATCAGCATTGATGCACATCCAGAAAACGTGGTTTAGTCTAACATGATCAACTTATTGACGAAGCACTTCCCCACACCTACTTTGCGGGATGACGCAAAACCCTTTGATCAAAAAAACTATACTTTCTGCAGCCCGCAAAGAGCTTGTGCCAATTGGAATAAGACAAAAAGGACGCTCGCGACTTTGGTATTCTGACGAACGATGGTTCACTATCGCAATCGAGTTTCAACCGGGAAAATGGGAGTCTAAGGCGGGTTTAAATATCGGTATCCACTGGCTTTGGTATCCCGAAGATTATTGGTCGTTTGATCTCGGCTATCGAGTATGGGAACCTGTCGGGTTCAAAAGTGAAACACATTTCTCTTGTGAGGTACTTTCATTGGCTAAACAAGCGTCTGAGAGAGTTAGAGAAATACGGTCTGTGGACCTGTCACGCTTTAATGCCGCTCCGGTTGCTCATTTAAGCGGCCTTTTGTT
>CAZMNO010000036.1:0-36617 GCA_964567685.1 uncultured Rhodobacter sp. | reverse complement strand
TTCCGCGTCATAACCCATGAGAGGTTTCGGGTTTTGGCGTAGGTGCGGTATAACACCGACCCGATTGCCCTGCTACCGGCAATCCAACCCGATATCGCCCTCTTCCACGCCCCGCTGGCAGATCGCTTTGGCAATGTCTGGATTGGCAAAATGCGCGAACTGATGACAATGGCCCATGCGGCGCGCAAAACGCTGGTCACGGTGGAGGCCCTTACCGATGACAATCTGATGGATGACCCGTTGCGCGCCCCGGCAACCATTCCGGGCCTTTACATCACCTCTGTGGCACAGGCTGAAAACGGGGCCTGGCCGCTGGGTCTTGAAGGCAGCTACGGCGCTGATCAATCGGCGCTGATCCACTATGCCGAGGCGGCAAAAACAGCCGAGGGATTTGCCGCCTATCTTGGCGATTTGCCACAACAGGCGGCGGAGTAGATGGAGTATCGGCCCGAGGAACTTCTGATTTGCGTCATCGCCCGGTTGTTGGACGGAATAGAAAACATCGCCGTCGGGGTTTCGTCGCCGATCCCGGCAGCAGCGGCACTTTTGCAAAACGAGCTGACGGGTGGGGAAACCGGCGTCACCATTCTTAACAGCAAATCCCTGCAATCTCTCAATGACGGGGCCAGCGAGCTTTTTGATCGCGCCGCACAGGGGCGCGTTGGGGCATTTTTTCTGAGCGGTGGCCAGATTGACGGGCACGGCAATATCAACCTGATGGGCATCGGCCCTAATCCACGCCAGCAGGTGCGCTGGTCAGGGTCTTTCGGCTCGGCGATGCTTTATTACCTCGTGCCGCGCATCATCCTGTTTCGCATTGAACACACCCGCCGCACTCTGGTCGATAGCGTCGATTTCATCACGGCCCCCGGCACCAGCGGGCCGGAGGTGTTTCGCCCCGGCGGCCCGACCGCCCTTGTCACCAACCTGTGCCTGTTTTCCTTTGACCGGCAAAAAGCCCGGTTTCGGCTGGAAAGCATCCACCCCGGCCACAGTCTCGAGGAAATACGCGACAATACCGGGTTTGACTTTGAACTGCCTGAAAACGTACCGCAAACCCCAGAACCGGAACTGGATCATCTGAAACTGCTGCGCGGCCCGGTCGCCGCGCGCCTTGCCGATCCGTACCCGCAATTCGCACAGGCCGTGTTTGAACCCTGATCGCCATCATTGTTTCGGTCAATACACCGGGGGGGTCAGGGGGCAGCGCCCCCAAAAAAGCGCCGGATCAGGCCGCACTCACCCCGGCAAATTCAGCCGCAAGCAAAAGGTCAAGCCCGGCGAAATCGGAAAACGCGAATTGGTGCGGGATATCGGAAAGCGCGCTTTTGCGATACCCTTCGGAATAAAGAGCAAACGGAATGCCTGCCGCGTTTGCCGTCGCCCCGTCAACTTCACTGTCACCGACATAATAGCGGCTGCCCGCCCCCAGTTGTTCAAAACAAGCCATCAGCGGCGCCGGGTCCGGTTTGCGCACTTCAAGGCTGTCACCACCAATGATGGAACCAAAAAAACCCATAATCCCAACAGCTTCCAGAACCTGAAGGGTCTGTGCGTGGTTCTTGTTCGTGCAGATTCCCATTCCGTATCCGCGATCTTTCAGACTTTTGAGCATCTCGTAAACACCCGGATACAAGACCGTCAGGTCGGCAGGTTTCGCACTATAGAGCGTCAAAAAGGAAGCATTGAGATCTGCGTGTCTTTCAGCAGAATACTCGATCCTACTGGCCCGCATGACCCTTTCCACAAGCTTTGGAATGCCATTGCCGACAAAGGATTTCACCTGCTCATAGGGCAAAGGATCAAGGCTGTTTTGCGCCAGCAGCGCATTCGCTGCGGCGTGGATATCCGGGGCGGAATCCACCAATGTTCCGTCAAGATCAAAGACAACCGCTGGCATCAAGCCGCTTTCCATTTGATCGAGCACCCCATGGAAGGAACCTGATCCTCGGGCCCTTTTCCGGTCTCGGCAACCTGTTTCATCGCTTCAAACAGATCACGTTTCAAATCAACGGGGCCGGAGTCCTTGCGTGAAGCGTCAAGCCGGCCCCGGTATTGCAGCTCGTCCCCGGCATTGAAGCCAAAAAAGTCAGGCGTGCAAATCGCATCATAATCACGGGCAACCTCTTGGGTTTCGTCGTAAAGATAGGGAAAGCTGAAACCCTGCTCGCGGGCCAGATCGGCCATCTTGTCCGGCCCGTCCTGTGGATAGGTCGCCACGTCATTTGAACTGATCGCCACCACCCCGACGCCCAGTGCCTGCAATTCTTCGGCATCACGGACGATCCGGTCGATCACCGCCAGAACATAGGGGCAATGGTTGCAGATGAACATCACCAGAGTGCCATTTTCCCCGCGTACATCATCCAGGCGGACGGTTGTGCCATCGGTGGCGGGCAGCGAAAATCCGGGGGCTTTCCAGCCAAAATCACAGACAGGAGGTATTGCGGCCATGATGCTTTCCTTCTTCTCTCAGGCAGGCACGAACAATGCGTTCAGGGCGTCCAGATTGGCGGTTTGCTCATAGGAGTCAATGATTGCCGAGGCCCCGGTAAAATCATCCTCGCTTGTGTACCAGCTTGGGCAGACAAGACAGGCAAGTCCGGCGCCCCGTGCCGATTTCAACCCGTTCAGCGAGTCTTCAAAGGCAAGACAGTCGCTGGCCGGAAGGCCAAGACCATCAAGCGCCAGTTGATAGACGTCTGGCGCGGGTTTCTTGGTCTTCACCATATCCCCGGCTGCAATCACCTCGAATACCTGATCCGCGGGCCGACGCAGTGTTGCCCGGATCAGCCGGTCGACATTCGGCAGGTTGGTGGTGGTGGCAACGGCGACGCGAATACCTTTGCTTCGGGCATCATCAAGCAACGTCTCTAGACCGGGGCGCAAGGGAACCGTGCCTTCGGAAATCAACTCGCCATACCGCGCGGTCTTGCGCTGGTGAATCTCTACTACCGGAATCCCACCCGGATCGATTTGCAGATGGTTCGCGGCGTATTCGCGCATGCGTTCCTTGCCGCCGGTGGTTTTCAGAAGTTCGCAGTAAAGCTCGCGGCTCCAGTGCCAACTCAAACCGAATTCGCCGAATGTATCGTTGAACGCGTACCTATGTGCCTCTTCGGTTTCCGCAAGCGTTCCATCAACGTCAAAAATCAGGGCCTTGAACACAGGCTATTCCTTTCGGGCCGCCTCAGCCGCAGCACGAATGGCGCGGATGTTCTCACCATAAACGGATGGGTTATCGACCGATCCGCCCTTGAATACCGCAGACCCGGCAACCAGCACATCGGCCCCGGCTGCCGCCACCAGCGGCGCGGTTTCCGGGGTCACGCCACCGTCGATCTGGATATGAATCGGCCTGTCGCCGATCATTTCCCTCAGGCGCCGGGTTTTCTCAACGCCTGAATGGATGAATTTCTGCCCGCCAAAACCTGGATTCACCGTCATGATCAGAACCATATCGACCATATCGAGCACATATTCGATGCTTTCCAGCGGTGTACCGGGGTTCAGACTGACACCCGCCTTGACGCCTTGTGCCCTGATCGCCTGCACCGTCCGGTGAATATGCGGTCCTGCCTCGACATGGGCCACGATCATGTCGGCCCCGGCTTCGGCGTAGGCTTCGATATAAGGATCGACCGGGGCGATCATCAGGTGCACATCCATGAAGGTTTTCACATGTGGGCGAAACGCCTTTACCGCTGGCGGGCCGAAAGTGAGGTTGGGCACGAAGTGCCCGTCCATCACATCCACATGCACCCAATCGCAACCCTGAGCTTCAATCGCCTGAATTTCCCGCCCAAAGTCGGCGAAATCGGCAGACAGGATCGACGGCGCGATTTTGATGGAGCGATCAAAACTCATGGATGTCTCCTTGGATTTGCCAAGGTGAACGTGATGTCCACCTCAGCGCATTTGTATGTACCGGTTCTGTACAGGTTCTGTACGCCTTGTGCATAGCGTTTTAAGCGGCAGAATTGATCCGCAGTTTCTCACGCCAGCCCGGGAAGATGCTGTCGGCATCTCCGGGGAAGCTTTCAAACGCGCGGGCGAATTCCTTGTGGTCCTTGGCGAATTCTACCGGATCGGCACCATCTTTCCAGCACTGCTCAGCCTGACGCAAAGAGGTCGCCCCGGCCGCCGCGCCATCAATATGCCCGAACGACCCACCACCGGCGGTCATGACCAAATTGGAGTGGCCCAGGTTCTCAAAGAAGCCCGGCATCCGAAGCGCGTTCATCCCACCCGAAATAATCGGAGTGGTCGGATTCATTCCGTGCCATTCTTGATGGAAGTAAGGTCCATCGGCACTGTCATCCGTAATCATATAGGCCATCAGCCTGTCCGCCGCCTCGCCTTCCATCTTGCCAAAACCCATGGTCCCAGTGTGAATTCCGGATGCGCCCTGTAAACGTGCCATCTTGGACAAAACAAAGGCTGTGTAGCCACGATCGCTTTGCGGTGAAGTCACAGCTCCGTGGCCTGCACGGTGGTAGTGCAGGTATTGGCTTGGAAATGCACGGCGTGCAGTTGTAATCGCTGCCGGGCCAGTCACGTATCCATCAACAAGGAAGGCGACGTGGTCGGCATTTTCTCCAAAGGTTTCAAGGATGAACTCGCCTCGGGCCAGCATTTCGTAGTGGTCATCAGCCGTGATATTGGCCGAGAACAGTTTGGCCATGCCGGTATCATCCTGTGCGCGTTTCATCGCGTCAGCCACTAGAGGAATTGTTTCCTTCAGGGGTGCAAACAGCTGGTTCCCTTGTGGCTCGTCATTCTTGATGAAATCGCCACCTTGCCAGAAATCATAGCAGGCATCGGCAAAAGGTTTCGGGCGCAAACCCAATTTCGGCTTGATGATCGTACCGACGATAAATCCACCATCCACATGCGGACGACCAAGAACCCGCCACATATCGGCGATTGTGGTTGCTGGTCCGTCAAATAGGCGCAGGAAGTTGGGTGGCACATAGAAGTCGTGCATCTTGGCGTATTCGACATCGCCCATGCCCTGGTTGTTACCGATGCAAAGCGTCAGGAACGAGGCGATCATTGCCCGCCCGTCGATGATGTTCCGATCAAAGAGATCGACCGGATAGGCGATTTTCATCAGCTCTTTTTCTTCGTCGATTTCATAAACCAGCGCGTCGACACCGCGGGTGAAGTCATCGGTTGTCGAAACGTCGACATTGGTGCCGGTCGAGCTTTCAGCGGCAAAGTGCGCAGCTGTGGCAAGATACCCGTCGAAACCCTCTTTCGGTTTCATTATATAGGCCACGAGCACGTGTTGGCCGCCTGCAATCAGGTCTTCCTCTTTCAGGTCAAGACGTGCATAACGATTAGACTGGTCCATGATGAATCTCCTTCGTTTTGGACTGTTCAAGCCGGTGGCGGGGGTCGAAATCTGCCATCGGCTTTTATTCTCCTGAGTTTAGCCAACCACCGGGTCAAGCGACCCGTCAGCATAGCGTTTTGCCATGTCATCCATGTGGATGACGTCGATTTTTGCAGCGTTACCTGCGGTGCCGAAACGCTCGAAGCGATCCTTGCAAAGGTTTTCCATTTCCTCCATTGCCGGGATCATGAATTTGCGGGGATCAAACTCGGTGGGCTTTTCCTGAGCGACCTTGCGGAACGTACCGGTCAAAGCCATGCGGTTGTCTGTGTCGATATTGACCTTGCGCACACCTGATTTGATACCGCGCTCGATCTCCTCAACCGGCACACCATAGGTCTGGGGCATATCACCGCCAAACTCGTTGATCAGGTCTTGCAGATATTGCGGCACGCTTGACGAGCCGTGCATGACAAGATGCACGTCCGGGATCTTGGCATTGATCGCCTCGATCTGGCTGATGGCCAGAATATCGCCCGTAGGTTTGCGGCTGAACTTGTAAGCCCCGTGACTGGTGCCGCAGGCAATTGCCAGTGCGTCCACTTTGGTTTTCTTAACGAAATCAGCGGCCTGATCAGGGTCGGTCAGCATGTCTTCGCGGGTCAGTTTACCTTCGGCCCCTGAACCGTCTTCTTTTGCGGCTTCGCCGGTTTCCAGATTACCCAGAACCCCCAACTCGCCCTCGACACTTGCCCCAACCCAGTGGGCCATGCGGCTGACGCGTTCAGAAATCTCTACGTTGTATTCGTATGATGCAGGGGTTTTCATGTCGGCTTCAAGGGAACCGTCCATCATCACCGAGGTGAACCCGTACTGGATCGCCGACATGCAGGTTTGCTCGTTATTGCCGTGGTCCTGGTGCATGCAGACGGGGATATGCGGATACATCTCGCTGAGCGCCTGGATCATGTGCTTGAGCATGATATCACCGGCGTAAGATCGCGCGCCGCGGCTGGCCTGCATGATCACCGGGGCGTCTACCTTGTCGGCGGCTTTCATGATCGCCAGACCCTGTTCCATGTTGTTGATATTAAATGCAGGCACGCCGTAAGAATTTTCTGCTGCGTGATCGAGCAATTGTCTGAGTGTAATAAGTGCCATTTCCTACCCCCCCTCGTTAAGCAGCGACAGCGCGGTTGAGCGCTGCTATGCCGGGTAATTCATTGCCTTCAAGCCATTCCAGAAACGCCCCGCCGCCAGACGAAACATAGGTAAAATCTTCCGCGACTCCGGCCACATTCAACGCTGCAACCGTATCGCCGCCGCCTGCCACGGCGGTTGCCGCGTCGCTTTTGGCCAGCCGTGCAGCCTCACGGGCGACAGCAACCGTGGCCACATCAAACGGGCGCGTTTCAAATGCACCAAGCGGGCCGTTCCACAGAATGGTTTTGGCGCTAGCCAGAACTGAAGAAAAGCGCTGGATGGATTGCGGACCGGCATCAAGTATGATCCCGTCTTCCGGGCAACCGTCGATACCCGCTGTGAAACTTTCAGTATTTTCAGCAAATTCAAAGGCATAGACTATATCGGTGGGCAGAACCAGTTCGCAATCTGCCTGTTTCGCCAGCACTTGAATTTCACGCACGGTTTCGACCTGATCGGTTTCACAGAGCGATTTGCCGATGGGCTGTCCATCGGCAAAAAAGAACGTGTTGGCCATGCCGCCGCCAATGATAACCGAGTCGACCTTGTTTACCAGATTTTTCAGAACCGCGATTTTGCTGGAAACCTTGGCTCCGCCGACCAGCGCCACGGCGGGTCGTTCCGGGGTTTCAAGGGCAGCTGCCAGCGCGCTGGTTTCCTCATCCAGCATCGGACCACTGTAGGACGGAAGCAGGGCGGCGACGCCGGAGGTCGAGGCGTGGGCCCGGTGGGAAACCGAAAACGCGTCGTTGACAAAGAGCTCGCCAAGCCGCGCCAGGGCTGACGCAAATTCCGGATGGTTTTCACTTTCACCAGCGTGAAAGCGCAGGTTTTCACACAGAAGAACCTCTCCATTTTGCAGGGCCGCGGCGGCTTTTTCCACATCTTCGCCAATAGTGTCGCGGGCGAAAGCCACATCCCGCCCCAAAGCCTGAGACAAAGCCGGAACGACAGGTGCAAGCGATAGATCGTCCCGCCACACCCCTTTTGGCCGACCGAAATGCGCAAGGATAACGACACGCGCACCTTCATCCAGAAGCGGTTTCAGACCCGCTGCGAATCGATCGATCCGCGTGGCATCGGTCACGACACCATCTTTCAACGGGGCGTTGAGATCGGCCCTGATGAGCAGTCTCTTGCCTTTAACATCCACATCTTTGATCGAGGAAATGACCATCACATCGTTTCCGCAATAACCAGCGAGGTTTTCAGCATCTGATTGGTGAAACCCCATTCATTGTCATACCAGCTAAAGACACGAACCAGATCACCGCCCATGATACGCGTCTGAAGGCCGGCGAAATTCGAGGCGGTGTCGGTGTGATTGTAATCAATCGAAACGGTCTTTTCCTCGTCGTAAGACAAGACGCCGGCCAACGTGCCTTCGGAGGCCTCTTTCATCGCATTGTTGATTTCCCTGACCGTGGTTTTCCGCGACGGGTTGAAGTTGAGATCAACTACCGAGACATTCGGTGTCGGTACGCGGATGGCACCGCCGTCAAGCTTGCCCAGAAGTTCGGGCAGAACCAGACCAACAGCCTTGGCCGCACCGGTGGTTGTCGGGATGATCGACATTGCCGCGGCGCGCCCGCGATAGGGGTCTTTGTGGCGCCGATCCAGCGTTGGCTGATCGCCGGTATAGGCGTGAATCGTGCTCATGAAGCCTTTTTCGATGCCGACAGTATCGTTCAGAACCTTGGCAACCGGGGCCAGACAATTCGTTGTGCAGGACGCGGCGGAGATCACCTTGTCCTTTTTGGTGATGACATCGTGGTTCACACCATAAACGACTGTTTTATCGGCGTTTTTAGCGGGTGCTGAACACAGGACACGTTTGGCCCCACGCTGAATATGCACCGTTGCCGCCTCTTTTGAGTTGAAGGCACCGGTGCATTCCAGCACCAGATCGATCCCGTCCCAATTCAGGTTTTGTGGGTCGCGTTCGCCTGTCAGCTTTACGATTTTTCCATCAACGCTGAGGTCATTGCCTTTCGCAAAAACAGGTTTGCCGAAGCGCCCGTGAACGCTGTCATATTTCAACAGATGCGCGTTAGCCTCTGAACCACCTGAGGCGTTCAAGGCCACCAGTTCAATCCGATCGCCATAGCTTTCAAAAATCATACGCATGGCGCTGCGGCCGATGCGGCCAAACCCGTTTATTGCGACTTTCAATGTCATTGGTTTTCTTGTTCCTTACTTTGCCAGAAGCGATTTCGCGGCGGCGACTGTTGCTTCGGCGGTGATACCGAAATGTTTGAAGAGTTCAGATGCAGGGGCAGATGCGCCAAAACTGTCCATGCCGATAAATGCACCGTTTTCGCCAAGGTATTTATCCCATCCCTGCTGCACGCCCGCCTCTATCGCAACCCGCGGGGCGGTGCCAAGGGTTTCGGTGCGATATGCGGCATCCTGCGCGTCAAAAAGCTCAAGACAAGGGGCGGAGACAACGGCGGCGTTGATCCCGTCAGCGGCGAGTTGATCGGCAGCGGCCAGGGCGATTTCCACTTCCGAGCCTGTGGCGATCAGCGTGATGTCGCGCGCGGTCTCGGTTGGGCGCAGCACGTAAGCGCCTTGGGCGGTTTTGTTTTCGCTGCTGTCGCTGCGCACAACGGGCAAACCCTGACGTGACAGGCACAAGACGTGGGGTTGGCTGTCGGACGCGACCGCCAGTTCCCAGGCTTCGGCGGTTTCAACCGCATCGGCGGGGCGAATGACCGCGACGTTGGGAATAGCGCGCAGGCTGGCGATGGTCTCGACCGGCTGGTGCGTAGGCCCGTCTTCGCCAAGACCGATAGAATCGTGGGTCATGACGTAGGTCACCGGCACGCCCATCAGGGCCGAGAGGCGAATGGCCGGGCGGCAGTAATCGGCAAAAACGAGAAACGTGCCACCGTAGGGGCGCAATCCGCCATGCAGGCTGATCCCGTTCATCGCTGCCGCCATGACGTGTTCGCGCACGCCGTAATTGATATAATCTGCCGCATAATCATCGCTTGTGACGGGGCGCATACCCGAGGTGCGGGTGTTGTTTGATCCTGTCAGATCGGCCGATCCGCCAACCATGCCGGGAATAGTGGCATTGACCACTTCCAGCGCCATTTCCGAGGATTTGCGGGTTGCGACCTTGGGCTTGTCTGCCACCAGCCCGGCCTTGTAGTCGGCCATTGCTGCAGCCAGACCGGCGCGGTTGCTGCCGTCAAGGGCGGCATTGAATTCTGCGGTTTTGGAAGAGGCCGCGGCGCGGGTTTCCCAAGCGGCGCGCGCATCGGCTCCGCGGGCGGAAACGGCGCGCCAACCTGCGTAAACCGCATCAGGAACGACAAACGCCTCTGACTCCCAGCCAAGCACTTCACGGGCGGCTTTAATCTCTTCATCACCAAGCGGTGCGCCATGCGTGGCCGAGGTGCCCTGCTTGTTGGGAGCGCCAAACCCGATGATTGTCTTGCAGGCAATGAGCGATGGGCGATTGTCAGCCCGCGCCGCCTCGATCCCTTTGGCAATCGCATCGGGATCATGGCCGTCAACACGGATCGCGTGCCAGCCAGCGGCTTCAAACCGGGCCAGCTGATCAGTTGAAGTTGTGATATCGGTGCTACCGTCAATGGTGATTCCGTTGTCATCCCACAGAACCACCAGACGGCCAAGGCCAAGATGCCCCGCCAGATCAATCGCCTCGTGGCTGATGCCTTCCATCAGGCAACCGTCACCAGCAATCACATAGGTCCAGTGATCGACCAGATCATCACCAAAGCGCGCGTTTTGCATCCGCTCGGCCAGCGCCATGCCAACCGCAGTCGAGATCCCCTGCCCCAGCGGGCCGGTGGTGGTTTCGATACCGTCCGCATGGCCGTATTCAGGGTGCCCCGCTGTGCGATAGCCGAACTGGCGGAAATTTCTGATCTGATCCATATCCATATCGGCATAGCCTAGCAGATGATTGATCGAATAGATCAGCATCGAGCCGTGACCCGCAGACAGAACGAAGCGGTCCCGATCTGGCCATTTCGGGTCAGCCGGATCAATTTTCATGAAACGGTTGAACAGGACGCTTGCCACATCAGCCATGCCCATTGGCATACCGGGATGCCCTGAATTGGCCTTCTGAATTGCATCCATCGACAAAGCGCGGATCGCATTGGCCATCATTTTTTCGTTAGCTGTGGTCATCAGGTATTCCTTTAGGCCTTGCGGGCATTGTCGCGAAGGCGGTGGATCAGAGGGGTCAGGATCAGCTGCATGGCCAGATCCATCCGGTTGCCCGGAATGACAATTGAATTTGCGCGGCTCATCCATGACCCGTTGATCATGGCCGTCAGATAGGGAAAGTCGATCCCGCGTGGATTGGCAAAGCGGATAACGACAAGGCTTTCGTCAGGTGTGGGAATCCAACGCGCAACCAGCGGATTGGAAGTGTCAACAACCGGGACGCGCTGAAAGTTTATATCTGTCTGCGAAAACTGCGGAATGATGCAGTTCACATAGGCATCCATGCGGCGTAGAATGACATCGGTAATGGCTTGTGTGGAATACCCACGCGATTCCCGGTCGCGGTGGATCTTCTGGGTCCATTCAAGGTTGATCACTGGCACCACACCAATTTTCAGATCAGCGTATTTGGCGATCTTGAAGTCGTCGGTGCAGACAGCGCCATGCAGTCCTTCGTAGAACAGGATGTCGGAGCCTTCCTTAAAATTACGCCACTGAGTAAACTCACCCGGCGGTGTGCTGTGCCGCTCTGCTTCTTCGTCGTTGTGGACATACGTGCGCGTGCGGCCTGTGCCGGTCTCTCCGTAAGATTTGAAGACGCTTTCAAGCTCGGCCAATTCATTGGCTTCATAGCTGAAATGGCTGAACGAGCGATCACCCTCGGCCAGTCTGCGGTCAAGCTCGACCTTCATTTCCTCCCGGCTGTAGCGGTGAAAGGCGTCGCCTTCAATGGAAACCGATTTCACCCCTTCACGCCGGAAGATCTGATCGAACGTGTGCTTGACGGTGGACGTGCCTGCACCTGATGAACCAGTGACTGAAATGATGGGGTGTTTTGTGCTCATTAAAGGTTCCTTCAGTCTCTGAACAGGCCGCGTTCACGAAACAGCGCCGAGGTCTCGTTTTCGGGCAGATCGTGATAGGTAGCAACGCGACCAACCTTGTTGGGTGTGCCAAATACCAGTGGTGTGCGCCCGTGCAGGGTTTTGACCTTTTGCTCAAGCAACCGGTCGCAGCCATCGGTTGCCTCGCCACCGGCCTGTTCGACAAGCATGGCCATTGGCGCGCATTCATAGACCATGCGCAGCCGGCCATTTTCATAACCCTTACGGGCATCGCTTGGGTAAAGGAAAATCCCCCCCCGCGAAATAATCCGGTGCGTTTCTGCGACCAGTGAGGCCACCCAGCGCATGTTGAAATTCTTGCCGCGTGGGCCGGTTTCTCCGGCCAGGCAGTCATCGATATAGGCGCGTACGGGTTTGCTCCAATGCCGATAGTTAGAGGCGTTGATCGCAAACTCTGAAGACTCAGAAGGTATGGTCAACCGCTCGTTGACCAGAACGAATTCGTCCTTGTCAGGGTCAAGAATGAATGACAGGGTTCCATCGCCGAAACTGACCACCAGACCGGTCTGCGGGCCGTAAATGATGTAACCGGCGGCGATCTGTTCGGTGCCGGGGCGCAGAAAGCTTTCTTCCGGGTCGTCTTTTGCCTCGAAGATCGAGAAAATCGTGCCGATGGAGACGTTCACGTCTATGTTCGACGATCCATCCAGTGGGTCGGTTGCCAGCGCAAGGCGACCACTCTTGTTGATCTCGATCACTTCTTCGCGTTCTTCAGAGGCATACCAGCGCACATCGCTGCCACTAAGCGCGGCAAAGAAAGCTTCATCAGCGATCACATCAAGAGCTTTCTGATGATCACCGTCGGTGTTTTCACCAACCTCCTGGCCCATCGCACCTTCCAGTGCGCCACGGCTGATCGTTCGGGCAAGATCTTTTCCAACGGAACACATCGTCAGGACCACATCACCCAGCTTATTGGGAATGTCGGGATTATTTGCCAGATAAGAGGCAAGATCCACGGGGTTGGCCATCTTGGATTTCCTTGATGTTTGTCCGTTGGTACCCCTCATGTGGACTGTATATTAGGAAAAGGAAATTGAAAAATATCTCAGTCGTGATAAATAAAATTAATGATCAACGAATCCGCAATCACCCTGAAACAACTCCGCGCACTGGTGGCAATCAAAGACAACGGATCACTGACTGCAGCGGCCGAAATGCTGAGCCTGACACCGCCCGCAGTATCCACCCAACTGAAGCTATTGGAAGAGAATCTGGGCACCCGTCTGGTCATGCGCGGCAATGACGGAAAAACCAGCATGACCTCGTCCGGTCAAGAGGTTTATCGCAGCGTCAAGCATATTGAGGCAACTTTAACCTCCTGTTATGAAAGAGTTAAGTCAATACGCGAAGGGAAGTTCGGCTATCTGGCCATCGGTTGTGTCAGCACTGGAAAATACTTTGCACCGGGGCTCGTCTCGACCTTTCAGAAGGAAAATCCGGATATTCAGGTCGGCCTGAGAATTGGCAATCGAGAAGACATTATTTCGCTGGTCATGGACGGGGCCGTTGACATCGCAATTATGGGCCGACCACCCCGCGCACCGGTTGTAACGGCAGAGGTTCTTGGCCCGCATCCGCATATTTTCATCGCACGTAAAGGGCACCCGCTGGCCACGGGCTGCGACGTTTCGCCCGACGACTTGTTAAAGGAAACTTTCCTGACCCGCGAGCTTGGCTCGGGCACGCGCATTCTGATGGAGCGCCTGCTTGACCGTCTGGGCGAAGGACAGCCTTACAAGACTGTTGGCATGGGTACAAACGAGACCATCAAGCAGGCCGTTATGGCCGATTTGGGGATCGCTTTCATATCCGCACACACAGTTGCCAACGAGCTTGAAGACGGGCGTCTTGACCATATCAGGGCACCCGGTGTGCCGATCACCCGGCAGTGGTTTCTGATGCACAGGCGGGACATGCCGTTGACTGCCGTGACGGAAAAATTCCGCGAATTCATAGTTGGCAAGAAAGGCAGCTATCTGCCGAAAACTCCGGCATAGGCTGTCTTGCCAGTTACTTAAAAACATTCTAATCTATGAATGAGTAGAACAGGAAGCGATGCCTCATGAAAAGCAGGATATTAAAAGAACTGTCCACCGTTACTGCAGAAGGGCTGAAAGGCGATATCGTCTCGGCCGGGCTGGTTTCGGACATTGTTGCAGAGGATGGAAAGGTCATCTTTTCCATCACCGTTCCCGCGGGCTTTGGCGGTGATCTGGCACCATTACGGGAACAGGCAGAAAAGAAAGTTGCAGCAATAGAGGGTGTCAAAACCGTGCTGGTCGCGCTGACTGCTGAAAAATCGGAGGCTTTTGACCCGGCTCAGCAACCGCCAAAACTGAAAAGCGGAAAAGACCGTGCGGTTGGCCCCGACCTGCGCCCATCAGCGGGAACAGTTGCAGGCATCCGCACCATTCTAGCCGTTGCCTCGGGCAAGGGTGGCGTTGGCAAATCGACGACTTCGGCCAACCTGGCGCTTGCCCTCAACGGGCTGGGGATGAAGGTCGGCCTGCTGGATGCGGATGTCTATGGCCCATCGCTTCCCCGGCTTTTCGGCATCCAAGCGCGCCCTGAAATCAAGGATGAGCGGATTGTTCCGCTGGAGCATTTCGGCATCAAGGTGATGTCGATGGGTTTTCTTCAGGACGAGGAATCACCGGTCATCTGGCGCGGACCGATGGTGGTTTCGGCCCTGATGCAAATGGTGCGCGAGGTTGAATGGGGCGAACTTGACGTGCTGGTTCTGGACATGCCGCCCGGCACCGGGGATGCGCAATTGACGATGGCGCAACAGGTGCCTTTAACCGGGTCGGTGATTGTGTCAACACCGCAGGATCTTGCGTTGATCGATGCCCGCAAAGGGCTGAAAATGTTCAAGAATGTGAACGTACCGATTTTTGGTATCGTGGAAAATATGTCGACATTCATCTGCCCGCACTGTGGTAAAAGCTCCGACATTTTTGGCCATGGCGGAGCCGAGGAAGAGGCGCATAAACTTGGGGTGCCGTTCCTTGGGGCAGTGCCTTTGCATATGGATATCCGCCGCACCTCAGACGAAGGCACGCCTGTAGTCGTTGCTGAACCCGCCGGACCGCATGCAAAAATCTACAACGAAATTGCACTCAAAGTGGGGGCGCAGCTGTTTCCGGCAGATGAATAGGATCGCGATTGAGCGTTTGCTTATGCGAACCGTTCCATCGCCTTCATGCCTATGATCCCACCGATTACAATGAATACGAACGTCAGGATTGAGCCCATGGCCAGGGTTGAAAACCCGGTCAGCGCCTGACCGACCGTGCAGCCAAGCGCCAGCACGCCACCGATTCCCATCAGGGCCGCGCCAAACATGTTGCGGATTGAATCGCTTTGATTGGCAAATGTCGTCAAATGCAGGCGCCCCATTGAAAGCGCGCCGAAAAAACCACCCAGCAAGGCCCCAACGGTGGTGACAACCCCAAAACTGGGGGCGCCAAGTGCCGTGTAACGTATGGCATAATCGATCGTGTCACCGGTCGGGCGCACATAGGTCAGCGAGGTCAATTGCACGGGCACATCGGCAAAATCATCCTGCGCCAATCCGGTCAGCAACCAGCCCGCCACGACACATAACCCGATGCCAAAGCCAGCAATCATATGGCGCGGGGAAGCGCGGAAATGGTGGTCTTTGAAGCAATAGAGAAAAATGCCGCCTGCGATTAAAACGGCAAGGGCAAGATTGGACGTTTCGATAGCCATACCGGAAACGCGCGCGATCATTTCGCCCGCACCCTGGGTTTCAAACCCGGATTCCGTCAGATCAATTGTTCCCGGCGCAAAAAGGGAAACGCGCCAGGGCCCAAGCAGGCCACCGATGGTCATGAACCCGAATATACCGGTGACGAGCAACACGACAATCGAGCGCAGATCACCACCGCCTGCCCTGACAAGATTACGGCTGATGCAGCCGCCTGCAAAAACCATGCCAAATCCGAACATCACCCCGCCGATGATATTCCCCAACCAGCCGAAATTCGGTGTCAGATAGATTGAGTCTGCCGCATTCATCACACCCGCTGACTGAAGAAACGCCACACCTGCAATTGCCGTTGCCCCGGCAAGCAGCCAGGCGCGAAATCGGGCGAAATCGCCAAAAGACAGAATATCAGAGATCGATCCCATAGTGCAGAAATTGGTTCGGTAGACGATAAAGCCAAAGACAAGTCCGATGAACAAACCACCCCAGCCAAGATACATTGCCGGGGATTCAACCACCATTTCTTTCCAGACATCTAACATTCAGAACACTCTCCCCGCGAGCAAAACGCTGCTTTTGCAAAGTGCCGGGATAGGGCCCGGCACAGAAACACAATCAAACATTAGCATATAATATTATGAAATGGCAAAAAACCGCAGCCCTTTGGCATAATTATTGCCAGGTTCATTGTGGCAACGTGCCGTCTGAAGTTTTCTCGGCTAATTGCTGCAATAGATTTCGTACAGCGTGCCAATCAGGGTTTCAGCTTCTTTACTGGCAATGGAGTAGTAAACCGATTGCGCTTCGCGGCGGGTGGAAACCAGACTTTCCCCCCTGAGAATCGCAAGCTGTTGTGACAGGGCAGATTGGCTCAGCCCGACATGGCCCTGCAATTGCTGCACCGATTTTTCGCCTTCCAGCAAATTACAGAGAATCATCAGCCGCGACTGATTGGCCATGACCTTCAGAAGGCCGCTGGCCTTGGCTGCGTTTTCCTCTAAATCTGAAATATCCATAAAATCCGGCCTTCAACGCTGATTTTTGCTCATTTTCTACCATCCAGGCAGAGGTCAAGCCGCATACATCACAAAACAATACCAATTTGCAAGTAATCGCTTCACGTCACCTTGATCACCGGCGTGGTTTCCTTGACCCGATGGCAGAATTTTAGTATTCATTATTTCTAATAAGCTTAACTATTCCACAATTATGCAACAGCAGTCAGGAGGGAAAAGGCATGCTGGACAATGAAACAACGGGTGCTCTGGACAATGCAAAAAGCATGTCGATCATCGTCACCAAAGGCACTTTAGACTGGGCCTATCCTCCTTTTATTCTGGCCACGACTGCGGCTGCAATGGATGTGAACGTGACCATGTTCTT
This sequence comes from uncultured Rhodobacter sp., assembly GCA_964567685.1. GTDB lineage: Bacteria > Pseudomonadota > Alphaproteobacteria > Rhodobacterales > Rhodobacteraceae > UBA5972. Next base: position 19,849 of record CAZMNO010000036.1, on the reverse strand, counting down.
CACCTTTTACGGGCTGCCGCTTTTGAACAAGAACCTTGACCTCAAGGTATCAACCTTAGGCAACCCGGCGATGAAAATGCCGATGATGGGGATGCACATGGCGATGCCCAATATCATGCCCGCAATTCCCGGCGTCGATCGGATGACCACGGTCATGATGAAAAACCTGATCAAGAAGAAAGGCGTGGCTTCGATTGAAGAACTGCGCGAGGCTGCCGTGGAAACCGACGTGCGGATGATCGGCTGTCAGATGACGATGGACCTGTTTGAGTTTTCGGCTGACGAAATGATCGACGGGATCGAAATCGGTGGGGCGGCAACCTATATGGAAACCGCGCTGAAATCCGACATCAATCTTTATATCTAGGCCGTCAGGTCACCCAATCAAAAACCAGAAAGGCACATCATCTATGGCTGAACATGTATTGAACGCTGAGGGGCTCAATTGCCCGCTTCCGATCCTGAAAGCGAAAAAAGCTCTGAAGTCGGTCCCGCAGGGCGAGGTTCTTGAAGTCCGGGCAACCGATCCGGGTTCGGTGGCGGATTTTGCGGCTTTCTGCAATCAGACCGGCAATGAATTGCTAAGCTCATCGACCGAAGGCAGCATTTACAAGTTCGAGATAAAACGCGCCTGATTTCTCCCTGGAATGGCTGCAAAGCCAACATGGCCCCTCTGGTTAACGGAGGGGCCTTTTTTGCGGGCGAATGTCTGCTGTGAGCCCGAGGCGGACCTGTTTATGCGCAGTTGATTAAAGCGAAATTGTTCGCGCATTTAGCTGATCACCCAAGGCCATTTGACGAAATTTCAAAGTTTCCAAAGAGTTTTTCCAAGTCTTCCCCAAGCATAGAAATCCAGACTTGTTCAATATGGATGCAGAAAGAGGAGTATCCAAATGACCAAGCACATGAACTTTCTGGAATCCAGCACCAACCTTCACTCAAATGCGCGCACCTCTCGCCGAAAAGCTGTTGCGGCACGGTTTGCCCGGTTGTCCGAGCGGCTTCGGGTATTGACGACAAGCAGATCGCATTCTACCCGCACCTCCGTCCATCAACCTGTTCACGATCCTTACCTTCTATCCAGGTTGTCAATGGATCGGAGCGAAAATATCAAAGCCAACTTCTTTGACCACGACAGCCTGCCGTTTTCACGAGCCTGGAATGACTGATGCGCAGCGCTGAAGACAAGGTATTCGTGGCCTCAGAATACTCTGAGGTCACGGGAGATTTTGAAAATGAGGGAGATTTGAGGTACCCTTCCCCGGAACGACAGGGGAGTTGGCCTGCAGTGCTGAAGTTTTCGGAGTTTGAACTCGATGAGGAGAGACTGGAACTCCGGCGGAATGGTGAACGTGTTGAAACCGAGCCGCTTGTATTTCGGCTGCTTGCTTTTTTCGCACAAAATCCTCGAAAGGCGCTTTCCAAGGAAGATCTGGTGTCGGCCATTTGGGATGGCCGGATTATTTCAGACGCGGCCATCAGCAGTCAGATAAGCGCCGCACGCCGCGCCCTTGGGGACAGCGGGAAAGCCCAGACAATGCTTAAGACCCTGCCGCGTCAGGGCTTTCTGTTCGACGTTGATGTTGATCGCCCTGATCCGGGAGGTGACGTCCGGCGAAATTCGGAACTTCAATTGCCGGATCGACCATCAATTGCGGTTTTACCGTTTCTCAATCTATCTGGCGATCCGGAGCAGACCTATTTTGCAGACGGGATTACCGATGAAATCATTTCCGCCCTGTCTCGTTTTCGCTGGGCGTTCATTATCGCGCGCAATTCATCCTTTACCTATCGGGATCAGAAAAAGGATGTCCGTGAAATCGCGCGCGAACTTGGTGTGCGGTACATTCTCGAAGGCAGTGTCAAGCGACTGGGCGATCGGGTCAGGATAACGGCGCAACTGATCGACGCCGAGTCCGGCGGCGCTATCTGGACCGAGCGTTATGACCGTCTGCTAGGGGATTTGTTCGACCTGCAGGACGAAGTCACCGCCTGCGTTGCCTCGGCAATCGGCCCGGAGATCATGTCCGCAGAGGGTGCCAGAGCCGATCGACAGCGCAGCGAAGACTTGTCGGTCTGGGATTTGGTTCTGAAAGCACAGTCACGGCTTTATCGTGGAATCCAAGGCGATGTAGAGGAAGCCGAGGCATTGGCACGTCACGCGATCCGGAAGGACCCCGAATGTGCCGCGGCCTATCGTGTTGCCGCAAACTGCATTTACCAGGGGTTGATTAGTTTCTGGATCGACGACAGACGAACGGCCGCGAAAGAAGCCTTCAGTCTGGCGGAAAAAGCCGTTGAACTGGACCCCAGCGACTCCGAAGCGCATCAGATCCTCGCCATGATGTACCTCGCCTACCGCAAAATTGACGAGGCCTTGCGGCAACTCGATATTGCCATTGACCTTAACCCAAACTCTGCGCACGGGCTTGTTCGCCAGGCAACCTGCCTGACTTACGCCGGAGATCCAAACGAGGCGCTCGACAGAATCGACCAGGCTCTCAGGATGAGCCCGCGCGACCCGAACACCACTTTCTGGCGTTGTGCACAATCCTTGGCACTTTTGATGACGGGGCAATACGAGCGTGCCCAGAAATGGGCCCGCTTTTCATCGCTCAGCAAAGACTATTGGGCACCCAGCCGGTGGTATTGGGCCGCCAGCAGCGCGATGTTGGACGATCAGCCGGTGAACTCATTGCCTTCGGGGCGGCGAACTTTCCAGTGCCTGCTTAGTCCGCATTGTCGACTTTAGCCTGCAGACACAAACGATCGCGCGATGGCTCGAAGGACCACCGCCCTATTACCTAAAGCTGTAGTCGGGATCCCTGAATAAAACACTGAAGGTGGTGTACAAAACGCCGCTTCAAAGCGGCTTGCAAGCGATTTTGCGAATGCTACAGGTTTTCCGCCTGCCGCTTTAGCTGGCTTTCAGTGCTCGGACAAAATCCACAAACCGTGCGACCCACGGATTGCTCTTTGTGTTGCGCAAATGGCAAAATCCGGCGACGAGATTGTGAAGGATGATGCCATCATGGGTACCATCCACACCGGCCCCGCGCTGGATTTCGCGTGCGAAATTCAGCTTGTCCGGCAGGTTTTCGATCTTTGCGTAATGGAACTCATGCGCCTTGATCTCTGCATCGGAGTTTCCCCATGGGTGGGAATGGGTCTGGGTGAACCGCGTGTAACCTCGCCCAACGGGACGCGGATACATCACTGCATCGCCGGGGATGACGCCGACCATTTCGGCTTGCTTCCCCTGCCAGCTTAACGAGCGGCCGAGATACATCAAGCCACCACATTCCCCATAGGTCGGAAGACCATTTTCAATCGCCTGCTTCACTGAGTGCCGCATTGAAGCATTCGCCTCAAGCGCCCGCATTTGAGTTTCAGGGAATCCGCCGCCGATGAAAAGGCCATCGATTGAGGGCAGCTTGCGATCAGCCATCATGTTGATCGGTACCAGCTCTGCCCCGGCATCAGCAAAAGCTTCAAGATCATCGGGATAATAAAAGCCAAAGGCCGTATCCATAGCGATGCCAATGCGCAGCATTTCGCCTTTAGGCGAGGGCTTTCTTTCGGTTACCGGTGCAAGATCCGGGGCTTGTCGGGCGAGATTTTGCAGCCGGTCAACATCAACCGCACCACCGATGATTTGCGCAAAGCCGCTGATTTTTGCGTGCAGTTCTCCGGTTTCAGCAGGTGTGGTCAGGCCCAGATGTCGCTCGCCGATATCCAGATCAGGATTGTTTGCCACTGCGCCGATCACTGGAATGTTGGTATAAGTCTCAACCGCCTTGCGCAGCTTTGCTTCGTGGCGTGGTCCACCGACGCGGTTCAAGATTACTCCGGCTAGATCGATGTCCCGATCAAACGCCTGATAGCCCATCAGCAAAGGGGCGATGCCGCGGGTCATGCCGGCAGTATCGACCACCAGAACCACGGGTGTTTTCAGCAATGTCGCCAGGGCGGCATTTGAATCGCTGCCCCTGGTATCAACACCGTCAAACAGCCCTTTGTTGGCCTCGATCATCGCGATAGCGGCATTCTGGCTGCGCGATGTGAACAGCGCCTGCAGCTCGTCATGCCCCATCGTATTGAAATCGAGGTTGTAGCAGGGGCGGGTGCTGGCTGCCTTCAGCCACATCGGATCGATATAATCGGGGCCTTTTTTGAAGGTCTGAACCGTCTGAACGCGTTGGTTGAGGGCAGCCGCCAGACCGGTTGAGATCACTGTCTTGCCAGATGATTTATGCGCAGCCGCAATCAGAAAGCGTGCCACAATTCAGGCTTTCAGCGGCAGATATGCCTTGTCACGTGCCGCCCAAATCTCCTGCGCCAGTGCTTCTGCTGCTTCAATCGTTTTCGCCCTGCCCATGGTTTTCAGGGTAATCGCAAGTGTTCCGGTGATCGAAGCGGTTGCATAGGCGTTTTCCTCGCCCCCTCGCCAGACGGCAATCAGGTTGGAAATATCCATTTCCTGATCCGGGGCCTGATGCGCATCAGACAACAGCGCGGGCCATGTTTCGACCAAAGGTTCGGTGTCGCCTTCGGTTGACCAGACGATAGTCGGTTTGTTCGGGCGGCGCTCGATCTCGCCACCTTCACCGCGAAACACAGCCATCCGCGGTTGGTTGAGGATGCGCGCGGCACCGGAATGGATATCCATGAACCCGCGGTGGAAAATCCCCTGCATCATCGTTGGGGCCGCAAAGGGATTGAGCATTCTGGAGAAAGAATGAACCGGTGAGCGCAGGCCAAGGATCGGGCGCAGGTTTATCATGTCATGCAGCACCGGGCTGAGGACGCGAAGGGGGGTGTAGGCGAAGTTGCGGGTTTCAATGTGGTCCGCCGCTTCACCCAAACTTCCGGCAATAGGCAGGCCCAGTTGCCTGAGCGTCCCTTCCGTATAGACTCGCCCCGGGGTGTGCCCGTCTGTTCCGTGCATGAAAACTTTCACGCCCGAACCCGCCAGCGCAAGAACCGACAACAGGAACCACGGCAGTTGAATGCGTTTGCCTGCATAGGATGACCAATCAAGATCGACCTTTGGCAACTCATCCGGCAGATCAAACAGCGCCCGCGTGCCGATCGCAAACCCGGCGATTTCTTCAGGTGCCTCTTCTTTCAGGCGCAGCAGCATCAGGAAGGCACCGATCTGCTCTGGCCGAGCCTCACCGGCAAGGATCATCGACATCGACTCTTTGGCTTCTTCAAGCGTCAGATGCCGTTGCTTGGTCTTGCCGCGGCCCAGAATGGCAACGAAACGAGAGAAAGGATGCGGTTCTTGCATTTGCTTACCCAGAGAGGCTGTTTTGATCAGGCACCCTTGCCGGATTTGTGATGCGGGTCAACATGCGCATCGCTCAAATTTATGGGCAGAATGCGCAGGATTTTCATGCCAACGCCTGTGATCGCCAGAGCCAGCGCAACCCCGCCAAGGCCAAGGAGAAGTTCAAAGTAGGTGGGGGAATAGGCGTTGACCACGCCATCGGCAAAACTGCTGCTGACCTCAAAGCCCGGGAAAATCTCAAGCGGATAGGCCTGACCGCCAATCACGATGACATAGACCTGGGCAATCCCGCCGAGAATGACCAGTGCTGAGGCAATCAGGATTGAGCCCGGTTTTGCCCCACTCGTCGACTGGAAAACCAGCGCCATCGGGATCAGCCCGCCGATCACCACCTGGCCAATCCAGAAAAGTTGCGTGAAGATGCCGCCATTCCACAGAATGAAAGCCTCAACGCTTGAATGCTCGGCAGCATAGAGATTTGTCAGATGTTGCAGGGCAGTGAAATAAAGCACGAGGGCTGCGAATATGCTCAGCAACCTGCCCATACGGCTGAGCAGTTTCCACCCAAGGGGCCGCCCGGTCAGACGGCAGGCAAGCGAGACGACCAGAATGAAGACCGCCAGTCCGAAAGAAAAGGACATGACGATGAAGAGGGGGGCCATTACGGCCGCATCGTAACCCGGGCGGGCCACCAGCCAGCCGAAGATCGAGCCGGTGCCGGTGGTCAGGGCCAGTCGCCAGATGAAGGCAATCGTGCCTGCGGTGCGCACGACGGAATAAGGCATTTTACGTGCCATCTGCACATAGAGATACGCCCCGACGATCACGAAGAACCCGGTATAAAGATAGATATTCCAGGCGAAAATCGAGCTGAAATTATATTTCGTCATTGCCACAATCAGCCGGTCGGGCCGGCCAAGATCAAGCACCAGCACGGCCAGCCCACCCGCCAGCAGCGACAAGGCCAGCAGACCTGAAAGCCGGGCCATGGGTTTATAAGGCGTTTTGCCGAAAACCGAGGCAATCGAGGCCACGTTCAAAGCGCCGGAGGCGGCCACGATCAGGAAGATGGCGAACACATGCGGTAAACCCCAGACAATCTGGTTGTTCATGCCGGTGACGATATGGCCGTGATGCTCGACATAAAGAACCGAGGCACCGGCAGCGGCGATGAACAGGCCCAGCAGAACAGCAAGCTGAATGATCTGGGGGGTGGTCCTGATTTCGCGATAAATGGTCCGTTCCATGCCAGCCCCCTAAAGATTGCTGTAGCGCACGCCCGGGTTCAGCCCCAGATCGTCACGCAATGCCGTGGATGGATATGCGGCCAGCGCTTTTGCGATTCCGCTGTCGGGATCGTTGAGATCACCAAACAGCATCGCGCCCTTGCCCGTGTTGTTGCAGGCCTCGACACAAGCCGGGGTGCCACCGGTATCAATGCGATGAACGCATAGGGTGCAACCTTCGACGGTGCCTTTGCCCCGCGGCGCATGAGCCTTCTGATCGTGCACTTTCTCATGCAGAAACGAGCGCGCCTTGTAAGGACAAGCCATCATGCAGTAGCGGCAGCCGATACAGTCATGCTTGTCGACAAGAACGATACCATCGGGCCGTTTGAACGACGCCCCTGTCGGGCAGACGTCGACACAGGGCGGGCTTTCGCAATGCTGGCACATGACCGGCAGCGAGACCTCGCGCCCGGTGGCCTTGTCTTTCAGATCAACCTTGCGGATCCATTGCGCATCGGTTGCCGGATGGCCGGTATCTTCCCAGCCGTTTTCTGCTGAACAGGCGCTTACACAGGCGGTGCAGTCTGATGTGCATTTGTTGACATCGATCAGCAGCCCCCAACGCTTACCCGGATCAGCCTTGGCTTCGGCATCCCCCCCGAAGGCCAGTAAAGTAACACCCGGGGCTAGCGTTACGGTCGCCAGAGCCCCACCACTTTTCAGGAAATCCCGACGGTTCATATCGGCGGGTTTCCTGCTAAAGGTCAAAGCGGGTAATTTCATTCACCCACCTCCGTCAGCCAAGTCGCGATTTCATTTGAATCAGGGATCTCGGGTTTCAGCAGGGCCTGTGTCTTCGGTTCGGGTTTTGAATTATGGCACTGAAAACAGTCCACTTTAACGGCGGTATAGTCGTGACAGACCCGGCAGAAATGTTCTTCGCTTTCATAACTGACGGGCTGACTATCAGCACCGTTGACCGCGTGACAATCGACACAGGCTTTCAGGGAATAGGCAATCTCACGATCACCAAAATGCATGGTTTCATCGCGATCATGCTTCATCAGCTTCATGTGGTTGATGCGCATGAATAGATTGCCTTCAGGATGTTCTTTGCCGCTGGCCTTTGGAATTACCGGGCCGAGCTCGCCAGCCTGCAGCGGTGCTGCAGTGAGGCAGGTCAGCAGTAACAGAATGGCCGGCAGGCGGTGCATCCCTATTCCCCCAATCCCATCTTGATATAACCCGACGGGCAGACATCTTCGCAAATGTGGCAACCGATGCATTTTCCATAGTCGGTATCGACATAGCGCCCCATTGTGCGTTCGGATTTCTTCACCCGGTGGATCGCATCCTGTGGGCAGTAGATGACGCAGTTGTCACACTCAAAACACATGCCACATGACATGCAGCGATCCGCTTCCTTGCGGGCCTCTTCGGCATCCGGGCCGACGATCCTTTCGCCAAAATGGCCGAGAACGGTTTCAGGGCCGATTTCCTTTTCCTGACGCCTGAATCTTGCTTCATGCGCCCAGTGGCCTAGGAACAGCTCGTCCGCCGGGACAATCTGATTGCCGGACCGATCTTCGAAATTGTGAATGGCATAAGCGGCGCTGTCGGTGCCGCTACGCTGAATATGGTCGTATTCGCTGGGCTCGTGCCCGGATTCGCGGAGTTTCTCCATCAAGCTGAAGTGATGCACATTCACCTTGGGCAGTTTCTCCTGATCTTTGCCTTTGAGATAGTGATCGATGGCATTCGCTGCGATTGAGGCCTGTCCGACAGCGGTTGTCAGCAGATGCGGTTTCACGACGTCCCCGGCAACAAAGATGCCTTCGCGGTCGGGCCAGCGGAAATGGGCATCGGCATTGATCAGACCACGGCCGTTGTCAAACTCCTCCATCCCTTCAAGATCGCCAACCTGGCCAATGGCGGCGACGATCAGGTCGCATTCGATGTCATGCTCAGAATCCTCAATGATCTCCATCTTGCCAGAAGACCAGTCAGCCTTGGCCACACGCAGGGCTTTGGCACGATCCGGGGTGTCAAGAACAACGGCGATGGGAACAAGCGAACCGATAATTTCAACCCCTTCTTCGCGCACGTGCCGCACTTCCATCTCGGTTGCAGGCATTTTGTCAACCGGGCGGCGATAGACCACAGTCACATCCGCACCGTCGCGTTTGGCAACCGTTGCAACGTCATGCGCGGTATGCCCAAGGACAACCATTTCAGGGCGGTCCTTTTCGGCCACCTTGTTGATATGACCCAACCGGCGGGCAACCGCGGCCACGTCCATCGCGGTATCACCGCCACCGATCACCAGCACTTTCTGTGCTCCGTGTTGCAGTCGCCCATCGTTGAAAGCCTCAAGGAAAGAGATGCCGCTGATGCAGTTATTTGCCTCGGCAGCACCGGGAACCGGCAGAGGTGAGCCGCCCTGAGCACCGATGCCGACGAATATCGCGTCATAATCCTTTTCAAGCTGCTCCATCGGGATATCGACCCCGATCTTGGTGTTGGTTTTAACCTCGACCCCCATATCCAGAATACGCTGAATCTCACCATCCAGCACATCGCGCGGGGTCCGGTAACCGGGGATGCCATAGCGCATCATGCCACCCAGCTTGTCGTGCCCTTCAAAGATCGTGCAGGCATGGCCTTTGCGGCGCAATTGGTAAGCCGCGGTCAGGCTGGCGATGCCGCCACCGATCAGGGCGACGGATTTGCCTGTATCGGCACCGGGCGCACGGAGTTTCAGGTTGTTCTTCAGTGCGTTGTCACCGATGAAATGCTCAACTGCATTGATACCAACGTGGTCTTCCACCTCGTTACGGTTGCAGCCATCCTCGCAAGGAGCGGGGCAAACACGACCCATAATTGCGGGGAAAGGGTTGGCATTGGTCGAGCGATCAAAAGCATATGCAGCCCAGTCAACCTCGTTGCCCTCGGCATCAACGGGAGGTTTTTCGATGCCGCGAACGATGTTGAGCCAGCCGCGAATATCCTCGCCCGCCGGGCAGGAGCCCTGACAGGGCGGGGTGCGGTGAATATAGGTCGGGCATTTATACGAGGTATCCTGCTGGAAAATCTTTTCCTCCAGATCCCAGTCATCTGGCGTTTCACCTTCTTCAAACCGCCGAAACGTGTGCTGCTGATCGTTCATGGGCTTACCTCCGCTATGGCTGCTGCCTCATCGGGCGCATCCTCGTTTTCGCTTTCCTGACCATCCAGAATGATGGCGTTTGAAACCAGTTGGTGGACTGACAGGATTGCCTCCATGTCGTATCCGTATTTCGGCAGAACCTTGGTGAATTGCGATTTGCAGATCGCGCAGATCGCCGCCAGATGGGTGACGCCGTGTTCTTCGGTGACCTTTTGCATCGCCGTCATGCGCGGTGCTGCGCCCTTGATGCGCAAATCCATCAGATCATCGGTCAGCAGGCCCCCGCCACCGCCACAACACAGGGTCGATTCATGCGTGGTGTCGCGGTCCATGTCGAAATAGTTGTTGCAGACCGCCTTGATGACATTGCGCGGCACTTCGAACTGGCTGCCGGGCTCGTCACCGATGCGTGTGGCGCGGGCCACGTTGCAGCTGTCGTGATATGTCAGGCGAAACTCGTCATTCTTTGACTTGTCGAATTTCAGCGTGCCTTTCTGGATTTCATTCCAGGTGAACTCCAGAATATGCTGGGGCACGGGGTATTTCGGATCGAGGAAATCAAACGGCCCTGCCAGTGTGTTAAGGAAGCTGTAAGCCACCCGCCAGGCATGCCCGCATTCACCGAAAATGATGCGTTTCACGCCCAGATCCTGCGCTGCATTGCGAATGCGCAGCGACACATCGCGCATGGTTTCATAAGAGCCGATGAACATGCCGAAATTGGCGGCTTCCGAGGCATAGGAACTGAGCGTCCAGCTGACGCCTGCCTGATGGAACACTTTGGCGTAACCGATCAGCCCGTCGATATGGGGTTCGGCAAAGAAGTCGGCCGAAGGGGTGACCAGCAGGATATCGGCACCTTTGACATCCAGTGGGATGCGTACCGAAACACCAGTTTCATCCTCGATATCCTCTTCAAGATCTTCCAGCGTCGCCGCCAGCGCCTTTTCCGGCAGACCTAGGTTGTTGCCGATCTTGTTGACCTTGCCGAGAATCTCGTTCGAGTATTTCTGCCCGATCCCGACCGAGGCCAGGATATCACGCGCCGCCATCGTGATTTCAGCCGTGTCGATGCCGTATGGGCAGAAGACCGAACAGCGGCGGCATTGGCTGCATTGGTGGTAGTAACTGTACCATTCCTGCAAAACCTCTTCGGTCAGGTCACGCGCACCGACCAGCCAAGGGAAATACTTGCCGGCGAGTGTGAAATAGCGGCGGTAGACCGAGCGCAACAGGTCCTGTCGGGCAACTGGCATGTTCTTGGGATCACCCGTGCCCATGAAATAATGGCACTTGTCAGTGCAGGCGCCGCATTTGGTGCAGATATCCAGATAGACCTGAAAGGCGCGGTTCTTTTCGGCCACTTCGGCCATTTTCGCCAGCACCTTTTCCTTCCAGTCGGGCACCAGTTCGCCGGGAAAGCCAAGGGGTTCCTGATGTTCGGGGGCGGCAATAAAGGGTTTCAGCCCTTCCATTGCACCGATTCTCAGGCAAGGAATATCAAGCGCATCTTCCAGCTTTGGGATGTCAGAGTTGCCTTCAGCCATGCGCTATTTCTCCATCTCTGCCGCCCAGGGGGCGAGGTGGCGTTTTTCGCGCGGGTTATCGGCCTGATTACGCGTTGGGCTGAAAAAGACACCCGGCGCGTGCAACAGCTTGGAGATCGGGAATATGATCATCAGGATGGCGACCAGTCCCAAATGGATCAGCAATGGCGGATGGGCGGGCAAGTCGTTGATCTGAAAGCGCATCAGGCCAAGGAAAAACGTCTTCACCGCCACGATGTCGGTTTTGGTGACGAATTTCATCATCAATCCGCTGGCACCGATGCCGATCAATAAGGCCAGCATCAGGTGATCAGACGGGCTTGAGATATAGCGGATGCGTTCAACCGCCAGTCGGCGAAACCACAGACCCAGAAGGCCAAGCACCATCGCAAAGCCAGCATAGACGCCAAAGGGCTGCACCCATTCGACCCAGAACCAGACCGGGTTGGTGAAATAACGGAAATGCCGGAGCAGAACCAGCGCAAGCCCAGCGTGAAACAGGTAACCGAAAAGCCAGATCCATTTGTTGGATTTGAACAGGCTTTCAAACAGCACAACCTCGCGCATCATGCGCCAGAAAACCCCCCCGCTGGTGGTCGGTGCGGGGGTGGTCGGGATTTTCAGAGGTGCAGGAGTCTGCGCATATTTCCTGATCTTAAGCGCCAGCCCGACAACCATCAGGACGGTGGCGACATAGAACAGCAGCGCATAAAGCGTTGACAACACTTTTTAGACTCCTCCCGAAAATGCCTCTGTCTTTATTATTTTAATTCAGAGGCTTAAGCGGTATCAGATGCAACCGGTTGGTTTAGGCAGGCCAGCGATTTTACAAGCTTGCTTGGCCGGACCATAAGGAAACAGCTCGTACATATACTTGTTGTTGCCAATTTCCGGGCCCATTGATTTCTTGATCGATTTGATCAGAACCCGAACAGCCGGGGCGATCTGATATTCTTCGTAATATTCACGCAGAAAATCGACCACGGCCCAATGTTCGTCGCCCATCTCGATTTCTTCGCTTTCGGCGATGACATCAGCCAGCTCTTTTGACCAATCGGAAAGATTGATGATGTAGCCCTCTTCGTCATGCTCGACGGTTGCGCCATTTACTTGATAAGACATTCCAGTCTCCTTTCAGTGTTTTGATCCCCCACGGATCTTTAGTAATTCTTCAGAGCCAGGCTTGTGTGCGGTCGCTTTCAGCAGCCAGCTTTACAAACCCGGAATAGTCGACGGGTGTTACCCCTTTGATAAGACGTGTCGGGTCAAGCCCGCGCGCAGACATGTCGCCCTCAAGCACATAAAGCGAAACCGATCCGTTCTTGTCGGCCACCTCGTCGGCCAGACCGGTGCCCTGCACGCCACCATAAACGCCATCTTCGATCATCAGAATGGCGTCGCCGTCACGGACATGATTAAGGCAACTTTGCAGTGATCGGGTCGAAAAAGGCGACTTGTTGACAGTATGTAATGTTGACATGATCAATCCCCTCTAAAAACTCAGAACAACGTCTTGGTCGGCCATGACCTCGGCCATTTCGGCCCGGTTGATGATGCGGATCGACGGCTTTTCTTCCCAATCGTCGTCTTCATCTTCATAGACGATTTCCTGCAGGTCATCTTCGGTCAGGCCGCGCTCATCCAGCGATTCCTTTTCGACGAACAGCTTGGTCACATCATAGTCACCAAGTGCCCGGAAAGTCGGCGAGAAATTCTTGACGCCGATCCCTTTCGTGTCCTGACCCTTGACCAGCTGAAACACGCCATCATCGAGAAACGCGAGGCTGACATCCTGATCGAAGGCCGCGCCGATCAGCACGACCTCAAGGCTTTCCAGCGCATAGATCGTGCCATATGGCGCCTTGCGGTTCACATAGAGGAATTTTTTGACTGTTTCTTCCATGATCAATCTCCGAACGTCATCAGACGATCGGTCTGAATGCCCATTTCAATCAGCTGACCCAAACCGGAAATCCGAAAGCCCTCTGCGATGTTGTTGGCGTCTTTGCCCTGCCGGGATGCCTCGTTTTCATCGAGCAGCCCGCGCCGCTGGGCCGCTGCGATACAGATCACCAGGTCGATATCGTGTTCCTGGCCAAGCGCCGTCCATTGCTGCTGAATGTTGCGCTCATCCTGTGGCGGAATGCTCAGCCGGGTGCCAACATTGACCCCGTCGTGATAAAAGAACACGCGCGGCACCTCATGCCCCTCTTCCAGCGCAGCTTTGGTAAAGTTATACGCTGTGTCCGAGGCCTGATGGGTATAGGGCCCTTCGCTGACAACTATTCCGAATTTCACGTCGCTTGCTCCTTAGAAATGCACGTGGGCAGAGCCGTTCATGGTCTTGCGCGCACCGGTCCAGGTATCCAGATGGTGCTTGGTGAACGCCAGATCGGTCATCTCAAAGAACCGGTTCCAGCCGATGCGTTCGATCCATTCGCCCATGCGCTCCCAATGTTTGGCGTCAGCCTTGTAGGCGTCGACGATCTTGCGAACGACAGCGGCGACTTCGGGCCAGTGCGGGGCATTGTTGGGCAGGTTGGCAACCGCCAGCTTGTGGAAGGTTGGCTTGGACCGCGCGTTGGAGTGTTTGCCACCAACCCAGATCGCGATCTTGGTTGATTCAGCGCCGTTGATCTGCATCGGCGGACAGGGCGGATAACAGGCACCGCAGCAGACGCATTTCTTTTCGTCGATCTCAAGGCTCGGCTTGCCGTCAACCATGGCCGGGCGGATCGCGGCCACTGGGCAGCGCGCCACAACGGCGGGGCGCTCACAGACATTGGCCACCAGATCATGGTTGATCTTCGGCGGTTTGGTATATTGCACGTTGATCGCGATATCGCCCTGGCCACCACAATTGATCTGGCAGCACGAGGTTGTGATACGCACCCGGTTCGGCATCTTCTCGTCGGTAAACTCGTTATAGAGCTGGTCCATCAGAGATTTGACCACACCGGAGGCATCGGTTCCCGGAATGTCGCAGTGCAACCAGCCCTGCGTATGGGAGATCATGGAAACCGAAGCTCCGGTGCCGCCAACAGGGAACCCGTTGCCTTCAAGTTCTGCGATCAGGGGCGCGACCTTGGCCTCGTCCTCGACCATGTATTCGATATTCGAGCGTGTGGTGAATCGTACATGCCCATCGGCAAAATTGTCACCGATATCGGCAAGTTTACGGATCGTGAAAACATCCATCTGTCGCTGGGTTCCTGCCCGTACCGTGAAGAGCTCTTTGCCTTCTTTGGTGACATGGCGCAGAACGCCCGGGCGCGGGCGATCGTGCCAGTCCCAGTTGCCCAGATTAGCCTTCATCATCGGGTGCATATACTGAAGGTGATCAGGCACCCCGGATTCGACCGCCGTTCTTGGTTTTTCCTGTGCTTCGCTCATCTATTTATTCTCCCTTTTGGCGTTTTGACCCGAGGGGCGACGCCAGAAATCCAATCACTATTCCGAGGCAACTGTCATGCCGGCCTGAACCGCCTGACGTTCGAACCACTTAGTGGCCTCTTCGTCAAAATCATCGGTTCTGACATAGGATGAGGTTCGCGGATGGTTGACCATGTTCGGGTCAGCCTCCACCTCGACAGCCTCAAGGAAGCTGGGCAATCCGACGCGATCGATGGTCTCGCCGATCCGCTCATGTTCAAGTGCGTTATCGGCAAAGAACTCGATGCAGGCTTCGGCGAATTCTTCCAGTTCCTCGTAATCCTCGTCAGTCTCAAGCTTGATGAACGGTTTGATCATGATGCCCATCATGTCGCCCACCTTAAGCGCACGCTTGCCACCAATCATCACGGACGCACCGCGATCATCACCCGGTGACAGCGCTTTGGTCATCACGTTGATGCAATGCATACAGCGCACGCAGGATTTGTTGTCGATTTCCAGCGTGTCGTCATCGTTCAGCGAAATCGCGCGGGTCGGACACATTGAAACGACGGTATCAATGGTGTATTTCCGGCCTTTTTCGGCGACATGCTCTTTGACCTTTTCCTGATCAATCTTGATGTCATCACGCCAGGTGCCGATCACGGCAAAGTCGGATCGGTGAATCGCGTTGACGCAATCATTGCCGCAACCCGAAAACTTGAACTTGAACTTGTAAGGCAGCGCCGGGCGGTGCATTTCGTCAAGGAACCGGTTGATGATCTGGCGATGTGCCTTTGCTTCGTTAAAGCACGACTGTTCACAGCGCGCCTGTCCAACGCAACTCATTGCTGTTCTGAGAGCGGGACCAGCCCCGCCAAGATCAAAGCCAAGCTCGTTCAACTCGTCAAAAGCGGGTTGAGTGTTTTCGGTCGTGCAGCCCTGGAACATGATGTCGCCCGACTGGCCGTGAAATGCGATCAAGCCCGAACCGTGCTTTTCCCAGATATCGCAAAGCTTGCGCAGAAGGTCAGTTGTATAGTGAAACCCCGGAGGTGGCATAACGCGGAGTGTATGAAATTCTTTTGACTCCGGGAACATTTCGGGCACTTCGGAATAGCGCGGGATAATGCCGCCACCGTAACCAAAGACCGAAACAGCACCGCCTTTCCAGAAACCCATACGCTCTTCATAGGAATGGTTGAGCTGACCAAGAAGGTCATTCATCATCGGCGCATAGCTCTCGCCTTTGGAATCTCTCAGCCGCTTTATGCCCGTCACAAAGCTCGGCCAGGGCCCATCTTCAAGCTGATCAAGCATTGGTGTTGGGTGTTGTCCGACATCTGCCTTGTCATCAATTGAATCGCCGTCTTTCATAACAAGTCTCCCTCTTGCTGATTCGTCCAGATCACACCAGAATCACCTGTGTTCTGCAGGGCTGATTTTGGCGCGGTTTCCGGTTTTTTCAAAGACCGGACATTTCTGACCATTTGGTTATTTCCCATACAAGTTTTATATATTAGTATATTTGAATGTAAAGGAAAAGGTGCCGATTTCTTTATCCATCCTTATTCTAACAGGAAAAACAAGCAGTCCAACCTGACTGCGACACCGAAAGTCGAGGAGCCGCCGCAATGCTCGCAGATATGAAAACGCCACGAAATCAAGAAGATAACCCATTTTCGCTGCTATCCAATTCGGCCTATCTGACATGGCGTGAAAACAAGTTGAGCAATCACCAAACCTTGCGTGATGAGCCTGTGATCACGCTAAATAACCTTTCGAGCCCCAGCGAATCTGAACGGGTTGAGCTGGTCAGACGGTGCAAAAAAACCAACTATGCCATCTATTCAGCGCCGCAGGATTCTGATGATTCAGACCAGATCAGAGGGCAACTGCGCAGCTTTGCCGATGCACTGGGATTACGCATCGCTGAAAAGCACCGCTCGGCAGGTGAACAGGGGATCGTGGCGCTGACGGTTACCGATAATCCAGCTCAGCGCGGTTATATTCCTTATACACGAAGACCGATCAACTGGCACACTGACGGCTATTATAATGCACCAGATGATCAGATTCTGGCGATGGTCCTGCATTGTGTTCGCCAAGCTGATGACGGTGGTGTCAATCAGGTGCTGGACCCGGATATTGCCTATATCCGGCTGCGCGATCTCAATCCCGACTATATCGCCGCTCTCATGCAATCTGACGCGATGAGCATTCCGGAAAATCACGAACCTGACGGAACCATTCGCCCGGTCAGCACCGGCCCTGTCTTTTGGTTCAATGGCAACGGGAAACTCATCATGCGCTATACCGCGCGCACGCGCAGTATTCACTGGAAGGATGACGGGTTCACTCCGAAAGCTGCTGCAGCCTTGCAGGATATTCTTGAAAGCAACGATCCGTTGATGCAGACCATCCGCATGGAACCCGGGCAGGGGCTATTGTGCAACAATGTGCTGCACAACCGCACCGGATTTGACAGCGACCTGACCAAACCGAGCGAGCGCATCATGTTCCGCGTCAGGTTTCACAACCGAGTAAAGGATAGCTAAACCGTGGCCAAACTCAGCGATCTTATCATTCAGCACCCCGACGTGCAGAGCTTTGACGAACTCGAACGCCTTGTTGCCCATGCCGGTGAATCTGGCCAGATGTTTCTGGAATTCGACCTGAAACCCGACTACAGGGACACGCCAAGGAAATGGGAATGGCGGCTTGAGGCCGCCTTTACGCGCGGGCTGAAATATGACTGATCAGACGGAAACCGTCACCGAATTAGCCGAGCACGAACTGCCCTTCGGGCGGAGGGTCAGGTTGCAGAATGTGGATTACAATAACGGGCTGGTCATGCTCAGAATGATCTGGCGCGAAGGGCGGCGGATCACACAGGTCGATCTTGATCCTTCAAGTGCCGCATCGCTGGGCGCTGAAATCGCACACTGGGGTTCTGATGCCCTGAATGCAGCCAGGAACTGAAAGCCGACATTATGGATTACCTGCCGATATTTCTGGATATCAAAGGCCAGCGCGTGCTCGTTGACGGTGGCGAAACCGTCGCCGCACGCCGCGCCGAACGCGCCCTTGAGGCTGGTGCGCTGGTCGAAATATACAACGACTCGCTCAGCGATGAGTTTCGCCGGTGTCTGGCGAACAGCCGGTTTACCCATCATGCGCGCGCGTTGAAGGAAGCTGACTTTAGCGATGCCGCGATTGCCTATGGTGCGTCCGAGGATTCCGACCGCGATGCGTTCCTTCATACAGCGGCCCGGCGAAATGGCGTGTTGGCAAATGTCGCCGATGTCGCCGATTACTGCGATTTCATCACCCCTTCTGTCGTTGATCGCTCGCCGCTGGTCGTCGCCATATCTTCCGGCGGTGCCGCCCCCGTGATCGCCCGCATCCTGCGTGCCCGGATCGAAAGCCTGCTGCCACCCTCTTACGGGCGGCTGGCTGAATTTGTGGGTCGCTTTCGTGATTCCGTCAGTGAACGGATCAACAAGACTCTCGACCGGCGGCGCTTCTGGGAAAACACCATCGAAGGGCCGGTGGGGGATCTGTTTTTGTCGGGTGCGGCAAAATCAGCCGAGAAACACCTGCGTTCAGAGCTTGATGCCGCAACTTCAGACAATCCCGGTCAAAAGATCGGTGAGGTGTATCTGGTCGGCGCCGGCCCCGGCGACCCTGACCTTCTGACCTTTCGTGCACTTCGCCTGATGCAGCGCGCAGATGTCGTGCTTTATGACCGGCTGGTCGGCGACGATATCCTTGCCCTTCTGCGCCGCGATGCCGAGCGGATTTACGTCGGCAAGCAGCCGCAACTCCATACCATGCAGCAGGAGGATATCAGCCAGCTCCTTGTCGATCTGGCGCTGGAGGGCAAACGGGTGCTGCGCCTCAAGGGCGGGGATCCGTTCATCTTTGGCCGTGGTGGTGAAGAGATCGAAAAACTCGCCGCCCACGACATCCCGTTTCAAGTCGTACCGGGCGTCACTGCCGCCGCAGGCTGCGCGGCCTATGCGGGCATTCCGCTGACCCACCGCGATCACGCGCAATCCTGTGTATTCGTAACCGCGCATGGCAAGGACGGTGTGCTGGGGCTGGACTGGGAAACTCTTGTCAGACCGGCGCAAACCGTGGCGATCTATATGGGTCTTTCAAACCTCAGGACTTTGGGCACTGAGATTGTTGCGCATGGATTGGACCCGAACATGCCGGCTGCGATCATCGACAATGGCACGCGAGACAACCAGCGCGTCGTCATCGGCACGGTTTCCAACCTTGCCGACAAAGCCGCCAAAGAAGCCCTGCGCGGCCCTTCGATCATCGTGATCGGTTCGGTTGTGACACTGCACGAAAACCTCGAATGGTTTTCCAAGCGTGAAGAAGCGCGTTACCGGATGAGCCTGCAGCCCCAGGAAACCCTTTAGCCAAGGTTCCGCCTTGAATCCCGGCCCAAAACCCGCAACAAGTCGCTAAAGGCCCCGTAGCTCAGCAGGATAGAGCGGCCGCCTCCTAATCAAGAGCTCTTAGACAAATTTCAATCACTTAGTGCCTTTTATGGTTAATATTCAAATTCTTGTGTCTAAGAAACTTCAATGCTTTAGGAATTTTGGTTGGCAAACTTTTGGCAAACACATAAAATGCAATTCAGTGAAGGGCAAATATCAGTCAGGACTATTTATATGGGCAATGATGATAAACCCCAGAAGGTTGAGATTTGGGAAGGTAATATACTTCTTTACACTCGTTTAGTACGGGGCAAACTAAATCCGATTTGGCAGGCAAAGATAACAACAGCAAGCGGAAAAGGTCGCATTCGGATTTCTACTAAGTCAAGACATCTGCCGGAAGCGAAGCGAATTGCGATAAAGCACTATAAGCAGGCAGAAGCTCGCGTCCAAACCGGATTGCCTCTTAACCGAGTCACATGGAAAACTGCGGCCAAACGTTACATCAACTGGCAACATCAAAGAGTGAAAGCAGGAAGATGCAGCCAAGCGAGTCACAACTATCACAAACGTATTATTGAACAGTGCTTAAACCCGGCATTTACCGGTAAGTTCCTTAACGAAATTAGGTCCGCAGATATCGACAAGTACCATGCAGAAAGGCGGAATCTTGGTGTGAATGTTAGAAAGAATACACGAGTTTCCGCGCACACTATTAATTTGGATAATGCAGTTGTGAATCCCGGAGACAAAATGGGCCACAGAAACGGCCAGATAATTTGGCTGTA
>CAZMNO010000035.1:0-38631 GCA_964567685.1 uncultured Rhodobacter sp. | reverse complement strand
ACCTTGAATCAGAATTTAGGTGATTTGGGAATCCTGAACGTCAACAGCCCCTAGGTATTGAGCCCAAAATACACTAAACTAACTGCTTGCGGGGAGAACTCCGTCGGGTTCTCCCAATTCAATAACAGGAGGACAAAATGGCAGAAGACACACGTGATTTGGTTGTAACAATCGCAACGGGTACTGATCATGAGCTCTCTTCGGTTGCCTTGGTCGTTGCCCTGGGGGAATGACAGAAGGATTGAATGTATCGCTTTTTCTGACCAGTGGCGGGGTTGATCTGGTTCGCAAAGGAGCGACCGACACGACACAGGTAAATCCTCTCGATCCACTGGGAGAAATGATTCAGGATTTTCTGTCGCGTGGTGGTACGATCTGGGCCTGCCCACCTTGCGTCAAAGCGCGGGGATACACGCAGGATGACCTGATTGACGGGACCATCATCATGGGTGCCTCGGCAATGCATGGCCTGATCAAGAAAGGCGCCGCGACGCTTTCGTTCTGAGACTAGACTCGCACTATATTCAGAACAATCAAGCTGTTACGATAAAGTAAGTTGGACGTGCAACCATTGCTATACCGGGGCATTGTTTTGCGCGTCCAACTTATCTGATCGTCTGAGTATTATCTGGTTATACGTCCACGCGGCATCCGTTCAGGGGTCAGCCAGTCGGGCCAGCCGAACACGGATTCAATCGCATAGAGCAAAAGACAGAACCCAATTACGCCCAACAGCAGAAAAACACGCCGCATGGGCGGCGGGTTTCGCGCCCAACGTGACACGCGCAGGAACCAAAAGAAGCTCATGCCGCAAAGGGTAGAGCGCCAAATATGCGTGTGCAATCCTGAACTTACCGTTCCGGTAGTGATTTGAGATAGGCGGCGATTGCCGCACGGTCCTGATCGTTGAGCCGGGCCGTGTTTTCCACAACCTCAGCCATCGCATCACCTGCCGTATCAAATTCCGGTGTGAATCCGGTTTTGAGGTAGGCGGCGATATCCGCCTCAGACCAGTCCAGACCAACCAGATCAGGAATGCGCCCCTTGCCTGCCGGATTTGGCCCGCCACGCAGCCAGCGGCTATAATCTATGTTGCCCAACAACCCCCGAGGGCTGTGGCATTCACCGCAATGCCCCAGCCCTTCGACCAGATATCGCCCGCGTTTGGCCTGGTCACTCAGGTCCAGACCGGCGGTTGCTGGTTCAGAGGACAGAAACAGTAATTTCCAGCCGCCAAGCGACCGGCGGATATTGAACGGAAAAGGCAGGTCATGTGGCTCGTTTGCTCGTGAAACCGCAGGCAATTCTGAAAGATATGCCCAGAGATCGACGATATCCGCTGTATTGACCCGGGCATAAGACGTGTAGGGAAAGGCTGGAAAATAATGTCGCCCACCAGGTGAAGTGCCAAATTTCATCGCATTGACCAGATCGAGCGCCTGCCAGCGCCCAATCCCGGTATCCGGATCGGGCGAAATGTTGGGGGCAATAAAAGTTCCGAATGGCGACGCGAAGCTACGTCCCCCGCTCAGCAGCAACAGATCAGCCCCGTTTGCACCCGGTGCGGAATGACAGGATGCGCATCCGCCGATGTTAAACACCTGCTCGCCACGGCCGGCATCTCCGGTTAGGCCTGCCAGTTCGGCGGGATCAATCCGATTAACACCGGTCAGCGCGAAAAAGGCGATTGCTCCGCACGCAAGCAAGATCAAGCAAAACCCGATGAGCCTTCGCAGTTTGCCCTTTGTCGCGCCCGCGCCCATTAATTTGCTATTCCTTGGGCTCGCGGTAAAGTTTGTGGCAGGCACCACATGCCTTGCCTACCGGCCCCATCGCCCCCTGCAGCGCGCTCAGATCCTTACCCGCAACTTCAGCCAAAGCGGCGGTTGCGGCCATCAGATCACCATGTATTGCCTCAACGTCGGCTCCGGCACTCCATATTTCAGGCTTGGCGCGCGTTGCCTTTCCCAGCTCAAAGCTGTCGGTTCCCTGGGGCCACATGCGCGACTGATCCTGGGTTGCCAGCGCGGCCAGATTGGCCGCCGCTCTTTCAGCCGCTCCGGCATTATAGTCGATCTTGCCCTGCGCCATACCGCCCAGAAGACCGATATTGTGAACATAGAGCTTCATCAGCGACTGGCGTGCTGTGACCGCCGGATTGACATGCCCATCCGCCAGCACAACCCCGCTCAAAAGCACCGACGTAAGAGTGATCGCAACTGTAAAACGTAGTTTCTGCATGAGAGCCTCCTGAAAATGTGATCCGCAAACTATAGTGCAGGACAGTGCGGTATCCGCAGCAATTTATTGTGATAGCGCGATTGTGAGGTGGAACAACCGGATCAGTCCTGTTCCAGAAACCGCACCGCACCGATATGATCAAGATTGCGATTGCGTTGCGCATAGTCGATCCCATAACCAACCACGAATTTGTCAGGGATCTCAAAACCAGTCCAGGTCGCCTTGACATCGACCTCGCGCCGCGACGGTTTATCAAGCAGCGCACAGACCTCCATCCGCCTTGGATTGCGCGATTTCAACAGGTTCAGAACATGGTGCAGCGTGTGCCCGGTATCGACGATATCCTCGACCACCAGAATATCACGGCCTTCGATTTCGCCCCGCAGATCTTTCAAAATCCGTACCTCGCGTGAGCTTTCAAGACTGTCGCCGTATGACGAGGTTTCCAGAAAATCCACCTCAACCGGCAAATCAAGCTCGCGCACCAGATCGGCAATGAAGACAAAAGACCCGCGCAACAGACCGATCACCACCAGCTTGTCGGTGCCTTTGAACGTCTCCGTAATCTCGCGCGCCAGCGCTTCCACCCGTGCAGCAATGGTCTTGGCCGAGATCATGGAGTCGATCACATAATTTGAATGATCCATTTTGCCCCCTTGCACTTGGCGCCGGAATGAGAAAAGACGCGCCTGTCTGCCAAACCTTTATAGCCGGGTGATCCCGAAAGGCTACCGCATCAATGCCCACCCACACGGAAAAAAGGAATATGCCATATTCGGCGCAACAGATGTATGATCTGGTAGCCGATGTTGCTGCATATCCCGAGTTTCTGCCGTGGTGCGCGGCCGCACGGATCCGCAAGGAAACCAAAAGCGAAAACGGATCGGTGATCGATGCTGATCTGGTGATATCCTTCAAGCTTTTCCGCGAGCGGTTTTCGTCACGGGTGACTCTGAACCCGGCCAAGACCTCGATTGATGTCGAATATCTTGATGGCCCGTTTCGCTATCTCAACAATCACTGGCGTTTCACCGAACGTGAGGGTGGAGGTTGTGAAGTCGATTTCTTTGTTGATTTCGAGTTTCGATCGGCGCTTTTGCAAACCGTGATCGGGGTGGTTTTCAACGAAGCCATGCAGAGGATCGTGCGCGCGTTCGAAACGCGCGCACGGGAATTATATGGCGATCAGGAGCTAAGCTCGTAAGCCCGTTCGCCGTGGGAAGAGAGATCAAGCCCATTGAACTCGTCCTCGTCTCCAACCCGGATCGGCACCACCAGCGCCACCAGTTTGACAATGACGAAGGTGACGATGACGGTGAAGACACCAACAATCGCCAGCGAGCCGAACTGGGCGGCCGCAGTGCCAGCCCCAAAAACCGCGATCATTCCTGTGCCAAAGATACCGCCAACGCCGTGCACGGCGAAGACATCCAGCGTGTCATCAATCCTGAGGCGGTTTTTGACCACTGCACAGGCTTCCTGGCACAAAACACCGGCAACAGCACCGATAATCAGCGCTTCAACGGGCCCGACAAAACCCGATGCCGGGGTGATCGAGGCAAGCCCTGCAATAGTGCCGGTAACCAGACCGATCAGGGAGGTCTTGCCGTATTTGATCCGCTCCCAGGCGGCCCAGCTTAACGAGGCGGTCGCGGCTGAAATATGCGTGACAGTCAGCGCCATCGCCGCCCCACCGTCAGCGGCCAGTTGAGAGCCGCCATTAAAGCCGAACCAGCCAACCCACAGCATCGCCGCACCGATCATCACATAGCCCGGGTTATGTGGCGGTTTGCTTTTGTCCCGGCGCGCGCCCAGCACGAACGCCACAACAAGGGCCGCAATACCCGCGGTTTCATGAACAACGATACCACCAGCAAAATCCTTGACCCCATTGGGCCCGAAAATGCCGCCATCAGCCAGCAATCCTCCACCCCAGATCCAATGGGCGACCGGGGCGTAGCACAGGAGCATCCAGAGACCTGAGAAGGTGACCACGAAAGAAAAGCCGACCCGCTCGACATAGGCCCCGACGATCAGGGCCGGTGTGATGATGGCGAATGTCATCTGAAAGGCGAAGAACAGAACCTCGGGCAGGGTGCCAAAGAGGCTGTCGCTTGTGACGCCTGTCAGAAAGGCTTTGGAAAGCCCGCCCCACAGGGCGCTTTCTGCCGGGCCAAAGGCGATGGAATAGCCGGCAACCAGCCATAAAACACTCATCAGGCAGGCAATGGCAAAGCATTGCATGAACACCGAAAGAACATTCCGCGCCCTGACCAGACCGCCATAAAACAGCGCCAGTCCCGGCAATGTCATAAACAGAACAAGGGCTGTCGCCACAATTATCCAGGCTGTATCCGCACCATTCATTTTCGTCTCCGCATGTTTTTGTTTTTTTGGTTGCGCCTTTCAAAACGCGCATGTGGGCAGAGGGGTAGGGGGTCAGCGCCGATACTATGCACCGATCTGCAATTTCCGCGCCTTTTGAATGAAATTCAGGCAGAGCGCGTAAAAAAGAGGCAGAGAATGAAAGAGATCAGCCTGAAGTCAACTCAGGGCTTTTTAGACCATGAAGGAGCAATGCAAGTGCGTGATCGGTTGCAGCCTGCCGAACTTTATCGCGGCCAAGTGCTCCGAATTCGCGGGTTTCGCAGCTCGTCTCAGCCCCCCGATGCGCCAGTCCAAAGCAGACCCGCCCCTCAGGTTTGTGTTCTGAGCCGCCGGGGCCAGCAATCCCGGTGATCGATACCGCAAGGTCGGCACCGCTTTTCTGCAAAGCACCCTCGGCCATTTGGCGGGCGACCGGTTCGGATACGGCCCCAAACTCCTCCAGAGTTCTGATTGAGACATCCAGCATTCTGGTTTTGGACATATTGGAATAGGTGACAAAACCGCATTCAACCGCGTCAGAACTGCCGGGAATATCGGTCAGAGCTGCGGCAACCATCCCGCCGGTACAACTTTCTGCCGTCGCGATGCGCAATTCACGCCTTCGCGCCTGATCAAGGATCTTCTCAGAAAGCGCGCGGCTCAAAGGATCACCAGATGAAAAATCAAAGCCAGTGCAACTGAAACGAGGGCCGCGTAGATCCCGGCCAATACATCATCAAACATCACGCCAAAGGCTGTTTCCTTTTGATCGGCCCAGCTGACCGGCCAGGGTTTCAGGATATCAAACAACCGAAACGCCACAAATGCGGTGATCCAGCCGGGATAGGGAAAGACTGCCGGATCAGCCCCTTGAAACCACAGCCCGATAGAGAGTGGCAGCAGGGCTATCCACTGGCCGACCACCTCGTCAATGACAATCTCGCCCGGGTCGTGATCATCCTTGCCACGTGTTTCGACGATTGTCGCCCACCAGCCCAGCAGAAATACCAGCGGGATGGCCAGCGCCAGCACCGGCATGCCACCAAAGCGGTGCAGAAGATAGGCAACCGGCAAAGCCGCAAGCGAACCGAACGTTCCCGGAGCAAAGGGGGCTTTGCCGACATTGAAGAAGGTGGCGATCAGGGCACTCATGATTTCACCAGTGTTGCGGTGGCAAGCGTGGCAATCCCTTCACCGCGCCCGGTAAAACCCAGCCGTTCCGAGGTTGTGGCCTTGACGGAAATGCGATTGACCTCAATACCGGTGATATCGGCCAGCCTGTTGCGGATTGCCCTGGCATGGGGGCCGATCTTTGGCTGTTCGCAAATGATCGTGCAGTCGCAATGGGTGAGGGTGAACCCCTGCTCGGCAGCAAGCGAAACAGCATGTCGCAAGAAAATATCCGAGGGAGCCCCTTTCCATTCTGCTTCGTCTGGAGGGAACCAGCGGCCGATATCGCCTTCACCAAGCGCGCCGTAGATCGCATCGGTCAAGGCATGCATCGCGACATCTGCATCAGAATGGCCCTTAAGGCCCTGATCATGATCGATTTTCACGCCACCCAGCATGACGTGATCACCTTGGCAAAAAGCATGAACGTCAAATCCGTTCCCGGTTCTGATATCCATCGGACCTCGCAAATATTCCTCTGCCCGGGCGAAATCCGCCGGGTCGGTGATTTTGATGTTACGGGCTGATCCTGCAACAATCGAGACCTCAATCCCCGCTGCCAGTGCGATTTCGACATCATCGGTTGCCTGACCGTCAAACGCCTGATGTGCCGCGGCAATATCAGCAATCCGAAATCCCTGTGGCGTTTGTGCCCGCATCAGCCCACTGCGATCAGCGCTGCCAGTGACTTTGCCGCTGTCAGCCCTCCAAAGCGTATCGGTAACCGGGCGGGCAGGGGCGGCAGCACCGGTTTCGGCGGCGGTGGTAAGCACGCGCGTGATCAAAGCGCTGTCAATCAAGGGCCGCGCCCCGTCATGGATCAGCACGACGTCATCGGCAGCGATATCAAGCGCGGCAAGACCGTTTGCGACAGAAATCTGCCGCGTTTCGCCGCCGTCAGCGATTTCAACGTCAATTCCTGACAGAGCAGGCGTGACCAGCTTCTGAAACAGACTAAGGTCATCCGGATTGAGCACAACCAGAATTCGGGAAATGCAGGAACACTCAGCAAAAGCCCGGATCGTATGCGCCAGTACCGGCATGCCAGCCAATGTCTGATATTGCTTGGGAATGTCGCCGCCTGCACGCAGCCCTTTTCCGGCCGCAACGATGATCGCTGCTCCTGTCACGCTGGCTGGCCTCCGTTATTTGCCTCTGCGGCTGGTTCTAGGCGGCGGAAGGGTCAGGCGCAACGGCAAGGCGCATTGCAATGCCGGGATTTTGCACCTAAACACCGGGCTAACTGCACAAGGATTAGGCAAATGCCCATTCAAGTGGCGGATCTGACGCTCGATCCCCCGGTATTTCTGGCGCCATTAGCGGGGATCACCGATCTGCCCTTTCGCAATCTGGTGCTGAAATTCGGCGCAGGCCTTGTGGTTTCCGAAATGGTCGCCAGTCAGGAGATGGTCACAAACAGGCCATTGGCCCGGGCGCGGGCTGAACTTGGGTTCGGCAACGAAAAAACAGCGATTCAGATCGCAGGACGTGAGGCGCAGCTGATGGCCGAATGCGCCCGTATCTGCGAAGCAAACGGTGCCAGTCTGATTGACATCAACATGGGATGCCCGGCGCGCAAGGTGACCGGGGGTCTGTCAGGTTCGGCCCTGATGAAAGACCTTGATCATGCGCTCAGGCTGATCGAAGCCGTGGTTGCCGCCGTCAGTGTCCCGGTAACGCTTAAAACCCGGCTTGGCTGGGATGAAAGCAACCTCAATGCGGCGGAACTGGGCAAACGTGCCGAAAACGCCGGCATCAGGATGCTGACGATCCACGGGCGCACGCGAAACCAGTTTTACAAGGGCCATGCAGATTGGGAGCGCATTGCGGATGTCGCTGATGCGGTCAGCATTCCGGTGATTGCCAATGGCGATATTCAAAGCGTGAAAGACGCGCGTCAGGCGCTGGCGCAATCGGGCGCTGACGGCGTGATGATCGGACGCGGAGCTCAGGGGAGGCCCTGGCTTTTGGCCGAGATTGCTGCAACTCTTTTAAGCAAACCCGCGCCGATACAGCCCAAGGGTGCAGAACTGGCGGCGATGATCATCGTCCATTACGACGAGATGCTTAGTTTCTATGGCAAAGAGCTGGGCCTGCGCACGGCTCGCAAGCATCTGGGCTGGTATTGTGATGGCTTTGACCTTGCACCGGGTGAGCGCCGCGCCCTGCTGACTGAAACTGATCCCAGGAAGGTCAGGGAACGTATCCACCGCCTGGTCAAGGCCCCCGAACTGCAGTCAGCCGCATGAGTACCCCTCGCCTTGATCTGATCTGGCCCTCGCTGCCGATCCCGGGATTTCTGGTCGATCCGGAAAACCGTGTGACCGCGATCAATCCGGCGGCCGAGATGTTCATGAACCTGCCCCTCAAATCCTTTGCCGGGCGGCAATTCAGTGACTGTTTGTCCGTTGATGTCGATGTCAGTACCAATCTCAGCCGCGCCCGTGCAGGTGGCTCGGTTCTGCTGCATCGCGATGTCAAAATAGCTTCGGGTAACGGGCGTCTGATCCTGTGTGACCTTCAGATTGCACCCATGGGGGACAGTCGCGAAATGATGATACTGGTGCAGCCACGCCAGATCGCCGGGCAGCTTGATCGCGCGCTTAAGGTCAAAACGACTGCGCAAACTGCCATTGGGCTGGCCGATATGCTGGCGCATGAGATCAAGAATCCGCTGGCCGGGATCACCGGTGCCGCGCAGCTTCTGGCGATGAATCTGGGCAAGGAAGATCAGGAAATGACCGGGCTGATCCTGGAGGAAACCCGCCGCATAGTTGATTTGCTGAGGCAGGTCGAACAATTTGGCGATTTGCGCAAACCAATTCTGAAACCTTTGAATATCCACGATATTCTGGAACGTGCCCGCATGTCGGCGACCGTCGGAACCGGGGCGAATATGCGGTTTTCCGATCAGTACGACCCGTCTTTGCCTGATATCCCCGGCGATGCAGACCAGTTGTTGCAGGTCTTTTCCAATCTCTTTGCCAATTCCGCTGAGGCGGCGGCGGGAGAGGCCGGAACGGTGACCATCCGCACCTATTTTGAACAAGGGCTGCGCCTGCGTTCAGATCAGGGCGTCGGGCAGGCGTTGCCCATTCAGATCGAAGTAACCGATGACGGACCGGGGATTGATCCCACCATGCTTGATCAGGTGTTTGATCCATTTGTCAGCGGACGCGAGAATGGCACCGGCCTTGGCCTGGCGCTGGTCAGCAAGATCATCGCCGATCACAACGGCGCAATTGTCGCGCAGTCGAGACCCGGCAAAACGACATTTCGCATCTCGCTTCCTGTTGCCAGGAAAGCCACCGCCCTGTCAGAAGGAGATTTGTGATGGACGGCACTGTTCTGATCGCTGACGACGACCGGACAATCCGCACCGTGTTGACACAGGCCTATACCCGCGCTGGATGCAAGGTTCATGCCACGGCTTCGCTGATGACCCTGATGCGTTGGGTGGAAGAGGGGCGGGGTGATCTGGTGATCTCTGACGTGGTCATGCCCGATGGCAACGGGTTGGAGACCCTACCAGGGATCAGTGCCCTCAGACCCGATCTGCCGGTGATCGTGATTTCAGCGCAAAATACCATCATGACTGCCATTCAGGCCGAAAAGGCCGACGCCTATGATTATCTGCCCAAGCCTTTTGATCTACCCGATCTGATGAAACGCTCGGCCCGCGCCCTTGAAAGGCGGCAGAAGCGGGCCAGGCAGAAGAATAACGGAAACACGGCACAGGATTTGCCGCTGGTCGGGCGCACACCAAAGATGCAGGAGCTTTACCGGCTGGTTGCGCGGGTTCTCAACACTGACCTGCCGGTGCTCATTTCCGGGGCAAGCGGCACCGGTAAATCACTGATTGCGGCCACCATCCATGAATTCAGCGATCGTGCGACAATGCCGATTGTAACTGCCGGAACCGCCGAACTTGCCGAAATCAATGCCTTCAACGACCTCTTTGAAAAAGCGCGCGGGGGCACGTTGGTCTTTGATGAAATCGGTGACATGCAGGCCGAAGCACAGGCGCGGCTTGTACGTGCGCTTGACAGGCTGGGCGACAGCGCGCCACGCCTTATGGCGACAACGCAGGAAGACCTGTCCGAACTGGTGGCAGCCGGGCGCTTTCGCGCCGATCTTTATTACCGGATCAGTGCGATGTCGCTGACAGTACCACCGTTGGCCGCACGAATTGATGACATTCCACTTCTGGCCAGCCATTTTCTGACCCGGTTCGAGCAAGACACCGGTGTTGTTAAAAGCCTCAGCTCCGAAGCCCTGGCGCAGATGCGCGGTTTTACCTGGCCCGGCAATGTGCGCCAGCTAGAAAACACCCTGACCCGGCTGGCCCTGACCTGCCCGGAAGACAGAATCGGAGTTGCCGACGTCACCGCTGCCCTTGGGCCGGTCAAAGCCGGGCAGCAACTGCCGGGCATCGTCGGCAATGAAAAACTGTCGGAATCCATTGCAATGCACCTTCGCCGCTATTTTGACCTGCATGGTGGTGGACTACCGCCAGAGGGGCTTTACGGGCGAATCCTTAAGGAAATGGAACTGCCTTTGATTGAAATTGCACTGGATGCTTGCGCCGGAAATCAGGCAAAATGTGCGGATTTACTGGGAATCAACCGAAATACGCTCAGAAAAAAGATCACCGAGCTGGATATTCACGTGACTCGCAGGCGCAAGTTGATGTAGGAATACCACAGTTTCTGTGGCATTTGAGAGTATATCCGTGTTTCGATTGCAGGAATGTGACATTTTACCCGCCCTTTTTGGCGGTCTGGGTTTTTCCGGCATCACTTTGATGCTGTCAGACAGGTCGGCCGCGTGAAAAACCTTGCCATTCACTCAACCTGGGAAACGCTCAACCAGTTGCGTAAAGAACGTAAGGTTCGCAATCTGGGCACGATGAGCCTGGTTATCCTTGGCCCGATCCTGGCATTCATAACCTTCAGCGCATTGGGATTTGTCGAGCAAGGGGCGTCATCGCGCACGCTGCGGTTTATCCTTTTGGTCGATCTTGTCTATGTGCTGATGGTCGCGGCACTGGTTTTGCAAAGGGTTGCCCGGATGATTGCGGCGCGCCGGGCGCAGTCAGCGGGTTCGCGCCTGCACCTGCGCCTGACCGGGGTTTTTGCCCTTATCGCGCTGATCCCGACCGTACTGGTGGCGGTTTTTGCCACGTTGACCCTCAATTTCGGCCTTGAAGGCTGGTTTTCTGACCGCGTGCGCCAGGTTGTCGGCAATTCGCTTGATGCAGCTGAGGCCTACGAGTTTGAACACCAGACCGCACTTGTGCGGGACGCCGAAATTCTGGCTGCCTTTCTGGTAGAGGCCAAGCGCCGCTCCCCCTTGCTGACTGACGGAAATATTCGCCAGCTTCTGACCCAGGGGCAGCAACAGATCCAGCGGGGCCTGCGCGAGGCTTATGTCATCGACGGTAAAGCGACGCTGCTGGTGCGTGGTGAACGCTCTTATCTTTTTGATTTTGAAAGCCCGACTCAGGATCAGATCAACCGCGCCGCCGGTGGTGAAACCGTGGTGATCGAGGATTGGAACAATAATGAGTTTCGCGCATTGGTCGCCCTCAGCGCATTTTCTGATCGCTATTTATACATCTCGCGCAATGTTGACGGGGCAATCCTGAACCTGCTCGATGAAACAAAGGAAACCGTGGCACTTTATCAGCAGCTGGAAAACGAGCGCGGGCGATTACTGTTTGAATTTGGACTTATTTATCTGGGTTTTGCGGTCATTGTGATCCTGGCGGCGATCTGGCTGGGCCTGTGGTTCGCCGAACGTCTTTCACGCCCCGTGGGCCGGCTTGCGGGTGCTGTTCAGCGCGTTGGCGCAGGGGATTTCAGCGTCAAGGTTCAGGAAGAGGAGGGCGATGACGAGATTGCCATGCTCAGCCGGGTTTTCAACCAGATGACTAAACAGCTGAAAGCGCAGCGCGACACGCTGGTCGCCACCAACCGCCAGACCGAGGCGCGGCGGAGGCTGTTTGATAGCGTTCTCAGCGGTGTCACGACCGGCGTGATCGGCCTCAATCCAAAAGGTGAGATCGACATCATGAACGCCGCTGCCGAGCGTTTGCTTGGCCTCAATGCCGAAAGTGACCCCGGGCGGCCCTTGACTGCGGCTGTGCCGGAATTTGCCTATCTGTTCAACGAATTAACTGAAGGTAGCGGGCAGGTGGCGCAGGAAGAAGTGCAATTGACCCGTGCAGGAAGCGGGGAAAACCTGCTTGTCAGGATCGCCACTAGACAGAACGATCGTGAGCGGCTGGAGGGGTTCGTTGTTACCTTTGACGATGTGACCGACCTGATTTCCGCCCAACGAATGGCCGCCTGGGGCGATGTGGCGCGCCGGATCGCGCATGAAATCAAGAATCCGCTGACCCCGATCCAGCTGTCGGCTGAGCGTCTGAAGCGCAAATTCTCCAAGGTGCCCGGAATCGATATCGAAGCGCTGGAACAATATACCGATGTGATCGTGCGCCAGACCTCCGATCTCAGGCGTATCGTCGATGAGTTTTCTAAATTCGCCCGAATGCCGGAACCAGAACGGCGGCAGGCTGATCTGGTCAAACTCATCCGCGACGCCTTTGTCCTGCAGGATAACGCGCTGGAAAACGTGAAGCTGTCTCTGCTTTGTGATCACGACCGGATCTGGGGCCATATTGACCAGACCATGATTTCCCAGGCACTGATTAATCTCATTAATAATGCCGGGGAAGCTATTGAAACTTATATAGATAAGGGTCCGGAGGAGGGTTACGTACCGGAGATCAAGATAACGGTGAACCACAAGGGCACTGAAACCGAGATCACGATCGCCGACAATGGCATAGGTTTGCCTGAAAACCGGGCCCGGTTGTTTGAGCCTTATGTCACGAACAGGGAAAAGGGCACAGGGCTGGGTCTGTCGATCGTCAAGAAGATCGTTGAGGAACATGGCGGCACTCTGGAACTGCGGGATGCCCCGATATTTGACGGAAATACAAGATTTGGCGCGCAGGCACGATTGGTCTTGCCACAAACAGCGCTGACAAAATCCAAATCAGGCAAAAAGAAAGTGGCCTGACGGAAATAATGAGGGTCTGTAAATGAGCGATATATTAGTTGTTGATGATGAACGGGACATTCGCGAGCTGATCTCTGACATCCTGCGCGACGAGGGCTATACAACACGGCTGGCCGGGGATTCTGATGCCTGTATGCGCGAGATAAATGCCGATCCGCCCGATCTGATCATTCTCGATATCTGGCTGAAAGACAGCCGTATGGACGGGATCGATATTCTGAAGACGACGCGGCGTGACAACCCGGATATCCCGGTGGTGATCATTTCAGGCCACGGCAATATAGAAATCGCTGTCGCAGCAGTAAAGCAGGGGGCTTATGATTTCATTGAAAAGCCCTTTAATATAGATCAGTTGATGGTGGTGATCAGCCGCGCCATGGAAGCCTCGCGCCTGCGCCGGGAAAACGCTAATCTCAAGGTCGCCGATATCACTTCGTCGCTGATGATCGGGTCATCTTCGGCATTTAAAACTCTGAAATCACAGCTTGATAAGGTCACGCGCACCAACGGCCGCATCATGCTGACCGGTCCCGCAGGGTCGGGCAAGGAAGTGGCAGCGCGTTATATCCACGCCAATTCGGATCGTGCCAAGAATCCCTTTATTTCGGTCAATTCCGCCTCGATAGAACCGGAAAGGATGGAAGAGGTGCTGTTTGGCCGTGAAACCATTGAACGCGGCCATGAGCCGGGGCTTCTGGAGCAGGCACATGGCGGCATTCTGTTTTTTGACGAAGTCTCAGACATGCCCGTCGGCACACAGTCGAAAATCCTGAGGGTTTTGGTTGATCAGCAGTTCCAGCGCGTTGGCGGGGCTGACAAGGTTCGGGTGGATTTGCGGGTAATATCGTCAACAAACAAAGACTTGCAGGTTGAAATCAGCGAAGGCAGGTTCCGCGAGGAGCTTTACCATCGCCTCAATGTCGTGCCGATCTCAGTCCCGTCGCTGGAAACCAGGCGCGAGGATATACCCGAGCTGACAAGCCATTTCATCGCCGAATTCAACAAATCCCAGGGCCTGTCGCTACGCGCGCTTTCGGAAGAGGCCGAAGCCCTGCTTCAGACCATGCATTGGCCCGGAAATGTGCGTCAGCTCAAGAATGTGATCGAACGGGTTCTGATTTTGGGCCCGGAATCCGGTCCGATAGAGCCCAAAGAGCTGCCTGACAGCGAATCCGGGTCAGGCGACGAGAGCGGTTTTGGCCTGTCCAGCAGTCTGGCTACGCTACCCTTGCGCGAAGCGCGTGAGATGTTTGAGCGTGAATACCTGATGACCCAGATCAACCGCTTTGGTGGCAATATCTCGCGCACTGCGAATTTTGTCGGCATGGAGCGCTCGGCCCTGCATCGCAAACTAAGATCGTTGAATGTTGTCACATCGTCCAAATCCGGTGCCCGCGTGGCCGAGATCAACGAAGACGACGCCGAAGCGTGATCAGGAATTGACGCGGGCAGGTGGTTTTGCCAAATAATGGGATGAAAACCGCTGGGAGACCGCAATGAAGGTCATCATATGTGGCGCGGGCCAGGTTGGCTGGCAAATCGCGCGGCATCTATCCTCGGAAAAGAACGATGTAACAGTGGTTGACATGGATCCCGAGCTGGTCCGCCGCGCCACGGATTCACTTGATGTCAGCGGCATTACGGGATTTGCCTCTTATCCTGATATTCTTGACCGGGCCGGGGCGCGGGATGCCGACATGATCATCGCTGCGACGTTTTCTGACGAGGTCAATATGGTCACCTGTCAGGTGGCCCATTCGGTGTTTTCGGTGCCGCGCAAGATCGCGCGATTGCGCTCGCAAAGCTATCTCGACGCGATCTATTCCGATCTCTACCGGCGCGATCACATGCCGATTGATGTGGTGATTTCACCGGAAAAAGAAGTGGCCGAGGCCGCCATTCAGCGCCTTCAGGCTCCGGCAACCTTTGACACTGAGCTGTTTCTGGATGGTCAGGCGCAATTGATTGGTGTTGCGCTTGATGAAAGCTGTGCCGTTCTCAACACGCCCTTGCGCCAGCTTTCTGAGCTCTTTTCAACCTTGCGCGCCATTGTCGTGGCCATCCGGCGTGAGGGCACGCTTTTTGCTCCGGAACCCGGTGATCAGCTGTTTGCCACCGATCAGATCTATGTCTTCACCCATACCGAAGATCTGGGCCGCACCTTGGAAATTTTTGGCAAATCCGCCAAGAAACGCGAACGCGTCATCATCATTGGCGGGGGCAACGTCGGCCTTGCTGTGGCCAGGCGGCTGGAAGAACGCACCGAACGCATTCGCGCCAAAGTGATCGAAAGAAACCGTGCTATCGCTGAAAATGCTGCCGATGCGCTGGAACGCACTATCGTTCTGCATGGCGACGGGCTTGATCTGGAATTGCTGGATGAGGCCAATATCGATAAGGCCGATGCGGTGCTGGCGGTCACCGATGACGACAAGACCAACCTCCTGGTCTCAACCCGGGCCAAGGCTGCCGGCTGCCCGATGGTGATTGCGCTGGTCAATGATCCGACTCTCAGTTCACTGATGGTGCCGTTGAACATTGATGCGTTCGTCAATCCGCGCACCACCACGGTTTCCTCGATCCTGCGTCATATCAGGCATGGGCGCGTGCGCGCCGTTTATTCCGTCGGGGATGCGGAGGCCGAGGTGATCGAGGCGCAGGTGCTGGCCCCGTCACCGATTGCCGATCAGCGTATTCGCGATATCGACTTTCCTGAAGGCGTGCTGGTTGGCGCCATCAAAAAGGGCAACGAAGTCATCCGCCCAACCACATCAACCCGTATTGAGGAGGGCGATGTGATCGCGCTTTTCTGCATGGCTCAGGATGTGCCTGAAGTTGAACGCCTGCTTCAGGTCAGCATCGACTTCTTCTGACCTTCATGCTGCGCTTCATCCTCAAGCTGCCATTTCTGGTGATCCTGATGGGCATCGCCGCCGCCGCAATGCTGGTGCCGATGGCACATGCGATCAGGGTTGGCGATTTTTTTACGGCGCGGGTGTTTTTCCAATCCGGTCTCTTGTTTTTCGTTCTGACGGGGCTGATTGCGGTTGCCTCGGTCAATTACCGACCTCGCATTTCTGCGCGCAGCCATCTGGTGGCTCTGCTGGGGGGCTATATTCTGTTGCCGGTGATGCTGGCCTATCCATTGTCATTCTTGGTTCCCGCAACCTCGTATTTTTCGCTTTATTTCGAGATGCTTTCCAGCCTGACCACAACCGGGGCGACGCTTTTTGACGATCCTGACAGATTAAGCGAGCCGGTGCATCTATGGCGTGCTTTTGTCGGCTGGCTGGGTGGGTTTCTGGTGCTTGTCAGTGCCATTGCCATCATGGCACCGCTCAATCTCGGTGGGTTCGAGGTTTATGCGAACAAGCCGGTCACCGGCACTGCACACGGGCTGGCACGCATCAAGGCTGCCGATGTGTCTGAACGTCTTGTCAGTTTCAGTATCCGGCTGGCCCCGATCTATCTGGGGATTACGTTTTTCCTGACATTTGGCCTGCTGATCAGCGGTGAACGCTCCTTTGCTGCCATGGTGCACGCGATGTCGACCATTGCCACCAGCGGTATCAGCGGTAATGGCGGGCTTGGCGGGGACGGGGCAGGAACCATCGGCGAGGTGTTGATCTTCTTTTTTCTGTTCTTTGCGGTCTCACGCGTCGTCTTTTCCACCGAAGCCGGAATTCCACGCGCGCGTAACATCCTCAGCGACCATGAATTCAGACTGACCCTGGGATTGGTGGCGATTTTGCCGCTGATCCTGTTTCTGCGCCACTGGATTGGCGCCTTTGAGATTAACGAACAGGAAAACACCACAGCAGCCTTCAACGCCCTTTGGGGCAGCGTTTTTACCGTGATGTCATTCCTGACCACAACTGGATTTGAAAGCGCGCACTGGGATGCATCACGCAACTGGTCCGGCCTGCATACGCCAGGCATTCTGCTGATCGGTCTATCGGTTATGGGGGGCGGAGTTGCAACCACGGCAGGGGGGGTCAAGCTTTTGCGGGTTTACGCCCTATACAAGCACGGCACGCGCGAGATCCAGAAACTCTCCTTTCCGTCCTCAATTGGCGGGGCGGGCAAGGCCGCGCGTCATATCCGCCGAGAGGGCGCTTATGTCGCCTGGCTGTTTTTCATGCTCTTTGCCATCACAACAGCCCTGACCATGCTGGCCCTGACCCTGAGCGGGCTTGATTTTGAGGCAGCCCTGGCGTTTTCCGTTTCCGCCCTTTCAACCACCGGTCCGCTGGCAAATGCCGTGCTGGAAGGTGGGGCCAGCTACGCCAGCCTTGATACGGTGCCACGTCTGATCCTTTGTGTTGCCATGATACTCGGGCGGTTGGAAACCCTCGCCATCATCGCCCTTTTGAACCCGGAATACTGGCGGCGATAAGAAAAAATGCCTCAGTCCGCGAATTTCTGAGGGTTTTCGACTGGAATTTCCCGGGTTTCGACGCCATATTCGCCCCACAACGACAACAACAGCCCTTGTAAACCGGGGGCATGAACAAAACTTAAGGCTGAAAAAAATGGCTGCCGACAAACAAAATCTTCAGGACGCGTTCCTGAATAACGTCCGCAAATCAAAGATTTCCGTGACGATCTTCCTGATAAACGGAGTCAAATTGCAGGGTGTGATTACCTGGTTTGACTCGTTCTGCGTGCTTTTGCGCCGCGATGGCCAATCGCAGCTTGTCTATAAGAGCGCGATATCCACGATCATGCCATCGCAACCTGTCAGCCTTTATGAAGGTGACGACGGGACGTGATTTCCCAAGTGATGCCTGCCGATGCGTAGTCTGGTTCTGCACCCTGACATCAAGGGACAGGTGCAGCGACGGTCGGCAGAGAACCGGCTCAGCGAAGCGGTCGCGCTGGCGCGTGCCCTTGATCTGACGATTGTCGATAGTCGTGTGATCCGGCTTGGCCAGGCGCGGGCGGGGCTGCTGTTCGGTTCTGGCAAGGTTGACGAAATTGCCAAACTGATCGAAGCGGAAGACATCGGGCTGGTTCTGATCGACGGACCGGTCAGCCCGATTCAGCAACGCAATCTTGAACGGCGCTGGAAAACACGTGTGCTCGATCGCACCGGGCTGATTCTGGAGATTTTCGGCGATCGCGCCGCAACCCGCGAAGGGGTGTTGCAGGTTGATCTGGCGGCTCTTGCCTATCAGCGTTCTCGCCTTGTGCGCAGCTGGACCCACCTTGAACGTCAGCGCGGTGGCCTTTCCTTCATCGGTGGTGCCGGGGAAACCCAGATCGAGGCTGACCGACGCGCCATTGACGAGGCGATCATCCGGCTGAAACGCCAATTGACCAAGGTAGTGAAGACGCGGGCACTGCATCGCAGCGCGCGCAAGAAAATTCCATATCCGATTGTCGCGCTGGTCGGTTATACAAATGCCGGAAAATCAACCGTTTTCAACCGCCTGACCGGCGCAACTATCATGGCCAAGGACATGGTTTTTGCCACGCTCGACCCAACCATGCGTCTGTTGACGTTACCTGGCGGACGCGAGGTTATCCTGTCGGACACCGTTGGTTTCATCTCCGAGTTACCCACCCAGCTGGTCGCCGCCTTTCGCGCCACGCTGGAAGAGGTGCTTGATGCCGATCTGATCTTGCATGTGCGCGATATCTGCCATCCGGAATCCAAGGAACAGGCCGCTGATGTTGAAGACATCCTCACCGATCTTGGAATCAGCGAAAAGGCCCAGGAAAGCATGATCGAGGTCTGGAACAAGGCCGATCTGGCTGATCCTGCCCGCCGCGCTGCCCTGGCCGCAACAGCGGAACGTGATCCTCGCGTTTCCATGATTTCAGCCATGACGGGCAAAGGCATAGCCGACCTTGCGCAAACCATCGATGCAGCACTGCGCGAGCCGGGGATCACCGAAAACCTGCATCTGGGATTTGACGAAGGGCGTAAACGCGCCTGGCTTTTTGATCAGAACGTGGTTGAAAACGAGATCCAGAATGAAACCGGCTTTGATCTGACCGTCACCTGGACACGCAAACAAGCCGAGCGGTTTGCCAAGCTCTGACTCTTCTTCTTTTGGAAAATATCCTCGCCGAAGGCATGGACTCTCTTTCGCCTTCGGCGAGGATA
Source organism: uncultured Rhodobacter sp. (assembly GCA_964567685.1). Taxonomy (GTDB): domain Bacteria; phylum Pseudomonadota; class Alphaproteobacteria; order Rhodobacterales; family Rhodobacteraceae; genus UBA5972. The sequence continues at coordinate 19,655 of CAZMNO010000035.1, read as the reverse complement.
TTTGTGAAAAGAAGAAGGTGAGGGGACTCTTATCTTTTAGGCCTCAACGTTGAAACGCCAACGGCGGCAGCGCGTGCCAGATCAGGATCGAGCGACATCGGCACAAAGTCTCCACGCCGCCAAAGCTGGGCAAGATCATCATAATGGCGCGACATGAAATGCCCGCTCTGACCGGTTGAAATGATGAAGACCGAACTGTCAGGATCGGCAAAATCATAAACCCCGCGATAGCCCGCCCCATGCACATTGGCAAACGGGGCCGGCTCGGCACCGCCGGTTTTGCCGCGCAGAAGCGTATTGTCTCCGCCCGAGGTCGACTGGCGAATATTCACCAACCAGGACAGGAACGGGATGCGGCCAAGCACTTCGTGATCGTGAACGGCCTGATGCGCGTCCCCCCAGCGCCAGGCCTGAACCCGAGTGCCGTAATCGCTGACAAGGCTCAGAATGGCGGTATCCAATGCGATGCGAGCCATTTCAGTGCAGGTTTCAACGGGTGTTGACTGCACCACGTCACACCATATCGCGGCACCTTCAACGTCTCTGAAAACACGTTCCAGAAACACCGGATCGGGATGGGGGTATTTTTTCGCCAGCGGACCAAGCTCGTCTTCGATCAGCCTTTGCTGCAAGGCGCGCATCCAGGCAGCAAAGATCAGGGGTTCAGGCATATGCTCGTTCATTTCGCCGTTCCAGTCCGCCAGCAGCGCCAGCGCCTTCTGGCGCAGGGATTCCGGCGTGCCTTCATCGGGAATATCAGTGGCAAACCAGAGGTCTCGTGCGATCAGAGGCAAAAGCGACCGCGCCGAGAACGATATCTGATCAAGCTGCGCCTCAATGAAACTGGCGCTGGTGTGAACTTCGCGGCTGCCCAGCAGTTTTTGCAGCCGTTCGATCCTTTGCGTATCTCCCCAGACATAGCTGACATGATTGGGAAACGGCCGATCGACGATTTTGTTGTTGGTATTGGCCACCAATCCGCCGATCGGATTGATGATCCTGAGGTTGTTTTCATATGGCAAATAGCCAAGCCAGCGATTTTCCTGAAGCCAACCGGGCGTCGGCAGGCGCCCGCGGCTTTGGTGCCTTGCCGGGCGGTTGGGCATTTTACCGACCATCTGAAAGGCAATGGACTCCTGATCAGCCAGGATGAGGTTTAGCGACGGGCTGGTGAATAACCGCCCGATATTCACAGCTTCGCTGACGTTTTGCGCCCGCATAAGCCGCAACGCTGCAGTCATCGAGCGATCATTGATGTCAAGCCCGGTCCAGCTCAGCGATGGGACATGGCCCGCGGGTGTGATCGCTGCCAGATCAGGCCTTGTGGTTGGCATGACCGGCCCGTTTTCCGTCCAGTAAAGCGTTCGGCTGACCGGGTCACTTCCGTCAACATCGATTGATATCACCTTCTTTTCAAAGGGTTTATATCCATTGGGGGTCAGATATTCTTCGCTGTTGTCTGGGTTGAGTTTTTCAATGTGAAGATCCTGATCATCAAGATAGGAACTTGTGATACCCCAGCCAAGCGACGCGCTGCGCCCGGTCAAAATGATTGGCATCCCGGGAATGGTTCCCCCGATCACGTCCCCGGTTGATAATTGCAGGCGCGCCAGCATCCAGATCGAGGGTGCAGAAAAGGCGAAATGCGGGTCATTGGCCAGCAAGGTGCCTTGTGCGGCCGAGCGCGCCGGTGCCGCGGCCCAGGCGTTCGACGCCCCGGCCAACCCGTTTGCCGGGAGGGGATCAAATGCCTGCCGCTTTGTGGGCAGTGCAGAGGCATGGCGAGGCAATCCCTCAAATAGGCTGCCATAACCCGGCAACGCCGCGGCTCCGGGGCCCGGCGCGTCGGGCAGGATATCGGCCAATCGCGCCTCGCTGAGAACCAGCGAGGTTTGCGCCCTCAGGATTTCGGCCGGTAAATGCCCGCTGCCTTTCAACGCCATCAAACGCAGAATTGCTAGACTGTCAGCTGGATGCCAGCGGCGGATTTTGCGTGAAAACAGAAAAAACTCCGGTGCCCCACGCCCCAGCGCCTCGGCCCGGATGGTCGCAAGCCAGGCATTTACCCCGTCGGCATAGGCCTGAAGGGCAAGTTTTTCCGTCGTGCCCTGAACCTCCAGGGATTTTTGTGACAATCCGTAAATATCAAGCCGGCGGATGAAATCGTCGCTGGCCAGCGTGCGCTCGCCAAAGATTTCTGACAATCGCCCTTCAGCAGTGCGGCGCAGCAATGTCATCTGCCAGAGTCGATCCTGCGCATGGGCAAATCCAAGGCCGAAAAAAGCGTCCCGGTCGTGTTCGGCAAAGGTATGCGGGATGTTGTTATTGTCACGCACGATCTCAATCGGGGCGATTAGCCCCTTAACCTCAAAATCACGCGCATAGTCCGGAAGCGATTGCGAAGCCAGATAATAGGCAAGCGCCAGAGTTGCCAGAGCAAGGGCGGCGAGTGCAAGAAACAGGCGCAACAGCCAGCGGAAAGTCAGGGCCATTTGATTGATCCGAGTTGACCCGGGCTTACTAGCAGGCCACATGTTGGCACACAAACGCTTGTTGGGGGAAATCATGGCAAAAACAGCATTTATCGGACTTGGTGTAATGGGCTTTCCGATGGCCGGGCATCTGAAAGCAAACGGCCATGAGGTCACGGTCTATAATCGCAACGACACGCGGGCGCAGGATTGGGTGAAGAAACATGGCGGGCAAAGCGCTGATACCCCGGCAAAAGCTGCTCAAGGGGCAGAGTTTGTTTTCACCTGCGTTGGCAACGATGATGATTTGCGTGCAGTTGCGACCGGCCCTGACGGTGCTTTTTCGGGCATGGAAAAGGGCGCTGTTTTTGTCGATCACACCACCGCTTCAGCCCGCGTGACGCGGGAACTGGAACCATTGGCCCGCGAGGCCGGGTTCGATTTCATCGATGCGCCGGTCTCAGGCGGGCAGGCTGGGGCTGAAAACGGAGCTTTATCAGTGATGTGTGGCGGTGATCAGGCAGCTTTTACACGGGCCGAACCGGTGATTGCGGCTTATGGCAAAACCGTGCGGCTTCTGGGGAGTCCCGGGGCCGGGCAACTGACAAAGATGGTCAACCAGATCTGTATCGCCGGTTTGGTCCAGGGGTTGAGCGAAGGGCTTGAATTTGCTGAAAAAGCCGGGCTTGACGGGCGCGCCGTCGTTGATGTCATCGCCCATGGCGCTGCGGGTTCCTGGCAAATGTCGAACCGCTATGAAACCATGCTTGATGATAAGTTCGATCACGGTTTTGCGGTTGACTGGATGCGCAAGGATCTGGGGATATGTCTTGAAGAGGCGAACACCAACGGCGCCAGCCTGCCGGTGACGGCGCTGGTTGATCAGTTCTACAAGGATGTGCAGAACATGGGCGGCGGGCGCTGGGACACGTCAAGCCTGATCAAGCGGCTGAAATAACCCTCAGCGCAGGATCCGTGTATATTTGGTGCCTTCCAGCGTTGCCCCGGCAATCAGCCCGGCACGGCCGAAAATAACCGCAATAACCGGCGAGCGCAGCTCGGTGGTGTCCACGCTCAGTGTATCGCCCTTGTTCTTGATCACATATTCCGCATCCGCCCCGACCTGCCAGCCCGACGATGAGCGGAATTTGGAGAGCGATTCCTCGTTCATGAAAAACAGCGCATGGGCATATTGCTGTAACCCCAATTGAAAGCCGTAGCTGCCCTGTGCAACCGAATAGTAATTCACCGGCGCGCCGCCAATCATAAGCGCGCCCTCACCGTATGCACCACCCCAGCCAAAGCCTGCTTTGGTTATGGTCGGCATCACCAAAATACCCACCGCTCTGTCTGCAAGTTCGCGGGTGCCGGGTACTTCTTCAAACATCTGCTGAAGTGCCAGGTCGACACGGTAATCGATCCGTGTTCCCCGGCTGTTGCCGATTCCGTTACCACAGGCGGCGACACTTGTGCCGGCCGCGGCCAGAAATGCTCGGCGGGTCCAATTTTGCATCGGAATGTCCTCAATACTGCTCTATCTCGGTCTTAGGTGCCGGATATCCGCAAACTATAGGTGATTCACATAGATATGTCACGCTGATCAACAGCGCCAAAAACATGTCTGAGCGGTGCTCCGCCTGCCAAAGTCATTACCCCATGTTTCTTTTTGGTAAAACACTCCCGCCGGAGGCACTGAGTCTTTGTTCCAGGGCTTGGACACGAGGCCTTCAGCAAGGATACTTGAAAAAAGAAGAAGACGCGAAAAAGTCAGTGTGACAACAGAAGCCCGGCGGCAATGCTCCACATGACCGCTCCGACCAAAACATCAAAGATACGCCAGGATTTCGATGTCTGCATCAGAGGGGATAACAGGCGTGCACCATAGCCAAGACCGAAGAAAAAGATGAAGGAGGCGGTGATTGCGGCCAGCCCAAAGGCCAGTTTTTCGGCGATGTCGAAAAACCGGGTCGAAACCGCGCCAATCAACCCCAATGTATCAAGATAGACATGCGGATTTAGCCAGGTCAGTGCCAGACCCGTCAGCAGAACCGGCCCGAGACCGCTTTTGCCAGTGGTGGCAGCCAGTGCCGTCTGGCCCAGATAGGCAGCACGAAACCTCAGAAATCCATAGACGATCAGAAAGGCTGCACCCGCCAGAGCCATCAGACGCGGAAAACTCGGGCTCAGTTCAACCAGCCAGCCAAATCCCGCGACACCGAATGCGATCAGAATGGCATCAGACAGCGCGCAGAGCAGGCAGAGTGCAAAAACATGCTGCCTCAGCAGGCCTTGCCGCAACACCAATGCGTTTTGTGCCCCGATGGCCAGGATCAGAGAGAAAGCGGTGAAAAACCCGGTCAGGGCCGCAAGAATCATTTCGCGCCGTTTTTGCCGGCCCGTTCTACTGCGATTTGCAGGTCTTCTTTGCTTGGGGGGCTGACAAGGCCTGCTGAAATGACCAGCTTGGCCGCTGTTTCCACATCCATATCCAAAAGGATCACATCCTTTTTTGGCACGAAGAGCAAAAAGCCCGAAGTCGGGTTGGGAGTGGTTGGCAGGAAAATCGAAAGAAAGGGCTCATCGCCCGGCAGGCGTGACAGAACTTCGCCTTTCGTGTCGGTTGATACAAATGCAACAGCCCAGATGCCTTTGCGTGGATATTCTACCAGGCAAGCACGCTCGAACGAGGAGTTTGACTGGCTGAGTATCGTCTCGGCAATCTGCTTGAGCCCGTTATAGATCGACCGGACCACTGGCATCCTGTCAACGATCCGCTCAGCCCGGTGCAGAATGGCACGACCGATAAACCCTTTTGCCAATGAACCGACAAAGATGGTGAAGATCAGAAAGACGATAACGCCGTAGCCTTTGACATTCATGCCAAGATAGGGGCGGGGCTGGTATCTTTCCGGCACCAGCGGCAGAACCCAACCGTCTATCAGCCCGACAAACCACCAGATCAGGTAAGCGGTCAGAAAAACCGGTGCGATCACGATCATTCCGGTCAGGAAATTGGCGCGCAGTGAAGAAAAGAAACTGGCGCGACGCACTTCGCGCTTTTGCTTTCTCACCTGTTTTTTATCAGCGGCCATACCATTCCCGTTCGTGCGACCCTGTGGTTTTAGAGTGCAGCCTCGCGCAATACAATGGCAGGCTGAGAGAATTTAGCTGGCCTTTGCTTAAAGGCGCTTCAATTCACCGGCAATCAGGGCGGCCAACCGCGCATTCGCGCACACGAGCGCGATATTGGCTTCAAGCGAGCGCCCGACGGTAAGCTCGAATATCCGCGCCAGCAGGAACGGTGTGACCTGTTTCTGCCCAATCCCCTGCACCTTGGCTTCTGCAAGGGCTGTCTCAATAACCGGCAAGATTTCAGCCAGCGGAATCTCATTCTCTTGCGGAATCGGATTGGCCACAAGCTGCCCGCCGGGCAGACCAAGCTCTTTGCGCATCTTGTGCGACTTGGCGATCAGAGCGGCACTGTCCAGACGCAGTGGCGATTTCAGACCCGACTGGCGCGCCCAAAACGCCGGAAATTCGTCCTGTCCGAAGGTGATCACCGGCACACCGAGGGTTTCCAGCACTTCCAGAGTTTTGGGAATGTCGAGAATCGCCTTGGCCCCTGCGGCCACGACCGTGACGCTAGTCTGAGCCAGCTCCTGAAGATCGGCAGAGATATCGAAACTTTGCTCTGCCCCGCGATGCACCCCACCGATTCCACCGGTTGCGAATACATCGATATCTGCAAGATCAGCGAGGATCATCGTCGCTGCAACAGTTGTCGACCCGGTTTCGTTACTGGCCAACGCCACCGCCAGATCAGCGCGGCTGAGCTTTCTTGCGTTTTCACTTTTGGCCAGTTTCTCAAGTATCGAGGCATCAAGCCCGATATGAACAGTACCCTGCAACACCGCAAGTGTCGCCGGAACTGCGCCATTTGCCCTGACTTCCGCTTCGACCAACCGGGCGGTTTCCAGGTTTTGCGGAAAAGGCATTCCATGGGTGATTATGGTACTTTCAAGCGCCACAACGGGCTGGCCTTTCGTTCGCGCGCCTTCAACTTCTGAAGAAAAGACAAGAGGGAGAGTCACAGAGGTTTCTCGCTTGATATATAGTCTGCCGTGCGCAGCAAAGCCGCATCAAGCGCTTCACTGGCGTTGGCGCCGTTTAGTTCTGCGGCAATATGGGATGCCATGAAGACATCACCAGCCCCGGTGACCCGTGTCACCATGACCTTAGGTGGTGTTTTGGTGATGACTCTCTGAGCAGAAGCAACACAGGCCGCTTTTGATCCGTTTGTCACCAGAACCCGGTGCAATCCCTTTGCCAACAGATCCCTTGCGGCTGTTTCCGCATTTTCATGATTGCCGTGACTGATAGTGTTGGCCTCTTCAAGGTTCAAATAAATCGTCGCCTGCCCATGACCCAAAAATGCCATCAGCCGCTCTGCCTTGCCGGGCGAGGCCGGGGCAATGCGCAGATCAGCGGCATCAAAAAGATTGCCTCTTGCAATGGAAATCAGCATTTCACCTGTCAGATTGCCGTCAAGAGCCACCATTCCTGCCCAGGGTCGTTCCGCACTTGCCAGGCGACCATCGCGTAGAGGCGCAAGTATCTTCTCGCCAGCCGCTTCCAGTGAATGCGCGTCAGCAATTGCGGCAATCAGCCCGTTTGCCCCTTCGACAGCCAGATAACGATCCGTCGGCAAATCCTCGGAAACATAGACGTGATCTGCATCAAGCCCCAATGCGGTTACGGCTGCCAGTAATTCCTGTCCCTCCGCATCGCGCCCGATCGCTGTCAGCAGGCCAGCACGCACCCCCAGACCATTCAGCGCCATCGCGATATTCAACGCAACGCCGCCGGGCAAGCGGGTAATGCGCCCGGGAACATCCGAACCGCGCTCCATATGCGACGCTGCGCGACCGATGATATCCCAAAGCACCGAGCCGATACACAGAACCTGAGGCGTTTTCTTCATGGCGCAAGTTGTGCCGAGCCATAAATAAAGTTGCAACCCCTGCCTTCTTCTTTTCACAAATATCCATGGAACCAACAGATGCCACAAACACGCAGCGCAGTTTTCCGGGCAGGGGCAGGAAAGGGCTTGCGCAGCTCAAGCATTTCCCCTAGAGCCAAGCGCATCAATCCACAGGCGGGTCTTGAGGGTTTCAGGGGAGACATCCCTGGTACTCCACCGGTTGGGCAAACGCTCTACTCCCGCCCTAGGTTAAAACCGGAAAGGAAAAAGACAATGGCTCTTCCAGAGTTCACATTGCGCCAGCTGCTTGAAGCCGGCGTTCACTACGGCCACCAGACACATCGCTGGAACCCACGCATGGATCAGTTCATCTATGGGGCGAAGAACGGCATTCACATCATGGATCTCACGCAAACCGTTCCGCTGCTTGACGCAGCGCTGAATGCGGTACGTGAAACCGTGGCCAAAGGCGGGCGTATTCTTTTTGTCGCCACCAAACGCCAGGCGCAAAAGGCAATTGCCGATGCGGCCGAACGCTCGGCCCAATATTACATGAACCACCGCTGGCTTGGTGGCACGCTGACCAACTGGAACACCGTTTCCAAATCCATTCAGCGTCTGAAGACATATGACGAGCAAATGGCGGAAGGTGCCGAAGGCCTGACCAAGAAAGAGCGTCTGGGCATTGAGCGTGAACAGGCCAAACTGCAGGCGTCACTCGGCGGTATCCGCGAAATGGGCGGCGTTCCCGACCTGATCGTCGTCATCGACACCAACAAGGAATCGCTGGCTGTGGCTGAGGCCAACAAGCTGGGCATTCCGGTGGTTGCGGTGCTTGACAGCAACTCCTCGCCTGCCGGCATCGATTTCCCGATCCCCGGCAATGACGATGCGGCTCGTGCCATCGCGCTTTATTGCGATCTGATTGCGCGTGCGGCCCTTGACGGGATGACTGCACAGATGGGTTCTGCCGGTGTTGACGTAGGCGCACTGGAAGAAGCCCCGGTCGAGGAAGTGGTTGCAGAAGCAGAAGCGGAAACCCCGGCAGAAGCCGACGCCCCCGCTGAAGCCTGAGCGAAAGCCAAAAAACGGATTTGCCGTTTAGTGCGGGGCCATCCCTGCGCTGAACGGCAGAACAATAACCTCCAAAAAGGAGAAACCTAATGGCTATTACAGCTAAACTGGTAAAAGAACTGCGCGACATGTCGGGTGCCGGCATGATGGACGCAAAACGCGCCCTCACCGAAACCGATGGCGATATCGAAGCGGCAATTGACTGGCTGCGCACCAAAGGCCTGGCCAAAGCGGCCAAGAAATCCGGTCGTACGGCGGCTGAAGGGTTGGTTGGCGTCGCATCGTCTGATGGTGTTGGCGTTGTGGTCGAGGTGAACTCGGAAACCGACTTTGTTGCGAAGAATTCCGATTTTCAGGACATGGTCTCCTCGATCACCGGCGCGGCTCTCGGCGTTTCTGATCTTGACGGGCTGCTGGCTGCGCCGATCAACGGCAAGTCGGTTGCTGATACCGTGACCGAAAAGGTTGCGACCATCGGTGAGAATATGAATGTCCGCCGGATGACCCAGCTCAAGGGTGATGCAGTGGCCTCTTACGTGCATAATGCGGCTGCACCGGGCATGGGTAAGATCGGCGTTCTGGTTGCCATGCAGGGCGAAGACAACGGTATCGGCCATCAGGTGGCGATGCATGTTGCTGCCGTCAACCCGGCTTCGCTGTCCGATGCTGATCTGGATCCGTCTATGGTGGAGCGCGAAAAGGCGGTTCTGACCGAACAGGCACGCGAAAGCGGCAAGCCCGAGAACATTATTGAAAACATGATCAAGGGCCGGATGAAGAAATTCTTTGAGGAGGTGACCCTGCTCAACCAGAAATTCGTCATCAACCCCGATATCACCGTCGGCCAGGCCGCCAAGGATGCCGGTGTTGAGATTATGGGCTTTGCCCGGCTTGAGGTTGGTGAAGGCATCGAGAAGAAATCCGAGGATTTCGCAGCTGAGGTTGCCAAGACCATCGGCGGCTGATCCGGGCATAACAGATCGAATCAGAACTCAAACCCCGGTCGCAAGGCCGGGGTTTATCTTTGTCGGGTCGCTGGAAAACGCAGGCCCTGAATGTGGGTTAAACGCAGCAAACGACGCAGGTCAGACCTGCGCCGATTGCCAGTCTCAGCTATCGGTCTTTGAAGAGGGAACCCCAAAGCGACAGATCGACCAAGAGAAAAACCGGAAGTGTTATTCGACCGATATTCCTCAGGCTCATCCATCGACCGGAAATAACTGGTATCCGGACAACCCCTCGTTCCCTGGCCAGAATTGCCACCACTCATGGAACTGTTTTTATCATCGCAATTTGCAACAAGTGGTTAAAGTATGGTTTCCCATACCTTTACAAAAATCAGGCCTCTAAGAGCTACGGATTTCCTTACCTTTGGGGGTGCGAACGCCCTCAAAAAGGAAAAACTGATTCTGTAAAGACGCTTTGAGTACGGCCTGTGCGGTCGTTCCCGCATTCAGGTTTTCCCGCGCCAGTCGTAGATGTTTTTCTATCGTCGGCTGATTGAGATCCATGATCACCGCAATGTCCTGCAAGGTCTTGCCATCGGCCACCCATTGCAACACTTCGCGTTGCCGCGCGGTCAGAGGTTTCCCTTGTCTTTTAAAGGGTAACGTGTCGATCTTCATGTTCATCAGGGTGCAGAAAAGCTCTATTTCAGCACCTTTGTCTTCCCATAATGCGTCCACTTCGGACTGGGTCACACCCCTTTTGGCGCATAGCCCCAAACCCGATCTGCTGCGCTCGGAGGCATGCGTGTAGCTTAGGGTATAGCCGGCATCCACTTCCATTTTGGTGTTCAGATCAAGGATCCTGTTTTCCTTCTCGGTGGTCTGATCCCGGGCCCGCCGGTCCAGCGCCCATTGCCACGAGCAGACACCTGAATTGTTAAGCGCCCAGATTGCCATTGGCGCATCCGCATAAAGCGCTTTGCCGAAAAAGAGGTCGATATAATCCTTATCGTGATTGGTCAGGACCATTGAATCCGAAAAATCGCCAAACTGCCCTTCGGTATGCGAACGGCTGGCGCCGTAAATCATACGGTCAAAACCGTATTCAGCCATTTTGCCGACATGAAGCGCCCATACATCTTCAATTGCGTGGCAATCCGCCAAGCGGGCGATATAGTCAAGCTTTGGAGGAAGCGACCCCATCCCTGATTTCCCTTTGTGAGTAACATTCGCCTAGCGGGAAATCATGTGATCTGTCTAGTGTATTGCGTGTCAGTTTGCCCAGAATCCCGAGAAACTTACAAATATGACAAAATGGACGTATTTCGTGACTTACTTTGCGCTGGAAAGCCGATTCTGTCCACTTTAGTCTGAATTCCAAACGCAGCTTGAGAGCAATATGTAGGCAGAAATGACGGAAAAACGCTCAGGCGGACGAATCCTGGTGGAAAGTCTGGTTAATCAGAATGTTACAACCGCCTATGGTGTGCCCGGTGAAAGTTATCTTGATGTTCTTGACGCGCTTTATGACGTGCAGAACCGGATCCGCCTGATCATCAACCGTCATGAGGGCGGAACCGCCTTCATGGCCGAGGCTTACGGCAAGCTGACAGGCCGCCCGGGCATCGCCTTTGTCACCCGTGGGCCGGGGGCCACAAATGCCGCGATCGGCGTTCACACGGCCATGCAGAATTCCAGCCCGATGATCCTGTTTGTCGGCCAGATCGGGCGTGACATGCGCCAGCGCGAGGCATTTCAGGAGATCGACTACCGGTCTTTTTTCGGCGATGTTGCCAAATGGGTGACCGAGATCGACTCAGCCGAGCGTATCCCCGAAATCGTTGCGCGCGCCTTTGTGACCGCTGTGTCCGGCCGTCCGGGTCCCGTGGTGGTTGCCTTGCCTGAGGATATGTTGCGCGAAACGAGCGATTGTGTGGTCGGGCCCGCAGTCAGTTTCAGCGAACCGGCGCCTTCGGCAGGCTCACTCAAGCAGGCGGTCGCATTGTTGTGTCAGGCAAAAAAACCACTCCTGATGATCGGCGGCGGCGGTTGGAATGATATCGGGCGACAGCGTGTGCAGGAATTTGTGGACCGCAACAATCTGCCCGTCGTTGTTTCATTTCGCGCACAGGACCTGATCGACAACGGCAGCGATGCTTATGTCGGCGATGCGGGGGTTGGCATGTCGCCCCATGTTAAAGAGGCTATTACCAACGCTGACCTGATCTTTGCCATCAATATCCGCTTTGGCGAATCCACGACCGAAGGCTGGTCATTGCTTGAGGTACCCAACCCGAGGCAGCGCCTGATCCACGCACATATATCTGATCGCGAGCTTGGAAAGATCTATCAGCCCGATGTGGCGCTTCATACAGGGCCGAATGAGCTTTTGGATGCACTCAGCCATGAACCGGTGCTGGGGGATTGGAGCGACTGGCGTGATCAGGGGCGGCAGGGGTTCCTGACGATGCGCAAAAACGCACATGTGTCCGGCAAGGTGGACATGATCGCTATCAGCGCCTGGCTGGATGACTGGCTTGACGAGGATGTTGTCATTGCAAACGGAGCCGGCAATTTTGCCGTATGGCCGTCAAAATTCCTGACCTATCGGGATGGGCGCAGGCTGGTTGCCCCGCAAAGCGGTGCCATGGGCGCGGGCATTCCGGCAGCGCTTGCGGCCAAATCGATTGATCGTAACCGGCAGGTTGTCTGTTTTGCTGGGGACGGGGATTTTCAGATGACTTTGTCAGAGTTGGGCACTGCAAAACAGGAGGGCCTAAATCCAATAATATTGTTACTAAACAATGGGATGTACGGCACTATTCGCGCGCATCAGGAGCGTGAATATCCAGCCCGTATCAGCGGAACCGATCTCGACAACCCGGATTTTGTGGCGCTGGCGCGGTCCTATGGATTTCATGCAGAACGGGTTGAAGCGACCGAAGATTTTGCCGCGGCATTCCAACGGGCGGCCGAAAGTGCAACCGGTGGGTTGATCGAACTGATGATCGATCCGCAGGATATCACGCCGTTTCGCAGTCTTGACGAAATTCGCGCAAGCGCGGGGTGAGTGATATGATCTTCGCAACCTGTGGAAAACTATTAGGACTAATCGAATATTTTACGAGCAGCTACTCACGTTCATCGCGTGATATATTGCTGTATTCCAACCTATCCACAATTCAATTCAGGTGGCCGGCGGTACTGAACCCGGCTTACGCGGCATAAAATCGGATGTCACAAAAGCAATATACCGACGTTCTGATCATAGGCGGTGGCGTCATCGGCAGCGCTGTTGCTTACTTTCTGTCACTCGATCCTGCATCGAAAACCCGCATCCTGGTGGTGGAGCGCGACCCCAGCTATGCACAGAGCTCGACAGCCTTGTCTGCAGCCTCGATCCGGATGCAATTTTCCAATCAAATCAATGTCGAAATATCAAAATTCGGCATCGCATTCATCCGCAACTTTGCCGAGCTGAGCGATGGCATCGATCTGGGCTTGCGTGAAAATGGTTACCTTTTTCTGGCCTGCACCGAGGCGCAATGCGAGGTACTGGCCGAAAATCGGGCGGTGCAGCGGGCAGGGGGGGCGGATACCCAGTTGCTGGAACCGGGCGCTCTCAAAGAGCGTTATCCCTTTCTTAATGTCAGCGATATTAAACTTGCGGCACTCGGGTCCAGCGGTGAAGGCTGGTTTGACAATATCGGCCTGCTCAATGGGTTTCGCGACATGGCGCGGCGTCAGGGGGTGTCCTATGTCACCGATGAGGTCACGTCGCTTGACGTGCAAAACGGTGTTGTAAACTCGGTGGCGCTTGCATCAGGCCAAAATGTCGATGTTGGTGAGGTCGTCAATGCCGCCGGACCGCGAGCCGATCAGATCGCCCGCATGGCCGGGCTTGATCTGCCGGTTGAACCCCGCAAACGCACGACTTTTGTTTTTCAAACCCCGGGGCCACCGGTTGCAAACGCACCGCTGGTGGTCGATCCACACGGTCTTTACTTTCGCCCGGAAGGGGCTTTTTGGATGGCGGCGGTTCATCCCAAGGAGGACCCCAGGGTTGACCATGAAGATTTTGATCCAAGACATGAAGAGTTTGAGGAGCGCCTGTGGCCAGCTCTGGCGCATCGTGCAGCGATCTTTGAAGCGATCAAACTCAGAAGAATGTGGGCCGGGCATTACGCTTTTAACACGCTGGACCAGAACGCGATCATCGGGCGTCATCCGGCGATTGGCAATCTGACCTTTGCAAATGGGTTTTCCGGGCACGGGTTGCAGCAATCACCAGCGGTCGGGCGGGCTGTGGCGGAGCTAGTCATGCTTGGTCGCTACGATACTCTTGATTTATCGGCGCTGGGAGTTGAGCGAATTCTGAAGAATGAGCCATTTCTTGAAAAGAACGTTGTGTGAAGTATCAAGTAACATTCTGTAATATAACAGTAAACAATAATTAACATAATATATATTATGCGATCATTAACAACTCGAAGGAGAGTAAAATGAACGCAATTATTACAAAACAGATGCTGAAAGTCATGCTGCCAGCCCTAGCGGGCGTGCTCGGCACGTACCTCGCTACCAGCATGCCTGTGGTATATCAAGCGATTTGCACCGGAGCGCAGTAGGATGGCTTGGTTAGCGCCATTACTACAGTTCGGCACCGGAATACTCGGGGCAGCGCTGAACGCAAATGAGCGAAAAAAAGATCGCTTCATGAACTCCCCCCAAGGCATTCGCAAGAATGCTGAGGCGGCGGGGTTCAACCCCCTGCTGTTCACCGGACCCGGAACCGGGACCGGAGCGCAGTATGCCCCAACCATGGGCAATATCATCGCCAATACCGGAGCGGCAATGGCTGGCACATTGACCGATCAGGAAGCGCTGAAAATGCAAAAGGCGCAACTGGACATGGAAAACCAGCGGTTGACAGAACTGGTCGAAAGAACCACCTTAAGGCCAGACGTCCCCGGAATATATGGAGCGAGAGATGATAGGCTTGCCGGTCGCGACACTATTGATAGTGCTAGTCCTAGTGGCTCTCCTTATCCGCAGGATAAGACGGTAAGGGCGGTTCCAGAGCGCGACGCATACAATCTGTATGTAGACGTATACGACAGTCAAACAGATAGATGGGTGAGTATACCAAACCCGGATTTGATGGAGTCAGGGCCAATTGAGTCAACGTACGCAATGGCTCAGATCGGCGCGGCGGACGTGGTGCAAAACCTCCCAACATCGGCGAAGAAAAAAGAAGCCGAAGAATGGTTCGGAAGGACAAAGGAATGGGTCCGAGGGTTTGACTGGCTCGAAATCGAAGAAAAAGACAAAAAGCGGAAAGAAAAGTGGAAGCCAACGGCAAACTACCGCGACCGCTTTAGCCTAGCGTCACCACTCTACAACTACTGATCAAAAGAACGGGCGGACCCCCTGCCCGGTCAAAACGCGTGCGCAAAGCGCAAGCGAACACCCAAAGAGTCTCAAAAGGAAAGGAAAGAGAAATGGCAAGGATAGCAAGGCAACTCTCGGAATACAGGGAGCGGCAATACCGAATGCAAGACGCGCTAATGCACGCAATGCAAGCAGCGGCAGGAAAGCAGGAAGGCGAAGATCAAGCCGTCATGCTCAAGCAAATGAGCCGCGTAGAAAAGCTATTCGGATATGAGCCGGGAACATTCAAGGCGATGCCAAATCCCGACCCGGAAGCCAACAAGGCAACGGCAAAAAAACTGATCGCAGACATCGAAAAAAAAGGAGAAACGAAAAATGCGTAACAAATACATGAAACCGCGTTCAACGCGGCGCGATGGCAGAACAGTGGTAGACCGATTTCGGGGCGGCAAGCTGGCCCCGGTAATGGCAGTGCCATTCCGCGAAAGCGAAAGCGGATCACTGCATCAGTCAGTGACGTTCGAACTGGACCCGATACCGGGCCGCATGATTACTCCAATCACGGCGGAATTGATATGCGTTTACGTGCCGGTACAGGCAATGCATGCGCTGCAAAATACAGCGATGGACTATCCCGGAAATGATGAGGTGATCCGGCAAGAGTTACTGTCGGGGTCGTCGCTGTTTGCGTTGGAGCCAGAAAACGAACTCACGATGCGCATGGGAATTGAACCGACGCGAATATCAGGCGTGGCAAAAGCAAACCGGGCGGCAAGATTCGCCCATAACGCGGCGGTGAATTACCTGCGCAGGCGAACTTACGTGAACGCGGTGCAAGTCGATAAGGATAATATCGAAGTGACACCGGCAATCCTGTCGAAAACAGTGCTGGAGCGCCTGAACGGCGTGCTGGATCCAGAAGATCGGGTAAACGGCGCGGTGGATCTGAATATCCCGGACCAGACAATGGCCGTCAAAGGCTTTGGTATGGTCGATACGCAAGGATTTGCCAACGGCACAGCCTTGGCAAAGGAAAGCGGCGGTACAGGAACGGTGACCTACAACCGTTCGAGGTCAACATCAAATCAAGGCAGCTTTCGGGTAGAGGAGGACCCGAATAATCTCGGGTATCCCGGCATCTTCGCAGACTTCGTGGGAAGTGATCAACAGGTGACACTAAGCGATTTCTACACGGCGGAGAAAATGGACCGCCTAACGCGCGAAATGCGGGAAATCGTCGACAATAATCCAGAGCATGGCGAGGAAATCGTGACGCGATTTGCGCACGGCCTGAGTCTGGAAGTCGGAAAGCAGCCATTCGTCGTCTACCAGAAACAGCATACCTTCAGCATGAGCTTGCAACGCGCAATGGATGGCGCAAACCTCGACACTACGCAATCAAATTTGGTGGCGTCAATCGAGTTTACCGCACCAATACCGGCGACGGAATTTGGCGGCATCGTCGTGACCTTCGCAGTGGTAAAGCCTGACGAGGCACTGGCAAACCAGCCGCATCCAATCTTGTCGGCACCTTGGGGCGCAAGGAACTACGTCGCAGACGAAATGGCGGTTGACCCGGTGCCAGTTACAATCCGAGAACTCGATTCGGAATGCTCGCAAGTCGATGAGGACACGATAGCGCTATACGTCGGCAACAATCATCTCCTGAAAACTTATGTCAACTACGGGTTTAGCAGGAACCTCGATACCTCGACAGTCGCGGCGAAAACGGCCATTTGGCAACTGGAAGTGCCAATGTCCGTAACGCCACAAAGTGTGCTCTATCCCGATGATCTCGACCACTATCCTTTCGCAGACCAAACGGCGGAAGTGTGCTCATACACATGCAGCAGCATGGCGTTGGTGAATACGCCAATTATCTTCGGACCGACACCAGTTGAGGAACTGGCGGCAATCGAAACCGAAGATGTGTTCGAGGACGCAGTGGTATAGGGGGCAAAAGCCCCCTGCCCCAACAAAAAAACAAAAACGGAGAAAGAAGATGAACAGGAAACAAATGCTGATAGCAACGCTGTTGGTGGGCGTGGCAGGCGGACAAGTCGAAGCGGTAAGCCCTGACGGAATTGTCCAATTTGCAATCGGGCTGGAACCCGGCGAACACAAAGGAGCACGTATCGCCAAGTACATGGGGCCAGAAGACGAGGCAAGGTTCACCGAAGGCGTCACGGCGATGCTGCCAGAGGGCAACCGGGCGGCGCGGATGAAATACGGGCCGGGGGGCGCGGAAAGCGGCGCGAACCCGGACTATCGGCCAAGCTCAGCGGCAACGCAACAGAAGTATCTGGCGCGAACCGTGGCAAAACTGACAGCCAAAAGTGACAGTCTGGATCGCCGCATCGCGGCGCATGATCGCCTCAAAAAGCTGAGCGATGAGAAAGAGGCGGCAGAAGCCAAGGCCAAGGCGGACGCAGAAGCCGCAAAGGCCGAAGCGGAAGCGAAGGCAAAAGCGGACGCAGAAGCCGCAGCGCAGGCGGAAGCGGACAAAGAGGCCGCAACCTAACAGGCAAGCCCCCTGCCCTAGTCATCGACCAGGGCAGGGCCACTACGGCAAAAAAAAGAGTAAGATCATGACACCTCAAGAACTGATAAAACGCGCAAAAGCGAGGATGTTTCCGCGCGAGAAAATGCAGGTCAAAAAAAGGCAGACCCGTTACACCTATGTGGATGGGCCGATGGTCTATCTCGGCCAGCAAATCGTCAAGGCGATGGAAGATGCGGGGTATCCCGCCAAGATCATAGAAGCCTTGCGAAGTCCAGAAAGACAGGCCGCGCTGAAAGCGGCGGGCCGGTCAAGGGCAGGCCCTTGGGAAAGCCCACATCAATTCTGGGAAGCGGTCGATATCGTACACCCCGGCAAAGGCTGGAACGTCAGTGAGGACTACTGGCAACAGCTAGAGTCGGCGGTGTCGATGGTGGAGGAAAAATTCGGTGTGCAACTGGAACACGGCCACAGGTGGAAGTTTCGCGATAGCGCGCATATCGAAATGAAATATTGGCGGACGGTGAAAGGCCGAATGCAGGCCATAGCGATGGAAGAGCAAGGAATGCGGGCGCCAAACGCCAAAGAACTGGCAGAACGCTTCAATGAAGTGCTGCCGAAAGTGTGGGCTGAACGCCCGCTGCACCATTAGGTGCGCAACGCAAGCCCCGGAACCCCGTAGACGTCAAGGATCGGAGGGGGGCCGGGGCGGGACAAAAACAGGCACCCTTGAATCCTGTATACAATTAGTGACACGCGGAACAAAAGTAATGTGCTCAGAGCCAAACACGATAAACGGGGAAAAAGTAGCCTGCCGACGCTGCAACAGGTGCATAGCCGAACGCAAAAACGGATGGGTCGCAAGGGCGATGGCCGAAAAGGCCACAACAAAGGGCGAAACACTCGCAATTGAGTTGACCTATCGAAACGCGCCGGACGGGACAATCCCGCCACGGGCGCAAATGTTTCACTATCACGATGTGCAGAATTTTCTGAAACGGATAAGGCAGGCATACTATCGCCAATATAAAAAAGCAGGAGAAATCCGCTATATCGTGGCGGGCGAGCATGGCTCAAAGAAAGACAGAGTGCATTGGCATTTTGTCATCTTCGCAGATCGGCCGGTATCAACACTCGGAACGTGGGCCGATGCGAGACAAAACCCGCAAAAAGAGATGCGCAAAGCAACGCGCAACCATTGGTCGATGTGGGAACATGGACATGTATTTCCACGGGAACCAGATCAAGGCGGGCTGCAATACGTCCTGAAATATGCGGTGAAAGACCAATTTAATGAGGTCAAGTCACGCGGAACAATGCGCGAAGCAAAGAGCGAAAATCACGCGGCAAGCTATTTCAGAATGAGCAAAAAACCCCCATTGGGGAAACGCTATCTGGACCAACAGATGCAGCGATGGGCAGAGCTAGGGGCGGTGCCCCCTGCCCTGCAAGTGAGAATACCAGACTACAAAGGCTACTGGTGGCCGAAGGGAGACCTTCGGGAATACCTCTTGGACGGGCTGCATGAAATCAACAACCGGATAAAACGCACTGTGGGTAGGGACGCCCCCCAGTGGAATACATTACTTCAGTCCGTAGTGGAACGGGAAAAAGATTGGGAGACATTGAACTATGGCGACTATCAGGAAAAAGAAACGGAGTACTTGGAAAAAGTCTGGAAAGACGAGATCGAAAGACGAGACCAAGAAAGACAAAAAAGGTACATCGCGCACCAAGCGAAACGAAAGTGCGGCGGCGTCGTCATCTGCAAAGCCTGTTGGGGAGGAAAGACGAGAGACGAGCAAGACGAATATCGCCGCTGGTATTCTAGGCAGGCGGACCGCTGCAAGGCGGAGTGGGGTGAAGACGAATATCTCGAAAGCTGGTTTAGAAAACGCGGCAAGATCAACCCCTACTGCACTCACAAAGACGCCCCCTACCCTCCGGGCACGTTCATTGCATGATGTAAAGAATTCGTTGGCAATCACAACGCGCAAGGAAAAGAAAACGTGCAAGGCAAGGCCGGACTCGCGGGAAGCGAGGAAGGGAAAAGGCGGATCAAGGGCTTTTGTGCCATGGTGCAAAAAGACCTGAAAATATACAAAATAAAAAAGAAAGCAGAAAAAAATAGAGGGGAGTTGACACGCCGCAAGATATAGTTACAAGTACAAGAAAAAGGCAAAAAACCACGTCAAGATCGCAAATGTATGCAACCTAAAGGGAAACATACTATATATTATGTGTAGTGGTTCAGATGTGATCTGACAGTTGGCCGTTTTTTCAGGCAGCGT